>CAIOYC010000027.1 GCA_903862425.1 uncultured Caulobacterales bacterium | reverse complement strand
TCGCGCCAGGCGCCCCGGAGGCGCAACGGATCACGCGGAGCATCCCAGCTTCGTCGAAACCCACAGCGCACTACCCCACGGTCCCGGACGGGGCCGGGATGCTCCGCACCCTCCCCAACCGGTTTGCAGCCGTAGAACGCGGACGTGCGCCTGTGCTCCGCGATCGACACTGCCGTCTCCCCCGAACCTGCGCAGGGAGACGGCGGATAATGGGCGTCGGGCGCGACGAAGAGCGAGGCAGGCAGGCCGACGACTTTGCGCCCTGCGCGCCGCCTCAGGCGGCGGTCACTTCGGCGTCCTGGCGCAGGATGGCGTGGATGGCGTCGGCGGTGCGAGCCTGGCGCAGGAGCTGGCGCATCTCTTCAGAGCGCAGCAGGCGCGAGACGCGGGCCAGGGCGCGCAGGTGCTCGGTGGAGGCGTCCTCAGGCGCGAATAGGGCGAAGAGAAGGTCCACCGGTTGATCGTCCACCGCATCGAACGCCACCGGCGCATCCAGGCGCACGAAGACCGCGCGCATGCGGTCGAGCCCCTTCAGCCGGGCATGGGGCACGGCGACGCCGCGACCGACGCCGGTCGATCCCTGCGCCTCGCGCTCCACCAGGGCGTCGAACACTTCGGACCCCTTGAGCGGTGGAAGGCCGGGCCGAGTGAAGTTGCGGGCGGCGATCTCGGCGACGGCGGCCAGGGCCTGGCGCTTACCGTCCGCACTCGATCTGTGGGCAATGGCCGAGCGGTCCAGCCAGTCGCCGATATCCATCTTGTACGCCCCCAAGGACTGACGAGGCGCGGATTAGGCCGGTCCGGCGCGTTCGCCAAGGCCGTATCCACGCGATCTGATCACAATAAAGTTTGCTGCACAGGGATCGGGCACAGTCGCACCCAATCCCTGTTTGACGGGCCTAAACGCGCGTGCGCGCCGGATCGATCCATCCGATGTGGCCGTCGCCGCGCTTATAGACCACCGACAACCCGCCGTGGGCCGCGTTGCGGAACAGCACCACCGGCGCGTCCGACAAGTCGAGCTCCATGACCGCCATGGCCACGGACTGGTTCTTGATCTCAGCCTGGCTCTCGGCGATCACCATCGATCCCGATGCGCCCTCGGCTTCATCCCCCCAGTCGTCGTCCACGTCGGCCATCTCATTGGCGTCGAGCACCATCAGCGGCGCCGTCTCGGCCGGACCGCGCGGGCCGCCATTATGCGGATGGTGATTCTTCAGCCGACGCTTGTAGCGGCGGATGCGGGTCTCGAGCTTGTCGAGGGCGTCGGAAAAGGCCGAGTGCGCGTCGCCGCCCTGGCCGGAAGCCGCCAGCTGCTGGCCGGTGGGCAGGCGCACGAGGATGTCGACGGCCACGCCGAACCGGTCCTTGGCCACCACAACGTCCGCGTCGCCGCCCTTGTCGAAATACTTGCCGACGCCGGCGTTCAGGTCGTCGGTGATCCGCGTTCGCAGAGCGTCGCCCGTCTCCATCTGCTTGCCAGAAACCTGGACGTTCAGGGGGGTGAGGGTCTTGCTCATGGATGAGCCCTCCAGGGGGCTGTTGATCGCGGTCGCCTGAGCCATTGCGTTCCACCTTAGCTTTTGTGTCAAGAACCAAGAGGTCGGACGCTTGGGACGCCACGACCCCAAAGTGGCAACGCCCCGCCCGTAAGGTGGTTCAAAAGCTTAGAGAAATCAGCAGGCCTGCTTGTAGGCGCGCTTGCGGTCGAGGGAGGAGGGGATGCGCAGGGCCTCGCGGTACTTGGCCACCGTGCGGCGGGCGATATCGACGCCGGTCTCCTTCAGGATCTCCACGATCCGGTCGTCGGACAGCACGTCGCGGTCGTCGCGCTCACTGTCGATGAGCGTCTTGATCTTGTGACGGACAGCCTCGGCGGAGTGGGCCGCGCCGCCGTCGGAGGAGGCGATGGAGGAGGTGAAGAAGAATTTCAGCTCGAACACCCCGCGCGGGGTGGCCATGTACTTGTTGGAGGTGACGCGGCTGATCGTGCTCTCGTGCATGCCGATGGCGTCGGCCACGGTCTTCAGGTTCAGCGGCCGCAGATGCTCCACCCCAAAGGCCAGGAAAGCGTCCTGCTGGCGCACGATCTCCGAAGCGACCTTGAGGATGGTCTTGGCCCGTTGATCAAGGCTCTTCACCAGCCAGTTTGCCGAGGCCAGGCAGTCGGCGACGAACACCTTTTCCTGGTCCGAGCGCGCGCCGCGGCTGACGGTGGAATGGTAACGCTGATCGACCAGCAGGCGCGGCAGGGTGTCGGTATTCAGCTCGACCCGCCAGCCGACCAGCTTGTCCTCGCGGACATGCACATCGGGGACCACCGCCTGGGTCGGCTCGCCGCCAAAGGCCGCGCCGGGACGGGGGGTGAGGGCGCGCAGCTCGCCGATCATCTCGCGCAGGTCCTCGTCGTCCACCCCGCAGACACGCTTGAGGCCGGCCAGGTCGCGGCGGGCCAGCATGTCGAGATTGCCGAGCAGGACCTCCATGGCGGGATCGCAGCGGTCGAGCTCCTGCAGTTGCAGGCGCAGGCATTCGGGCACGTCGCGGGCGAACACGCCGGTGGGCTCGAAGCCCTGGCAGCGGGTCAGCACCGCCTCGACCTGCGCCTCGGAGCAGCCCAGCCGCTCGGCGGTCTCAGCCACGGAGACGCGCAGATAGCCGCCCTCGTCCACGCCCCCGATCAAAGCAAAGGCGATGGCGCGCTGGATGGGGGTGAAACCGCACAGGGCCGCCTGGTCCTCCAGGTGTTCGGCCAGGGTCTTGTCCTTGGTCAGCGCGCCTTCGAAACCTTCGCCGTCGGTGTCGAAGGAGCCGGAGCGGTTGGCCTTGGACCAGTCGACGGCCCCCCCGCCATCGCCGGTTTCGGAGATCGAGCCCTGCGTCGCGGTCTGGGCGGCGTCGCCCGCATCGCCGGTGGCGCGGTCGCCGGGGGCGGCGTCGGCGTAAAGGTCGTCGTGGCGGGCGTCCATGTCGGCTTCCGCCGCCCCGCCGGGGGCCTGGTCGAAGCTGTCGGAGACGGGCGTGACGTCGATCTCGCGCTCGGCCTGAGGCGCATCCTCGCGCTCGTCGCGAGCCAGGAGGGGGTTCTTCTCCATCTCCGCATCGACGAAGGCGTCGAGTTCGAGGTTCGACAACTGCAGCAGCTTGATCGCCTGCTGCAGCTGCGGCGTGATGACCAGGGACTGGCCCTGCCGCATCTCAAGACGTGCACCGAGCGCCACTTGCGCCCCCTCTGGCCTGTTTCTTGCGTCAGGCTAGCGGGGAGTCATAGCCGATCGGTTAACGGCTCAGGAAAGACCCTTCAGCCGGTAGAGGGCCTCCAGCGCCTCGCGGGGCGAGAGGCTGTCGGGGTCTATCCCGTCCAGCGCCTTCTCGACCCTGGAGGGCTCGGCCACGATAGCCGCGCTCGGGGCCAGGGCGGCGAACAGGGGCAGGTCGTCGAGGCGGGCGGGGGAGCCCGGCTCGTTCTCCAGTCGCTCCAGTACGGTCTTCGCCCGCGCCACCACCGAGGCGGGCACGCCGGCCAGCTTGGCTACCTGAACCCCATAGGAGCGATCCGCCGCCCCCGGTCCCGCCTCGTGCAGGAAGACGAGATCGCCGTTCCACTCCTTGGCCCGCATGGACAGGTTGCACACGTGGGCCAGCCGCCCCTCCAGCTTGGCCAGCTCGTGATAGTGGGTGGCGAACAGGGCGCGGCAGCGGTTGGTGTCGTGCAAGGCCTCGGCGCAGGCCCAGGCGATAGCGAGACCGTCATAGGTGGCGGTGCCGCGGCCGATCTCGTCCAGCACCACCAGCGAGCGCGGCGTAGCCTGGGTCAGGATGGCGGCGGTCTCCACCATCTCGGCCATGAAGGTGGAGCGGCCCCGCGCCAGATCGTCGCCCGCCCCCACCCGGCTGAACAGGCGGTCGACCACGCCCAGGCAAAGGCGGCGGGCGGGCACATAGCAGCCGGCCTGGGCCATCACGGCGAGGAGGGCGTTCTGGCGCAGGAAGGTGGATTTGCCGGCCATGTTCGGCCCGGTGACGATGCTGAGCCGCGCCGAGGTTGCGCCCGACCCATCCAGCCGGCAGTCGTTGGGGGTGAAGGGGTCTCCGGCGCGCTTGACCGCCGCCTCGACCACCGGATGACGCGCCCCCTCGGCGTGGAAGGCCAGGCTGTCGTCCACCTCGGGCCGGACCGCGCCCACCTCCACCGCCCATTCGGCCAGGCCCGCCGCCACGTCGAGGGCGGCGAGGGCGTCGGCGGCCGCCATCAAGGGCTGGCCAAGGTCGCAGGCGGCGCGGCGCAGGGCCTCGAAGGTCTCCACCTCCATGGCCTGGGCGCGGTCGGCGGCCTGGGCGATCTTGGCGTCGAGCTCCGCCAGCTCCACGGTGGTGAAGCGCGCCTGGTTGGCCAGGGTCTGGCGATGGATGAAGGTGGCGTTGAGGGGCGGCTGGAACAGGGCGTCGGCCTTGGCCGCAGCCACCTCGACGAAATAGCCCAGCACCGCGTTGTGGCGGACCTTGAGCGGGATGCCGCTCTGCATCTGCAGTTGCTGCTCCAACGCCGCGATCACCCGGCGGCTGTCGTCGCGCAGCTGGCGCATCTGGTCGAGTTCGGGCCGGAAGCCGCGCGCCACGAAGCCGCCGTCGCGGGCCTGGGCGGGCAGTTCCGCCTCCAGCCCATGCTTCAGCTGTTCGAGCAAACGGCCAAGTTCGGGCGAGGGGGCCAGGGCGGCGAGGGCGTCGGCGATCTCGCGGGGCTGCGGATCGAGGGGCGAGGCGGACTGGGCGTAGAGCGCGCCGATGCTCTCCCCGGCCAGCAGTCCGGCCCGGAGCGCGCCGAGATCGCGAGGACCGCCGCGTCCAAGGCCGAGCCGCGACAGGGCGCGGGCCATGTCCGCCGCCTGCCTGAGCCGAGCGCGCAGTTCGGCGCGCAGGTCGGCGCGCTCCACAAGGTGCTCCACCGCATCAAGCCGGTCGCGGATCGCCTCGACCCTGAGCAGGGGTCGGGCCAGCCGGTCGGCCAGCCGCCGCGCGCCGGGCGCGGTGACGGTGCGGTCGAGGCAGGCAAGAAGCGAGCCCTCGCGTCCACCCGACTGAGCCCGCTCGATCTCCAGCGAAGCCCGCGTCGCCGGATCGATGGCCATGGTGTCCGCGCCCTCGGCCCGGCGCGGCGGGCGCAGCATGGGCAGCTTGCCGGCCTGGGTGGTCTCGAGGTGGGCGGCGATCAGGCCGAGGGCCGAAACTTCCGCCGGTTCGAAGGCGCCGAATCCGTCGAGGGTCGCCACGCCGTAGAGCCGCTCCACCCGCGCTTGCGCGGCGGAGGGTTCGGCCAGCGCCGAGGGCATGGGCTGGATCACCGCGCCCGAAGCCTTCAGCGCGGCGGCCACGACCTCATCGGCAAACAGGCGGTCGGCGGCGAGCAGTTCGGTGGGGCGAAGCGAGGCCAAGACCGCGGCGAGATCCGCTTTGTCGAGCACCAAGCTCTCCACCTCCCCGGTGGACAGCTCCACCGAGGCCAGGGCGGCTCGCCCGGCCCGGAGCGCCACCGCCGCCAGCCGGTTGGCCCCGCGCGCGTCGAGCAGGCTGTCCTCGGTCAGGGTGCCGGGCGTGACCACCCGCACGAGGTCGCGCCGGACGATGGACTTGGAGCCCCGCGCCCGGGCCTCTGCTGGACTTTCCATTTGCTCGCACACAGCGACGCGGAAGCCCTGGCGGATCAGCTTGGCGAGATAGGCCTCGGCCGCATGGACGGGCACGCCGCACATGGGAATGTCCTCGCCCCCATGCTTGCCGCGATAGGTGAGGGCGATGCCGAGGGCGGCGGCGGCGGTCTTGGCGTCGTCGAAGAACAGTTCGTAGAAGTCGCCCATGCGGAAGAAGACCAGCGCCTCGGGCTGCTTCTTCTTGGCCTCGAAGAACTGGAGCATGACCGGGGTCGCGCCCGTGGGATCGAGCGGAGGCGTCGTCGCGGTCTCGATGGGGCCGGAGGCGGCGTTCATCCGCCTTCGTTAACCTGTCGCGGGCGAGGCGCAAAGTCGGACGTCACCGCTTGGAAGCCCGCTCCACAGCTTTGACGCCGCAGTCTGGCTGTTGCGTTTTGACCTTGTGCAGCCAGAAGTGATCGAACCGGATCCGAAGACGGAGAGAAAGCGTGAGTTCGACTGCAAACGCGACGCAACCCTCCGCCGGCTGGTTCGAGGGGCGGGTGCATTTCCTGCCGGTGCGGGTCTATTACGAGGACACCGACTTCACCGGGGTGGTCTACCACGCCAACTATGTGCGATATTTCGAGCGCGGCCGGTCGGACTTCCTGCGCCTGTCGGGCGTGGGCCATGCGGACCTGCTGGACCGGCCTGACCCCGCCGCCTTCGTCGTCACCCGCCTGACCATCGACTTCAAGCGCCCCGGCAAGATCGACGACGCGCTCCTGGTGCGCACCACCTATGACGTGTTCAAGGGCGCCAAGCTGGAGGTGACCCAGAGCCTGCTGCGCGGCGAGACGGTGTTGGCGACCGCCGACGTCCATGCCGCCTGCATCCACCTTGACGGTCGGCCCCGCCGCCCGCCCTCGGTTCTGATGGAGAAGCTGGGAAGTTTCCTGCTCCCGACCGGCCAGGCCTAGTGCTGACTTTCCGGCGTGGTCACGATCAGGCCGTCCAACGCGTCGGTCACCTTGATCTGGCAGGACAGGCGCGAGTTCGGCTGCACCCCTTCGGCGAAGTCGAGCATGGACTCCTCCATCGCCGAGGCCGTCCCCACCTTGTCCATCCACGCTTCGTCCACATAGACGTGGCAGGTCGCACAGGCGCAGGCCCCGCCGCAGTCGGCGTCGATCCCCGGCACGTTGTTCTTCACGGCGCCTTCCATAACCGTCAGGCCGGACTTCACCTCGATCGTGCGCGAGGAGCCGTCGTGAGCAACATAGGTGATCTTGGCCATCGGGCTCCTCGTTCGCGCGGTTCGGCCCACGCCTTGTTCGTGCTGACGTCTGCATATCGCGAAGTTCGCGCCGCGCAACGGTCTTGCCGCCGCAGGACAATCCTCGGCCTGTATTTCTGACGCCTGCGTCACCTTCATGCAAGGCCCAGTGTCTCTCAGCGCGGCTATCGGGTCGCGCCGGGATGGCTTAGATCGGAACGATGCCCACCCTCGCCCTGCCGGACCAGGACGCCACAGAAAGGCTCGGCCGCGCCGTCGCAACACAGCTGCGGGCCGGTGAGGCCGTCTGCCTGTTCGGACCGCTCGGCGCCGGCAAGTCCACCCTGGCGCGGGCGCTGGTCCGAAGGCTGGCGGGGGAGGATGAAGAGGCGCCCAGCCCCACATTCACCCTGGTCCAGACCTACGACGGTCCAGACTTTCCGGTCGCCCACTTCGACCTCTACCGCCTGAAGTCGCCGGATGAGGCCTATGAGATCGGCCTAGACGAAGCCCTGCAGGACGGCGCGGCCATCATCGAATGGCCGGAGCGGCTGGACGGCGCCCTGCCGCGCGACCGGCTGGACATCCGCCTGGAACCGGGCGAGCAGGAAGGCGCGCGAATTGCCCACATCGAGGGGCAGGGCGCATGGAAGGGACGGGACGGGTTTGACGGCGAGTGACGACCGCGAGGCGCTGAGAATCGCCTTCCTGCAACGGACCGGATTCGGGGACGCCCGCCGTGAGCCCATGGGTGGCGACGCGTCGACCCGCGCCTATGAGCGGCTGCACCTGCTCGACGGCTCGACTCGCATCCTGATGGATCAGGCCCCCCGCCTGGAGACCGCTCCCTGCCCGCCGGGCGCCAGCGAGGTCGAACGCCTCGCCCTCGGCTACAACGCCAGCTACCGCCTCGCCGCCGGCCGGGTAGACGCCTTCGCCGCCGTCGCCGCCTACCTGCGCGAGCGCGGCTTGTCGGCGCCCGAAGTACTCGCTTTCGATGCGGAGGTCGGACTGGCGGTGCTGGAAGATCTCGGCGGCGACCTTTTCGCTGTGCTGGCGGCGGAGGGCGCGGATCCGGTCCCGCTTTATAAGGCGGCGGTCGAGCTCCTCGCCGAACTGCATCGCACCCCTCCACTCGATGTGCTGGAAGGGGGCGGCGCGACCTGGCCGCTGCTCAGCTACGACGCCCTGGCCCTCAAGATCGGCCTCGATACATTTGTGGAATGGTGGCCGGTCTCCATCGGCGCAGAGCCGTATTCGCCTGAGGTTCTGGCGGCGTGGGACGCCCTGTGGGCGCCGGTCCGTGCGCGCGGCGAGGCGGGCGCGGACGTCTTCGTCCACCGCGACTATCACGCCGAGAACTTGATCTGGCTGCCCGAGCGGCGGGGCGCGGCGCGGGTTGGCCTGCTCGACTTCCAGGACGCCGTGCGCGGCCACCGCGCGTGGGACCTGCTGCACCTGCTGCAGGACGCGCGCCGCGACGTACCGCCCGAGCTCGAACTGGCCATGCTCGACCACTATCTGGCCGCCGCGCCGGATGTGGATCGCGAAACCTTTCTTGCCGACTACTGGGCGCTGGCGGCATTGAACACGGCGCGGCTGGTGGGCCTGTGGGGCCGGCTGGTGAAGCGCGACGGCAAGCCGGGATATGCCCGCTTCGTCCCGCGCACCTGGGGCATACTCGAGCGCGATCTTTCCAAGCCGGGTATGGAGCCGATCCGCGACTGGTTCGACCGGCACGCGCCAAAGGCTCTGCGCCAATGAAGGTCCCCGAGACCGCCATGGTGCTGGCCGCAGGGCTCGGCACGCGAATGCGGCCACTCACCCACGACCGACCAAAGGCGCTGGTGGAGGTCGGCGGCAAGGCCCTGATCGATCACATGCTGGAGCGGCTGGCCGAGGCGGGGGTGAAGCGGGCGGTGGTCAATGTCCACGCCTTCGCCGACCGCCTAATCGACCACCTTCGTCAACGTAGGGCGGGGCTAGAGATCGCCATCTCGGACGAGCGCGAACATCCTCTGCCGCTCGAGACCGGCGGCGGTATCAAGCGCGCCGCGGCCCTGCTCGGCGACGGACCCATCCTCGTGGCCAATATCGACAGCGTCTGGCGCGAGGACGCCGAGCCCCCCGCCCGCGCCATTCAGGACCTTTGCGTCGGTTACGAGCCGGCCCGCATGGCCGCACGCCTGATGCTGGCGCGGATGGAGCGCACCTCCGGCTTCGACGGGCCTGGCGATTTCTTCATGGACGACGATGGCGCGCTCGCTCCGCGCCGCGTCAACGGCGCTCCATCCGCGCCGCTCAATTATATGGGCGTCCACGTGGTCGATCCTCGACCCATCTACGCGCATCCTGAAACCGAGTTCGGCCTCTTTCCCCTCAAGGGGCCGTTCTGGGCTGAGTGGGCGTCGGCGGGGCGGCTGCATGGAGCGCTGATGGAAGGCGACTGGATGCATGTGGGCGATCCCGAGGCGCTGAAGGTCGCCGAGGCGCGGCTCGCCCGATGATTTTTGCCGGACCCGCCCCGCGCTGGTTCTCCATCGACGCGCACCGCCCGTTCCTGGCCGACTTGGCGCGGATCCTCCATGCGGAACTGGCCACGGACGACCCGGCGGCCCTGACCGAGGCCGTGGTCTTCACACCTACACGACGCGGCGCCCGCGCCCTGGCCGAGGCCTTCGTCGGTGCAGCGGGCGGCATGCCGGTGCTCCTCCCCCAGATTCTTGCCCTCGGCGACCTGGAAGAGGGCGAGCCGCCCTTCGAGCTCGGCGATCTGGCGCTCGACCTGCCGCCCGCCATCAGCCCGATGCGCCGGCGATTCGAGCTGGCGCGACTGGTGCTCGACCATCGCGGGGATTTCGCTCCGGCGCTGGAGGGCCAGGGCGCGCTGCAACTGGCGGACGCCCTTGCCGCCTTCCTCGATTCCGCCGCCATCGAGGAGGCCAAGCCGCCCCGCGATCCGTCGAGCATCGTTCAGGGCGAATTCGCCGAACATTGGAAGGTCTCCGCCGCGGCCCTGCGCGTCGCCACCGAACTCTGGCCTCGGCGCCTCGACGAACTCGGTTTCGCCGATGTGGCCGCCCGCCGCACGGCCCTATTGCGCGCCTTGGCCGAACAGTGGCGTGTGACGCCGCCGCAGCGGCCGCTGGTTGCGGCGGGCTCCACGGGTTCGGTCCCGGCGACCGCTGACCTCCTGGCGGTGATAGCGCAGGCGCCTAGGGGCTTGGTCGTGCTGCCGGGTCTCGACCGC
Source organism: uncultured Caulobacterales bacterium (assembly GCA_903862425.1). GTDB lineage: Bacteria > Pseudomonadota > Alphaproteobacteria > Caulobacterales > Caulobacteraceae > CAIOYC01. The sequence goes on along the minus strand of CAIOYC010000027.1, from coordinate 106,701 downwards.
GATCTCGCCGAGAGCGCCTGGATCAAGGTCGATCAGGATCACCCGCAAGGCGCCCTGCGCCGATTGCTTGGCCGGGCCGGGGTGAGCCGGGACGCCGTGCGAGACTGGCCCTCGCCCGAGACGCCGGCGGAGGCGGTGCGCGGTCGCTCCCGCCGACGGGTGATCAACGAGGCGCTCCGTCCCGCTGACGAGACAAAAGACTGGCTGGCTCAGATCAAGGCCCTGCGCGACCAGGGCGAGGCGGCCGGCGTCGATCCGATCGCCGAGGGGCTGGAGGGCCTGACCCTGATCTCCGCCCGCGCCGAGGAAGAGGCCGCCGCCGCCATCGCCCTTCTACTGCGCGAGACGTTGGAGACGCCCGGTCGCACCGCCGCCCTGGTGACGCCGGATCAGGCCCTGGCCCGCCGCGTCTCCGCCCGCCTCGCTCGCTGGCGCATCGAGGCCGACAGTTCTGCCGGTCGGCCTCTGGCGGAAACGCCGGTGGGCGTGTTGGTCGGTCTCGTGGTCGGCGCGGTAGCGGAAGGGTTCGATCCGCCAACCCTGCTTGCCCTGTTGAAGCATCCGCTCTGCATCCTGGTTGGGGAGGATGGCGCGCCTCTGCGCCATCTCGAACGCTACGGCCTGCGCGGGCCGCGACCGCGAGGCTGGAACGGCCTGGTCGCGAAATTGACGGAGCGCCGCGACCGGCCGGATGAAACCGCGCCGGAGCGTTTCGACGCCGCCATCGCCCTGGCCGAGACCGCGCACGCCGCCCTCACGCCCCTCGCGGATCTGTTCGCCGCCGGTCCCGCCGATCTTCACCGTGCGGCCGAAGCGCTGGCGCAGACGATGGAAGCCCTGACGCCACGCGCCTGGGACGGGCAGGCGGGCGAGGCGGCTTCAGCGCTCATCTCAGACCTGATCGCCGACGGCGACGCCCTGCCGCCCATCACGGCCGCCGCCTTCGCCGATATCGTCGCTGAACTGCTCGGTGGCCAGACCGTGCGACCGGGCGGAGCGCTGCATCCACGCCTGCAGATCCTCGGCGCCATCGAGGCGCGGCTGGTGCGCGCGGACCTGCTCATCCTCGCCGGGCTGGAGGAAGGCGTGTGGCCGCGCCTGCCGCCGGTGGATCCCTTCTTCTCCCGCCCCATGCGCGCCGCCATTGGCCTGCCGCCGCCCGAGCGTCGTATCGGCTTATCCGCCCACGACTTCGCCCAGGCCGCCTGTACCCCCGAAGTGGTGCTGGTGACCACCGAGCGGCGCGGCGGACAGCCAGCGGTTCGGTCGCGCTGGCTGTGGCGGCTGGAAACCCTGGCGCGCGGCGCCAACACCGAGAAAAACCCTGTCGGATTGCCGAGCCGACCGGAGGTGCTGGCCTGGGCGCGCACCCTCGACGCGCCGATCCAGCCTCCGCCCCCGGAACTTGCTCCGACCCGGCGGCCTGAGCCCAGGCCACCGCTGGAAGCCCGCCCCACCAAGCTGCCGGTCACCCGGATCGAGACATGGGTGCGTGACCCCTACGCCATCTATGCCCGTGAGATTCTGAAGCTGCGGACGCTCGACCCGCCGGACATGCCGATGGACGCCCGCGCGCGCGGCACCGCCATCCACCGCGCTTTTCAGAGCTTCGCCGAGGCGCACGAGATCGGCCTGACGGATGAGGCCGCGGAACTGTTCGAGCGCCTCCTGCTCGAAGCCCTGGCGGCGGCCGGGGTGAACGAACCAGCGATGGCGCGGGAACGGGCGCTGGCCCGGCGACTGGCGGGATGGGCGGCGGAATTCGAGGCGGCTCGACGCGCGCCGGGGCGCCGCTTCATGATCGAGCGGGAGGGGCTGTTGTCGCTCGCTGTCGATGGTCAGACCTTCACCGTCACCGCCAAGGCGGACCGAATCGAGCTCGACGGACCGCTGGCGCATGTGCTCGACTTCAAGACCGGCGCTGCGCCTTCAAAGAAGCAGATGGAGCGCGGGTTCTCGCCGCAGCTGACCCTGACCGCCGCGATCCTGATGGGCGGTGGGTTCGAGGGGGTAGGCAAGGCCGAGCCCAGCGATCTGCTCTACGTCCGTGTCACCGGGCGGCGGGTTCCGGGTGAGGTGCAGCAACCGCTCGCCGCCGCCGCGTCCCGCGTGGAGGCCGAACGCGCCCTGGCCGGCCTGGTCTCGCGGGTGCGGCGGTTCAGCGATCCGGACCACCCCTACCGATCCTGGTCCGCGCCGCAGTTCATCGGCGACCGGGGGCGGGGCGACTACGACCATCTGGCGCGGGTGTTCGAGTGGCACGTCACCGGCGCGGGCGACGAGGGCGGGGAATGACCGCGCCCAACGCCCAGAGGGCCGCTTCGGACCCGTCCGTCTCCGCCTTCGTCACCGCCAATGCCGGGTCGGGCAAGACCTCCACCCTGGTCAGCCGCGTGGCGCGCCTACTGCTGCGCGGGGTTAAGCCGGAGGCCATCCTCTGCGTGACCTATACCAAGGCGGCGGCGGCGGAGATGCAGCGGCGCCTGTTTGAACGGCTCGGCGCTTGGTCGGTGATGAGCGACGAAGTCCTCACTGCACAGCTCTCCGACGAGGGCGAGACGCCGGTCGATCTGTCCCGCGCGCGCGTCCTGTTCGCCAAGGCGCTGGAGACGCCGGGCGGGCTGAAGATCCAGACCCTGCACGCCTTCTGCGAGGCCCTGCTGCGCCGCTTTCCACTGGAAGCCGGCGTGGCGCCCGGCTTCAACGTGCTGGACGATGTGCAGGCCGCCGCCGTCTCCGCCCGTGCGCGCGACGGGCTGGCCGAACTGGCGCTGGCCCGGCCGGATCACCCAGTGGCGCTCGCCTATACCCATTTCGCGGTGGAGCTGGATCTCGCCAGCTTCGAGGCTCTGCTGAAGACTTTCGAGATCGAGCGGCGAGCGATCACCACCTACCTTGACCGCTGCGGCGGGTTCGAGGGCGCCGTCGCCGATATATGGGAAGCCTGCGATTTCGATACGCCGACCACGGTGGAGGCGATCGAGGCCGAGGCGGTGAACGCTTGTGACTGGCCCGCGTGGCGTGAGGCGGTGCGCGCGCTGCTTGCCTCCTCCGCTAAGACTGATCTGGCGCTCGGCGCGGGCATGGCGGCTCTGGCGGAAGCCGAAGGCGGCAGCTTTGAAACCGTCTGGGGCTTATTCTCGACCGGCAAGGGCGAGCCGCTAAAGAATATCGGCACCAAGGCCATCGACCCAGGGATCAAGGCTTGGCTGGCAGGCGAACAGACCCGTTGCCACGCCGCACACCTGCGCCTGCGCTCCGCCCGCGTGGCCACCGACACGGTCCACGCCCTGGCGCTCGCCTACGCCTATGCCGAGCTCTACGAGGGGGAGAAGGTGTCGCGCGGCGCGCTGGACTTTCCCGACCTCATCGCCCGCGCCCACGCCTTGCTGACGAAGGCCGACGCGGCGACGTGGGTGCTCTACAAGCTAGATGGCGGCATCGACCACGTCTTGCTGGACGAGGCGCAGGACACAGCGCCCGAGCAGTGGGCGATCCTGGAGGCGCTGACCGGCGAGTTCTTCACCGGGTCTGGCTTGCCGAGTGATCGGCCTCTGGAACGCACCGTTTTCGTGGTCGGTGACGAGAAACAGTCCATCTATTCGTTCCAGGGTGCGCAGCCCGAGCAGTTCTTGGAGCAGACCCAAGCCTATGACGCTCGCGCGACCGGGGCCGGGCGCCCCTTCATCGGCCCCAAACTGGTCGAGAGCTGGCGCTCTACGCCCGAGGTGCTCGGTTTCGTCGATGCGGTGTTCGCCGATCCCGCGGCGCGCGAGGCGTTGGCGCCGTGGAGCGAGGAAACTGTGGCGCACACGGCGCGCCGTCCATTCGGCGCCGGCACGGTGGACCTGTGGCCGCTGGAGGCCGACGCTAAAAACGATCCGCCGGACGCCTGGGACCCGGTGGATGTCGATCCGCCCGAAAGCGCCCGCAAGCGATTGGCGCGCAAGGTGGCGCTGGAGGTAAAACGTATCGTCCGTGAGGACGCCGTGATCGCCAAAGATCGCGGCCCCAACGGCGAAGAATATCCCCGGCCCGCTACGCCCGGCGATGTCCTGATCCTGGTGCGCAAACGAGACGCCCTGTTCGAGGAGGTGATCCGCGCCCTGAAAGCCAAGGACATCGCCGTCCCCGTGGCGGGCGCCGACAAGCTGACGCTCTCGGACCACATCGTCTTCCAGGACGTGCTGGCCTTGGTCCGGTTCTGCCAGTTTCCGTCCGACGACCTTACCCTGGCGGCCCTCCTACGCAGCCCGTTCTGCTCGGTGGACGAGGACAGCCTGTTCGCCCTCGCCTATGGTCGCGAGGGACGCCCGCTCTGGTCGGTGCTGAACGCACGCGCCGACGAGCAACCGACCTGGGCGGAAGCGCGCAGCTTCCTCGGCTGGGCCGGAAGCGAGGGGCGATCGCGCACACCCTTCAACTGGCTTGGCCGGGTGTTGTCCTATCTTGACGGACAAGGACGCTCGGTGCGCCAGCGCATCCTCACCCGGCTCGGACGTGAGGCGGAGGATGTACTGGACGAACTGCTGGCCGAGGCGCTGAAAGCCGAGGGGCGCGGCATCTACGATCTCGAACGTTTCGCCGCCGCGCTGGAACGCAATGAGGTGCAGGTCAAGCGTGAGCTCGAAGCCGGCGGCGGCGAGGTGCGCGTGATGACCGTGCACGGCGCCAAGGGGCTGGAAGCCCCCATCGTCATCCTGCCCGAAGCGGCGGGCGGCCCGCAGACGGTGCGCGGCGCCCTGCTCAAGACCCAAGCCGGCGGCTTTCTTTTCGCTCCGCGCAAGGCCGATGACTGTAGGGCGAGTGCGCGGGCGCGCGAATATGAGGAGGAGCGGCAGGCGCAGGAGGGCCTTCGCCTGCTCTATGTGGCGCTGACCCGCGCCCGCGACCGGGTGATCGTGGCTGGCCGCCTGCCCGGCAACCGCGCGGTCGATAAGGGTCCCGACCCGGCCTCCTGGTACGCCCGTGTCGAAGCGGCGTTCGTGCGGCCCGAGATCGCGGCGGATGTGCGCATGATCGGCGAGGTAAAGCGCTACGGCGTCGATCCCTGGCCGGCTCCGGCGAAAACGACAGTACAGACCGCCGTGGCGCTGCCGCACTGGGTACATACGCGACCGCAGCCCGAGCCTGCCTCGGCGCGCTATGCCGCGCCCTCGCAACTGGCCGAGATCGAGCGCGGGGCGGCGCCCTCGCCGCTTGCGACAATACGCGGGATCGGCCGTTATCGACGCGGCGAACTGATCCATAAGCTGCTGGAAGTATTGCCCGACCTGGCGCCCGCGGCCCGTGCGGATGGTGCGCGGAAGCTGCTGGACAAGGCGCGCGACCTCGATGCCGACCAGAGGGGGGAAATGGCCGCGGCGGCGTTGCAGGTGCTGGAGGATCCACGCTTCGCCGAGGTGTTCGGACCGGGCTCGGTAGCGGAGGCGGCCATCGCCGGCGGCGCGCCAGACCTCCCGCCGGACCTGCGTATCTCGGGCCGGATCGACCGGATGGTAATTACGCCGACGCGCATCCTGGTCGTCGATTTCAAGACCAACCGACCTGCGCCCGCCGCCATCGAGGACGCCGACCGCGCCTATGTGGTGCAGATGGCGGTCTATGTGGCGGTGCTGCGCGCCCTCTACCCGGGAAGGTCTGTCGAGGCGGCGCTGGTCTGGACCGACGGTCCCCGGCTGATGGCGGTCCCAGAAAACTTGATCGATCAGACGCTGTTGGACCTGCGCGCGGCGCATTGATCGTTCGCGCCTGAGGATTACATTGGCGTCTTGAATTGCGACCCGTGCGATGTTCGCCGGCTCGCTGGAGGAATGAACATGACGACCGTGAAGGTCACCGACGACAGCTTCGAGACCGACGTGCTGAAGGCTTCCGGCCCGGTGCTGGTGGACTTCTGGGCGGAGTGGTGCGGACCGTGCAAGCAGATCGCTCCGGCGCTCGACCAGATCTCCGAGGAACTGGCCGGCAAGGTCACTGTGGCCAAGATCAATATCGACGAGAACCAGATGACACCCGGCAAGTATGGCGTGCGCGGCATCCCGACCATGATGCTGTTCAAGGACGGCAAGCTGGCCTCGACCACCGTGGGCGCCATGCCTAAGTCTAAGATCGTCGAGTGGCTCGGCGAGTCGGGCGTCAAGGCCGCCTAAGCGACTGGAGGACTGGCGGCGATTTCAGATCGCCGCCAGCACCGCCCGCACAAACCGTGACGTCGCGCCCTGGCTATAGCCGAGGTAGAGGTCCGGTTCGATCGCCTCCATCTCCATCAGCTTCAGATCCTCATCCGTGCCGCGGATCAGGTCTATGCGCGCATAGACGGCGCCTTCCGGTGCGGCGGCTAAGGTCGTCTCGGCCAGTGCTCTCATCTCGCGCGTCGGCACGATGGCGTCGACCTGCCCGCCGAACTGCGGTTGCACGCGAAAATCACCCCCGACCGCAACCTTGCGCACCGCGTGGCTGAGGGCTCCGCCAAAATAGAACAGACTGAGTTCACCCTCGCCTCGCACGGCGTCGAGATAGGGCTGCAGCATCAGGAGGCCCGGCACGTCCGGCGCCGCCTCGCCCTTGCCGAGCAAATACGTTTGAAAGGAGCCCGCCGAAATGGCCGGCTTCACCACCATCTGCTCGCAGCCCAAACTGGCGAAGGCCTTGTCGAGGATCACTTGGTCCAGGGTATCCGTGAAAACGGTCGGGGCGACAGGAACGCCGGCTTCAGCCAGAGCGCTGAGATAGGTCTTGTCGGTATTCCAGCGCAGAAGGTGGGCAGGATTGATCAACGGCGCCGGCGGATCGGCCAGCCGCTCGGCCCACAGCATCGCCCGCTTGTGGTAGCCCCAGGCGCGCAAGGGCAGGATGGCGTCCACATCCGCCGGCCAGGGATCGACCCACGAGCTGGCGAAGGTCTCCACCCCCGCGGCGGCGAAAGCGATCCGGTACTGTTCGTAGGCCTCGCGCCAACGTTCGGCATAGGTCTCGTCCGCCGGATCGGGGGTCAGGATGGCGAGGTGCATGCTAGTTCGGGCTGCCGAACTGGACGGCGGTGGCCAGGCATTGCTGCACCGTCATAGGCGGTTCGCCACGTTTCCGCGGGCCGGTGGACGCGCCGGTGACCCGTAGGCCTCTCGGGCTCTCGTGGAAGAATACGAACAAGGCGCAGTTGGGCAGGCGATAGGTCCAGAACGCGCCTTTGCCCTCTGCCCTTGATACGTCTGGATCGCCAAGCCGCTCGCGCACGGCCGCGGTGGAGGCGTGGAACAGGGCGCCAAGGCCGCCGTCATCCTCCTCGACGGCCGATTCAGGCTCTGCACGGCGGGGGGCGGATTTCTCGGCGGCCTGGGCGATACCTGAGCCCAAGAGCAGAACGGCGGCGATCAGGGGCAGGGCGCGCATGGCGCTGCGCTAGCCGAGCTTGGGCCAAGCATCAAGCCGGCGCACGCCATGCGCACTCAGACCTCGTCGCCTCAGTAACGCGGCGGGGGCGGAGGCGGGGCATAGCCGCGCGCCGGGACCACGCGAGCGCGGCCGCCTTCATAGATCACGTTCACCCGCGTGCCGTTGGGCATGGGCTGGGGGTCGGCCTGCGGGATCTCGATGACACGCGCGCCACGGTCGAGCTGAATCGTATAGGCCGTGCCGGGGTGGCGCTGATCGTTGGCGATGGCGTTGCCGAGCAAGGCGCCGCCCAGCGCGCCCACGACGGTGGCGGCGCCCCTGTCGCGACGACCGGCCACGGCGTTACCGACCAGTCCGCCCGCTACGCCGCCGACCACGGTCGCGCCAGCGGTGTCACCGGGGCCGAACTCGATGGGACGCGCGCCAACGATCACGCCGCGATCCACATGGGCCACCACACCCGCCTCATAGGGGCTGTAGCGGTAGGGGCGCGGGCCGTAGTCTTCGGCGCACGCGGCGAGCGAACCGGCGATGGTCAGGGTCGAAAGGGCGAGCACGCCCTTGCGGATGATGTTGGATGGGCGGGTCATGCAAACCTCGGAAGACGCGGTGATGGCGACAGAATTGGCCGTCGCATCTGAACGTTGGCTGAACGGCCTGGATCAGCCGTTCCTTCGGAAGCGCGCGATGAAAAACCCGTCGAGGCCGCCCGCCGGTGGGGTCTGGCTCGGAAGCATGCGGAGCGTTCCGTCCTTCCGCAGGGCGGCTTCCGGCGCGCCGCCTTCGCCGGGCGTCATCGGGTCGAGGCGCATTTCTGGATGGCGCGAAAGGAAGGCGGCGATCTGGCCCTCACCCTCTTCCTGCTCCAGAGAGCAGACGCAATAGACCAGCCGGCCGCCCGGTTTTACCTTGCCGACCGCCGCGTCGAGCAGTTTCGATTGAGTCGCGGCGAGTGCGGCGATGTCGGTGGGCTTGCAGGTCCACAGCACGTCCGGATGGCGACGGAAGGTGCCGGTGGAAGAACAGGGCGCGTCGAGCAGGACGGCATCGAAAATGCGCGGGTCGGCCCAGCTTGCAGCATCGGCGGCTATCAGCTCGGCCTCAAGCCGGATGCGCGCCAGGTTCTCGCGCACCCGGACCAATCGCGTGGCGGAGCGGTCCAGCGCCGTTACGCGGGCCCCAGCGGCAGCGAGCTGCAGGGTCTTTCCGCCGGGCGCAGCGCAGAGGTCGAGCGCCGTCTCACCGGGCTGGACGTTCAGCAGGCGGGCGGGGATGGCGGCGGCGGCATCCTGAACCCACCAGTCGCCCGCCTCGAAGCCAGGCCAGATCGACAGATCGCCGCGTCTGGACGTGCGAACGGTCGGGCCAGGGAGGACGAGACCCTCCACGGCCTCCGCCAAGGCATCGCCGCCGTGAGGGTCCCGAAGGCTGAGATCGGTGGCCGGCTCCTCGGCGATGCGCGCGGCAAGCGCCTCCGCCGCCTCGCCATAGCTGGCGCGCCAGCGCGCCATCAGCCAATCAGGTGCAAAATCGGCGGGTCCGGGGCTGGGCCGCTCGCGGTCGATACCCCTCAGAACAGCGTTGATCAGTTTGACCAACATCCGGGCGTCGCGATCCTCCGCCGCCAGGGCGAGGGTGGTGGAGACGGCGGCGTGAGCCGGCGTGTCCAGGGCCAGCATCTGCGCCGCGCCCAGTCGCAAGAGCTTGGTCACCGAGGTCGGCGGCGCCTTGCGCAGCCGCACGGCCAGAACCCGGTCGATGGGGCCGAGCCAGCGCAAGGTGGCCAGGGCCAGAGCGCGGGCGAAGCCTCGGTCGCGCCCCTCGAGTCCGGCCAGCAGGCCGCCCTCGGCGTCTTCCATGCCGTTGCGCCGCTCCAGCGCCGCATCGATCAGGGCCATGGCGGCGCGGCGCGATTCCAAACCCGCAGCAGGCGCGGCAGGGCGCGCATCCAGCCGTCGGGGCGTATTGGAAGGCGGCGCGGATGGCGGACGGCTTTGCGGCATGGGGCTTCATTCACGCCCTCGCCGGCAATCGCAAGCGCGGTCAATAATTCACCGCTGGTTCACCCTCTCGCGCAAATGTGAGCGGCGGGCTAAAAGCGGCCTAGATTCTCGTTACAGAACCGGATTGTCGGCCGGGCTGATCGCTCGCGGAGCTGCACTCAATGTCGAATCCCTCCAGACCCGGTGGCGGGAATTTCGGCGGCTTCAACTTCCGCTTTCCCGGCCGTGGTCCCGATGGGCGGACGCTGCTCGGCACCCTGCTCTATTGGGCCGCGGTGGTGTTCGTGTGGGTGGCGATCTTCGCCGTGGCCTTCGTGGTGATATTCTCGCGCGGCCTGCCGGATACGTCCAAGCTCTACGATATCCGCCATCAGCCTTCGATCACCTATCTGGACCGATCGGGCAGTCTGCTGGGCGTGCGCGGCAGCCAGTACGCACCGCCGGTGGATATCGACAAGCTGCCGGAATATGTGCCCGCCGCCTTCGTGGCGATCGAGGATCACAATTTCTATCATCACATGGGTTTCGACGCGGGCGGCATCGTGCGCTCGTTCTTCCGCAACATGCTGCATCGGCACGGTCCGCTGGCGGGTGGTTCGACCATCACCCAGCAGCTGGCCCGCAACCTGTTCCTGACCCCGGACCAGACCTATCACCGCAAGGCGCAAGAGCTGATGCTGGCCTTCTGGCTGGAGCGGAAGTTCAACAAGAAGCAGATTCTGGCCCTCTATATGAACCGGGTCTATTTCGGGGCGGGCGCCTATGGGATCGAGGCCGCGGCGCAGCGCTATTTCAACAAGCCGGCGTCGGAGCTCACCGTGGGCGAGGCGGCGCTACTGGCGGGCCTGTTGAAGTCGCCCACCCATTACAGCCCCGTCTCCGACCAAGACCGCGCCGCGCGCCGTGCGACCATCGTGCTCGACCGGATGGTGGAAACCAAGGCCATTACGCCCGAGCAGCGCGAAGATGCCTTCCAGCATCCGGTCAAGGTGTCCAAGACCCTGGCCAGCGCTTATGCCCAGTATTTTGTCGACTGGGTCGATACCCAGGTGCGCCAGTTGGTCGGTCAGCCGGAAACCGACCTCGTGGTCGAGACCACGCTGGACCTGCCGCTCGATTCCCTGGCTCAGAACGCCGCCAAGACCATCACCGAGAAGGAAGCCGCCGCGGGCGTGCAGCAGGCGGCCATCGTCGCCATGGACGGCGTCGGGCGGGTCCGTGCCATGATCGGCGGCGTCAATTATGGGGACAGTCAGTTCAACCGCGCCGTGGAGGCCAAGCGGCAGGCGGGCTCCTCGTGGAAGCCCTTCGTCTACCTCACCGCCATGGAGAACGGGCGGACGCCGGACGTGCAGGTGATCGACGAGCCGGTCACCATCAATGGCTGGTCGCCGCATAACTACACGAACAAATACCTCGGCCCGATGACGCTGCAGCAGGCCCTGGCCCAGTCGATCAACACCGTCGCCGCGCGTCTCGCCGATGAAGTGGGGCGCCAAAACGTCTCCAACGTGGCTCATCGCCTGGGCATCAAGTCGCCCATCAACACCGATCCGGCCATGGCGCTCGGCACCACCCAGGTCAGCCCGCTGGAGATGGCCCAGGCCTATGCGCCGTTCTCAAACGGCGGCGACCTGGCCACCGCCTACGGCATCGAGCGAATCCGCACGGCGGACGGCAAGGTGCTGTACGAGCATCACCCCGATGCGCGCCAGAACGTGATCGGAAACCCCGCCCTAACCTATATGAATCAGATGCTTAGGGCGGTGATCACCTCCGGTACCGGTACGCGAGCCGCCATTCCCGGCTACGATCTGGCGGGCAAGACTGGCACGACCTCGGATTACAAGGACGCCTGGTTCATGGGCTATACCGGCGGCTTCGTGACCGCCGTCTGGACCGGCAAGGACAACAACACGCCCATGCGCAAAGTTACCGGCGGCGGCGCTCCGGCGCAGATCTGGCGCGCCTTCATGGCGTCGGCCCTGCCCCACCTTCAGGTTCGCGCCATCCCGGCCGGACCGCAGGCGGAGCCGGGCGTGGTGATGGGCGATCCCATCGGCGACCTGCTCAATTCGAACGCGGTCACCACGGTCCCGCCGGCGGGCGACACCCCCCCGCCTACGCCTGAAACGCCGGATGCCCCGCCGGCTCCAGCGTCGCCGCCATTCGCTCCCCAACCGCAAAGGCCGCCCGCGCCGCAGCCGTTCTGACGCGGATAAGGGCGGCTATAATGTGAGCGCGATAAACGCCAGATTCAGCCTGGTCCGGCCGCTACAAACGGGAGATTCGCTACAAAGCCGGGCCCGTTAAGCGGTGATGGCCAGGATCGCGCCGCCATGGGTCCGCAGCCAACGCCGCGCCGTGCGGTGGTCGCCATAGAGGTCATGGACAAGCGCCCAGAAACCCGGCCCGTGGTTGGCCTCGATCAGGTGCGCCGCCTCGTGCGCGGCCACATAGTCGAGTACGCTCGGCGGGGCCAGGATCAGGCGCCAGGAATAGCGGATCGCGGCGGGCCGTCCTAGGCTGGCCTTGCGGCATGAGCCCCACCGGCCTTTGGCGTCGGTGATGGCCAGGGTCGGCATGGGCTGGTTCAGGCGGCCCACATAGCGTTCGGTATAGGCGGTTAGCCGCCGCGTCGCCTCGGCCCGCAAGGCCCGCACGGCGGCTCGACCGAAGCTGTCGCCGTCGCCGGAGGCCACCAGGCGCATGGGCTCGTCCGCCGTGGCCGGGATCAGGCGCGGGGTGATGCGCATGGCGGCCCGTTCCAGCCGACAGGGCTCGCCGCCGACTTCCAGCATGAGCCCCGGCCGAAGCGCCACCACCTCGGGCAGGACGGCCAGCCGCTCCGCGATCCAGTGGGCGCGACTGTGGGCGAAGCTGACGGCCTCACCCAGGCGCCGGGCGGAAGGCGCCGTCGCCACAACCTCGCGCGCCTTGGCGTCCACACGCAGGCTGATCCGCCGCGCCCGCGCATTGACCCGCAGCCGCACGGGACGGCCGGCGACCTCGATCACGCTGTCAGGCTTGGGAGCGGAACGAAACAGATTCACGCGGCGACAGATAGCACGTCCGACGCCCTGGTCGCATGCGGGGTTATGGAACGTCAGCCGCCGCCCTTTCCAGAGGTCTTGGGCGCCATGGGTTTCGTGAGGCAAAACGTGCGAGGAAAAGTCTCAGCGTTGTGAGCCGTCGCGGCCCGCCCTAAGCTTTGGCAAAACGAGTGGGAGGGGCGGATGAAACTGTTTCGCAATCTGGGACTGGCCGTACTGGCGGCCGTGATCGTGCTGGCCGTCGTGGTCGTGGCGCGGACCCTGATGTTGAAGCCGCCAACCGAGGCTGTGGCCTCCGCCGTCCCCGCAGCGCCCGCCATCGACGCCAACCTCGCCGCCCAGCACCTGTCGGCGGCGGTGAAGTTCCAGACCGTCAGCCATGAGAACCCGGCTGAGGACGATCCCAAGGCGCTCGCCGCCCAGCGCGACTGGCTAGCCGCCACCTATCCCCATTTCGCCGCCGCCGCGCCGCGCGAGACGGTGGGGCCGGGGGCTCTGATCTGGACCTGGACCGGCTCGGACCCGTCGCTGGCGCCTATTATCCTGATGGCCCACCAGGACGTAGTGCCGGTAGCCGACGAAAGCCGAAGTCTGTGGACCGCCGACCCCTTCGGCGGCGAGATCAAGGACGGCGCCGTCTGGGGCCGCGGCTCCATCGACGACAAAGGCTCGCTGGTCTCGCTGATGGAGGCGGGCGAGGCCCTGGCGGCGCAGGGCTTCAGGCCGAAGCGGACGATCTACATCGTCTCCGGCCAGGACGAGGAGGTTCGCGGCTCCGGCGCCAAGGCCGCCGCCGAGGCGCTGAAGGCGCGGGGCGTGCATGCCCTGTTCGCCCTCGATGAGGGTTCGGCCGTGGTGTCCGACTTCCCCCTCACCCACAAACCTGCTGCGCTGATCGGCATCTCGGAAAAGGGCTACGCCACTCTGAAGGTGACGGCGCGCGGCGTCGGCGGCCATTCTTCCGCACCGCCGGACGACACGGCGGCGACCACGGTGGCGCGCGCCGTGTCGGCCATAGCCGACCACCCCTTCCCCCTGATGTTTTCCGGTCCGGCGGCTGAGATGGTGCGGGTGATGGCGCCGCGCGCCAGTTTCGTCACCCGCATGGCGGTGGCCAACTCCTGGCTGTTCGGCGGGGTCTTGACCAGGACCATGGGCGCCACGCCGGTGGGCAAGTCCATGCTGCACACCACGATCGCCCCGACCATGCTGTCCGGCTCGCCCAAGGACAATGTGCTGCCGAGCCTGGCGACGGCCGAGATCAACTACCGCATCGCGCCGGGCCAGACCTCCGCCGACGTGATGGCGCGGGCCAGGGCGGCGGTGGGCAACCTCCCGGTGGAGCTGAGCTGGTCAGGGGAGCCGCGCGAACCTTCGCCGGTGTCCTCCACCACCTCGCAGGCCTGGCAGGACGTGGCCGGGGTGACGGCGGCCATGTTCCCCGGCGTGCCCGTGGCGCCCGCCCTCGACACCTCCGCCACCGACGTGCGCAACATGAGCGGGTTGACGCCGGATATCTATCGCTTCCAGCCGATCCTGTTCGGGTTGAAGGACATCGAGATGATCCACGGCGTGAACGAGCACCTGAAGATCGAGGACCTTAAGCGCATGGCCGATTTCTACGCCCGCCTGATGCTGAAGGCGGCGGGCTAGCGGCGCACGCCATACTGCCCCTAGAGTAGGTTCGGGTCGGAGGGGCTGGCATGTGGCCGCTGTTGGGGATCGCGGTCCTGGTCGTCGGGTTCGCCGTACGGCTGAACCCGCTGCTGGTCGTGGCGGCGGCGGGCACGGCGGGGATGCTGGCCTGGCACGATCCCATCTACACCCTGGCGGCCTTCGGCAAGGCCTTCAACGACAACCGGCTGGTGGCCTCCGTCTGGCTGGTGCTGCCCGTGATCGGCCTGCTTGAGCGCTACGGACTGCAGGCCGAGGCGCGGCGACTGGTGGGACGGATGCAGCAGGCCACGGCCGGGAGGCTCCTGCTGGTCTATCTGGTCTATCGCCAACTCACCGCCGCCGTCGGCCTCATCGCGGCGGGCGGTCCGGCCCAAATGGTGCGCCCGCTGATCGCCCCTATGGCGGAAGCCGCCGCCGAAGGCCAGGCGCCGGGAACCACGGACAAGACCCGCGCCCTGGTCCGCGCTCACGCCGCGGCGGCGGACAATATCGGCGCCTTTTTCGGCGAGGACATCTTCATCGCCATGTCATCCATCGTGCTGATCAAGGGCTTTTTAGACAGCGTCGGTTATCTGGTCCCGCCGCTGCGCCTGTCCATGTGGGCTATCCCTACCGCCGTCGCAGCGCTGCTGGTTCACGGCGCACGCCTGCTGTGGCTCGACCGACGCATCAACCGCGCGGCGCGCGAACCCGCTGCCGAGGCTGAAACGTGATCGGCCTCGACTTCATCTTCCTGCTGCTGGGCCTGCTGTTCGCCGCTGTGGCGGCGCTGACGGTGCGCGATCGCACCAATCCGCGCCGCTTCACCAGCGCCCTGTTCTGGGCCCTGTTCGCGGTGAGCTTCCTGGCCGGCAAATGGCTGGGAGACATCGCCAATGGCTGCATCGCCGTGACCCTGGCGCTCATCGCCGGATTCGGCGGCCTCGGTCGCGGGGCGCCCGACACCACCGGCGAAGCGATGCGCGAGACGGAGGCGCGGAAGATAGGCGGCTGGCTATTCCTGCCCGCCCTGATGATCCCTGCCGTCGCCCTGCTCGGCTCCCTGGTCCTCAAGGGCGTGATGATCGGCGGCCATTCGTTGGTGGACCTCAAGCAGGTCACCTTTGTCTCCCTGGCCTTTGGCGTGATCCTCGCCCTCGCCGTGGCCGTGCCCCTGCTGCGGGCCCGCCCGGTGGAGCCGGTGGTTGAAGCGCGGCGGCTGGTGGAGACCATCGGCTGGGCGGCGCTCCTGCCTCAGATGCTGGCGGCGCTCGGTGTGGTGTTCGCCGGCGCGGGGATCGGCAGGATGGTTGGCGACCTCGCCAGCCAGTACCTGCCGCTCGGCACGCCCTTCGCCGCCGCCTGCGCCTACACCATAGGCATGGCCAGCTTCACCATCGTCATGGGCAACGCCTTCGCCGCTTTTCCGGTGATGACGGCGGGGATCGGCCTGCCGCTGCTGGTGCACAAGTTCGGCGCCGACCCGGCGGTCGTGGGGGCCATCGGCATGCTGTCGGGCTTCTGCGGTACGCTGGTCACACCCATGGCGGCCAATTTCAACCTCGTGCCGCCCGCCCTGCTCGGCTTGCCACGCTATGCGGTGATCCGGGTTCAGGCGCCCACGGCGGTGGCGATGCTGATCGTCAACACCGCCCTCCTTTATCTCTTGGCTTTCCATAAATGACCGAACTCACCGCCGACCTAGCCGCAAGCTTCGCCGCCATCGCCCAAGGGCACGTCCGGCGCGAATATCCCAACAAGCTCGACCACGTCCTGGCTTCCGACGCCGACGCGGTGGGCGTGAAGGCGCTGCATCCGATCTTCTACGGCTCCTTCGATTGGCACTCGTGCGTGCATGGCTACTGGACCCTGGCGCGGGTGCTGCGGCTTTATTCGGACGGGGCGGAGGCGGCGAACATCCGCACCTTGTTCGACGACATGCTGACTTCCGAAAAGGTGTCGGGAGAGCTGGCCTATCTCGACCGGCCTTTGTCCGTTGGGTTCGAGCGGCCCTATGGCTGGGGTTGGATCCTGAAGCTGCAGAACGAGCTTGATCTTCTGCCCGAGCCCCGGTGGGCGCAGGCGTTGCGGCCTCTAGCCCAGGCCTTCGCCGCCCGGTTCAAGACCTTTCTGCCCAAGGCCGACTATCCGATCCGCACGGGCGTGCACTCCTCCACCGCCTTCGCCGCCACCCTGGCGCTGGACTATGCGGAGGCCGCCGATCCCGACCTCGCCGAAGCGCTGAAGGCCAAGGCGCAGGCCTGGTACGGCGCGGACCAGGGGGCCGTGGCCTGGGAGCCATCGCAGGACGACTTCCTGTCCCCCACCCTGATGGAGGCGGTCTGCATGCGCCGCGCCCTGCCGCCCGCCGCATTCGCTACGTGGTTCGAAGCCTTCCTGCCGCGCCTGAGCGAACATTACCCACCGGCCCTGTTCGCCCCCGCCCGCGTCTCGGATCGCAGCGACGGCAAGATCGCCCACCTCGACGGGTTGAACCTGTCCCGCGCTTGGTGCTGGCGCCTGCTGGCCAAGGACCACCCACAGGCGGGCCTCATGCATGAGGCGGCGGCCACCCACCTGAGCGCCAGCCTGCCACACGTGGCCGGCGATTATATGGGCGAGCACTGGCTAGCCTCCTTCGCCCTCCTGGCGCTGACCGCCTGAACGCCCTGACAGCTTTCCTGAACTTGACCTTGCCGCTCGTCCGGCTCATCGACCCGCCATGGCCAGAGACGACGAAAATCCGCAGAACTGGGAGCCCGCCACCAAGCTGATCCGGGGCGGGATCGATCGCACGCGCTTCGGCGAGACCGCCGAGCCCATCTTCATGACCCAGGGCTATGTCTATGACAGCGCCGAGGCGGCGGATGCGCGCTTCGAGGGGACCGAGCCGGGCTTCGTCTATACCCGCTACGGCAATCCCACGGTGCTGGCTTTCGAGGAGCGGCTGGCCCTGCTCGAAGGGGCCGAATATTGCCGCGGCTTCGCCACCGGCATGGCGGCGATCCATCTGGCCATCATGGGTCTGGTCAAGGCGGGCGACCACATCGTGGCCGGCAAGGCCTTGTTCGGCTCGTGCCGCTGGATCCTGCAGAACTGGGCGCCGCGCTTCGGGGTGGAGACCACCATCGTCGATGCGCCCGATCTCGACCAGTGGCGCGCCGCTTTCCGCCCCAACACCACTTGCGTGCTGATCGAGACGCCCTCCAACCCGCTGCTCGAACTCACCGACCTGCCCGCGGTGGCCGCCATGGCGCGCGAAGTGGGAGCCAAGGTGGTGGTGGACAACGTCTTCGCCACGCCGATCTTCCAAAAGCCCCTGCAACTCGGGGCCGATGTGGTGGCCTATTCCGCCACCAAGCATATCGACGGCGGTGGCCGGGCCATGGGCGGCGCCCTGCTGGGGTCCAAGGCCCTGCTGGACGAGGCCTATCGCGACCCCTATCGCCACACCGGCCCGTCCCTGTCGCCCTTCAACGCCTGGGTGCTGCTGAAGGGGCTTGAGACGCTTGAACTGCGCGTGCGCCGCCAGGCCGAGACGGCCCTGACCCTGGTGGACCTGATCGCCCAGCATCCCAAGACGAAACGTGCCCTCTACCCCTTCCACAAGAGCCACCCGCAGTACGAGCTCGCCCAACGCCAAATGAGCGGCGGCGGCACGGTGGTGGCCCTGGACCTCGGGAGCCGGGCGGCGGCGTTCAACTTCCTCAACGCGCTACGGATCGTCGACATCTCCAACAACCTCGGCGACGCCAAGTCCATGGCCACCCACCCCTCCACCACAACTCACCGCTCCATGACCGAGGAGGCGCGGCTGGAGGTGGGCGTGACCGACGGCTGCATCCGTCTGTCGGTAGGCCTCGAAGGCGCAGGCGATCTGGTGCGCGACGTCAGTCGGGCGCTCGACGCGGCCTGACCCTGGGCGAACGGCCTCATCCGGCTCCGGCGCCGCGGCGTATCTGAGCCATGGACATCTTCATCGATATTCTGATCGGCCTCTCGCTGTTCACCGTCGTCGCCTCGTTCTTCGTCGGTATGCTGGCCTTCACCCAGAACGACGCCGGCGATCGCTCGACCGTGTGGATGGCCTGGCGGGTTCGCACCCAGGTCATCTCCATCGGCATCCTGATGTTTTCGGTGTGGTGGAAGTCCACCCATGGGTAGGATTTGACCCGTCTGGCGCTGGTGTTCGGTGCATCGGGCGGCATCGGCCGCGCGCTCGTCGACGCGCTGCAAACCTTGGGCGAACACGATGCGGTCGTGGCGTTATCCAGGACGCGTCCGGCGGGCTGGGCCGGCCCGCACGTCGAGCTGGACCTCCTGGATGAGCGCAGCGTGGCCGAGGCTGCACGAAAGGTGGCTGAGCGCGGCGCGCCCACCACCGCGATCGTCGCCACCGGCCTGCTCCATGATGCGGAGATCCAGCCGGAAAAGACCTATCGCGCCCTCGACCCCGAGACGCTTCATCGGTTGTTCGCCGTCAATGCGATTGGCCCGGCCATCGTCGCCAAGCATGTCCTTCCGCTGATGCCGCGTGGCGAGCGCAGCGTCTTCGCGGCGCTGTCGGCGCGGGTCGGCTCCATCGGCGATAATCGCGCCGGCGGGTGGTACGGCTATCGGGCGTCCAAGGCCGCCCTCAACATGCTGGTGAAGACCCTCGCGATCGAGCATCGGCGCACCCATCCACGGGGCATCTGCGTCGCGCTCCATCCGGGAACCGTCAGGACCGACCTCAGTGCGCCTTTCGCCGGCGCGCGCGAAACGCTCTCGCCTGACCAGTCGGCCGCCGCCCTGCTAACGGTGCTCGACGGATTGACTCCGGATGAGACGGGCGGTGTATTCGCCTGGGATGGCGCGCCGATACCCTGGTGAATATCAGGCCCTAGGCCCGCTTGAACGCCGGTTCCAGTTCGCCGAGCTGGCGGATGGTCTCCACTTCGTCACGGGACTCGGCGGCGGCGCGCAGGGCGGTGATCTTCGGTTCAAGGTCCGCCCATAGGGGCAGGGTGTCGAAGGCGGCCAGCACCCCGTCGGCGCCCGTGGGCCGCACGGTTTCCGCGTCGTAGAAGATTTCCTCGAAAAGCTTCTCGCCCGGACGCAGGCCTGTGTGAACGATCTCGATGTCGATGCCTGGGCGCAGACCGTGCAGGCGGATCATCTGGCTGGCCAGGTCGGCGATCTTCACCGGCTCGCCCATGTCCAGCACATAGATCTGGCTGGAGCCAGGATGGGTATCCGGCGGCGGCAGGGCAGCGGCCTGGATCACCAGCGAAGCGGCCTCGCGGATAGTCATGAAGAAGCGAACCACGTCCGGATGGGTCAGGGTGATCGGCCCGCCGGCGGCGATCTGGCGCTCGAACAGCGGCACGACCGACCCGGTGGAGCCGAGCACATTGCCGAACCGCACCACCGCCACCTTCGCCCGGCCTCCACGGGCGATGGCCTGAACGACCCGCTCGGCCACGCGCTTGGTCGCGCCCATGACGTTGGTCGGGTTGACCGCCTTGTCTGTGGAGATGAACACCAAGGCGTCGGAATGCGCCGCCGCCAGCCGCGCCACATTGGCCGCGCCGACCACATTGGTCAGCACGGTCTCGCACGGATTGGCTTCCATGAGCGGTACGTGCTTGAGGGCGGCAGCGTGCAGCACCACCTCCGGCCGCTCCTGCTCGAACAGCACCTCCAGCCGCCGCTCATCGCGCACGTCGCCCAGCGCGCAGACCCAGACCGGCGGGGCGCCGTCCTCCTTCAGTTGCTGGTCGATGGCGTAGAGATTGAACTCGGAGGCGTCGAACAGCACCAGCCGCTCGGGGCCGAGGGCCAGGATCTGGCGGCTGAGTTCACCGCCGATGGTGCCGCCCGCGCCGGTGACCAGCACCCGCTTGCCCGCCACCAGCATCCGAGCGAGGCCGAGATTGAGGCTGCGCGCGCGGCGGTCGAGCAGGGCGGAGGGGCGGGCAGGGCGCAGCAGGCCGCCGGCGCCCTGGCTGACCACCTGCACGCCGACCTCGCTCGCGGCGGCCAGCACGGCTTCTACCGTGTCGCGACCGGGGCGGCGCTCGGCGAGAATTACCTGAGGCGAGCGATCTTCCGCCGCCGACAGGGACTTCAGCACTGGGCCGAGGCGCGAGAGACCGCCCATGACCTCCACCCCCTGGATGGTGCGCCCCGCGCGGGTCTCGTCGAGCGCGATAATGCCCGCCACTCGGACCTGCCGGTCTCGGCGGCGGGAGGTGCGCAGATAGTCGGACACCGACGGAGTCGTCCCCACCACCACGGCGGCGGGTAGCGAGCGATCCTCCAGCCGGAACGCTGCCGCCCAGTCGCCGTGGGTGAGCGCCTGACGCAGCAACCGGCCGAACACCATGCAGGCGGTCAGGATCGGGATGACGAACAGCGGTGTGGTGCGAGGAAAGTCCGCCAACCGGTCGATCAGGAACAGAAGGGGGAGCTGGATCAGCGAGGCGATGGCCACCGCCTGGAACGCCCGCACGACGTCGTTCAGTGCCGTATAGCGCCAGATACCGCGGTGCAGACGGAACGACGGAAAGACGAAGGCGCAGATCGCCACATAGCTCAGCGTAGCGCGCGCCAGCATATCGACCGGCAGGGGGCGCGGCTCGAAATGATAGCGCACGACGATATAGCCCGCCGTGACCACCGCCGCCCACATCAGGTCGTGGACGTAGATCAGCCAGGGCGCCCAGGGGGGGCTGTCGGCGCTGGGCTTCGGCGGGGCGGAGGCGGTGTGGCTCATCGCGCGCTTCCCCCCTGCGACTCGGGCGATTCGACAGGAGTCAGTTTCCACCGCACGCGAGCCGTGCCGTCCAGCGCGATCTGCCCGCGGAGGGCGATTTGCAGCGTGCGCCTGGCGACGCCGCCCTCGAAATAGACCGAAGGCTCCAGCGTCACGTCCGGCGCATCGTTACGGAACCACCAGCCCCGATTGGAGGGGCCGCGCAGGAGAACGCTGCGCCTGTCCCGCGCCAGCGACACCTGCACCTCGGGCGCCAGGTGGAAGCGCAGGTGGAAGGGGTCGAGCCGCCGCCGCTCCGGGCCGCCCATTGTGCTCGGGGCGAAACTGTCCTCGCCGCGAAGTTCGTCGGACTTCAGATCGAGGAATAGGCGCCGCTCGTGGGTCAGGCCGTGGCTTTTGACCCAGCCGTCGTGGCTCAGCTCCAGCCAGACTCCAGTCTCGTCCTCGTTTCGATGGGTCTGAACGCTGGTCGCGCCGCCGTGCAGGCGGGGCCCGAGGCCTTGGGCCAGGAAGCCGGACAGGGGCGAGCCGGCCGAGCCTTCGCCGACGCTGGCGGTGGAGCCGCCATCGGTGAGGCGCAGCGCCTGCGGTCCCTGGGCGTCCGGACTCCACGCCGTGTTGACGATGAGCCGGTCGGTCCCGCAGGTCACTTCGAGAGCGACCGGCTGGGCGCAGGCGTTCGCGCTCCAAGGCCCGTCGGCGGGCGGGCCGGCGTCCACCAGCACCTGAACGGTTCGCCCGACAAGCCGCTCAAAGCCGGCATGCGGCGCCGAACCGAGGACGCGGGTGGAGGGATCCTCCCCCGCCAGGACGGCGGCGACCCGCGCGGCGGTAGAGGCCTCGCCCCCCTGAAAGGCGCCCAGCCGTCCGTCGCCCAGGGTGAAGAAGCGCACCGCTCCGGTCAGCCGGTCGATGGCGCGGCTGAGCTCGGCCGGCGCGGTCAGGCCACGGCGATGCAGGGCGTCGTCGAGGGTTAGGAGGTCGAACAGCAGCTCAAATCCCTGCTCGGGCGAGCGGGTCTTCATGCCGCCGTCGGGCAAGACGGCCACGCGCAAGAGCCGGGTCAGTCGGGGCAGGGCGATGGACTGGATCTGCGTCCCGGCCTTGCCGGCCAGCGCTACGCCCGCCACCGCCGCGACGGTTGCGTGTTCGGTGGTGCGCACCGGACCTTCATCGAGATTGAGCAGATGGCGGGCCTGTTCAGCCAGGGTGTCGAGCAGACGTCGCTGCTCGACCTCCGAGGCGATCTCCACCAGGTAAGGCGCGGCGCAAGCCAGATGATAGACCCGCCGCTCCAGGGTCTCCGAGCCCCAGGCGAAGGGCGTGAGCGGTGAGAACAGGGCCAGCCAGTCGAGGCAGAGCCGCAAGGCCTCCTCGTGCGCAGCGGCGCGCAGAGCCTCGGGGGCGCCGATCAAGCCGGGCATCCAGTCGAACCGGTGAAGGGAGACGGCAAAGGGACGCGAGGGACTGGCTGTGTCCCACGGATCGCCGCCCTGGCCGATCTCCATCACCTCGCCCGCCAACTGGATACGACCGGACAGTATGAGCCGCGCCGTGTCCGGATCGACAGGGCGGAAGTCCTTTGGGGCGAGGGCGATACCCGTGGCGGCGGGCCTCGCGATAAGGGCGCGGTAGGCGTGGGACTGGCGCCACTCTCTTGCCCATTGCGCGCGGAAACGACTCAGCGCCGCCGCGCCGAGCGCCAGAAGCGGCTGGGCTTCAACCCCGGGCCGCCGTTCGCTCATTCGGCCGCCTGGGCTCCGGCCGCTTGCCCCCGAAGCGCCGCGATATTGGCGGCATAGGCGGACGGCCCACCCTTGAATACGGCCGTACCGGCGACAAGCGCCGTGGCCCCGGCGTCGAGACATTGCTGGCAATTGGCCGCCGTGACCCCGCCATCGACCTCCAGGACGATATCGCGGCCCGTGGTGTCGATCATGACGCGTAGGCGCTCGATCTTCTTCAACTGGCTCGTCATGAAGCTCTGGCCGCCGAAACCGGGGTTGACCGACATGACGAGGATCAGGTCGGCTTCGTCCAGCACCCATTCGACCTCGTTGACGGGCGTGCCGGGGTTCAGCACCACGCCGGCCTTGGCGCCGAGCGCGCGGATGCGCTGCAGGGTGCGCGACAGGTGCGGGCCGGCTTCGGGGTGGACGCTGATGATGTCGGCGCCCGCGGCGCGGAAGGCTTCAAGGTGCGGATCGGCCGGCGCGATCATCAGGTGAACGTCGAAGGGTATCTTGGCATGCGGACGGAGCGCCTTCACCACGTCCGGACCGATGGTGATGTTCGGCACGAAGCGGCCATCCATCACGTCCACATGCACCCAGTCCGCGCCCGCCGCTTCGATGGCGCGCACCTCCTCGCCCAGCCGCGCGAAGTCGCTGGCGAGGATAGAGGGCGAGATGATCGGGCGAACCGCTGTCATGGCGCCGACGACTAGAGCATTTCGCCGCCGAACGGAAACAGGTCTGCACCCGGCGCGGGGAAGATTTGGCGATACCGGCCCGATCCTGTATCCGGGCGCCCAATAGCTGCACCAATACCCAAGGTACCCCATGACTGTCCGTTACGACGTGGTCGCCCTCGGCAACGCCATTGTCGACGTGATCGCCCAGGCCGACGACGCCTTCCTGACGCGCGAAGGGCTGGTCAAGGGCTCCATGGGTCTGATCGACGAGGCCCGCGCCACCAGCCTGTATGGCGCCATGGCGCAGGGGCTTGAGACCTCCGGTGGATCGGCGGGCAATACCGTGGCGGGCGTCGCGTCGCTCGGCGGTACGGCGGCCTATATCGGCAAGGTGGCGGACGACCAGCTGGGCGCGGTGTTCGCCCACGACATGAAGGCCATCGGCGTCCACTACACCATCGCCCCCCTGGTCAACGGCGCGGCCACGGCCCGCAGCCTGATCAATGTGACACCCGACGGCGAGCGCACCATGGCCACATTCCTGGGGGCCTCTATCGCCATGGACGCCTCGGACGTCGATCCGGCCCTGATCCGCGCGGCCAAGATCGTCTATCTGGAAGGCTATCTGTTCGACCCGGACGGCGGCCGCGCCGCCTTCGCCCAGGCCGCCGAAGTGGCGCGCGACGCGGGCGTGCAGGTGGCCATGACCCTGTCCGACGCCTTCGTGGTGGATCGCCACCGCACCGGCCTGCTCGCCTTCATGGAGGACGCGGTGGACGTGGTGTTCGCCAACGAGTCCGAGGTGATGGCGCTCTTCCCCGGCGCCAGCTTCGACGAAGCCTGCGCCGCCCTTGGCGCCAAGGTGAAGATCGCCGCCGTCACGCGCGGCCCCGCCGGTTCGGTGGTGATTTCGGGCGCGGAGCGCGTGGTCGTGGCGGCCGATCCGGTGGAGAAGGTGGTCGACACCACCGGCGCCGGCGACCAGTACGCCGCGGGCTTCCTGTTCGGCCTCGCCCATGGCAAGCCGCTGGACGTGTGCGCGCGGCTCGGCCACATGGCGGCGGGCGAAGTGATCGGCCATTATGGCCCCCGCCCCCTGGTCTCTCTGAAGGCGCTGGCCCAGTTCAAAGGCCTCTAGGACAAGAACTTCCCGAAATGACGACGAACCGCACCGCCGAAGTGGTCCGCGAGACCAAGGAGACGCAAATCCGCGTCACCCTCGACCTGGACGGGACCGGCGCGACCCATGTGTCCACCGGCATCGGCTTCTTCGACCACATGCTGGAGGCGTTCGGCCGTCACGGCGGCTTCGACCTCACCGTCGAGGCCAAGGGCGACCTGCACATCGACGCGCACCACACGGTGGAGGATACCGGCATCGTCATCGGCCAGGCCTTCGCCAAAGCCCTGCCCGGCTTCAAGGGCGTGCGCCGGTTCGGCCACGCCTATGTGCCGATGGACGAGACCCTGACCCGCTGCGCCATCGACCTGTGCGGCCGCGCCTATCTGATCTGGAAGGTGGGCTTTCCCACCGAGAAGATCGGCGGCTTCGACACCCAGCTGTTCAAGGAGTTCCACCAGGCCTTCGCCATGAACGCCGGCGCCTGCGTCCATCTGGAATGCCTCTACGGCGACAACAGCCACCACATCGCCGAGAGCGGTTTCAAGGCCCTGGCGCGCGCCCTGCGCGTGGCGGTCGAAATCGACCCCAAGGCGGGCGGCCAGCCCGTCTCCACCAAGGGCGTTCTGTAATCTCGTAAAATGCAGACTATCGCCCTCATCGACTACGGCTCGGGCAATCAGCGCTCGGCGGAAAAGGCGCTGTGGGAAGCTGCGCGTCGGCTCGGCAAGCGGCGGGACATCCGCGCCACCGCCGATCCGGACTTCATCGCCAGCGCCGACCGGCTGCTCCTGCCGGGTGTCGGCGCCTTCGCAGCCTGCATGCGCGGGCTGGCCGCGCGCGACGGCGTGATCGAGGCCATGGGTGCGGCCGTGAAGCGCGGCGCGCCCTTCCTCGGGGTCTGCGTGGGCATGCAGCTTCTGGCCACGCGCGGGCTGGAGTTCGGCGAGACGCAAGGCCTGGGCTGGATTCCCGGCGACGTGGCGCGCATCACCCCCGCCGATGCGGCGCTGAAGGTGCCGCACATGGGATGGAATGACATCCGCGCCGAAACCCCCCATCCCCTATTCGCCGAGGCGGCGGGGCGGGACTTCTATTTCACCCACTCGTTCGCCTTCACCCCCGAGGACCCGGCGACCACCACCGCCTCGGTCGATCACGGCGGGCGCTTCGCGGCGGCGGTGGCCAAGGACAATGTGGCCGGCGTACAGTTCCACCCGGAGAAGAGCCAGGCCTCCGGCATCGACCTGATTTCCCGGTTCCTGGAGTGGACACCGTGATCCTTTACCCCGCAATCGACCTCAAGGGCGGCCAGTGCGTGCGCCTGCTGCACGGCGAGATGGACAAGGCGACGGTGTTTTCCGACAGCCCTGGCGATCAGGCCGCCGCCTTCGCCGGGGCGGGCTTCCAGTGGCTGCATGTGGTCGATCTGGATGGCGCTTTCGAGGGCAGAGCCGTCAATGAGCCCGCCGTGAAGGCCATCCTGAACAAGGTCTCGATCCCCGTGCAGCTCGGGGGCGGGGTGCGGACCCTGCACGCCATCCACACCTGGCTGGAAGCAGGCGTCAGCCGCGTGATCCTTGGCACCGTGGCGCTTTCAGATCCCAGCCTTGTGGTGAAGGCCGCCGCCGCGTTCCCCGAGCAGGTGGCCGTGGGCCTTGATCTGCGCGATGGCAAGGTGGCGGTGAAGGGCTGGGTCGAGACATCCGACGTCACCGGCGTGGATCTCGCACGCCGGTTCGAGGATGCGGGCGTCGCCGCCCTGATCGTCACCGACATCGGCCGCGACGGAGCTATGACCGGTCCGAACGTGGACGTGATCGGTCAGGTCGCGGACGCGGTCTCCATCCCCACCATCGCCTCGGGCGGCATGAGCGCGGTGGCCGACATCACCGCGCTGAAGGCCCGCAAGGGCACGCCCATCGCCGGCGCCATCCTCGGCCGCGCTCTCTATGAGAAGGCGATCGACCCTGCCGAGGCGTTGACGGTCGCGCGCAGGCCCCCTTCAAGCAAGACAGCGGCATGACCCTCAAAGTGCGCGTCATCCCCTGCCTCGACGTGAAGGACGGGCGCGTGGTCAAGGGGGTGCAGTTCCTGGCCCTGCGCGACGCCGGCGATCCGGTTGAGCAGGCTCAGGCCTATGACGCCGCCGGGGCGGACGAACTGATGTTCCTCGACATCACCGCCAGCCACGAGGGCCGCCGCCCGATCCACGAGGTGATCGCCCGCACCGCCGAGGTCTGTTTCATGCCCCTGTCGGTCGGCGGCGGCGTACGCACGGTGGCGGACGCCCGCGCTCTCTTGCTCTCCGGCGCTGACAAGGTGTCGATCAATACGGCGGCGGTGGAGAACCCCGACCTGCTCGCCGCCTGCGCCGACGCCTTTGGTTCCCAGGCGGTGGTGGCGGCGGTGGACGCAAAGCAGGTCGAGTCCGGCCGCTGGAACATCTTCACCTACGGGGGCCGCAAGGACACCGGCATCGACGCGGTCGAATACGCCCGCCTGGCGGTGGAGAAGGGGGCGGGGGAGATCCTGCTCACCTCCATGGATCGCGACGGTGCCAAGAACGGATACGACACGGTGCTGCTGAAGGCCGTCAGCGGCGCCGTTACGGTGCCGGTGATCGCCTCGGGCGGCGCGGGCTCCACAGACCACATGGTGGATGCGGTGAAGTCCGGCGGGGCCGATGCAGTGTTGGCCGCCTCTATCTTTCACTTCGGTGAGATCGGCATCGGCGAGGCCAAGCAGGCCCTGGCCGCCGCCCACCTTCCGGTGCGCCTCACATGAACGCCACCGACCGCTTCGCCGAGGTGCTGGCCCGCCTCGCCGCCACCATCGAGACCCGTAAGGGCGCCGACGCTTCGGCCTCCTACACCGCCCAACTGTTGGCCGATCCGACCCGGGCCGCCAAGAAGTTCGGTGAAGAGGCGGTGGAGACCGTGATCGCCGCTGTCGGTCAGGATGCCGACGGCTTAGCCGCCGAAAGCGCCGACCTTATCTATCACTGGCTGGTCCTGCTCGCCGCCCGCGGCGTGCCGCTGGACGCGGTGGCGGACAAGCTGGCCGCCCGCGAGGGTATGTCGGGGCTGGCTGAGAAGGCATCGCGCGGAGGCTAAATCGGGCGCACTTGCCCGGAAGTCGGGAACCCAAGTTTGAGCGGCCGCATCCGGTCTGAACAACAAAAGCCTGGGTCCCCGCTTTCGCGGGGATGAGCGGAAATTATAGAGCTCTATTCCGCCGCGTGCTGGAGCAGGGCGTGGTTGGCCGCGTCGTGCTTGGCGATGAAGTGGCGGAGGCGGGGATAGATTTCCTCCTCGAACCGCTTGCCGTTGAACACGCCGTAGTGGCCGACCTTGGGCTGGACGTAGAGCTCCTTCATCCCCTCGGGGATGTTGGGGGTCAGGCCGTGCGCCGCCTGGGTCTGGCCGACGCCGGAGATATCGTCCCGCTCGCCCTCCACCGTCATCAGAGCGATGTCGTGGATCGCCTTCAGGTCCACTGGTCGACCGCGATGCTCGAGCAGGCCGAGCGGCAAGAGGTAGCGTTGGAACACGATGTCGATGGTCTGTAGGTAGAATTCCTCCGTCAGGTCGAGCACCGACAGATACTCGTCGTAGAATTCGAGGTGCTTCTCCGCGGCACTTCCATCGCCTTCGACCAGGTCCTGGAAATAGCGCTGGTGCGCCTGCTGGTGACGCTCGGCGTTCATGGACATGAAGCTGTAGAGCTGCACGAAGCCTGGATAGACCCGCCGCATGGCGCCCGGATAGGGCGCCGGCACGGTATGGATCATGTTCGAGGCGAACCAGGCGAAAGGGCGGTCCTCCGCCAGCTTGTTGGTCACCGTCGGGGCCAGACGGGCGTCGATGGGCGAGCCCATAAAGGTCATCGAGGCGGGCCGGCTTTCCTCGTTATCCTCGGCCATCAGCGCGGCGGCGGCCATCACCGGCGGTCCGGGCTGGCACACGGCCACCACGTGCGGACGCCCGCCCACGGCGCGGATCATTTCGCGGATGTGGTCGATATAGTCGTGGAAGTCGAAGCGACCCTCCATCATCGGCACGTCGCGGGCATTGACCCAGTCGGTGACGAAGACGGCGTGGTCGGGCAGGAAGGTCTCCACCGTGCCGCGCAGGAGGGTGGCGTAGTGGCCTGACAGCGGGGCCACGATCAGCACCGCCGGGTCGTATTCCATCCGTCCGGCGCGGCGCATGTCGCCCATGTCGCGGTCGAACTGTAGCAGGCGGCACCAGGGCGACTGCCACACGGTGGTCTGGCGCACGCGCACCGGCTTGCCGTTGACGGTGGTGGAGTCGATCCGCCACTCCGGCTTGCCATAGCGCTTGGTGACGTTGGCGAAGAGGTCGGAGGCGGCGAACAGGGTCCGACCGATGGCCGTCTCAGACGCCGGGTTCAGGGGCGAGCGCCAGAAGTCCCGCGCCACGCGCGCGGCGGCGCGAAGCGGCGTGGCGGCCATGTAGCCATATTCGTTCATCGCATAGAGCATTAGGGTCCTGCTCGGAGCCGCGCCTCACGGGCGCTTGTGTGCAACGCAGCATCACACACCCCGGTTGCCAAATCGGCAACAGCCAAGTCCGCGTCCGGGTGCGGCTTTTAGGCCTACGGCTCAGCTGGCCGCCTGGGCTTGGGAAATCTCGGCGGCGATCCTGTCGGGCGCCATGCCGTGGGTGAGCGGGCTGGCGAACCGCCCCGTGGGGTCCATCAGATAGATCACCGCCGTGTGGTCCATGGAGTATTCCGCCCCGGTCCCGACCTTGGCGTAATAGACCTTGTAGACCTTGGCGATGGTCGCGACCTGCGCCGGCGTTCCGGTCAGGCCCACGGTTTTCACCGGGATGGCCTGGGCGTCGATATAGGCTTTCATTTCCTTGGGATGATCACGATCCGGGTCGATGCTGACGAACACCACCTGCAGATTCTTCGCCTTGGGGCCGAGTCGTTTAGCCGCCTGCGCCAGGGCCTGCAGCGTCGCCGGGCAGACGTCCGGGCAATAGGTGTAGCCGAAGAAGACCGCCGTCCAGTGGCCGTCAAGCACGTGCTGATCAACAGATCGCCCATCCTGGTCGATCATCTGAAACCGCCCGCCGATGCCGCCGGCGGACGAAGCGACCGCGCCGCCCTGCGGGCGGGCCGGGCCCGTCTCCCACCAGATCAGGCCGCCCAAGCCCACGGCGGCCACCATCGCCGCTACGATCAGCCCGACGACGGAGCCAACGGCCCCGGCTTTCGTTTTGCCGGCGCGCGGCGCATGGTTGGGCGTCCCGTTCCGCTTCCCCTTGACTGGCTTTTTCATGGCAAGACCTTCGCTGTCGGCTTTGACGTTCTGGCCCTTCGGGCAGGCGAAGGCCGACGGTTTGGCGGACGGCGATAGGCCCGGCGGCGCGGGCTGGCAAGCGGGCCTGCGCGCCACCGACGACGTGGCCGCCGAGGCCGGGCAGATGTGGGGCTGGGCTTTGGCCCGGCGCGGCCTGCGCCTGCGCCTGCTGGTGGTGCTGCGCTGGGTCTCCATCGCCGGACAGGCCCTGGCGGTGGCCTGTGTCGGCGGGCTGATGGGCTACCATATGCCCGTCCTGCCCTCTCTGGCGGTGATCGCCGCGGCGGCCTGGATGAACCTGACCATCTCCATGGCCTGGCCGGGCGGGCGCCTGGCCACTGGGCGCGAAGCGGTGCTTCAACTCGGCTTCGACCTCGTACAGCTGTCGGTGCTGCTGGCGCTGACCGGCGGGTTGTCCAACCCCTTTTCGATCCTGCTGGTGGCGCCGGTCGTGGTCGCGGCCGCCACGCTCAACAGCCGCTACGCAGCCGCGGTGGGCGCGCTCGCCTTGATTCTGGTCGGGCTGATGAACGTCTGGTCGCTGCCGTTGCCCTATCTCGACACGCCGATCCATCTACCGCCGCTGTACAACATGGCGAACATGATCGCGACGTCGGTCGGCATCGTCTTCACGGCCATCTATGCCTGGCAGGCCCAGGCGGAGGCACAGCGGATGGAGATCGCCCTGGCGGCCACTCAGGCGGTGCTGGCGCGCGAGCAGCGGCTGTCGGCCCTGGGCGGCCTGGCCGCGGCCGCGGCGCACGAGCTGGGCACGCCCCTGGCCACCATCCAGGTGGTCGTCAAGGAGATGGCGCGCGGCGCCGAGCCCGGCACGCCCCTGGCCGAGGACGTGGATCTGCTCATCCAGCAGGCCGAGCGATGCCGTGACATCCTGCGCAAGCTGTCTCGTTCGCCGGACGCCGCAGATGAGCGCCACTCGCGCATGGGCCTGTCGCAGATGCTGGACGAGGTGGCCGACCCGCACCGCGACGTGGGCATCATCGTCAATGTTGAGGTGACGTGCTCGCCGGGCGTGGAAATCCTGGAAATCGGCCGCCGCGCCGAGGTGCTGCACGGCCTCACGGCCTTCGTGGAGAACGCCGTGGACTTCGCCGAAAGCGCCGTGGAGGTCTCGGCCTATTACGACGAGCGCCTGCTCGCCATCACGGTCCAGGACGACGGGCCGGGCTTCGCGCCCGACGTGATGGCCAAGCTCGGCGAGCCCTACATCACCACCCGCAGCCACGGCGAGGGCTCGCGGACCGACCACCATGGCATGGGCCTGGGCTTCTTCATCGCCAAGACCTTGCTGGAACGATCCGGCGCCCGCGTTGAGTTCGGCAACGCCAAGGTGGGGGGCGCCAGCATCACCGCCACCTGGCCACGCACCAAGATCGAGGCGCGCGAGGACGCCTGATCCCGGCTCGCTCCCTGATGTGGTCGGAACCTTTCCGCGCGATTACCCTTGAACGACAGCGCAGGGCTGCGACAATGTGTCAGCGCCGTTCTGCATCGTTCGTCTGGGAGTCGTCTTTATGACCGATATTTCCGCCGCCATCGCGGCCCTCCCGGAAAAGACACTGCTCGTCATGGACGACGATGGTCCCCTGCGCACCCGCCTCGGCCGGGCGCTGGAATCGCGCGGGTTCGAGGTGACGCTGGTGGGCTCGGTGGCCGAGGCGGTGCAGGCGGTTAAGCAGAAGGCGCCCGCCTATGCGGTGCTCGATCTCAGGCTTGAAGACGGCAACGGCCTGCAGGTTGTCGAGGTGATCCAGGCCGAGCGCCCCGACGCACGCGTGGTCATGCTCACCGGATACGGCAACATCGCCACCGCCGTCGCCGCGGTGAAGGCCGGGGCGGTGGACTATCTGTCCAAACCAGCCGACGCTGACGATGTGGCCCGTGCGCTTCTCGCGGCAGCCGGTAGCGCCCCGCCGCCACCGGAAAACCCCATGTCCGCCGACCGTGTGCGCTGGGAGCATATTCAGCGGGTCTATGAGCTGTGCGGTCACAACATCTCCGAGACCGCCCGGCGCCTCAACATGCACCGCCGCACCCTGCAGCGCATCCTGGCCAAGCGCGCGCCGCGGTAGATCCAAGTGATCCTCGCCGCGCTCGCCGCTGCGGTCGCCGCTCTGCCGCCGGTGGTCGCGCCGCCGACGCGCGATACCTGCCTGACCTATGACGGCGCCTATGCCGCCGCACCGCTGATGACGGTGAAGCCGGGCGCCCGCGAGGGTCGCGTCTATCTGCAGGATAAGGCCCAGCCCTGCGCGCCGGGCCATAGCTGCGCCTTCGTCCGCAAAGCCTATCTCGTGCCGGGGGAGGGGGTGCTGGCCTCCCAGGCGCGGGCCGGCTTTCGCTGCGTCTATGCCGGATCGGGCGGCCGGCCGTCGGCCGGTTTCGTGCCGGACGCGGCCCTGGCGCCCGCCCCGGCCTATGCGCCCCTCGATGCGACGTTCCTGGCGGGACGCTGGGCCGAGGGCGAGGACGGGCTGACCTTCAAGCTCGCCAAGGGCAGGCTGGTGGTGGACGGCGACGCCGTCTGGCCGAGCCGCGCGCCGCCCAAGGGTGTGCCGGCCTCGCGTTTCGCGCCCAATATCGGCGAGGTGGTGGGCGCGGTGCGCCTGGCCGGGCCGCGCTTCGAGGTCGGCGATGTCGAGGAGGAGTGCCGCGTCTGGGGCTATCGGCGCGGTCCTTACCTCGTCGTGCAGGACAACGAGAGCTGCGGCGGCCACAATGTCCGCTTCCAGGGCCTATACCTGCGCCGGCCGGGCTGATCGTGGCCGACCTCGACGCCCTGCGCGCCATCGCCCTCAGCCTTCCGGAGGCGACGGAGCGCGCGAGCCACGGCGAGCCGGACTTCTGCTTTCGTGGCCGGAGCTTCGCTTTGCAATGGCAGGGGCGCATCATCCTGAAGCTCGACCGCGCCCATCAGGATCTGTTGTTCGAGATCCGTCCCGAGACCTTCCAGCCCTGCAAGGTGGCCACCGTGCATTGGAGCTCTGTCCGGCTCGAAGACCTGGACGAGGTCGAACTGAAGGCCCTCGTGTTCGAAGCCTGGTCCACGATCGCGCCGAAGCGGCTGGCGGCGAAGGCGGCCCTGTAGCGTCTGGCGGATCTCGCTGTCGCTTTTCGCGGCGAGTACA
Organism: uncultured Caulobacterales bacterium; assembly: GCA_903862425.1. Classification (GTDB taxonomy): domain Bacteria; phylum Pseudomonadota; class Alphaproteobacteria; order Caulobacterales; family Caulobacteraceae; genus CAIOYC01. Next base: position 73,820 of record CAIOYC010000027.1, on the reverse strand, counting down.
CCTTATCGACCGTGATCTTATCGACGGGGGTTATCGACCAAGTCCTGTCGCCGGGCGCCTGCACCTTCTGCACCGACCATAAGCTACCCCTGACGAAACCCGATTTTCGCGCCGAAACAAGCGCCGGCGGGGCACCGCCCCCGGCCCGCTACAGAGGCGCCGCCCGCATGGCCGCCAGCCGGGCGAAGGCCAGGGTCAGGGCCTTGCGACGGGCGGGGGCGAGGGGGATGTGCGGGCTGTCGGTGAGAATGGCGCCACCGAAGCCGTCGGCGACGATCAGGCCGGGCCCTTGAGCCAGCACGTGGCGTGGGAACTCCGGCGCCACGGCGAAATAGAACCGCTCGCAATAGGGCGCGTACTCGCCCCACTTACGGTCGACGCGGTAATCCTCCAGCGAGGACTTCACCTCGACGATCACCACCTCGCCGCGCGGGCCGAGCGCCATGAGGTCCGCCCGCCGCCCATTGGGCAGGCAAACCTCGGCAAGAGGCGCGAAACCCAGTCCGATCAGCAGCCGCGCCGCCCCTCGAGTCACCTCCAGCGTCACCGCCGGCCGCCCCACAGGTACAGGCGCGAAATCGAGAATGACAGCGGCTTCGGCAGGCATCGACGCCACTCTGTTCCGCTTATGTTCGACTCGTCAAGCTTGGTATTATATAGCTTTTTAGAAGCAGTGCTTGAGCGCTACAGCACCGAAGGGATTCACCAATGACTGTTCTAAAAGATGTTAAATTTGGATTCGGACAAGTTACCTATAACAAAGAAATCGAACCCATACCGCCAACCAACAAAAGAGAGGGAAATGTAACTATAAACACTGTAGGATCTCCAGGAAAGCCGGGATATTATCTAGTGACATATATGATTTCGTGCGAATTAGAGCGGGCTGGAATTGATCTAAATAACATATTCCATTGGAGCGTTGTCATTGAAGATTCCAAAAAAGAGGCATCTTATATTTCGGTAGAGTCAGAAGCGGCTCGTCAGATCGCCCCAATGCTTCGTGCAGTTGCTCAAAAGATCGAAGAATTGGTAAATGATTTTGACACGAAAAGATCTGAAGTAGTATCAGCTAATAACTAAGCCAGTTAGTTCTGACTACGAACTCCACAACGCCCTGCAGGATGGCGGCATCTTGCGCGATGCGGCGGTGGCCGAGGCCGTCGGTCCATTGCAGACCGGCGCCGGGCCACACGTCGGCGAGGTCGCGGCTGCGGTCGGGCTCGGTTCCGTCGTCGTCGAGGGAGTGGATGAACAGGGCCTTGGCGGTCATCCGTCCGGCGAGGGCGAGATAGTCGAAGGGCGGAAATTCCCTGTCGGCTTCTGCTGCGATCGCCTGGGCCCGTTCAATAGCCGCGTCGTCCACGCCGAGGGCCTCCTGTATGCGAGTCCACCGTGTGGAGTTGGCGCCGGCGGGCCAGCCGGTGGCGATCAGCACCGCGCGGTCTATCTTCATTCCGTCCGCGATGGCCTGGGTCGAGACCGGGCAGCCGAAGGAATGGGCCACGAGGGTGTCCACCGGCCCCAGCGCTTCAGCCACCGAGCGGACCGCGGCCGCAGCGCGGCCCACCGAGCAGCCCTCCGCCGGGGAAAAGCCGTGCCCCGGCAGGTCGAGGGCCACCACCGGCCGGCCGGCCTCCTGCAGCAGGTCGATCAGCGGACTCCAAAGGGCGTTGTCGTCCTCCCAGCCATGGACCAGCAGGGTGGCGGGCGCTGCGCCGGACGAGTCCCCAAAGCCTGAGAATGGGTCGAGCCGCCAGGCCATCACCGGTCCGTAAGGGGTGTCCACCTCCTGGTCGCGGGCGTCGCGTAGGGGTTCGGCCAGGCGCGGGCGGGCGCGGCGGCGCGGCTTCAGCGCCTCCAGCACGGCGGCGGTCTGCTCGTCGAGGTCGGCGGGGTCGCTCATGCCGCGACTATGCGTCTGCGATGAGGGAGCGCAAGCGCGTAAGTTTCGCCTGATCCTGAGCTTGTCGAAGGGGCGGCAACCCCCGAGACAGCAAAAACGGCCCCACCCTTAAGCCCAGGATGAGGCCGGCTTTGTCGGTCCGCGCGCGGACGAACGGCGCCTACCAGATGTGAACGCGGTCCTTGGGGGCGAGGTAGAGCTTCTCGCCCGGCTTCACGTTGAATGCGGTGTACCAGCTGTCCACATTGCGCACGACCTCGTTCACCCGCGCGGTGGAGGGCGAGTGGGGGTCGGTGTGCAGCTGCTGGATCAGCGCGTTGTCGCGGATCTTGGCGCGCCAGACCTGGGCCCAGGCGAGGAAGACGCGCTGGTCGCCGGTGAACCCGTCGATCACGGGCGAGGGCTTGCCGTGCAGCGAGGCGTGATAGGCGTCGAGGGCGAGGTTGATGCCGCCCATGTCGCCAATGTTCTCGCCCATGGTGTTGGCGCCGATGATGTGCTCATCCGGATGGCTCGGCAGCGGGTGGTTCGCGGAGTACTGCGCGCCGAGGCGATCGGTGCGTTCCTTGAACTTGGCCGCGTCCTCGGCGGTCCACCAGTCGGTGAGGCGGCCCATGCCGTCGGACTTACGGCCCTGGTCGTCGAAGCCGTGGCTGATCTCGTGCCCGATCACGCCGCCGATACCGCCATAGTTCACCGCCGGGTCGGCCTTGGGGTCGAAGAAGGGCGGTTGCAGAATGGCGGATGGGAACACGATCTCGTTCATGGTCGAGTTGTAATAGGCGTTCACGGTCTGCGGGGTCATGCCCCATTCCTTGCGATCCACCGGGCCGTGGAAGCGGGCCACGTCGCGCTTCCATTCGAAATCGCGCGAGCGCTTCACGTCGCCATAGAGGTCGTCAGCGCTGACGGTCAGGGCCGAATAGTCGCGCCACTGATCCGGATAGGCGATCTTGACGGTAAAGTGGTCGAGCTTGTCGAGCGCCTTGGCCTTGGTGGCCGGGCTCATCCATTCCAGGCCTTCGATACGGTGGTGCAGGGCGACTTTGATATTGCCGACGAGCTCCAGCATCTGCGCCTTGGCTGAGGCCGGGAAGTAACGCTTCACGTATTCCTCGCCCACCGCCTCGCCGAGGGCGCCGTTCACTGCGCCGACCGCGCGCTTCCAGCGCGGAGCCTGCTCGGGCTGGCCCGCCAGGATCTTGGAGCGGAACTCGAAGCGGGCGTCGACGAAGGGCTTGGACAGCAGCGGGGCCGCCTCGTCCGCCATATGGAAAGCTTCCCAGGCCTTCAGGGTCTCCACCGGGGTCTCGGCGAAGATCTTGGCCTTGGTCGGGAAGGCGGTGTTGTCCGACAGGATCACCTTATCGAGCCCCTGCACGTCCACGGCGGCGAAGTAGCGGTTCCAGTCGAAGCCCGGCGCATACGCGGGCAGATCCTTCGGCGTGGTGGGATTATAGGTCTTGTCGCGGTTCCGGCGCTCGGCCCGGTCCCAGCTGGCCTCGGCCATCTTGGTCTCGAAGGCGACGATGGCCTTGGCGTTCGCTTCAGGCTCTGGCCAGCCGGCCAGGGTCAGCATCTGGGCGACATAAGCCTGATACTTGGCCTTGGTCTCGGCGAAGTTCGGCTTCAGGTAATAGTCCTTGTCCGGCAGACCGATGCCACGGGTGCCCATCTGGAAAGCATAGTGGGTCGGATCCTTGGCGTCGGCGCCGATGCCGCCGCCGAAGATGCTGTCGGCCGCACCGTGATAGCTCGTGCCCATGAAGGCGGCGAGGTCTTCGTGGGTCTTCAGCGCACGGACCTTGTCCAGATCCTTCTGCAGCGGGGCGGCGCCCAGCTTCTCGATGCGAGGCTCATCCATGAAGGCCTTATAATAGGCGCCGATCTTGACTTCGCGGGCGTCGCTCGGCTTGGCCGCCGCATCGTCGAGGATCTTGTGGACTCGGTTTTCGGACAACACGCTCAGCACGTCGAAATTGCCGAAGCGGGTGCGGTCGGACGGAATTTCCATCGTCTTCAGCGCATTGCCGTTGGCGTATTCGTAGAAGTCGTCGCCCGGCTTGACCGCCTTGTCGATGGCGGCGGGATCGAAACCCCACGTCCCGTAGTGCGGGCTGGCCAGGCTCGGCGCCGGTGTGTCGGCAGCGAAAGCGGAAGTGGTGAGTAGGCAGGCGGTGGCCACACCGGCCAGCCAGGCGATTTTATTCATTTGAGGAGAATTCCCGGAACAAGAAAGGCAAAGGTCGCGCCGAAGGCCCCCTCCGGCGGTTGGGTTAACCTCTAACACCAAGGCGCACGGATAAAAGTGTCCGATTTGTAACCTTGTCCGCGAGGGGAAATTCTTGCCTGGGCTCCGGCCTATTCGGGGTTTTCGAGGCTGAAATTCTGGCTCTGCTCGTCATAGGCGAACACCTCGGCATAGCGGCCCCAGGTGACGACAGCGCTCAGGGTCTCGTCGGCGGCCTCCTCGCTCATGAAGTCCTCCAACTCCTCGGAGAACCGGCGATAGGGCGCGCGGTGGGTGGGGCGTTCGTCCAGCACCCGGCGGATCAGGGATGCTATGGGCGCGCGGGCCAGCAGGCGCTCGCCGAAGATGAGCTTGCGCTGGTCCACGTCGGAGACGACGAAGTGGCGCCCAGCATCCGTGAGGCGGATGTCGCCCTCCGCCACCTCGGCGAAACCGAAAAGCTGCAGGGTTTCTGTGAGCGGAAACAGCTCGTCGATCTCCATGGTGAGTTCGTCCGCGAGCTCGGGAAGGTCGGCCTTGCCCTTGAACTGGTCTCCGGCGAGGGTCTCCAGCATGCCGGCCATGGCGTTGGGCGATACATCCGGCAGGATCATGCCGATGCCGCCGGCGACCGTGGCGGCGCCCTGACCCGGCTTGGTCCCCGCCTGCTCGAACGGCTTGGTCAGGCGGATATAGACCTCGTCCACAAGCGCGCGGAAACGGGCGTCGTCCCGCGAGCGAGGGTGTTTGAGATTGATCCGGATCTCGGCGGCGACCCGGCCCGGATTGGCGGCGAAGATAATGATGCGGTCGCACATCAGCACCGCTTCCTCGATATTGTGCGAGACCATCAGGATCGAGCGCAGCGGCAGCCGCCCCTCCATCCACAGGTCGATCAGGTCGGTGCGCAGGGTCTCCGCGGTGAGCACGTCCAGGGCCGAGAAGGGCTCGTCCATCAGCAGGAGCTCGGGCTGCACCACCATGGCGCGGGCGAAGCCGACCCGCTGTCGCATCCCGCCGGACAGTTCCTTGGGATAGGCGTTTTCGAAACCGTCGAGGCCGATCAGGTCGATGGCCTGCAGGGCGCGGGTGCGTCGCTCGGACTCGGGCAGTCCGAGCGCCTCCAGCCCAAGCTCCACATTACCTAGCACCGACAGCCAGGGGAACAGGGCGAAGGACTGGAACACCATGGCGATGTCCTCGGTCGGTCCCTTGAGCGGCCGTCCGCGCCAGGTCACCTCGCCGCCCGTGGGCCGGTTCAGCCCGGCGATGATGCGCAGCAGGGACGACTTGCCGGCGCCGGAGCGGCCGAGCAGGCCGACGATCTCGCCAGCCTTCAGCTCCAGGTTCACCCCTTCGAGCACCAGCAGGTGATCGGCGTTTCCGCGTGGATAGGTCTGGCGGATGCCCTTGACCTCGAGCAGGGTTTCCGCGCCGCGCGAACCGCGCGCTTTGGTGGGAGCGAGATCAGCCATGGACGCCTCCTACTCGGCCCGCAGGCGCTTGGCGCCCCAGGCGAACACCGGCTCCCAGAACAGCCGGTTGAACAACACCACGTAGACCGCCATCACTACCGACCCCAGCAGGACCCGGTGCAGATCGTCCTTCGCGGAGGCGTCGGCGATATAGGCGCCGAGCCCGTGCGCCTCGACCTTGGTCTGGCCCCATACGGCCACTTCGGCGAGCACCGAGGCGTTCCAAGACCCGCCCACGGCGGTGATGGCGCCGGTGACGTAGGCCGGGAAGATGCCGGGCAGGATCACCTTACGCCACCAGGCCCAGCCCTTCACCCGCAGGGAGGCCGCCGCTTCGAGCAGGTCGCCGGGGAAGATGGACGCGCCCGCCACCACGTTGAACAGGATATACCACTGGGTGCCGAGGATCATGAGTGGCGACAGCCAGATATCGGGCACGAGGTGGAAGGCGACGATACCGGCCACCACCACGCCGAAGAACAGGTTCACCGGGAAGGCGGCGAGGATCTGGGCGATGGGCTGGACGGCGGCGGCGAGGCGCGGGCGCAGGCCGATCCACACGCCGATCGGCACCCAGATCACGCTGGCGATGAGGACCAGGATAAAGACGCGGAAGAGGGTGATGGCCCCGAGCCAGGCGGCCCAACCCACCTCCGGCCAACCCACCGCGCCGCCGATGAAGGTCACCGCCCGCCACAGGGAGACGGCGCCCGCCACGGTCAACAGGCCATACCAGGCCCAATCCACCGTACGGCTGGAAAGCGCGTTCCGCACCGCCGCCGGCGCTTCGATGGGCCGACCGAAACGGATGCTGGCGAGAGAGGCGAGCACGCGGCCGACGGGACGGAACAGGCGGCGCGACAGCTCGGCTCTTTGCAGCAGATTCAGCACCCAGGAGGTGGCCGGCTCGTCCGACTGCTGGCTGTCGACCTTGAATTTCTCGGACCAGGCGACGAGGGGGCGGAACACAAGCTGGTCGGTGGCCAGGATCACCAGCAGCATGGTCAGCACCGCCCAGCCGATGGCGCCGAAATTATGCTTCTCCACCGCCAGCGCCACGTAGGAACCGACGCCGGGCAGGGCGATGTTGGTATTGCCGACGGAGAAGGCCTCGGACGCCACCACGAAGAACCAGGAGCCGGACATGGACATCATGGCGTTCCAGATCAGGCTCGGCGCGCCATAGGGAGCCTCCAGCGCCCAGAACCGGCGCCAGGCGCCCAGCCGCATGGAGTCCGACAGGTCCTTCAGGTCGCGCGGAATGGTCCGGCACGAATGGTACATGGAGAAGACCATGTTCCAGGCCTGACTGGTGAAGACGAGGAAGATGGAGGCCAGTTCGGCGCCGATGATCTGTCCGGGGGCGAGGCCCAGGAAGAAGACGAGGGTGAGCGGCAGGAAGGCCAGGGGCGGCACCGACTGCATCACGTCGATGAAGGGCACAATGACCATCTCCGCGCGGCGGCTCTTCGCCGCCCAGGCGCCGAACACGAAGGTGCAGAGCAGCGACAGCCCCATGGCGGCGAACATGCGCAGCATGGTGCGCAAGGCGTAGTTGGGCAGGACCCAGGGATCGAGGCTGATGAAGACGTTGGGCGCGGTCAGCGGCTTCAGCGTCTGGCGTCCACCGATGGCGATCAGGGCCAGGGCGCCGAACACCAGGGCGAAGATGACGATGTCGAAGACGTTGGGCCGATAGCGGCGGGAGAGGTTCTTCAGGTCCGCAAAGCCGGTCAGGGTGGGGCGAAATGTGGCCAAGGGCCCCTCCTCTGGTTGGTGCGCGGCGTGGCGCTATGGCGGTGCGGTTTGCGTTCGTCGATCCGGCCTTAGCCTCGAAATTTCGAGGGGGCAACCCTCGGGCAGGCGACGGTTCTGTGACGCCGGGCGCCGCGCCTGATCGACTAGAAGTCCACCGCCAGCCCTTTGCGCTCCCAGTCACCGAAGCGGGTGGGCTCCAGCCCGCGCGGACCCCCATCCTCGGTGGGAAGCTGCGCCTGGGCCTCGGCCTGTCGGCGCGCCTCCGCCTCCTCCAGCGCGCGCATGGCGGCGGGACTCAGCACCTTGCCCGGCGCAGCATAGGGGGCGACGGGCGGTGCATCTTCATCGGGCGGCAGGGCGTCGGTGGGCATGCGCCGCTTTAGCACGCGGGCCGGGACGGAGGCTATTCGTCCGGCACGATCCGGTCGGGGTCCTCGGGCAGGCGCACCTCGAACAGGCCGATGTCGAGCGCCTGCTGCGGGCGGGCCGGGCGAAGCGGCTGACGGGCCAGCGCCTGCAGCGCGCGCGTATCGAGCCCCTCGGCGGCGGGGTCGCGGCGCAGTCGTCGCGCAGCCTCCGTCGGAAGCCTAACGCCATCCTCGCGCGTCACGCGCCAATAGCTGATCGAGAGTCGCCACAGGGTGGGAGAAGCTGGCGCCTTGGGCTCCGGCCAGCGCCGGCCATCCAAATTCACCGGCTTGCGGAGGGGCGCGGACCTGCCCTCGATCACGGGACGCAGAGAGCGCCACTCCCCCGGCAGGAGCCCCTTACCGCGATAGGCGTCCTCCGCCGCCGCTTCGCTGACGAATGCCGGCCCCACAGCTTCGGAAACGAACGTCACCGCCCCACCCGCCGCCTGCACCGCCTCCCGCTCCCGTTCGGCGAAGGCCAGTGGAGCGTGCAGCGCCTGATCCGCCGTCTCGGCCACGGGATAAAGAATTGCGCTCATGCGCCCACATTCCGCCTCAGCCTTGCTTTGTCATCAAGGGCGCACGATATTTTCGTGGAAAGCCATTGTGGCTTCTTGAAAAGGGACTTCATCGCCATGAGCGATTTCAACCGCGGTATCTGGGGCCAACCGGCGCCCGCCCGCGCGGATATGGCCGTCGACGCGGGCCTCCGCGCCTTCATGCTCGGCGTCTACAATAAGATGGCCCTCGGCCTCGTGTTGTCGGCGGTGCTGGCATGGGTCACATCGCACGCGCCTGTGGTGGAATATCTGTTCGTGCGCAACGAGTTCGGTCGGGTCACCCCGACGCTGCTCGGCACGGGCCTGATGTGGGCGCCGTTGGTGGTGGTCTTGGTCGGCAGCTTCGCCATGCGCAACGTCACCGCGCGCAATTCGGGCGTTTTCTACTGGGTGGTGGTTTCGCTGCTCGGTGCGGGCCTCGGCGTCGATGCGCTGATCTACACCTCGACCTCCATCGCCACATCCTTCCTGGTGACAGCCACCGCCTTCGGCGCATTGAGCCTGGTTGGCTACACCACCAAGCGCGACCTGAGCGGGATGGGTTCGTTCCTGATCATGGGCTTGTGGGGCATGATCGCCCTGTCGCTGCTGAACGTCTTCCTGCTTCACTCGAGCATGATGCAGTTCATGGTTCAGCTGATCATGTTGGGCATCTTCGCCGGCCTTACCGCCTACGACACCCAGAAGCTGAAGATGACCTACTATCAGGTGCAGGGCGACACGCTGGGCATGGCCACCGCCACCAATTTCGGGGCGCTGAACCTCTATCTGGACTTCATCAACATCTTCCAGCTGCTGCTGTCGCTGTTCGGCGGTCGCCGCTAACAGCCAGTTCTGCCAAGAAATGCGAAGGCCCGGGAGCGATCCCGGGCCTTTTGCTTGGAAGCTATTCCACGACGCGAAACTTGCGGGTGTCGAACAACTTCAGCACCTGGTCGAGCTCGTGTCCACGGCGCAGGATGACGGCGCCGGGCGCGAGCACCGCCCAGGCGCCCTGCTTACGGGCAAGAGCGGGGCGTTTTTCGATCCGGTAAAGCGGCGCCTCGGAGGTGCGGCGGAAGACGCAGAAGGCGCAACTGTCCTTGTCACTGTCGATGGCGTAGTCGCGCCACTCGCCCTGAGCGACCATCCGGCCGTACAGGCGCAGGATCTGGTTCAGCTCCGATCGCTCGAAGAAGACGGGGCCGGGCCGGGGTCCCTGATCCGGTGCTGATGGGGAAAACGGATCGACACTCATCGTCACAAATCTAGCGCACGGAGGGGCGAGGGAAAGAGCCCGCAACGCCCATTAATCCGGCCCGTCGAAACTGAATGAAAAAGTCGCGAAATGGTCTCATTCCGGTCGCGGACGCGCCCCATCGCCCCTCGATAACGACATCGTCGGTCGATCGGGAACAACTGCTGATCCTGGATCCTGAACAGCCCCCCCAGCCCCCCGGATCGGTGGCCGGTCGGCCGACACCCCCTCCCCCGACCCAGGTCGGAAATGAGCCCGCGCGGTCGCCCCTCTACCGCGCGGGCTCTTTTGTGCGCGATCGCCGGCGGTGAAGCGGGTGGTCAGTTCTTACCAAGCGACATGACCCGGCCGCCGCGGATGCCCTGCACCAGGACCACGGTCTTCAGACCGTCAGCGGTGGCGTCGGGCAGGTCGTAATGCTTGGCCTTGCCACGCCACACTCCGAGCCTGACCAGTTCCTTCACCGCGTTGGCGACGATGACAGTCTTGCCCTTGTTGTCGCCGGCCTTGACCTTCACCTCCCGAAGCTTCGGGTCATAGCGCACCAGCCAGACTTCGGCGGCGCCGGATGCCCGCGCCGCGGCGACGGAAACCTTGTCGCCATCGCGGTTGAGCGTGACCCTGGGGCCGACGAGAGCCACCTTGCCGGCCTTGTCGATGAGCGTGGCCACGGCATCCTTGTCCGAGCCTGCGGCCTCGGCCGCGCCATCGACGACGATCTCGGGCGTATAGATCTCGCGCAGTTTCATGCGCTTGACGTAGGCCTGCTGGCGCGCGGTGAACTCGGGTTGGGCGAAGGTATCCGACCAACCGGTATAGTCCCAGATATCCACCGAGAAGGTCAGGGCGACGACGCCCTTCCTCTTGGCCAGTTCGCCGAGCGCGAGGTCCGCCTGCGGGCAGCCTTCGCAACCCTGTGCGGTGTAGAGCTCCACCAGCACGGGGCGCACGACCGCCGGCCGATGATGGCGCACCCGCGCCGAGCCTGCCGAAGGCAGGAGCAGCGCGGCGCAAGCCAGTGATGTCCCGGCAAGGGCGAGCAGCGCGGGCGTCCGATGGTTCATCCGCCGCACCTTAGCCTGCTCTCCCCAGCCCGCGCCTCACCGTTTCGTGAGCCTATTCCGCGGCCATGGCGGGCTGATCGGCCCGCGCCAGGTTGCGCAGCACGTAGGGCATCACGCCGCCCGAATTATAGTATTCGAGCTCCGTCTTGTTATCGATGCGGCAGCGCACGTAGAAGCGCGCCACCTTGTGGTCCGACGGGCGGAACATCTCCACCAGCAGTTCCTGGCGGGGCTGCACCGTGGCGAGGCCGCGGATGGTGATGATCTCCTCGCCGGTGAGGCCGAGGCGCTGCCAGCCGTCATGGATGAATTGCAGCGGCAGCACGCCCATGCCCACGAGGTTGGAGCGGTGGATGCGCTCGAAGCTTTCGCAGATCACCGCGCGCACGCCCAGCAGCTTGGTGCCCTTGGCGGCCCAGTCGCGCGAGGAGCCGGTGCCGTATTCCTTGCCGGCGAAGATCACCAGCGGCCGGCCCTCGGCCTCGTACTGCATGGCCGCATCATAGATCGGCATGGTCTTGCCGGAGGGGAAGTGCTTGGTGACCCCGCCCTCGATGTCCGGGGTCATCCGGTTGCGGATGCGGATGTTGGCGAAGGTGCCGCGCATCATCACTTCATGGTTGCCACGCCGCGCGCCATAACCGTTGAAATCGTCCTGACGGACCTGACGCTCGAGCAGGTACTGGCCGGCGGGCGAAGAGGCCTTGATGTTGCCGGCGGGCGAGATGTGGTCGGTGGTGATGGAGTCGCCGAAGATCGCCAACACCCGCGCTTCCTGGATGTCGGTGACCGCATCCGGGGTCATCTTCATGTCCTTGAAGTAGGGCGGGTTCTGCACATAGGTCGAACCTGAATCCCAGGCATAGGTCTGGCCGCCGGCGACCTTGATGCCCTGCCAGTGCTTGTCGCCGTCGAACACGTCGGCATAGCGCTTGGTGAAGAGGGCGTTGGTCACCGCCTCGCGCTGGATGGCGGCGATTTCTTCATTGGTCGGCCAGATATCGCGCAGCATGACCGGCGCGCCGTCGGCGTCATGGCCCAGGGGCTCGGCATAGAGGTCCTTCTGCATCGAACCGGCCAGGGCGTAGGCCACCACCAGGGGCGGGGAGGCGAGGTAGTTGGCCCGCACGTCGGGGTTCACACGCCCCTCGAAGTTGCGGTTGCCAGACAGGACGCTGCAGGCGACGAGGTCGTCGGAATTGATGGTGTCCGAGATCGGCTGCGGCAGCGGGCCGGAATTGCCGATGCAGGTGGTGCAGCCATAGCCCACCAGGTTGAAGCCCAGCGCGTCGAGGTCTTCCTGCAGGCCAGCATTTGTCAGGTAGTCGGTGACCACCTTGGAGCCGGGCGCCAGCGAGGTCTTCACCCACGGCTTGACGGTCAGACCCTTGGCGCGCGCCTTGCGGGCTACGAGGCCGGCGGCGATGAGCACCGAGGGGTTGGAGGTGTTGGTGCAGGAGGTGATGGCGGCGATCACCACATCGCCATGGCCGAGGTCGAAGTTCTCGCCCTTCACCGCCACGCGGGCGGTTTCATGCCCGGCCTTGCCGAACTCGCCGGCGAGGGACGACATGAAGGCGGTGGCGGCGTCGGTCAGCAGCACCCGGTCCTGCGGGCGCTTGGGGCCGGCGATGGACGGCACGACCATGGAAAGGTCGAGTTCCAGGGTGTCGGTGAACACCGGCTCGGCTTCCGGATCGAGCCACAGGCCCTGTTCCTTGGCATAGGCTTCCACCAGCGCCACGCGCTCGGGCGTACGGCCGGTCTGGGACAGGTAGTTGATGGTCGACTGGCTGACCGGGAAGAAGCCGCAGGTGGCGCCGTATTCGGGGGCCATGTTGGCGATGGTCGCCTGGTCTTCGAGGGTAAGGTTCGGCACGCCCTCGCCGAAGAACTCGACGAACTTGCCGACCACGCCCTTCTTGCGCAGCATCTGGGTAACGGTGAGCACGAGGTCGGTGGCGGTGGCGCCCTCCGGCATGTGGCCGTAGAGCTTGAAGCCGATCACCTCGGGGATGAGCATGGGGATGGGCTGGCCGAGCATGGCGGCTTCAGCCTCGATCCCGCCGACACCCCAGCCGAGTACGCTGAGGCCGTTGACCATGGTGGTGTGGCTGTCGGTGCCGACCACGGTGTCGGGATAGGCGACCTCGCCCTCCTCATCCTTGCCGGTCCAGACCGTCTGGGCGAGGTATTCCAGGTTCACCTGGTGGCAGATGCCGGTCCCGGGCGGCACCACGCGGAAATCGTCGAACGCGGAGGAGCCCCAGCGCAGGAAGCGGTAACGCTCCCCGTTGCGCTCATACTCGCGGTCCACGTTCTCCTCGAATGCTTGGGGCGTACCGAAGTGGTCCACCATCACCGAGTGGTCGATGACCAAGTCCACCGGGTTCAACGGGTTGATCTTGTCGGGGTTGGCGCCGAGGGCGCCCATGGCGTCGCGCATGGCGGCGAGGTCCACCACGGCGGGCACGCCGGTGAAGTCCTGCATCAGCACGCGAGCGGGGGTGAAGGCGATCTCGTGCTCGACCGAGCCCTTGTTTTCCACGAAGGCGACCAGCGCCTTGATGTCGCTTTCGCTGACCGACTTGTCGTCCTGCTTGCGCAGCAGGTTTTCCAAAAGCACCTTCATCGAGGCCGGAAGGCGCGACACACCGGCAAGACCGGCTTCCTCCGCGGCCTTAAGGCTGTAATAGGCATAAGTCTTGTCGCCGACCTTGAGTTCGCGGCGGGTCTTCAAGCTGTCGATGGACGCCATTTGCATCGTCTCCTCATCACCACCGGGATCGCGCACAGGGCGGCAGGACACACAGCGTCCGGCGGCCCCTTCCACAATTGGATGCAGCGGTTGTCCCGCGTGGGCGGGCGTGTCTTAGCCCCGGTTTGTGAACAGGTCGATAGCGGCGGGCTAGTCGCGAATTGATCGCAAGTATAGCCATCCAAAACCTGTCCCTGTCGCGCGGCGTGCGGCGCCTTTTCGACGGGCTTTCGCTGGAAGTACGGGCGGGCGAGGCGGTGATGCTGGCGGGCGCCAACGGGGCGGGTAAGACCAGCCTGCTGCGCGCCATCGCCGGCCTGCTGCGCGCCGATGCAGGGACGGTGGCGTTCCTCGGTGCAGACGCCCAGGCGCGCGATCCGGACGAGGCCCGGAGCAACGATCTGCATTTCGTCGGCCATCATGACGGGTTGAAGACCCAGCGCAAAGCGGGGGAGGAGTTTGCCTTCTGGGCCGACTGGCTGGGGGGAGCAGCAGGGAATAGGGCCGACGCCATCGAGACCTACGACCTCAAACCCCTGCTCGACCTCGATGTTCGGGTGCTGTCGGCAGGACAGCGCCGGCGCCTCGCCCTCTCCCGGCTGAAGGCCGCGCCGCGATCCCTCTGGCTGCTCGACGAGCCGCTCGCCCCCCTCGACACCCGCTGGCGCGCCGCCATGGGGGTTCAGATGGCGCATCACCTCCAAGGCGGCGGCCTGATCCTCGCCGCCGCCCACGACCCCTTGCCCGTGCCGCACCGGATGGTCGAGGTGGGGGCGTGAGCAAAACCGCCGCCCTGTTCCGCCGCGAACTGGCCCTAGCCTGGGGCCGGGGCGGCGGGCCGCTCAACGCCCTCGCCTTCTATGCAGGCGCCGCGATCCTGCTGCCGCTGGCGGGGGGCGCAGAACCGTCAAGGCTGGCCGCTGTCTCCACCGGCGCCGCCTTCGCCGCCCTGGCCCTGGCGAGCCTGCTTTCGCTCGAAAGGATGTTCGAGCGTGACTATGACGACGGGGCGCTGGATCTGCTCGCCCTCGGCGGCCCGCCGCTGGAGGTAGCCGCGGCCATCAAGGCCCTCGCACAGTGGTTGGCCAACGGCGCGCCGCTGGCCCTGTTGTCACCGGTGATCGCCGTCTCGCTGGGCGCACCGCTCGCCCTCGCCCCGCTGATCGTCCTGACGGCTTTGCTGGCCGGACTGGCCATGACTTTCCTCGGCGGCGCCGGCGCGGCCCTGGCGCTGGGCGCCAAGCGCGGCGGGGTGCTGGTGGCGGTGATCGTGCTGCCGCTCTACGCCCCGCCGATCATCTTCGGTGCAGGGGCGGTGAGCGCCCTGGCCCAGGGCCTGCCCTGGCAACCGCCCCTGGCCTTCCTCGCCGCCTATGCGTTGGGAGCCGCCGCGTTGACCCCCTTCGCCATGGCGGCCGCCTGCCGCAACGCCATCGGCTGACGCGGACGAGCATGACCGAAAGTTTAGAAACGGCTGTCCGGGTCCGTGATAACGGTCCGGCTACTGATTTTAGGCGCGTTCTGGAAGGCCAAGATGATCCGCCCAAACACCCCCGAGACGACCCGCGCAACCATCCTTATCGCGCTGCTGAGCTGCGCCGCCCTGGCGCCCCTGATGGCGACGCCGACTCTGGCCGCGCCCGCCGGTGCTGAAGCCGTCAATCCTGTCCCACCGATCCCCTTCAAGGAGCGCCGCCTGGGCAACGGCCTGCGGGTGCTCACCGCACTCGACAAGACCACGCCCAATGTCACCGTCCAGGTCTGGTACGGCGTCGGCTCCAAGGACGATCCCAAGGGTCGCTCCGGCTTCGCCCACCTGTTCGAGCACATGATGTTCAAGGCCACCCGCGACATGGCGGCCGAGCACATGGACCGGCTGACCGAGGATGTGGGCGGGGAGAATAACGCCTCCACCGCCGACGACTTCACCGACTATTACGAGCTGGTCCCCGCCAACCACCTGAAGGTCCTGCTGTGGGCCGAAGCGCAGCGGATGAGCTCGCTGAAGGTTGACGAGGCTAACTTCAAGTCCGAGCGCGACGTGGTGAAGGAGGAGTTGCGCCAGCGCGTGCTTGCCGACCCGTATGGCCGCTTTTACGCCCTTGGCATTCCCATCAACTCCTACACCGTCCACCCCTACAAGCGCCCCGGCATCGGCTCCATCGCCAATCTCGACGCCTCGACCCTGGCGGACGTTAAGAACTTCCACGACACCTATTATCGGCCGGACAACGCCACCCTGGTGATCGTCGGCAACTATGACGAGGCGGAGCTGAATCGTTGGATCGACGCGGACTTCGGCGCGATCCAGAACCCCGCCGCGCCCCTGCCTCGCGTGACCATCAAGGAGCCGCCGCGCACCGGCTCCAAGACGGTGGATACCTATGGCCCCACCGTGCCCCTGCCCGCCGTCGCAATGACCTGGCTGGTTCCCGAGGCCAAGAGCCCGGATATCCCGGCGCTACAGGTGCTCGATGCCGTGCTGACGACCGGCAAGTCCTCGCGCCTCTATCGGGACATGGTCTACCAGTCCCAGATCGCCCAGCAGACCTTCTCCGACGCCGGGCAATCCCAGCAGCCCGGTCTCTTCTATGCCGGCGCCGTCATGTCCGAGGGCCACACCCCGGCCGAGGGGGAGAAAGCCATCCTCGATGATCTGGCCAAGCTGCGCGTTACGCCACCTTCCGCCGCCGAACTGGAGCGGGCCAAGAACCAGATCCTGGCCGCCGAGCTCAAGGGCCGCGAGACCATCCTCGGCCGCGGCGTCGAGCTTGGTCAGAATACCGTGGTAGAGGGCGATCCGGCCCGCGCCAATACCGACATCGCCGATATCCTGGCCGTGACGTCCGCCGACGTCACACGCGTGGTCAACACCTATCTGGCCCCCGACCGCCGCGTGACCATCACCTATCGCGCCGAGAGCGAGCGCCCCAAAGGCGCGCCCATAGCGGACGACACCGCCGCGCTCGACGCCATCGGCACGCCCTTGGCCGGCGGCGCCATCGCGCCACCCGCCCCCACAAGCCTGCCCACCGTGGAGCCGAAGCCCACCGCACCGCTCGCTGTCGCGCCGCCGGTCATGGCCGAGCGTACCCTGGCAAACGGCCTGCGCGTCATCGTCGCCCGCACCAGCGCCGCGCCCATCGTCACCGCCGAACTGTCCGTGGTCTCCGGCGCGGCGAACGACGCCAAGGCCGGCGCCACCGCCATGATGGCCTCGCTGCTCACCGAAGGCGCCGCCGGGCGCTCCGCCGAGGACATCGCGGCCGAGGTCGAGGCGGCGGGCGGCGCCATCGGCGCCGGTGCGGGCTATGATCAGTCGCGCGTGGTTCTGACCGTGCTGTCCAAGGAGTTCGCCCACACCCTGCCGATCATGGCGGACGTGGTGCAGCGCCCGACCCTGGCGGCCGACGAACTGGAGCGCAAGCGCACCCAGAAGCTCAACGCCTTGCAGGTCTTGCTGAAGCAGCCCGGCGGCGTGGCCAGCATGGTCGCGTCCAAGGTGGTGTTCGGCTCGGGCTATTACGGCCAGACCTCCGGCGGAACGCCCGCTTCGGTCAATGCGATGACCCGCGACGAGGTGGTGGCCAGCTACAGGGCCGCCTTTCAGCCCTCCAAAGCGGTGTTGGTCATCACCGGCGACATCGCCCCGGACGACGCGTTCGCCCTGGCCGAAAAGAACTTCGGCGCCTGGAAGACCGACACGGTGACGGCGTCCGGCGAATCCCCCGTCCGCCTTGCCGCGCCCAGCGTCACCGTCATCGACCTGCCGGGCTCGGGCCAGGCGGCCGT
Source organism: uncultured Caulobacterales bacterium (assembly GCA_903862425.1). Taxonomy (GTDB): domain Bacteria; phylum Pseudomonadota; class Alphaproteobacteria; order Caulobacterales; family Caulobacteraceae; genus CAIOYC01. The sequence continues at coordinate 56,630 of CAIOYC010000027.1, read as the reverse complement.
CGTCGTCGTCGCGCCGTCGATCAAGCGGTCCAACCCCGACTACTACAAGGTCGAGGTAGCCAATGGCGTGCTCGGCGGCGGTTACTCCGCCCGTCTGAACGAGGAGATCAGGGTCAAGCGCGGCCTGTCCTATGGCGCGAACAGCCGGGTGGACGAGCGGGCGCAGGGCGGCCTGTTCACCGCCTCGGCCCAGACCAAGAACGAGAGCGCCGTGGATGTGGCGGACCTGCTGATGGGTGAGGCGAAGAAGCTCGGAGCCGAACCCATCGCCGCATCCGAGCTCGAACCGCGCAAGGCCGCGCTGATCGGCGGCTTCGGCCGCGAGGTGGAGACCTCCGCCGGCCTCGCCAACCTGCTCACCGACTACGCCATCAACGGCGTGCCGCTGGATGAGATCGGCCGCTTCACGCAAAAGACCGCCGCCGTCACCCCCGCCGAGGCCCAGGCTGCGGCGATCGAGGCGGTGAATCCGTCCAAGGCCAGTCTGATCATCGTCGGCGACGCCAAGCTGTTCGCCGCGAAGCTGAAGGCGCGCTATCCAAGCGCGGTGATCATCCCGGCGGACAAGCTGGACTTCGACCGGGCGGACCTGACCAAGCGCCGCTAGAACGCCCGCCCAAAGGCTGCATTGACGGGATCGTCGGCGAAGCTCACCTGTTCTGTCTCTGTTGAGGCGGACCGGCGCGTGGTGTAACCGGCAATCACAAGACGGCGACCAGCGCCGACAGGACCCAGGACGTATGGCGCCCAATCTCACCCGCTACCCCCAGACGTCGTTCAGCTACGAGGACCTCTTATCCTGTTCGCGCGGCGAGATGTTCGGGCCGGGCAACGCTCAGCTCCCGGCGCCGCCCATGTTGATGATGGACCGGATCATCGAGATCTCGGACGAAGGCGGCAAGTACGGCAAGGGCTTCATGAAGGCCGAGCTCGATATCACGCCCGAGCAGTGGTTCTTCCTGTGCCACTTCTTCGGCGACCCGGTGATGCCCGGGTGCCTGGGCCTCGACGCCATGTGGCAGTTGGTCGGCTTCTTCCTCGGCTGGTCCGGTGCGCCGGGCAAGGGTCGGGCGCTGGGCGTCGGCGAAGTGAAGTTCACCGGCCAGGTCGGGCCGCAGGTGAAGAAGGTGACCTACCTCATCGACATGAAGCGGGTGATCATCCGCAAGCTGGTCATGGGCATCGGCGACGGGGTCGTGGAAGCCGATGGAAAGCCGATCTACAGCGCAACCGATCTGCGGGTCGGGCTGTTCGATGCGAAGGACCTCGTCTAAGACGAGTTTCAGGGTCGCAACAAAGCGGCCGTTCCAGAAGAGAACGCGGAGGTAGACCCCACCCATGCGTCGTGTCGTGGTCACCGGAATTGGTATCGTATCGTCCATCGGAGGCGATGCGGACGCTGTGACGGCTTCGCTGCGCGAGGCGCGGTCGGGCGTCGTGGCGGCGGCGGCCTATGCGGAGCTCGGTTTCCGCTGCCAGGTCCACGCGGCGCCGATCCTGCCGGGCAACGCCACCGACTGGGAGGCCCTGGTCGACCGCCGCGCCGCCCGCTTCCTCGCCCCTGGCACCGCCTATGCCCACATCGCCATGGAGCAGGCGATCAAGGACTCCGGCCTGACCGAGACGGAAATCCAGAACGATCGCACCGGACTGATCGTCGGCGACGGCGGCCCCTCCACCCGCGCCATCGTCAACGCAGCGGAAACCACAAAGACCAAGGGGCCCAAGCGTATCGGACCCTTCGCGGTGCCCAAGGCAATGTGCTCGGGCCCCTCGGCGGTGCTGTCCACCTGGTTCAAGACGCGCGGGATCAACTATTCCATCTCCTCGGCCTGCGCGACCTCGGCTCACTGCATCGGCGCGGGCGCCGAGCAGATCATCATGGGCAAGCAGGACGTGGTGTTCGCCGGCGGCTGCGAGGAGCTGGACTGGACCCTGTCGAACCTGTTCGACGCCATGGGCGCCATGTCCTCCGGCTTCAACGACCGCCCGGCTGTGGCCTCCCGCGCCTATGACAAGGACCGCGACGGCTTCGTCATCGCCGGCGGGGCCGGGATCGTGGTGCTGGAAGAGTACGAGCACGCCAGGGCGCGCGGCGCCAAGATCTATGCCGAGGTAGTGGGCTATGCCGCCAATGCCGACGCGCACGACATGGTCGCCCCCTCGGGCGAGGGCGCGGTGCGCTGCATGCGCCTGGCCATGAAGGGCATGGACGGGCAGGGCGACGTCGGCACCATCGACTATCTGAACCCACATGGCACCTCGACCCCCATCGGCGACTCCAAGGAGATGGACGCCGTGCGCGAGGTGTTCGGGACCAAGGCGCCGCTGATCTCCTCCACCAAGTCGCTCACGGGCCATTCGCTCGGCGCGGCGGGGGCGCAGGAGGCGATCTACTGCCTGCTCATGCTGCAGAACGACTTCGCCGCCGAGAGCGCCCATATCGAGACCCTGGACGAAGCCTTCGCCGACCTGCCGATCCTGCGCGCCCGCAAGGACGCCGCCGGGCTGGAGACGGTAATGTCCAACTCCTTCGGCTTCGGCGGCACCAACGGCACACTGGTGCTGCGACGGGTTTGACGGGCTTCCGCCTCCCCGCTCAACCGCAAGCTGACGCCGCGACAACAGAGGCCTACCGGCATGTCGGACGATTGGAAAGATGAGGCTTTTGCCGCTTACGTCGCTAACCTGAAGCGGCAGGACGCGATAGAGAAGCAGCGGCGCAAGGAGCGCGGTGAGATTGAAATAATTTTGGAGCAGGCTGCAGATGAGCCGCCGATTTCCGACAAAGAAACACAGCAGCAGCTTTCGCAGTTCGGAATAGGACTGCGCACCGAGAACCTTCACTTTTCACAGCGTGCGCTGGCATTAGATGCCGTGGACGCACACGGCTATCCTCTGGCTGAGTTTGTTCTCAAAGACCTTGGCGTTCCTGCGGTCACGGCAGTTGCAACGCTTGCGGGTGTCTGGATTAACGCACGTCTTGGCCGCAAGGTGCGGGTAAAAGCTGGTGAAATTGAAGCGGAGGCGTCCACGGTGGAAGAGGCCGAGCGGCTTCTGGCAATCGCCGTAAAGGCTGCAGCATCTTCCCGCACGGCATTGAGCGCACCGCCGGCCGATGGCCCGGATGGCGGGAGCGACGAAGACAACTGTTAGCAACTAAAACCGACGGCCTGACCGCAGATTTATCAGGCGATGTACGTCTTCAGTGCGCCTCGTCCCAGTTCTTCGCCGCGCGGGCTTCCACCACCAGCGGCACCGATAGGGCCACGGCGGGGTCGGCGGCGCGTTCCATGACGCGTTTGGCGACGGTCATCAGCGCTTCGGCCTCCGCCTCAGGAGCCTCGAAAACGAGTTCGTCGTGGACCTGCAGCAGCATGCGCGCCGACAGGCCCGCGTCCTTCAGCGCCGTGGGCATCCTGATCATGGCCCGACGGATGATGTCCGCCGCCGCGCCCTGGATCGGAGCATTGATGGCGGCGCGGTCGCCGAAGCTGCGCTCCGCCGGGGTGCGTCCCCGGATGGCCGGGATGTGGATCTTGCGTCCGAACAGGGTGGTGACGAAACCCGTCTCCCGGGCATAGGCGCGGGTGGCCTCCATATAGGTGCGGATGCCGGGAAAACGCTCGAAATAGGTCTTGATGTAGTCGCCCGCCTCCTTCTGCTCGATACCGAGCTGGTTGGAGAGGCCGAAGGCGGAGATACCGTAGACGATGCCGAAATTGATCGCCTTGGCCCGGCGGCGCACCTCCGACGGCATGCCCTCGATGGGCACCCCGAACATTTCCGAGGCGGTCATGGCGTGGATGTCGAGACCCTGGCTGAAGGCGAGTTTCAGCTGGGGGATGTCGCCGATATGGGCCAGGAGGCGCAACTCGATCTGCGAATAGTCGGCCGAGATCAGCACATTGCCCGGCTCGGCGATGAAACAGGTGCGCAGCTTGCGCCCTTCCTCGGTGCGGATGGGGATGTTCTGCAGGTTGGGATCGGTGGAGGCGAGGCGCCCCGTGGCCGCCGCCGCCAGCGAGAACGAGGTATGCACCCGCCCGGTCTGCGGCACGGCGGCCGCCACGAGCGCGTCCGTGTAGGTGTTCTTGAGCTTGGAGACCTGGCGCCAGTCGACGATGGTGCGCGGCAGGGCATGGCCCTGCTCGGCCAGGTCTTCCAGCACCTTGACGTCGGTGGCCCAGGCGCCGGTAGCGGTCTTCTTGGCGCCGGGCAGGGCCATTTCACCGAACAGTATGTCGCCGATCTGCTTGGGCGAGCCGAGATTGAAGGGCCGGCCGGCGATCTCGTGCGCCTTGGCCTCCAGGTCCACCATCTTCAGCGAGAACTCATGGCCAAGGGTGCGCAGGCGCTCGGCATCGACCTTGATCCCCTCCAGCTCCATGGCGGCGAGCACTGCGGGCATACCGCGCTCCAGGGTCTCGTAGACATTGAGCAGGCCTGAGGGGCGCAGGCGCGGCTTCAGCGCCTTCCATAGGCGGTAGGTGACGTCCGCGTCCTCGGCGGCATAGGCGGTGGCGGGCTTCAGCTCCACCTGGGCGAAGGAAATCTGCTTCTGCCCCGTCCCGGCCACCTGCTTGAACGGGATCGGCGTGTGACCGAGATAGAGTTGGCTGAGCTCATCCATCCCATGCCCGTGCAGCCCACCGTCGAGGACATAGGACATGAGCATGGTGTCGTCGATCGGCCCGACCGTGATCCCGTACCGCGACAGGACCGCCATATCGTACTTGGCGTTGTGGCCGATCTTCAGCACCGCCGGGTCTTCCAGCAGGGGCTTCAGCCTAGCCAGGGCCTCGCCGAGGTCCGCCTGGGTCCAGTCCACGCCGCCCATTTCGGTGGGTTGGTCGCCGAAGTCCAACCCGCCCAAGGGCTTGTCCGCCGCACAGTGGCCGACCGGGATATAGGCGGCCTCGCCCGGAGCGATGGCCAGCGATACGCCGCACAGGCCGGCGCCGGCGGAGTTCAAGGCGTCGGTCTCGGTGTCGAAGGCCACCACCCCCGCCGCCGTGGCCTTGGCGATCCAGGCGTCCAGCACCTCCAGATCGGTGATGCAGGTATAGGCGGTGGGATCGATGACCTGGATTGCGTCTTCGGCCAGGATCGGCTTGGCGACGCCGGTGCGGGCAATGACGCCCTGCGACGGAGTGGGAGCCGGGGCGCCGCCGGAAATCTGCTCCGACACCCGGCGGGCGAGGGTGCGGAACTCCATGGCCTCGAGGAAGGCCGCCAGCACCTTGGCGTCCGGCGCCTTCACCCCGAGCTCATCCACCGCCATGGGCAGGGGCGCGTCCTGCTTCAGCCGTACCAGTTCGCGCGACAGGCGCACCTGATCGGCGAAATTGATCAGGGTCTCGCGTTTCTTCGGCTGCTTGATCTCGTGCGCGCGCTCCAGAAGCGTGTCGAGGTCGCCGAACTCGGTCAGCAACTGCGCGGCGGTCTTGATACCGATGCCGGGGGCGCCCGGCACATTGTCCACGCTGTCGCCGGCCAGGGCCTGGATGTCGATCACCATTTCCGGACCGAGGCCGAACTTCTCGATCACCTGCTCGCGGCAGATCTTGAGGTTCTTCATCGGGTCGAACATGCAGATCTGCTCATTGACCAGCTGCATCAGGTCCTTGTCGGAGGAGACCACGATCACCTCCCCGCCCGCATCGGCCACCACCTTGGCGTAGGAGGCGATCAGGTCGTCCGCCTCGAAGCCCTCCAATTCGATGGCGGGCACGCCGAAGGCCCGCGTGGCTTCGCGCACCAGGGGGAATTGCGGGATCAGTTCCGGCGGCGGCGGCGGACGGTGCGCCTTGTATTCGGGGTAGAGCTGGCTGCGGAACGTCTTCTCGGACGCGTCGAAGATGACCGCCAGGTGGGTCGGGGCGCCGGTCTCGCCGCCGCCGGCCTTCATCTCGCAGATGAACTTCCACAGCATGTTGCAGAAGCCCGCGACCGCGCCCGTGGGCAGGCCGTCGGACTTGCGCGAGAACTGCGGCAGGGCGTGGAAGGCGCGGAAGATGTAGCCCGAGCCATCGACGAGATAGAGCCGCATCGGCGTGGCGGGATCGACGCTCACCGTGGCGGGCGGTTCCGTGGGCTCAAGGTCGATCGTGTCGGCGATGTCGGTCATGGGCGGAAGATAGGGCCTCCCGCCCGCTGGGTCATCCCATGACGACGCGCTTAGGCGAGGCCCTTCAACTGGTCGACGAGATCGGTCTTTTCCCAGCTGAAGCCGCCGTCCGCATCGGGCGTACGGCCGAAGTGGCCATAGGCCGAGGTGCGGGCATAGATGGGCTTGTTGAGGGCTAGGTGCTCGCGGATGCCGCGCGGGGTGCAGCCGCCCATCATGTCGGGCAGGGCGGCCTCGAGCTTGGCCGGGTCGATATTGCCGTTCACCAGATCGACGTAGAACGAGAGCGGCTTGGACACGCCGATAGCGTAGCCGATCTGGATCGTGCACTTGTCGGCGAGACCCGCGGCGACGACGTTCTTGGCCAGGTAGCGGCAGGCATAGGCGGCAGAGCGGTCAACCTTGGTCGGGTCCTTGCCGGAGAAGGCGCCGCCGCCATGCGGAGCCGCCCCGCCATAGGTGTCGACGATAATCTTTCGACCCGTGAGGCCGCAGTCCCCGTCCGGGCCGCCGATGACGAAGTTGCCGGTCGGATTTATGTGCCACTCGGTCTGATCGGTGACGAAGCCGTCGGGGAAGACCTTCAGGATGTAAGGCTTGACGAGCGCGGCCACGTCTGCGGGCGTCAGGCCTTCGGCATGCTGGGTGGACAGTACGATGGAGGTCGCGCGGACCGGCTTGCCGTTCTCATACTCCAGTGTGACCTGGCTCTTGGCGTCGGGCTCCAGCTCAGGTCGCGCACCGGAATGGCGGGCCTCGGCCAGCACCTTCAAGATATTGTGCGAGTATTGCAGGGTGGCCGGCATCAGCTCGGGCGTCTCGTTCGTGGCGTAACCGAACATGATGCCCTGGTCGCCGGCGCCCTCGTCCTTGTTGCCCCCGGCATCGACGCCCATGGCGATGTCGGCGGACTGGGCGTGCAGATAGCAGGCATAATCGGCGGTACGCCAGTGGAAGCCCTTCTGGGCATAGCCGATGTCACGCACGGCGGCGCGAACCTTGTCTTCCAGACCGTCGATGATGCCGCTGACCTTGTTGTCGGGCGCACGCACCTCGCCGGCCAGGATGATCCGATTGGTCGTGACCATGGTTTCGCAAGCGACCCGCGCATAGGGGTCCTCGCCCAAGAAGGCATCGACCACGGTGTCGGAGATGCGGTCGGCGACCTTGTCCGGATGGCCCTCGGAGACGCTTTCCGAGGTGAAGATGTAGGACGAACGAGCCAAGGCACACTCCGAAACCAGTTTTGTGGGCACCATATAAAGATGTCCTTATATCCGCAAGCCGCGATCAAACCGGGTAGAATCGTTTGACCGGCGTGACGGGCGCGTCGAAAGTCCAGGCAGTTCTCGAAGGGCCCGCACATGGCGATGGCGACGGCGACGGGCGTGGCGAGGAACGCCATCGTCCTGATAGCGGTGATTCTGGCCGGGGGTGCGCTGCTGTGGGGCGCGGCGATCCTGACGCCTCTGGTGCTCGCCCTGTTTCTGATGGTGATGGTGGACGGCTTCGCCCGCCTCCTGGCGCGCACGCCCCTGCCTGACTGGGCCGCCCTGCCGGTGGCGCTGCTGCTGACGGCGATCGGCTTCGGCCTGACCGTCTATGTGGTGGTGAACAATGCCGCCGGCTTCGTCAGCGAACTGTTCAACGATCTGCCGCGCCTCAACGCCGTCATCGCCCAGATCGCGGGCGCTTTCGGCGTGCACGCCCCGCCGACGGTGCAGAAGCTGCTCAACCAGATCGACCCGCAGAAATATCTGGGCGACGTGGCGCGGGCGTTGCAGGCCTTTGGCGGCGGTGCGACCCTGGTGCTGATCTATCTCGGCTTCCTGATCGCCTCGCGCCAGGGGTTCGAAAAAAAGGTCGGCGCACTGTTCCCCGACGAGGACGAGCGCGACCACGCGGTGCAGGTCTTCATCCGCATCCGTAACGGGGTGGAGCGCTATCTGTGGATCCAGACCGTGACCGGTGCGGCCATCGCCGCCGGCGCCTGGGCGGTCATGGCGCTGATCGGCCTGCCCAATGCGTTGTTCTGGGCCTTCCTGATCTTCGTCGCCGCCTATGTGCCGGTGATCGGCGGAGCCGTCGGCACCGTGCTGCCGCCGCTCTTCGCCCTGGTGCAGTTCCCCACCTTCTGGCCCGCCCTGTTCCTGTTCATCGGCCTCGAAGTGATCATGTTCGTCGTCGGCAACGTGATCCAGCCACGCATGCAGCGCGACAGCCTGAACATCGACCCGGTCGTGGTGCTGCTGTCCCTGGCCATCTGGGGCGCCATCTGGGGCATCCCAGGCATGTTCCTGTCCACGCCGTTGACGGTGACCGGCATCATCATCCTGGCCCAGTTCGAGGGCACACGGTGGATCGCCATCCTGCTGTCGGGCGATGGAGCCCCGGAACAGGAGCCGGTGCTCACCCGGCCGAAACGCCTGCCCCGCGCGCGTAAGACGCCTGTCACGGAAGCGTGAACGTTCTCGCCCTTTCGCCTCTGGCGCCGGGCTGAGGACTTCCTATCTCAGCCCTGTTGGGAGAATTCACCCGACCGACGACGCGAACCCCGTCCCCCACGAGCCCCGCGTCGTCGCAAGGCCTAGCTGTTCCCCCGCAGCGGGCCGTGCGCCGTCGACGTGCCATTGCCGTCGGCGGCGCTTTGCTATCCGGGCTATGCCGCCGGGGTCTCGTTGCCCGAGTTTCTGGGCCGCCATGGTTGAACGTTAGCGTTTGAGCGTTAGTTTGCGCCGAAATCGCCCTAACGGGCCAAGAATTCAGCGGAATTGCCCATGAGCGACGCAAAAACCTCCCCAAAATCAGCCAATCAAGCTGAAGATTCATTGGAAGCAGGGTTCGGCGCGGCGCTGTCGGACGGGACGCTTCCGCCCGAGGCCGTAAGCTTCGTGCGTCAGGCGGCCGACGACTGGCGCCCAGAGGAGTTGCCCGACGTGTCCGGCGCCGACGTGGCCGCCAACCTGGTGGTCGCCTGGAAGATCGCCGAGGAGACCAAGGCGGCCGCCGGGCCGCTGGTGCGCATCGTTGCGGGGAGGACCGCCGCCGGCGAGCCCGCGCCCTTCGACCTGATGGTGGCGGTGCAGCCGGACAAACCCTTCCTTGTCGACAGCATCATGGGTGAGCTCGGCGAGGGCGGCTTCCAGGTCATGGCCATGTTCCACCCGGTGGTGACCCTGCATGAACAGCGCACGTCCATCATCGCCGTGATCCTTGAACCGGTGGGAGAGGACCGCCGCGAGGCCCTTATCGCCGGCGTCGAGGCCACGCTGGCCGATGTGGCCGCCTCGGTAGCGGATTTCCCGGCCATGCTGGCGCTGATGGCCGCAGCGGCGGCCGAACTGGAAAGCTCCGCCGGGCCGGACGGCGGCTACGGTCGGGCCGAGTATACAGCCTTCCTGAAGTGGTTGACCGGTGACCGGTTCGTCTTTCTCGGGGCCCGCACCTACGAGTATCCGCGCCTGCCGAACGGCGACTACGCTGCCGAGGAGCCCAGGTTCAGCCCCACAGACAGCCTCGGCGTGCTACGCGACATGGGGCGGTTCGTCCTACGCCGCGCCTCGGAACCTGCCGTTCTGGCGTCCGGCCTTGCATCCTACCTCGAGGACGCCGCCCCGCTGGTGGTGGCCAAGTCCAACCTGCGTTCGCGGGTCCATCGGCGGACCTACATGGATTATGTCGGGGTCAAGCGGTACGACGCCGCGGGTCGGGCCTATGGCGAGATCCGCTTCGTCGGCCTGTTCACCGCCGAGGCCTATGACGAGCCGGCCCACGGCCTGCCGCTGGTCCGCAAGAAGATCGACAGCGTGCTGCGCCGCGCCGGTGAAAATCCGTCCGCCCACAATGAAAAACGTCTGCGCAACATCGTCGAGGCCTATCCGCGCGACGAACTGTTCCAGATCGAGGAGGGCGACCTCTTCGACATCGCCACCGGCATCCTGCACCTCTCGGACCGGCCGCGCGTGCGCCTGTTCGCGCGCACCGACCCCTTCGACCGCTTCGTCTCGGTGCTGCTGTTCATTCCGCGCGACCGCTACGACCAGGATGTGCGCAACCGGGCCGGCCTGATCCTGGCCCGGGCTTATGGCGGGCGGGTCTCGGCGGTGTATCTAACCTCCACCGACCAGCCGCTGTCGCGGCTGCACTTCATCATCGGCGTTTCGCCCGGCGAGCACCCGATCCCCGATGTGCGGGCGGTGGAGACCGAGATCGCCGAGCAGGTGCGTACCTGGTCCGACCGGTTCGAGACCCTGGCGCGCGACGGCGGCGTGGCGCCGGGCCGGGTGGGCGAGGTGCTTTCGCGCTACGTCACCGCCTTCCCCGCCGGCTATCGCGACCGCTACGCCCCCGAGGAAGCCCTGGCCGACCTCAAGGTCATGGAGACCCTTGAGGCGGGCGACGAGCAGACCCTGCGCATCCGCGCCTATCGTAATGCTGACGACTCCAAGCTCTCCTTCCGCATCAAGCTTTATCGCGTGGGCCGCTTCGTCGCCCTGGCCGATGTGCTACCGATCCTGGAGAGCATGGGGCTGAAGGGCCTGACCGAGGACGGCTTCGCCATAAAGCGCCACGAGGCGGGCGGCGAGATCACCAAGGTGTGGATTCACGAATTCGACCTCGAGGACGAGCACGGCGAGAAGCTGGTGTTCGAGGAGGTCAAGCAGGCCTTCGAGGACGCCTTCATGGCCATCTGGATCGGCCGCACCGAGAGCGACGGCTTCAACCGGCTGGTGCTTGAGCTCGGCGTCTCCTGGCGCGAGGCGGCCCTGGTGCGCGCCGTCGGCCGTTATCGCCAGCAGTCCGGCCTCGATCCGACCCAGACGGTACAGGAGCAGGCGCTGGGCGCCTATCCCGGCATCGCGCGCCTGATCCTCGACCTCTTCCGCACCAAGTTCGACCCGGCCATCCAGGCGACCATCGAGGATCGCCAGATCCAGGCCGAAGCCACCTTCGCCAAGATCGTCGAGGCGTTGCAGGGCGTGGAAAGCCTCGATTACGACCGCGTCCTGCGCCGTCTGGCCCTGGTGGTGCGGGCGATGAAGCGCACCAACTACTACCAGGCCGGTGCTGACGGCGAACCCAAGCCCTATCTTTCCTTCAAGGTCGCCAGCCGCGAATTGGACGACCTGCCGGCGCCCAAGCCCTTCCGCGAAATCTTCATCTGGTCGCCCAGGGTGGAGGGCGTGCACCTGCGCTTCGGCCCGGTGGCGCGGGGCGGCCTGCGCTGGTCCGACCGGCGCGACGACTTCCGCACCGAAGTGCTGGGCCTGGTGAAGGCGCAGCAGGTGAAGAACGCCGTGATCGTGCCCGTCGGCGCCAAGGGCGGCTTCTTCCCCAAGCAGCTCCCACGTGGTGGATCGGCCGACGCCATACGCGCCGAAGCGGTGGAGGCCTACAAGACCTTCCTGTCCGGCCTGCTCGACATCACCGACAACCTCGACGCTCAGGGCAATGTGATCCGGCCCGAGGGCGTGATCGTGCATGAGGGCGACGACCCCTATCTCGTGGTCGCCGCCGACAAGGGCACGGCCACCTTCTCCGACATCGCCAACGGCGTGGCCGACGACTACGGCTTCTGGCTCGGCGACGCCTTCGCCTCGGGCGGCAGCCACGGCTACGACCACAAGGTCATGGGCATCACCGCCCGCGGCGCGTGGGAGGCGGTCAAACGCCACTTCCGCGAACTCGGCAAGGACATCCAGACCGAACCCTTCACCGCCGTCGGCGTCGGCGACATGTCGGGCGACGTGTTCGGCAACGGCATGCTGCTGTCCAAGGCCACCAAGCTCCTGGCGGCCTTCGACCACCGCCACATCTTCCTAGACCCCGATCCCGATCCGGCCGCGAGCTGGGCCGAGCGCAAGCGCATGTTCGACCTGCCGCGCTCTTCCTGGGAGGACTACGACAAGGGCCTGATCTCCAAGGGCGGCGGCGTCTATCCGCGCACGGCCAAGACCATGCCGGTGAGCGCCGAGGCCGCGGCGCTGCTGGAAATCCCGGCTGGCGAAGCCGCCCCCACCGACGTGATGCGCGCCATCCTGAAGGCCAGGGTGGAGCTGCTCTATCTCGGCGGCATCGGCACCTATGTGAAGGCGCCCGCCGAGGGCAATGGCGACGTGGGCGACAAGGCCAACGACGCCATCCGCATCGACGGCGGCGACCTGCGCGTGGCGGTGGTGGGCGAGGGCGCCAACCTTGGCCTTACCCAGGCGGGACGCATCGCCTATGCCCGCACGGGCGGGCCGGACGGCAAGGGCGGGCGGATCAACACCGACGCCATCGACAACTCCGCCGGGGTCGACACCTCCGACCACGAGGTGAACATCAAGATCCTGACCAACCAGGCCCAGCGGCTGGGCGACTTGAAGCCTGCCGACCGCGATCCTCTGCTGGTGGAGATGACCGAGGCGGTGGGCGAGCACGTCCTGGCGCACAACTATGCCCAGACCCTGACCCTGTCGCTGCAGGAGGCCGGCGCCCCCGGCGACCTCGACGCCCATGCCCGCTTCATGCTCGACCTCGAAGCGCGCGGACGGCTGGATCGGCGGGTGGAGGGCCTACCCCGCGCGGCGGCCATCGCCGACCTGGCCGCCGCCGGACGCGGCCTGACACGGCCCGAACTGGCCGTCCTCACCGCCTACGCCAAGCTCGAACTGTCCGACGAGGTGGTGGACTCCACCGCCCCCGACGACGCCTATTTCGAGAAGACCCTGGTGCACTATTTCCCGAGCCCGCTCGGCAAGTTCGAAGCCGAGATGCAGGGCCACCGGCTGCGGCGTGAGATCATCTCCACCGTCATCGCCAACACCATCGTCGACATGACCGGCGCGACCTTCGCCACGCGCCTGAAGCAGGCGGCCGGGTGCGACACCTCCGCGCTGGTGCTGGCCTTCGAGGCGGCGCGGCAGATGTTCCGGCTGGACGAGGCTTGGAAGGCGGTCGGCGCACTGGATCTGAAGATTCCGGCGGGCGTGCAGACACAGCTTTATCAGGAGATCGCCAACGTGCTGCGCGGCCAGACCTTCTGGCTGGCCCGCCACGCCTCGGCGCAGGGCTGCACGGTGCAGAGCCTGATCGACGCCTATCGCCCCACCGCCGACGCCTTGCAGGCTGAAGGCGTCGGCCTGCTGTCGCCCTTCGAGCGCGCGGCGGCGGAAACCCGCACCCGTCAATATGTGGAGGCCGGTGCGCCCGAGGCCCTGGCGGCCACGGTGGCGTCGCTGCGGCCCATGACGGCGGCGGTAAACGTCGCCGATCTGGCGGAGGCGTCGGGATTGGAGCCGCTCGCGGCGGCGAAACTCTACCACGCCACGGGCGGGACCTTCGGCTTCGACCGGCTGCGCGCCGCCGCAGCGGCGATCCGCCCCGCCGACCCCTATGAGCGGCAGGCGCTGCGTGGGCTGATCGTCGAACTGATGGGCGAGCAGTATCAGCGGGCCAAGGCCATCGCCGGCCTCAAGGGTCCGGCCGACGCCGCGGCCGCTGTAGAGGCCTGGATCGAGCCTCGCCGCGCCCTGGTGGACCGCGCCGCCCGCACCCTGTCGGATATCGACGAGGGCGCCGGCGGCTGGTCGTTCGCCAAGCTCACCATCGCCAACGCCGCGCTGAAGGAAGCGGGCGCGGCCTAGGCGAGCGTGGTTCAGGCCTCCGGCGCGCCCTTGGCCCAGCGGATGGCGGCCTTGGCGACGCGTTCGCCGAGGTGGCGGGCGGTGGCGTGGTCGCCGGCGGGCGGGGCGACGTCGGCCGAGGCGTTATCCGACTGGGTCATCAGGCCGATGAAACTGCCTACCCGGTTGAGGGTGTGCTCGCCGCGCTCGGCGGCTGTCACGTTCGGCGGGGCGAGGCCGAGGTTGATCCAGTTCATGCCGTGCTGGGCGGCCAGGATCGACAGGCTCTGCAGCGCGTGCAGCTTATCGCCCGAATAGGAATGCGAATTGGTGAAGCCCGCCGCCAGCTTGTCGGCCCAGGCGCCGGTGAAGAAGGCCTTGGATGAGGCGTCGGCGAAGGCTTTGAAGGGGGCTGAGACGTCGCCCATATAGGTCGGCGAACCGAAGATCACGGCATCGGCGGCGGTCACCGCGTCGATGATCGCGTTGAAGTCCTGGGTCAGCCCTTCGATGGGCAAGAGGTTGGCGGCCGCGCCCGCGGCGCGCACGCCCTCGGCGACGCTATCGGCGACCTTGGCGGTGTGGCCGTATCCGGAATGGTAGACGATGGCGACGGTAGTCATGGCTGCAACCTCTTTTCTGCAACAGCAGGAGTGACGGTTACATATTTGGCCCTTGAAAAACCTCAAGAGGTCGGGCGCGAAGATTCCTGGTGGGGACTTCAGGCCGCCTTGGCGGTGGCGTGGGCGAGGAGGTCGGCGACGGTGATCTTGGCCAGCCGCTCAGCCGCCGCACGGTCCGCCGCCTCGATGGCGCCGCGCACGGCGTCGGGAATTTTCTCCCCGATGGGACAGCCCTTGGCGCCGGGCGGCGGTGAGCCGAAGTGAGCGCAGCCGTTCACCGCGCGCAGCACCTTGTCGAGCGGGATCATTTCAGGCCGCATCATCAGCCAGGCCCCACCAGAGGCGCCGGCGCGGGTGCCGATCAGTCCGGCCTTGGCCAGCATGGCCGTCACGCGGCGCACTACCACCGGGTTGGTGGGCATGGATGCCGCGAGCGCGCCGGACGACACCGCGCGCTCCGGCCCGAAGGCGTCGGAGTGCGCCAGATAGGCCAGGGCGTGGGCGGCGACGGGAAAACGTTGGCTGTCGGACATGTTGTGAGCAAAGCACCGGTTCCCCGTGAAAGTAAGCCCAAGAACGCGTCATTCAATGAGCCACGGGGTCGCTGCACCAGACCCTGCGGCGGCGACATCATTGAATGTGGTCTGAAATAGGCGTATCGCGCCCGCCGCAACGCTCCCTGCGGCGCTTGCGTTTGCATGGGAGAGGCCCATATGCGCGCCCTCCGGAGGAGCTGAATGGCTGTCCAGGCCGATGGCGCGATCCCGTCCGATGAGGACGCAGAGCCCTCTTCAAAAGCTGAATTCAAGATCGTGGTCCCAGAGCCGCCGCCAAAGACCGATGTGAATGGGCCGAGCGAAGCGGCGATGACGCATCATGTCCAGCCCAGCAGTCACCGCAAGGGCTTCTGGGGCATGGCCATCGGCTCCATTGGCGTGGTGTTCGGCGACATCGGCACGAGCCCGCTCTACGCGTTTAACGCCGCCATCGGCCAGGCCATGCACGACCCGATGACCCGCCCGGCGGTGCTCGGCGTGGTGTCCCTGGCCATCTGGGCGCTGATTATCGTCGTGACCATCAAGTACGTGCTGTTCGTCATGCGCGCGGACAACAACGGCGAAGGCGGGGTGCTGTCGCTGATGGCCCTCGCCCAACGGGCGCTCGGCAAGCGTACGCGTCTGGTCTTCCTGCTCGGGGTCGTCGGCGCCGCGCTCTTCTATGGCGATGCGGTGATTACGCCGGCCATTTCCGTGCTCGGCGCCTTTCAGGGCCTGCACGACATTCCGGAAATCCGCCATCTGGTGACCCCGCGCGAGATCACCATCGGCGCCTTCATCATCCTGGTCGGGCTGTTCTTCGTCCAGGCGCGCGGCACCGCCAGCGTGGCCAAGCTGTTCGGACCGGTGATGGTGGTCTGGTTCCTCACCCTCGGCGCGCTTGGCCTGATCCACATCGCCGACGATCCCGGTGTGTTGCTGGCGCTGAGCCCCCACTACGCGGTGGAGTTCATGCTGCGCCACGGCCTGGTAGGCTTTCTGGTGCTGGGCTCGGTGTTCCTGACGGTGACGGGCGCCGAGGCCCTCTATGCCGACATGGGCCATTTCGGACGGTGGCCGATCCAAGCCTCCTGGCTGTTCTTCGCCCTGCCCTGCCTGGCGCTCAACTATCTGGGCCAGGGCGCGTTCGTCCTGAAGTCCATGGCCTGGATGGTGGCGCACCATCGCCCGTTCGAGAACCTCGACTGGTTCTTCGTCATGGCGCCGCCCTTCCTGCGCATCCCGGTCGTGGCGCTGTCCGTCTTCGCCGCCATCATCGCCAGCCAGGCGGTGATCACCGGCGCCTTCTCTCTGAGCCAGCAGGGCATCCTGCTGGGCCTGCTGCCGCGCATGGACGTGCGCCGGACATCGGAGACCCATTCGGGCCAGATCTACCTTCCCCAGGTCAACACCATGCTGATGGTCGGGGTGCTGGTGCTGGTGGTGCTGTTCCAGAACGCCGACAACCTGACCAACGCTTATGGCCTCGCGGTGACCGGCACCATGGTGGTTACCACCGTGCTCGCCTTCATCGTCGCCACACGCATGTGGCATTGGAAGCTGTGGGCCGTGCTCCTGCTGGTCACCCCGCTCCTGATCCTCGACCTGGTGTTCCTGGCCGCCAACGGGCTGAAGATCGCCTCGGGCGGCTGGCTGCCCCTGCTGATCGGCGGCGTGCTGTTCCTGATCATGTCCACCTGGGTGCGCGGCAGCCAGATCCTGACCGAGAAGACCCGGCGGGACTCCGTCCCCCTGGCCGACCTCACCGAGATGCTGCGCGCCCGCGCCCCGCACCGGGTGCCCGGCACGGCCATCTTCCTGACCTCGGACCCGGACATGGCCCCGGTGGCGCTGATGCATAACCTCAAGCACAACAAGGTGCTGCACGAGAAGAATGTGATCCTGACCGTGCGCACCGCCGACGCCCCGCGTGTAGCGCCGGAGGACCGGTTGCAGTTCACCGCCGCCGGCGACGACTTCAAGAAGCTCGTCCTGACCTACGGCTTCATGGAGAGTCCGAACGTCCCCAAGGCCCTGAACCTGTGCAAGAAGAAGGGGCTGAAGTTCGACATCATGTCGACCTCCTTCTTCCTGGGGCGCCGCTCTGTGGTGCCCACGGCCAACCGCGGCATGCCGCTGTGGCAGGACAAGCTCTACATCTTCCTGCTCAAGAACGCCGCCAACCCCACGGACTTCTTCCACATCCCGCCCGGCCGCGTGGTCGAACTCGGCGCCCAGGTGAAGGTGTAGGAAGGCCAGCAAGAATCGGGCGGACGGCGGCTCTCGGCAGTCCTATCTTTCCCCCATGCTGACACTCCTCGACACCCCGCAGGCGACCCTCGACCGGCTCGGCGAGCAGGCCCTCGACTATCACCGCATGGCGGGCGCCCTGACCTGGTTGTCCGCCCGCTGGCAGGATCGCCCTGCGTTGGAGGAGGCCGCGGCCGCCGTAGGCCTGTCGCCCTCCCACTTCCAGCGCGTCTTCACCCGCTGGGCCGGGGTCAGCCCCAAGACCTTCATGGCCGCCATCGCCCATGCCGAGGCCCACGGACGGCTGGAGGCGGGCGCCACGGTGCTCGACGCCGCCTATGACGTGGGCCTGTCCGGCCCCTCGCGGCTGCACGACCTGTTCGTGGCGCAGGAGGCCGTCACCCCCGGCGAAGCGCGCAAGCGCGGCCTGGGCGTGGAGATCACCTTCGGCTACGCCCCGAGCCCCTTCGGTCTGGCCCTTGTGGCCGAGACCCCGCGCGGCCTATGCGGCCTCGCCTTCACCTCAGACGGGAGCGAGGAGGAGGCCTTCCAGGACATGCACCGCCGCTGGCCCGCCGCCACCTGGCGGCGTGACGACGCCAAGGCCCGCGCCACCGCCGCCGCCATCTTCGGTCAGGACGGCGAGGTTCCGCCGCTGGTGCTCATGGGGCCGCCCTTCCACGTGCAGGTGTGGAAGGCGCTCCTGCGCATTCCCGCCGGCCACACCGCCAGCTATGGCCAGGTCGCCGCCTGGACCGGTAAGCCCGAGGCCGCCCGCGCCGCCGGCGCCGCCATCGGCGCCAACCCGATCAGTTTCCTGATCCCCTGCCACCGCGCCATCGCCAAGGACGGCCGCCTCACCGGCTACCACTGGGGCCTCGACCGCAAGGTCGCCATGCTCGGCCACGAAGCGGTACGCCGTTGGGGCGGGGGGGCGGCGTGAACCTTGGCGACGCTTGACCTGATCGCCCGGCAGCGCTCCATGCACCCATGACCCAGCCCTTCTCCGCCGACGAGGTCGAACGCTATGCGCGGCATCTGGTGTTGCGTGAGGTCGGGGGGCCGGGGCAGCAGAAGCTGAAGGCGGCGCGGGTGCTGGTGGTGGGCGCGGGCGGGCTGGGCTCGCCGGCGGCGCTCTATCTGGCAGCGGCGGGTGTGGGGGTGATCGGGCTGATCGACCCGGACACGGTGGCGGCCTCCAACCTGCAGCGACAGATCCTGTTTACCACCGCCGATGTGGGCGCCCTGAAGGTGGACGCCGGGCGCGAGCGGCTGGGCGAACTCAATCCGCACATCCAGATCGAGAGCCACGCGGTGGCGGTGACCGCCGAGAACGCCGCCGAGGTGGTGGCCGGCTATCAGCTGGTGCTCGACGGGACCGACGATTTCGCCACCCGCTTCGCCGTCAGCGACGCCTGCACGGCGGCGGGCATACCGCTGGTCTCCGGCGCGCTCGGACGGTGGACGGGGCAGGTGGGCGTGTTCTCTAGACGGCCCTGCTATCGCTGCCTGGTACCCGACCTGCCCGCCGATGCGGACACCTGCGCCACCGTCGGCGTGGTGGGCGCGCTGGGCGGCGTGATCGGCTCGATGATGGCGCTCGAGGCGATCAAGCTGATCGCGGGGGCGGGCGAGCCCCTCACCGGACGCCTGCTGATCTACGACGCCCTGTCCGCCGAGACCCGCACGGTGAAGGTTGGCGCCGATCCGGGGTGCCCATCCTGTGGATCGCCGACCTAGACTGTGGGGCTTGTCCGACGGCGGGAAAGCGCACAGGGTCGCGCCTTCGCCAGGGTGGGCGACGACATCGACAGGGCGCGCAGACGCCTGGATGGGGAGTGGAATGACGCGGGTTCTCAAGATCGTCGGCGGCGCGCTGGTCGCCCTCGTGGCGCTGGTGTTGATCGCCCTGGCGGTGCTGTGGCGGGGAGACATCCCCTACGCCACGCTCGAACAACGCTATGCGGCGCCCACCTCCCGCTATCTGGACCTGCCGGACGGGGTGCATCTGCACTATCGGGACGAGGGCAGGGCGGATGGGCCGGTGCTAGTGCTGGTCCACGGCTTCGGCGCGTCGGCGGCGAATTGGGACGACTGGGCCAAACGGCTCGGCGACACCTATCGTATCATCGCCCCCGACCTGCCCGGCCACGGCCTGACCCGCGCGCCCAAGGGCTATCAGGGCGGCCCCGACAGTCAGGTGGCGACGGTGGAGGCGATGGCGGCGGCGTTGAAGCTGCCCCGCTTCGTCATCGCCGGCAACTCCATGGGCGGCGGCGTGGCCTGGCGCTACGCCCTGGCCCATCCGGAGCGGCTGACCGGCCTTGTGCTGGTGGACGCCGCCGGTTGGCCGCCGGCCCCAGCTCCAGGTGGAAAGGCGCAGAAGCAGGGCGCGCTCATGTTCACCCTACTGGCCAATCCCGTGGCGCGCGGCATCATCAAGAACCTCGACAACTCGGCGCTGGTGAAACAGGGGCTGGAGGCGGCGCTGATCGACAAGTCGCTGGCCACGCCCGCCCTGGTGAAGCGCTACAGCGACTTTTCGCGCGCGCCCGGCCATCGCGACATCCTGGTCAGCCGTCGGGGCAAAGGAAGTGCCGACGTCGCAACCCCCGAACGCCTGTCGGTGATCGACACGCCCACCCTGGTCATGGTCGGCGCGGACGACCGGGTGATCCCCGGCGCGGACAGCAAGCGCTTCGCCGACGCCATCCACGGCGCGACGTTGATCGTCTATCCCGGCGTCGGTCACGTGCCGATGGAGCAGATCCCCGACAAGTCGGCGGCGGACCTGCGCGCCTGGCTCTCGCGCCAGCCCACGGCGCCCGCCGCCGCACCGCCGGCGCACACGATCACTGTGCGGGAATTGCCTCCCGCCCGCCCGCCGCGCTGACGGCGCTCTCCGGCGGCGGTCCCACATAGCGGGCGCGGGGGCGGATGATGCCCCCGGCCGAGCCCCGCTGCTCCAGCGCATGGGCCAGCCAGCCGACCGTGCGCCCGACGGTGAACAGCGTGAAGGGCGCATCGGTGGGCAGGCCGAAGGTTCGGCACATGGCCACGAGGGCGAAGTCGAGGTTGGGGGGCGAGCCCGTCACCGTCTCTCCCGCCTGACCGATGGCGTACAGCTCGTCGGAATAGCGGCAGGCGGCGTGGATGGCCTGGGCGCGCGGGTCGCCATGCGGATATAGCGGATGGCCGAAGCCCGGCACGTCGAGCCCCTGGGCCAGCCGCTGGGTCGCCGCCGCCTTGGGATCCGAAGCGCGGCGCACCTCGGCGATGAAGGCGTTGACCTGCACCGTCATGCCGCCGTGCAGAGGCCCCGAAAGCGCCGCCAGCCCCGCCAGGGCCGACGCCGCCAGCGGTGCTCCGGTCGAAGCCGCCACGCGCGCGGCGAAGGTGGAGGCGTTGAGCTCGTGGTCGGCGGTCAGCACCAGGGCGCGGCGAATGGCGTCCACGCGCGCGCCCTCCACCCGCCAGACCCGCGCCAGCCGCTCGTGCATCGGCCCGGAGCGCGAAGCGGCGCAGACCGCATCCACCAGGTCCGACAGCACCGAGGCGGCCTCCCGCCGCAGCGTCTTTTCCGAGCGTCCGGCGATGGAGGCGTCGTTGGCGGCGCGGTGGGCCAGGACAGCGAAGGCGCGCGAACGGCTGTCAGGCCCCGATACCGCAGGCGGGTGGGCGGAGAGGCCGGCGAAGGGGTCCTCGTCGCAGTCCCACAACAGGCGGGCGACATCTTCGAGCGTCGCTTTGGCGGAGAGTTCGGCGGCGTCCTTGCCGCGATAATATAGCCTGCCGCCGGTAATGGTGGTGAGGGCGCTGGCCAGCACCGGCTCGCCCCAGCTCAGGGTTTCCTGGGCCAGGCTCGCGCGTCGTCCTTGTGTTTTGCGCTGGGTCAGGCGGGCGATGTCGTCGGCGGAATAAAGGCTCCGGCGCGGATCGTGGGCGTCGTCCCGGTTCGCGATCAGACCGCGGGAGGTATAGGCGTAAAGAGTCTGCAGCTTGACCCCCAGGCGCGCCTGGGCCTCTTCGGCGGAAATCCACTGGCTGGGCAAATCATCCACCTCCGAGGCCGGACATTGACGGACTTATAGGTTGATCAATGTGAAAGCCTTATTGCTGTAAGCGCAGCTGGCGCCCATTCCGGGCGTGGCAGGCCGTCGCAGGGCTGCGACCACAGCCGTTTCCCTCGGAGGCGAAAACCTCTAAGGACGGCGCTTCCTCCCATATGTCAGCCTCTCCCATGTCCCTCGCTCAGACCGCCGTCGCCGAAACGCCTAACCGCACCAGTGTGTCGATGGACGAGATTCGTGCGGCCGCGGCGCGGCTGAAGGGTCGGATCGAGCGCACGCCCTGCCGCCTCTCGCGCACCCTGTCGCGCATCACCGGGGCTGAGGTGTGGGTCAAGTTCGAGAACCTGCAGTTCACCGCCGCCTACAAGGAGCGGGGCGCGCTCAACAAGCTGTTGCTCATGAGCGAGAGCGAACGCCGGCGGGGCGTCATCGCCGCCTCGGCCGGCAACCACGCCCAGGCCCTGGCCTATCACGCCGCCAATCTCGGCGTGCCGGCGGTGATCGTCATGCCCAGGAACACCCCGACGGTGAAGGTGGAGCACACCCGCGACTTCGGCGCCGAGGTGGTGCTGGAGGGCGAGACCTACGACGACGCCGCCGCCGTCGCCACCCAACTGTGCATGGAGCGCCAGCTGGTGTTCGTCCATCCGTTCAACGACCCGGATGTGATCGCCGGCCAGGGGACGGTGGCGCTGGAGATGCTGGAGGATGCGCCGGATCTCGACGCCCTGATCGTGCCCATCGGCGGCGGCGGCCTGCTGGCCGGCATGGCCACGGCGGCCAAGGCTATGCGGCCCGAGATCGGCATCTACGGCGTTGAACCCGCCATGTACCCCTCCTTCACCGCTCGGATGCGCGGGCTGAAGGCGGCGGCCGGCGGACAGACCATCGCCGAGGGCATCGCCGTCAAGGCCGTGGGCGAGCTGACCTATGCCGTCCTGCGCCCCCTGATCCAGGAAGTGCTTCTGGTGGAGGAGCCGCAACTGGAACAGGCGGTGGCCCTCTACGCCAACGTCGAGAAGACGGTGGCCGAGGGCGCCGGCGCCGCCTCCCTCGCCGCCCTTCTGACCTATCCGCAGATGTTCCGTGGCAAAAAGGTTGGAGTCGTCATCACCGGCGGCAATATCGACAGCCGCCTGCTCGCCTCGGTCCTCACCCGTGAACTGGTGCGTGAGAAGCGGATCGTCTCCCTGCGCATCGTCGGCGACGACCGGCCGGGCCTGCTCGGCGCGGTGTCGGCCATCATCGGCGCGGCGGGCGCCAACATCATCGAGGTGGCGCACAACCGCCTGGCCCTCGATGTGCCCGCCAAGGGCGCCGAGTTCGACATCCTGATCGAGACACGCGACGCCGCCCACAGCCAGGATGTCGTCGAGGCGCTGCGCGCCGCCGGCTATCCGCCCCGCCAACGCTCCTGACGGAACCCCTCATGCACCGCTCTGCTCGCCTCATCTCCGCTCTGGCCATAGTGCTCGCTCTCGCAGCCTGCGGACCGAAGGAGAAGAAGCACGAGTTCACCGCCAAGGATACGCCGGACGGCGCCGCCTTCCTGGTCAAGAACGCTAAGGAGCCGGGTGTGACGACTCTGGCGGACGGGCTGCAGTACAAGGTGGTCAAGTCCGGCCCCACCGATGGCCCGAGCCCGAAGAAGGGCGACGAGATCAAGATCAACTACGAGGGCACGCTTCTCTCGGGCGAGGTGTTCGATTCGAGCTTCAAGCGCGGCGTGCCCGCCGTGATGCCGCTCGACCATCTGGTGCCGGGTTGGATGGAAGCGCTCCCCAAGATGCATGTGGGCGACGAATGGATTGTCTACCTGCCGGCCCAGCTCGGCTACGGCGCCGAAGGGCAGGGGCCGATCCCGCCTAACGCGGTGCTGGTATTCCGCATCCAATTGCTCGGCGTGCTGCCCGCTGGCGGCGGCAACGGCACGGCCAACGCTTGACCAGCCGATGAGCCGCTTCGCGACCGACCCCGCCTATGAAGCCGAGACCTGGGGCTTCATCGTGCGGGTGCAGCCGCAATACCTGGCTGACCAGTCCGAGCCGGACGAGGGCCGCTGGGTCTGGGCCTATCACATAGAGATCGTCAACGCCTCGACCCGGACGGCCCAACTCGTCTCCCGCGCCTGGAGCATCACCGACGCACTGGGTCGGGTGGAGACGGTGATTGGGCCGGGCGTGGTCGGTCAGACCCCGACCCTCGCGCCGGGGGACGCCTATGCCTACAGCTCCGGCTGTCCGCTGCCGACGCCTTCGGGCTCCATGCTCGGCCAGTACACCATGGTCGATGAGGCGGGCGAACGGTTCGAGATCGACATCCCGGCCTTCTCGCTCGATATTCCGGACGCACGGCGCAGCCTCAACTAGACGCCGACAGCTTCGCGGGACTCGCCATGGCGCTGACGCTTTATTCCCATCCCTTCTCCTCGTATTCGCAGAAGGTGCTGATTGCGCTCTGGGAGAACGACACCCCGTTCACCTATCGCCATCTTGAGGAGACGGGGGCGGACGACGAGCGCAAGGCGCTGTGGCCGCTGGGTCGCTTTCCGGTACTGGTGGACGACGGCAGGACCGTGGTGGAATCGAGCATCATCATCGAGCATCTGGGCCTGCATCACCCCGGTCCCGTGCGCCTGCTGCCCGAAGACCCGGACGCGGCGCTGGAGGTCCGGTTCATGGACCGCTTCTTTGACCACTACGTCATGAGCGCGATGCAGCAGCCGGTGTTCGAGGCGATCCGCGGGGCGGACGGACGCAAGGATGCGGCGCTGACCGAGGCGGCCACGGCCCTCGACACCGCCTATGCCTGGCTGGAAGAGCGGCTCGCCGGACACAGCTGGGCGGTGGGCGGGGCCTTCACCATGGCCGACTGCGCCGCCGCGCCATCGCTGTTCTACGCCGACTGGGTGCGCCAGATCGGGCCGGAATTTCCCGCTGTGCGCGCCTATCGCGCGCGCCTTCTGGCCCGGCCCTCCGTCGCTCGGGCGGTCGAAGAAGGACGTTCCTACCGCGGCTATTTCCCCCTCGGCGCCCCGGATCGCGACTGACCGACAAGGTCAATGGAGGATGCGCATGCGCACCATCGTGTTTGCCGGCGCCGTCCTGGTGGGGTCGGTGTTGTCCGCATCCGCCCGCGCGGCGCCGCCGCGTCTCGTGGAGGCCTGGGCGGAGGCGCCGGTGGACCACGCCCTGCCCATGCGCATCAGTCCAGGCAGCGCCGCACAGGCCACCGATCCGACCTTCATCCTCATCGCCAACCAACTCGGCGACGCCCTGTCCAGGCGTGGCTTCAACCTGGTGGGCAAGGAGAGCACGCCGGCGGTGGTGCTGCTGGTGGACTACATCGCCTATGACAAACCCTACGGCACGTTTTTCGATGGCGCGCTGAGCGACCCGGTCTACCGCGCGCTCGTGGTCACCGCGCTCGAGGCCCGCTCGATCAAAGGGGCCGGACGACCCGCCCCACGTCTTGTGGCAAACCGTGGTCGATAGTGGCGGCTTCTCTTCCAATCCCCAGGAGGTGATTCCGAAACTGGTCAGCTACGGCGCCCGCTATTATGGCGAGGCTCGCACCCCCAGAGGACTTGGCGCGGCACGCTGGTGCGCCGACGGCGATGTTCCGCTTGGCACGCGAATCCGCCCGGACTGTCCCGCCCAACCAGGCGCGCCGCCCGCGCCGCACCCGCCACCGATCTTCTGAACCGCGCCGCTGCGCCCTGCTGAAACAAACGAGGAACGTGCTATAGGGAGCGGGATGGACGGCTCCTCCTCGCCCGCAATTCTGCCGCCACGCT
Organism: uncultured Caulobacterales bacterium; assembly: GCA_903862425.1. GTDB lineage: Bacteria > Pseudomonadota > Alphaproteobacteria > Caulobacterales > Caulobacteraceae > CAIOYC01. Next base: position 31,618 of record CAIOYC010000027.1, on the reverse strand, counting down.
TCAGGGCGTGGTTCGAGGGCCGGGGCTGGTCGCCGCGTCGCCACCAGCTGGAAATGGTGCAGAAGGGCCGCGAGGGCCGCGACGCCCTGCTGATCGCTCCCACGGGCGGCGGCAAGACCCTGGCCGGCTTCCTGCCGAGCCTGATCGACCTCGCCGAACGCCCGCCGCGCAACGCGACCAGAGGCGTGCACACCCTCTATCTGTCGCCGCTGAAGGCCTTGGCCACGGACGTCCACCGAAACCTGGAAATCCCCATCGCCGATATGGGCCTGCCCATCACGGTGGAGGCGCGCACCGGCGACACCCCCCTCGGCAAGCGCCAACGCCAGCGGCTGCATCCGCCGGACATGCTGCTGACGACCCCCGAGCAGCTGGCGCTGTTCTGCGCCTGGGACGGGGCGCGGGCCTATTTCGCCGATCTGCGCTGCGTGATCCTGGACGAAATCCACGCCATCCATGGTTCCAAGCGCGGCGACCTGCTGTCGCTCGGTCTCGCCCGTCTCTCGAGCTTCGCGCCGATGATGCGGCGGGTGGGCCTCTCCGCCACCGTCAACGACCCGGATATGCTGCGCCGCTGGCTCAGCCCCGCGCCAAGCGTGGCCGACCTGGTCCAGGGCGATCCCGGAGCGCCGCCACAGGTGGAGGTGCTGGTTTCGGAGAACCACGTTCCCTGGTCTGGCTGGACCGCGCGGCACGCCATGGCCGAGGTCTATCAGGCCATCGCGCGCAACAAGACCTCGCTGGTCTTCGTCAACACCCGCTTCCAGGCGGAGATGGCGTTCCAGACCCTGTGGGAGATGAACGACGCCAACCTGCCCATCGCCCTGCACCACGGCTCGCTCTCGGCCGAGCAGCGGCGAAAGGTCGAGGCGGCCATGTCGCGCGATGAACTGCGCGCCGTGATCTGCACCTCCACGCTCGACCTCGGCATCGACTGGGGTTCGGTGGACCTGGTCATCCAGCTGGCCGCGCCCAAGGGCTCATCGCGGTTGGTGCAGCGGATCGGCCGCGCCAACCACCGGCTCGACGAACCCAGCCGCGCGCTGCTCGTGCCCGCACACCGCTTCGAGTTCCTGGAATGCGAGGCGGCCAAGGAGGCGGTGGAGGCCAACGACCTCGACGGCGAACCGGCGCGGATCGGCGCGCAGGACATCCTGGCCCAGCACGTCATGGGCGTCGGCTGCGGCGAGGCCTTCGACATGGCCGCCCTCTATGATGAGGTTATCACTGCCGCCCCCTACGCCGACCTCAGCTGGGAGGACTTCGAGCGGGTGGTCGATTACGTCGCCACCGGCGGCTACGCGCTGCGCTCCTACGACCGCTTCGCCCGGCTGGTAAAGGTCGCCACCGGGCCGGACAAGGGCAGGTGGAAAGCCCGCAACGGCGAAATCGTCGCCCGCCATCGCATGAATGTTGGCTCGATCATCGAAATCCCCATGCTGTCGATCAAGGTCGCCTCCACGCGCGGCCGCCAGCGGGTCGGGGCCCGGAAGATCGGCGAGATGGAGGAAAATTTCCTCGAACAGCTCTCCCCGGGCGACTGCTTCCTGTTCGGCGGCCAGGTCTGGCGGTTCGAGACCATCACCGGCCTCGACGCTCTCGTGACTCCTGCGCCGGGCGAGGAGGCGCGCACACCCTCATGGGGCGGCTCCAAGTTCGCCCTCTCCACCTATCTGGCCGCCCGCGTGCGCCGCATGATCGCCGACCAGAAGGGCTGGCCCGGCCTGCCCGACGATATCCAGGAATGGATGACCATTCAGCGCCTGCGCTCGAAGATTCCTTCCGAAAACGAGATGCTGGTCGAGACCTTCCAGCGCGGCCAGCGCCATTTCCTCGTCGCCTACCCCTTCGACGGACGGATCAGCCACGGCACCCTGTGCCAGTTGCTCGCCCGGCGACTGGAGCGGGCCGGTCGCCAGCCCCTCGGCTTTGTCGCCAACGACTACGCCCTGGCGGTCTGGGCGCGACGACCGATGGGCGATCTCGATATTGCCGAGTTGTTCCAGGAAGACATGTTGGGCGATGACCTGGAATCCTGGCTCGATGAGAGCTTCATGATGAAGCGCGCCTTTCGCCATTGCGCCATGATCTCCGGCCTGATCCAGCGCCGCCAGCCGGGGGCGGAGAAGTCGAACCGCCAGGTCACCTTCTCCACCGACCTGATCTACGACGTGCTGAGGAAGCACCAGCCGGATCACCTGCTGCTCCGCTGCGCCCGCGCCGATGCCGCCCAGGGCGTGTTGGACGTGGCGCGGCTGGGACGGCTCCTCCAGCGGATCAAGGGCCGCATCACCCCCATCGAACTGGCCCGCGTCTCCCCTTTCGCCGTCCCCGTCCTGCTCGAGATCGGCCGCGAAAGCATCGCCGGCGCCGGCGCCGAAGCCCTCCTCACCGAAACCGCCGACGCCCTGATCGCCGACGCCATGGAACTCGACTGAGCGTGGTGCGGGGAACATGCCTTGTCCATGCGGAGGAAGGAGTTCGGGGAAGAGCGACCCACCGAGACATCGACCGACCTGATCCGGGGCGGCGACGCCCTCGCTGACACCCCGGCTCAACCCGACCATTGCCCCCTCTGCAAGGGGGCGAGGTTCAAATTCCCTTCGCCACCGCCTCCATCTGGTCCGCGGCGATGCCCCAGCCGGTTTCGAAGCCCATGGCCTGGTGCTGCGCGTGGGCTTCGGTGGTCCAGTGGCGAACGCGGGCGATGTAGCGCGTCTTCCCGCTCTCGGGCTCGAAGGTGAGGATGGCGACCATGAAGGGCGCGCCGTCCTTGGGGGCCCAGCCTTCGGTGAAGGCGTCGGTGAAGACCAGTTTCCGGTTCGGGATGACCTCCAGATAGGTCCCGCGGTTGGGGATCAGCTGGCCGTCAGGGCTCTGCATCGTAATATCGTTGCGCCCGCCGGGACGCAGGTCGATCTCGGCGCGGGTGGTCTTGTAGGGCGGCGGGGTAAACCAGCGGACGATCAGTTCCGGGTCGGTCCAGCAGCGGAACACCTTGTCGGGCGTCGCATCGATCAACCGGTTGAGGATCAGTTCGCGTACAGCGGGGAAGGGCGTGCTCATGGTCGTTTCCTTATCGGGTTGCGCCCTAAGGACGTCGGCAACCCAGCCGATCCGACAGCGCGCTCAACAAATCGGCCGCTGCCGACATTCGCAAGTTTCCTGGCTCTCAAGGTTCTGGCCTCTCAAGTTTCTGGATTGGGATTGTCGGCGGCGGGCATACTGGCGCGTCCTTGGCCTGAAGGGGAGCCCGATGCTGGACGCCATCCTCTGCTACAACGATGAGGACATAGTCTGGTCCTGGAGCCGGGACGAGGACGCGGCCGTTATGGCCAACGCCAGGCCTGGCCGAACGGTCCGGTTGTCGCGCCTGCTATAGCGCCTTTTCAGCTGCTCGATCCGTTCGGCGTTTCAGGGCCTAGGTCAGACAATCGTCTATAAATAGCGCCACGGTTGTATTGCAACTATAAGTATACGACTTTGAGCTAGGGTCCGTCATGGCCGCATCGCGCGGCGACGGAGACGAGACCATGGTCGAGTTGAGCCAGGACGTCGGCGAAGGCGCCGGGCGGCGTCGTCCCGGCGTTGAGCTTGTGTCGATCCAGTATCTCCGCGGCCTGGCCTGCCTGTTCGTGGTGGGTTGGCACGCGATGGGCGAGGTCGGGACCGCTACCTGGAGGTTCTGCAACGGCGGGATCGAGATTTTCTTTCTCATCTCGGGCTTCGTGATCTGGACGATCACCGCCGCCAAACCCACGACGCCGGGAGCATTCCTGGCGCGGCGCTTTGCACGCGTGATCCCCTTCTACTGGGCCGTGACCACCGTGGCGCTGGCGATCCTGCTGATCGCGCCGCACCTGGTGCAGACCATGCGGTTCAGCCTGCCGCACGTGATCGCCTCCTACCTGTTCTTCCCTTGGCCGAGCCCGGCGCCGGGGGTGGATGCGCGGCCGCTGGTGATCCCCGGCTGGACGCTGAACTATGAGATGTTCTTTTACGTGCTCGCGGCTCTGGCGCTTTGCCTGCCCAAGCGATGGCGCGGGACCGGCTTGGTCGCCGCCCTGATCGTTTTGCCGCTGGCGGGTCCGTGGATCGGTGGAACTTCGGTCGCGGCGGCCTTCTACACCTCGCCGCTCCTGGTCGAGATGGGCCTGGGCGTGCTCCTGGCCATCCTTACCGCCCGGCGTGACGCTCCGCCGAGAGCAGCCCTGGTGCTGCTGGCGGCCGGAGCGGTTCTGCTGGTCTTCGGCGGCGAGCTCTGGGACGGAACGAACACTCAGCGGCTCGTCACCCTGCTGATCCCGGCGGCCATACTCCTGGTCGGTGCGGTGGGCCTCGACCGGGCCGGCCACATGCCGACCTGGCGAGCGCCCAAGGCGATCGGCGACGCCTCCTATGCGATCTATATGATCCACCCGCTGATGCTGTCGGCCATGGTGCAGCTATGGCGGCGGTTCGGCGGCGCAGCCTTGCCCGGCTGGAGCTTCGTGGTGCTCAGTCTCGTCACCTGCTCGTTGATCGGCCTAGCCGTCCACCTCACCGTGGAGAAACCGATGACCGAAGCGCTGCAGCGTCGGCTCAAGCTCAGCAGGCCCAGGGGCCGCCCTGACGTCGCTCCAGCGAACCTTAAAGCACTTGGTTAAATATCTACCTTTAGTTGTGTTCGGTTGATAGCGCGACCTTGCCGGGCATTCTGCATTGAGGTCGCGTTGTCTGGGGACTGACCATGAGTTTGCTGATCCATCCATCCTTGGACGCAACGCGGCCGGTGGCGTTGCAGAGCGTCCGCCGCCGGGCGCCTTCGGTGGTGAGGCCCTCGCAGGGCCTGATCAACCGCCTGGCCGCCTGCCTCGATGCGGCGTTGACGGCGGGGCTGGCGCTGGCGGTGACGCCGCTCAGTCACGCCGACGGCGGGCCGACCCTGGCGGAGGCGGCGGTGCTCGGCGCCGTCGGTGCGGCGACGCTGGCGACCGTCCTTGGCGCATCCGGCAGCTACAGGCCCGAGCGTCGCCGCTTCGTTGGCCCGGCGCTGATCGATATCTTTACCGGGGTGACGATCGCCGCCTCCATGAACGGCCTGCTGATCACCGCCTTTGCCTCCGAGGGCGTCCGCGCCCGGCTGTGGCTGAGCCTATGGACGGCCGGAACACTTCTGGCTCTGCCCCTTGCCAGGATCGTCACCGCGAAGACGTCCGAAGCCTTCGGCGCGCGGTGGCGGCGGCGGCGCACCGCCGTAGTCGGCAAATCGGCCGCCGCCCTGGCGCTTTACGAGACCCTGCGCAAGGACGACCGCACCATCGCTCTCGGCCGCTACACCGACCAGGGTAACGACGGACACGATCTGGCCGCGCTGCGCCGCTTGGCGGAGGAAGAGGGCGTGGACCTCATTGTCCTCACCGGCCCGTGGTCCGGCCCGCACAGCCTGTTCACCCTGACCAGCGCGCTGCAATGGATCTCCGCCGACATCGCTGTGCTGGTGGACGATCCCGACACGCTCAAGGGCTCGCGGATGATGACCGATGTCGCCGGCCGACCCGCCCTCATCCTGCATCGTCATCCGCTGAAGGGCGCCGAAGCCCTGCTCAAGCTGTTGCTCGACTATACCGTAGCGACGGCGATCCTGCTGCTCGCTGCGCCGCTCATGCTGGCGACGGCGCTTGCGCTGAAGCTGTCCGGCGGCGGCCCGGTCCTTTTCCGCCAGCGACGGCTCGGCTTCAACGGCCGCCCGTTTACCATCTACAAGTTCCGCTCCATGCGCGTGGACCCGACCGACGACGGGTCGCGCGGTGCGGTCGCCGGCGATCCGCGCCTCACCCGCCTCGGCGCCTTCCTGCGCAGGACCTCCATCGACGAGCTTCCCCAGCTGTTCAACGTGCTGAAGGGCGACATGTCCGTGGTCGGCCCACGCCCGCACGTGGCCAATATGCAGGTCGGTTCGGGCGCCTATGCCGAGGTGGTGCGCGCCTATGCCGCCCGTCACCAGATCAAGCCCGGCGTCACCGGCTGGGCCCAGATCAACGGCATGCGCGGCGGCATCCATTCCGTAGAGCGCGCCCGTCGGGGCGTGGAGCTCGACCTTCATTACATCCGCAACTGGTCGCTATGGCTGGACCTGCGGATCATCCTGGCCACGGCCTTCCGTGGCCTCATGGGACCCAGCGTGTTCTGATGTGGAAGAAGATCGCCCGTACTGCCCAGAACTATGTACCTGGCCTCGCCGAAGTGAAGAACGAGGCCTATCACTGGGCGCGCTCCACCTTCCGCCTGGCGCACGATCCCGCCTTTGCCGCCATCGCCGACCTGCCCCGCCGCGAGGACGACCTGTTCATCGACGTCGGCGCCAACCGCGGACAGAGCATCCTGTCGATGCGCCGCTATCGGCCTGATGCCCGGATCGTCTGTTTCGAGCCCAATCCGCGCATGATGCTGTGGCTGAAGGGGCATTTCGGCGAAACCGAGGGCGTGCGGCTGATCGGCGTCGGCCTTGGCGACAAGTGTCACCGGCGCACCCTCTACACGCCGCATTACAAAGGCTTTCCCTATGACGGCCTGGCCACGTTCGATGCGGAGATTTCCCGGCGCTATCTGTGCGAAGCGACGCTGTTCGGCTTCACGCCCGAGGCGGTGACGTTGCAACAGCAGACCTGCGCCCTGCTGCCGCTGGACGCCTTCGGCCTGCGGCCCACCTTCATGAAGATCGACGTGGAGGGCTGCGAGTACGACGTGCTGGCCGGCGCCCGTCAGACCCTGCGCAAGGCCCGGCCGGTGTTGATGGTCGAGCGCTATTACGGCGATGCGCGCGTAGACCTGCTCCTGCGTGACGCCGGCTACATCGAGGTGGTGCATCGCGAGGGCGGCTTCTGGCCCGGCCGCGGTCAGGGCGAGAACGCCTTCTGGATGCCGCCTCAGACCCTTCACACCCTCGCGTCGAGATCAGGAGTTTCGTCATGCTGAGCCGTCTGCAACGTCTGTCGCGCCAGCCCGCCTTCCGCGCCGACCCGATTGGGGTCATGTTCCGCGCCGGAGTACTCGCTGCCCATGTGGGCATGCGACGTCGCCCCACCTTCAGTCTGACCCACGCGGGCGAACGGCTGCGAACGCCGGCCGATCTGCGCTACACCACCGTCACCGCCTACCTACTGCGCGACTGGGCCGAGCCCGAACTGCGTGTGCTGGACCAACTCCTCAAGCCCGGCGACATTTTCATCGACGTCGGCGCCAATATCGGCCTCTATACGCTGAAGGCGGCTCGGCTGGTCGGACCATCCGGACGCATAGTGGCCCTAGAGCCCGGCTGGGACGCCTATGAACAGCTCCTTGCCAATCTGGACCTCAACCGTTTTCCCTGGGTGCAAGCTCTGGCCACGGCGGCATCTGACCGCGAGGGCGAAGCCGTCCTGCATCATGTACCGCTGGGCGATGACCCGCAGGCCTTCTCGCTCATAGCCCACCCCGATGCGCTGGAGGGCGAGACGGTGCCGACCGTGCGCCTGGATCGTCTTGCGACGGAATTCGAGCTCGAGCGCATCGACCTGATCAAGATCGACGTCGAAGGCGCGGAGCCCATGGTGATCGAGGGGGCGGCGCAGGTGTTGTCGAAACAGCGGCCGGCGGTTCTGTTCGAGTGCAACGCCCATATCAATTCCGGCGGCGACGGCGCGCCCGCCGGCGAAGCCTGGGCGAGACTCGCGGCCCATGGCTATCGCTTCCACCGCCTCAGTGGGGATCGATTTCGCGAGGTGAACGAGCCGCCAGCGGATTTCTGCAACATCCTCGCCTGCCACCGCGACAAGCCGGCGCCTTTTCCAAGCTGACCAATCCCCTTCGGGGGACAGGTCCGGGGTCGGCGGCTCACACCACCCGCCGTCGTCGATGCCGGACCGGGCTCCGGGTGAAGCGCCCCCGCTTCGCCCGGAGCCTTTTTCCTAAGCCGCGAGCGCTCCGTTCGCCTCGGCCCAGACGAGCTTGCGCGCGGCAAGGGCGCATCCTATCGCCCCAAAGGTCCAGATGGCTGAACTGGCGATCGCGGCGCCGACACCGCCCAGGGGCGGGACCAGAAGCAGGCAGCCGATCGTGCAGGCCGCCACCTGCACCAGAGCCAGCCTACGCAACACCGTTGCATGTCCGGTCATGGCCAGAAGCGTGTCCTGGCAGGGAAGGAGGCAGAAGGCTAACTGTCCGACCAGCAGGATCCACAGACACAGCGGCGCTCCGGGCAGGGGGGCGTGCATGGCTCCCAGGACAGGCCAGGCGAACACGGTCATGCCGATCACGGCAGGCAGGCAGAGCGCATAGGCAGCGCGACGCGCGCGCTGGTTGTCCATCCGCAACTCAGCGAAGGCTCGGCGACGATGGTGGCGCGCGAAGCCTGGCGCCGCCATGGCGCCAATGGAGATGACGATGGTCGCCACCAGCATCGACACCCGGCTGGCGATGGAGAAGGCGCTCACCTCCACCGCCCCGGCGAAAACGCCCACCAGCATGGTCGGAAGGCTGAGGAGGGCGGCCTGCGACAGCTCCACCGGCAGCAGCGTCCGCCCCGCGCCCCACAGGGATCCGAGCGGTTCATGTGAGGCGCCAATCGGCGCATCCCCGGTCCAGGCCTCCCGCATGATGATCGCGCCGCCCAGCAGCGCACAGCCGGCGTACGCGCAGGCGTAGAGGTGCAGGAGATCGACCGCTGTCAGCCGCACGGCGAGCAGGGCGACCACCAGAAAGCAGGGCGCGACGGCGTTCATCACCATCTGGGCCGCACCCGCGCGGTCAAGGCCGATCAGCACATAGGCCGCCACATAGGCCATGTTCTGCGCTGGCAGGACCAAGGCTGCGGCGCGCAGGGGGGCTTGCAGCTCAGGCTGATGAAACCCCAGCCGGGCAATGATCGGCGACAACGACCAGAGCACGACTCCCGCCGCCACGCTGACGGCGAAGACGACAAGGCCGCCGCGCAGCATGGCCTGCCGCGCCAGCCGGTATGCGCCCACAGCTCGCTCCGCCGCCACGTGCCTTGTGAGGGGTCGCTCCAGGCCGAGCCGGGCCAGGGTAGCGATCATTAGGATCGCCCCGAGACACAGGAAGAAGCGTCCTGCATCCACTGCGCCCAGCTCTCGCGCCGCCAAGGCATAGAGCAGAAACTTGCCAACCGCTTCAAGACCGCGCCCCGCCAGCGCGCCGGACCGCCGCAAGGCGCGTCGCCATCCGTCGTCTGCCGCCAAACTCGTCATATCCACCGTCGCTCAATCCGAGGGTGTGCATGCCACGGTGGCGGTAAACATTTTATACAACCATTCCGATTATTCATGTCTCTATGTCTGACGACGCGAGCAGTTTCGGCCGGTTGGCGCCTTGGCGGCCCAGGGATAGTGGGGCGCCCTCGGTTCGCGAGGTGGCGACGCAGGCTTTCTATAGCTGGAAGCTGATCCTTGGCTGCGTGCTGGTGGGTCTGCTGGCCGGCGTCGTCGTCGCCGCCTTCAACCGGACGACCTTTACCGCCGAGAGCCTGTTGCTAGTGCGCGCCGATGCGGGCGAAAGCGTGCGCGACGGCCTTGCAACACCCGTGATGGCCGCGAGCCCGGACGCGGTGCAGCGCCTGCTGCAATCCGACATCCAGATCCTGAAGAGCGAGCCGGTGGTGCGCCTCGCCGCCGATACGGTGGCGGGCGGAACGGCGCCCGACAAGGTCGTGGAGAAGTTCAAGAAGCACCTCAAGGTCGAGGCCGCCGCCACCTCCAACATCATCCACGTCACCTATCAGAGCGCCGATCGGCCCCAGGCCCTACGCGCCGTGCAAGCCCTGATCGACGCCTATCGCCAACGCCGGCTCACCCTCTACAGGAGCGATTCGGAGGACCTGCAGGGCGGCGAACTTGATCGGGCGCGGCAGGACATCGCAGAGCTCGATCGTCGCATCCAGGCGGTGCGCGACCACTACGCCGTTCTAGACATCGGACAAGATATTCAGCTCGCCAGCGCGCGGCTGGACATGCTGAATCAGCGCGCCGGACAGGTGCGCGAGCGCGCCGCCGCCTCCGGTGCGGAACTCATCGCGACCGCCTCGGGCCTCTCCGCCCAGCCGGCGCGGGTGCTGGACAGCCAGGACGCCGCCAACGCTCCGCCCAATGACGATGCACGTAACACGTTGCTGCGCCTGCGCCAGGAGCGAGAGCACCTCGCCGCCCAGTACGCGCCCGACTATCCCGGCCTGAAGGAAGTTGAACGCAAGATCGCCGTCGCTGCCGATCAGGTCGCCGCCAACGCCCGTGACCGCTATCGCAGCGAACGCACCGTGCGCAATCCGGTGCATGACCAGCTGGAGCAGCGTCGCGCCGCCTTGTTGGTGGAGGCTCAGTCCCTGTCCCGCCAAAACGGCGCCCTTGGTCAGGAGATCATCGCCGCCGCCGCGCGCGTCGCCGCCCTGCGCCAGGCCGACGAGGAGCTTCGCGCCCTCGGCCGCTCCCGCGACGTGGCGGAGCAGCTTTACAAACAGCTTTCCGTGGCCCGCGCCGGAGCCCGACTGGAGGCCGAGGCGGTGGACCGCCGCGACGGCGCCCTGCGTGTGGTCCAGCCGCCCGCCGCCCCGCTCAAGGGCCGCAACCTTGCGCCCAGTCTGATCCTCGCAGGACTGTTCGGCGGGCTTGGCGCGGGGATCGCCGCCGCCAGCGTGGCCGGGTTGGTGCGCCAAGTCTTTCTCACCCCCGGCGAGGCGGAGCGCGGTCTGCGCCTGTCGCCCCTGGCCGAAGTCGAGGGCGCGGACCCCGCACTCGGCGCGATCCGGCTGGCGGCCATGCTCTGCGATGTATTGATCGATGGCCGCCCCGCGCGGGTGATCCAGATCGCCGGGCCGGACCGGGGAGCAAAGTCGGCGGTCGCCCTGGCGTTGGCCCAGGCCTTGGCCGTCCGCCCGGGGGCCTCGCCGACGGCCGGTCGCGCGCCGCGTATTCTGCTCGCCGATCTCGATACGGAGCGCGGGTTCAGCCGTCGCGTCGCCGGCCCCGGAAAGACCCTGCGTCTGCGCCAGGGGCAGCTTACGGTCGCAGAGGGCGCGCAGCACGGCGTCTGGGTCGCGCTCGACCTCGCCGGCACGCCGCTGGGGGATCCAGGTGCGGAGACCGAAGGCGCGCGCGATTTCCTGAAACAGCTTCGTGCCGGGTTCGACTGGATCGTCATCGCCGCCGAAGTCGATTTCTCCACCTATGAGGCGCGTCGACGGTTTGCCCTTGTGGACGTGAATCTCATTGTGGTCGAGGCCGAGGTCACACGCGCGCCGGCCGCCCGGGCCCTGGTCGAAACAGTGCTGGCCTCGGGTGGAGACCTGCTGGGCTTCGTCTTCGCCCGCCGCCGCTTCCACATTCCAGGAGGGCTGATGAAATGGCTCTGAAGTTGACTGCATTTCTCGCGGCGCTCTTGCTGGCCGGGTGCTCCACCACCCAGTCGATCAGCATTCGTCCGCGCGCAGCAAAAGAATTTGCTCCGTGGACGGACCAGGCGCCCGTCTATCGCTTGGGTTCGGGCGACAGGCTCAGGGTGGATTTCCTCCTTACGCCCGAGCTCAGCCAGGAGGCGGTGGTGGAGCCTGATGGGGCCGTGGCGCTGAAGGTGATCGGCCGGTTGCCGGCCCAGAACATGACCCTGGACCAGTTTCAGGCGCAGGTACTGAGCCTGTCGAGCCTGCGCCTCACCCATCCCATGGTCACCGTATCCCTGTCGGACGCCAAGGCGGCGCGTATCATCGTCGGCGGACAGGTCGGACGGCCCGGCGTGTACCCCCTGCCCCCGCGCGCGACCACGCTGGAGGCGGTGATGCTGGCCGGCGGTCTTTTGCCCGAGAGCCGGATGGATCAGGTGGTGGTGCTGCGCCAACGCCCCGGCGCGGCGCCCATGCTGCGCACGGTGGACCTGCGCGCCTTCGTCTCGCGCGGAGCCGGCGGCGAAAGCATCGCCCTGGCCTCGGAGGACATCGTTTTCGTTCCCCGGAGCCACATCGCCGAGATCGACCTGTGGATCGACGAAAACATCAACAAGCTCCTCCCGTTCAGCCGCTCGGTCGGCTACACCGCCGGGAGCTATACGCCATGACGAGCGCGCTTGAGCGGCGGGTCTTCCTCGGCGTGCCCTTCACACCGCTTGGGCTGGATCATGCGCTCGATCTGATCGTCCGTCGGCGGATGGATGAGCCCTTCGCCTATGTGGCGACGCCCAACGCCCAGCACACCGTCGCGGCGCACCGCAACGACAAGCGGTTCTGCGAGGGTCATACCGGCGCCTGGCTGCTGCTCAACGACAGTCGTATCCTGCGGCTGATCGCGCGCTGGGTGTTCGGCTTCGACTTGCCGCTGGCGGCGGGCAGCGACCTAGTGGTCGCCCTTTTCCAACACGGTGTACCGCCCACGACGCCGGTCGTCATGCTCGGCGGCGACGCCGAGGTGGAGCACCGCATGCGGTCCAGGTTCGGATTGACCGATATCCGCCGATTCGATCCGCCCATGGGCTTTCACCACGACCCGGCTGAGATCGAGCGCTGCATCGCCTTCGTCCTGCACCGGCCCGCACGGTATATCTTCATGGTCGTCGGGGCGCCGCAGTCCGAGGTGGTGGCGGCGCGGATCGTGGCCACCGGACGGGCCAGCGGCATCGGCTTGTGCGTCGGCAGCGCCCTCAACTTCCTCACCGGGGTCCAGCCTCGCGCGCCCGAAATCTGGCGCCGCTCCAACCTCGAATGGGCCTATCGCCTGATGAAAAACCCGCGCGGACACTTCCGGCGCGTGTTCATCGAGTCCTTCCCGATCATATGGATCGCCTTCAAGGCCCGGCTGCGTCGCCAGCCCGCCCACGCCGCCGAATGAGCGGCTCTGTTCTCGCCCATCCGCGCGGGCGTGTGCTGATCCCTGTACAGACCAGGGCGCCTTTGGATTTGCGGCGCTGGTGGGGGCTGGCGGCGCTGGTGGGGCTGTTGCCGCTGTTCGGCGAGACCTTCGCCTATGTAGTCGATCTGCCGCCGGTCTATGCTCTGGCGAAGGCCTGGCCGTTGCTGACCCTGCCGCTCGCCGTCCTCGGCGTGGCGACCGTCAAGGCGCCAGGGATGAAGCTGGTGCTGCTCGCTCTGGCCTGGATGGTCGGGGTGACGCCGCTGGTCAGCATGGCGACCCTAGGCGACAGTCTCGGCGGGGCGCTCAGCGGCACGATCAAGCTCTGGTCGCTCGCGGGGGTTCTGTCGCTTTCCGCCGTTCTGGCCTGGCTGAAACCTGAGGCGAGAACCCTTGAGCAGTCAGTCCACATCCTCGGCTTCACCACCTTCGCTCTGATGGGGCTCATCTTCCTCCTGACGCCGCCGGAGGCCTATCTGAAAGGCATCGAAGAGACCAAGATCTTCCTCTGGGACGAAGACCGGGGTGCGCGACTGAACCTGCCGATGTTCTTCGCCGTGCTGTGGGTATTCCTGCTGAACCGCCGATTCTGGGCGCGGCCGAGCCTGCTGCCGCCCCTGCTGATCGGCGCGGCCTTTGTGTTGATGCTGCTTATCTACAAGCAGCGCACCCAGATCGCGGGCGCGGCGGGGATCGTGATCCTGGCCCCGGTGATCCAGTGGGGGCGCAGGCGTGGGGGTTGGTTCGGCATTCTGATCGGACTGGCGCTGGTCGCCGCGCCGTTCCTGATCGCCGTGGCTGGATCGCACGACACCGCCGCCAGCCTTGGCGGTTCGCTCACCGAGCGGCAGCGGGAATACAGCGCCGGTATCGGCTTTCTCAACGACCAGCCGCTGCGCTGGCTGATCGGCGCTGGCGGGGCGACGCGGGCCGGCGAGGTAGACCTCGCGAGCGTCGTGGGCACGGGATACTTCTTCACCTCGGACATCGGCTGGGTCGGGGTGGTGTTCGAATACGGCGTCGTCGGCGCCGCGCTGATGCTGGCCCTGCACCTCGTCGCCCTGCGTACCGGCTGGCGCGCGGCGGAGGGCGGCTCGCCGCTCGCCTGGGCCCTGTTCGACTACTGCCTCTATCTGCTGCTGACCTCGCCGGTGCTCTCGGTGGTCTTCGCGCCGGGCGAGCTTGCGACCTGCCTGGCCTTAATGGGCGCGCTGGCGGTCGGGGCGGGGACCGCCGGCGCGGCGCCGCGGAGTTCGCGGGCGAAGAACTGAAGAAAGGTGCGCCATAGCTGCAGTTGCCGCGGCTCGGTCTGGATGCCGTGGCGTTGGCCGGGATAGAGCATCAGGTCGAAGGGATGGCCGTGCGCCTGCAAGGCCGCCATCACTGCGATGGAGTTGGAGAACTGCACATTGTCGTCGGCCATGCCCTGCAGCAGCAGAAGACGACCCGATAGCCTGGGCAGGCGCGGGATAATGGCAGCAGCGTCATAAGCTGCTTTGTCCGTACGCGGATCACCCATATAGCGCTCGGTATAATGGGTGTCATACTCTCGCCAGTCGGTGGGCGGAGCGCCCGCCGCGCCCGCCTTCAGCCCCGTGCGCGGATCGCACAGCATGGCCAGAGTCATGTAGCCGCCATAGGACCAGCCGGACACGCCGATGCGGGTGGGATCTATGAAGGGCTGGGTGCGCAGCCAGTCGATGCCGGTCACCTGGTCGTCCACCTCTACCGATCCCATGCGGTGGAAGATCGGCGACTCGAACTTGAAAGCCCGGTTGGTTGAGCCCCGGTTGTCGAGCTGGAACAGGACATAGCCGGCCTCCAGGTAGAGCTTCTCGTTCACGTTGCGCCAGGCCCGGGTGACAGACTGCACGCCGGGTCCCCCATAGACTTCGACGATGACTGGATATTTTTTCGCCGGATCGAACCCGACCGGCTTTTGCAGGATGTAGTGCAGGGCCTGTCCGTCGGCCGCGTTCAGCGTGCCGAACTCGGCGGTGGGATAGCGGTCGGCATAGGGCGCGAAGGGGTGGCCCGGGCTGAGGCGGTTCTCCTCGATCCACTGGAGGCGCTTGCCGGAGATGTCGTAGAGAGCGGATTGCGGCGGTGTCTGAGGGTCCGAATAGTAACCGACGAACACGCTCGACGATTTGGGCAGCACCGCCGTCCACCAGCCATGCCCCTCGGTGATCCGCTTCGGCTTGCCCGGCGTGCGGTAGGACGCGACATACAGATGCCGTTCGATCGGCGTCTCGGCCGAGGCCATGTAATAGACCAGCCCCGTGGCCTCATCGACCCCGGCCAGACCCGGAGCGTGCGTTCCCGCCCCGCCGCCGCCGCCCGCGCTCGGCTGTTCGCCGAAGGTCACCTGCCGGACCAGCGTCCCGTCGCGGTGATAGAGGTAGAGCTGGTTGGCCCCCGACCGTTGCGAACCCCAAAGGAAGTCGCCGTCCGCCAGCGGGTGCATGTCGTCGGTGAGATGTATCCACGGCGTCTGATGCTCGTGCACGATCACCTTGGCCGCCCCGGTGGCCGGATCGACGCGCAGCAGATCCAGGGTCTGCTGGTCGCGGCTCTGGCGCTGGACATAGATGTCCTTGCCGTCCTTCGACCAGTTCACCCGCGTTAGATAGATGTCGGCGTCGGAGCCGAGATCGACCTTCACGGGTTTGGCGCCCGGCTCGATGCCCTGCACATAGAGCTGGACGATGGCGTTGGGCTCGCCCGGGCGCGGATAGCGCTGGGTGACGACCTTGGAGCCTTCTGCGCCGATCTCCAGCCGATCGACGAGCTTCACCGGGGTCTCGTCCACGCGGGTGAAGGCGATGGCGTGGTCGCCGGGCGCCCACCAGTAGCCGGTATAACGCCCCATCTCCTCCTGGGCGACGAACTCGGCCACGCCGAAGCTGATCGCGCCCTTGCCCTCGGTGGTGATCGCCCGCTCCGGGCCGCCGGCGAGGGGGATCAGGTAGAGGTTCTGGTCGCGCACATAGCTGGCATAGAGGCCCAGCGGCGAGACCTTGGCGTCGGTGGCGCCGGCGGCCACGTCGAGCTTCTTAACCTGTCCGGTGGCGGCATCGGCGAGATAGAGCGCGCCGCCGGCGGGGATCAGGATGTGTTCGCCGGTCTCGTCCCAGTGATAGTCCACCACGCCCGAGACGGCGGCGATGCGCTGGCGCTCGCGACGGGCCTTCTCCTCGTCGGAAATCGTCTTGCCCGAGGGCTCCACCGCCTCGCCCGAAACCAGCAGCTTGGCCGGACCGCCCGCGGCCGGCATCGCCCACAGGTCGAGCTTGTACTGGTTGGTGGGCTCGGGCTTCAGGAAGGTGACGAACCGACCGTCCGGCGATACCTCCACGCTCCGCGCCGCCGGTCCCGACAGGGCCGGGCTGGCGAAGGCGCGTTCCGGCGTCAGCGGTTCGGAGGCGAGGGCGGGCGTGATCATCAGCAAGGCGCCAAGGGCAAGAATGGGAGCGGCGAGAGCGAGGGTGCGCATGGCCTAGGCTTAGCCTCAGGGATGCAGGGACGCCAGATAGGCGACCACATCGGTGATCTGCGCCTCGTTCAGACCGGAGGCCGGGCCCTTCATCTGCGCGACGGTCGGCCCGCCGCGCGCGCCGGTCTTGATGTCCCACAACATGCGGGCGAGGTAGGTGGGCGCGCGTCCGGCGAGGGGCGGGGCGGGGCCTTGGCCCTTAAGTTCCTTGCCATGGCAGCCTGCGCAGGGCTGGCCGTTGGGGCCGCCGCTCTTTACCAACGCCGCGCCTCGCGCCACTGCGCCAGGCGGCACATAGGCGACGAACCCGACGTGCGGATCGGCGAGATAGAGGCGCTTCTCGTCCTCGGTGACCTCGACGATGCGTCCGGCCAGCGGCTCCGTCCCTCCGCCTGGGGCCATGTCGAGCAGGCCATAGGCGCTGGGCAGGGTCTTCGGCGCGGTGTCGCTCTCCACCACGCGGACGAAGGGATGGCGGGGCAGGGCCGCGAACCAGGCGGCGGCCGCGGCGAGATCGGTGTCGGAGACCTGCCTGGCGACCTTGATCATTTCCGTGGTGTCCGGCCGGTCGGGCTGCTGGGACGATTGGCGGTCGCCGCTCCGGAAGGCCTGCACCTGCTCGATGATATAGGCTGCGGGCAGGCCGGCCAGATCGGCGGCGCCTAGGAAACCGTGGCCGTCATAGAGGTGGCATTCGGCGCAGGGCGTCGGCCCACCCTTCTGTTTGTGTGCGACCACGGTCGGGGTGGGCGGGTGCTCGCCGGGAAACCAGTCTACCGGGTTCTTGTCGTCCATCACTTCGGCGAGAGTAGCGGTCCGGGCGCTGCCCGGGGCCTTGAAGGGCCCAGGGCCGAGGTTGGGGATGTTGGGTGAGGCGGCGCGCGGATAGGCCCAGGCCAGGGCTGGGCTCTCCTTGGGCTTCGATTGCGAACACGCGGCCAAAGGCACCAGCAACAGCGTCGCCAGACCGATCAGCTTTCGCATGGCCACCCCTCCAATCGGAAAGCTTGGCTATACGCGAAGCGAGCGCTGCCCGCAGCAAAAAGGGCCGGCCCTTGCGAGCCGGCCCTTCCTGGTCGAGCGCTATTCGACGGGCTCGGCCCGCTTCGGCTCTTCGCCCACCACCGGCAGGTCGAGGCGTTCGGCCATCAGCATGGTGAGCAGGGCCTGCACAACGCCTCCGCCGCCCATGCCCGAGCCGTCGGCGCCGGAGATCGACACCTTGGGCACCACATCCACGCCGGAGGTCTCCAGCGCCTGGGCGAAGCGGTCGGCTACCTGGCGGGCCAGCTGGTAGCGCGCCCCGCCCGAGGCCTCGACCTGGCTCTTGATCGCCTCGGCCTGGGCCAGCCCGACCTTGGTCACCTTTTCCGCCTCGGCCGCCGCCAGAGCCACCACGCGTTTAGCCTCGCCTTCGCCGAGCAGCTTCATGCGGTCTGCCTCGGCCTTGGCCAGGGTGCGGGTCTGGTCGGCTTCCTGTTCGGAGCGGGCCAGATTGGCCCTACCGGCATTGGCCTGCACCTGAATCGACAGTTCCGACTGGGTGATGGCGGTCTGTTGCTCGGCCCGGGCCTGCGCCTCCCTGAGCTCGCGTTCCTTGTCGGCGGCGAGCTTCTGGCGGGCATAGGTGCCCACCTGCTCGTCGGCGATCTGGCGCTGGCGAAGCTGGGTCAGGATGCGCTCGATCTGGTCGTCGCCCCCCGCGGCCGGACGCGGTGTGCCGATCAGCACCTCCTGCAGTTCGAGCGAGTAGAGCGCGAACTTGGCCCGCATCTCCATGGACGAGACATCCTGGATGGCGCTGCGGTCCTGCAGCAGTTCGATCAGGGTCCGGGTCTGGCCGACGTTCTTGAAGTAGGCCGAAACCATGGGATCGAGGGTTTGCTCCACCAGCTTCTTGATGTCGCCGAACCGTTGGATGACCAGCGGCGCCTTGCGGTAGTCGATATGAACCACGACCGAGACCGGCAGGCTGGGCTCGAAGGCGTCGCGGGTGATCAGCGACACCTCGGCCAGGTTCTCGTCGAAGCGGTGGCTACCCGTGACGCTGGTCTCCCACTTCAGGATGAAGTTGGTGGTAGGGACCATGGTCACCCGCCCGGCATAGGTGTTGAAGGCGTACTTGCCAGGCAAAAGCGGATCGGCCCAGACGCCGCGCTGGCCATTGGCGACCAGCTCGCCGTGGCGGTAGGCCTCGCCCGAGGTATCGACGCCGAGCGCGCCCGTATAGGACACCACCACGCCCACCTGGCCGACCTCGACCACGGTCTTGTTGATCCGCTCCACCGTGGCGAACAGCCGGTTCAGGTAATAGGTGCCCTCCACCAGCACCTGCAGCTGACGACCGCGACGGCCGCCGGCGGCGAGGAACTTGCCGGGGTCCTGGAACGAGTTGTGGAAGGTCGCGACCTCGGCCGGATCGACGCCCACGGTCGGGGCGATGATCTCGCCCTGGGCCAGGGCTGGACCGTCGTGGATCGTCACAACGCCGATCTGGTCGTCCGCATCGCGCAGCACCACCGGTTCGAAGCCGCCGCGCGCCTCGATCACTTCCGCCATCTGGGCGAGCAGCCCCGCCTCCTCACGCTCGAGGGCCAGGGCGAAGATGCGGTCCTTGGTCACCACCACGAACTGGGCGAGGTTGATGGCGTAGGCGCCCTCTCGCAGCACCTTGCGTTGCGGACCCTTCTGCCCGCCGTGCGTCAGGAAGGCGCGCACGTCCTGAAAGTCGGCGTCCTCCGGGTTGGCGGCCAGGGTCTGGTCCGAGCCGAGCGGCATGCCGTCACGCGCGAACACATAGCCGATCCGTCCCTGCGGGATCGTCACCAGCGGCTGGACGTGCAGACGATATTGGAACGGGGTGAAGAAGTGCACGCCGCCGCGCAGGGTGTCGGGTTGGAAGCCGGCCTCGCCGTGCAGGGCGATCAGGCCGGATTTGATCGAGCCTCGACCGGCCCATAGCTTCTCGACCACGGCCAGTCGGTTGTTGGAGATATAGCGGATCGCGCCGGACACGCGGATGAACACCGCCGTGACGCAGACAGCCAAAAGCGTCCAGCCGAGGATCGGCCAGAGCGCGGATATGGAAGACATGGATGGCCCCATCTGGCCGCCTGAGGGCGACAATCGCCCCATGGATGAGCGGCCAGAACCTTACCTATGCGCGATGATGCGGCGCACAATCGGCCCGAGGATCACGTCTTCGCGACCGGCCACGCTTGCGCCTCTTGCCTGCCGTGGCGTCAGTGCGGCTCAATAGGGAAGAGCTTTAACATGACGGGCATCATATTATATGAAAGGCTCGTTGCAGGAGGACCCACCGTGGCTGAAGCCTATATCGTCGCTACCGCTCGCACCGCCGGAGGCCGCAAGGGCGGGCGGCTGAAGGACTGGCATCCGGTTGATCTCGCCGCCCAGGTGATCGACAGCCTTCTCGACCGTTCGGGCGCCGATCCGGCCCTGGTCGAGGATGTGATCATGGGCTGCGTCAGCCAGGTGGGCGAGCAGGCCATCAACGTGGCGCGCAACGCGGTGATGGCCTCGCGCCTGCCGCTGACCACCCCCGGCACGAGCGTCGACCGCCAGTGCGGCTCATCCCAGCAGGCCCTGCACTTCGCCGCCCAGGCGGTGATGAGCGGCGCCATGGACGTGGTGATCGCCTCGGGCGTCGAAAGCATGACCCGCGTGCCTATGGGTCTTTCGGCGGCCCTGCCGGCCAAGAACGGCTTCGGCAATTACATGTCGCCCGAACTTCAGAAGCGTTGGCCCGGCATCCAGTTCAGCCAGTTCGTCGGTGCTGAGATGATGTCGAAGAAGTACGGCCTCTCCAAGGAGGAGCTCGACGAGTTCGCCTTCCACTCTCACCAGAAGGCTATCGCCGCGACCCAGGCCGGGGCGTTCAAGGACGAGATCGTTCCCCTGACCGTCACGCTGGAAGACGGCTCGATCCAGATCCACGACGTGGACGAGGGCATCCGCTTCGAGGCCTCGCTGGAGGCCATGAAGGCGGTGAAGCTGCTGGCCGAGGGCGGATCGCTGACCGCCGCTTCGTCTTCCCAGATCTGCGACGGCGCCTCGGGCGTGATGGTGGTGAACGAGGCGGGCCTGAAGAAGCTCGGCGCGACGCCGCTGGCGCGCATCCATCATATGACCGTGCTCGGCGGCGACCCGGTGATCATGCTGGAAGCGCCGATCCCCGCCACCCAGCGCGCGCTGGAAAAGGCCGGGATGAAGATCGACGAGATCGACCTCTATGAGGTGAACGAGGCCTTCGCCTCGGTCCCTACCGCCTGGCTGCAGCAGATCCACGCCGACCCCGCCAAGCTCAACAGCCGCGGCGGGGCCATTGCGCTCGGCCACCCGCTGGGCGGCTCGGGGACCAAGCTGATGACCACCCTGGTCAACGCGCTGAAGCAGGAGAACAAGCGCTATGGTCTGCAGACCATGTGCGAAGGCGGCGGCCTCGCCAACGTGACCATCGTCGAACGGCTGTAGGACGCAGCGGCCTCCCTCGCATGCCGGGGGAGGCCTTGGCCGCTATTTCACGCCCGTCGGGTTGATCCAGGGCGTGTGGTCTTCAGCGTCCTTTTCGATCTTGCACTGACCGGCTTCCGGCGCGGCGTGGGGAGCGGCCATGGCGGCCTTCAGCGCCTTGGCTGCCGTTTCGAGATCGGCGCGGAACACGGGGTCCGAGTGCAGCACGGCCACGAGGGTCGAGCCGTTGGTCCGGCCCTCTTCGATGTCCGATACGGTGTGCACGCCGCACACCACGCGGCTTTCGCCGAACGCCCGGGCGCGGGCCAGAATCTCGGTGGCGTGGTCGGGGACCATCTCCGCCAGGATCAGCCCCATGGCCCAGCTATAGGTCGTGTGGCCAGACGGGTAGGAATAGGACTTCATCAGTCCGGCGCGGTCACCCTCCGTACATACCGACCCGTTGGGCGCGATGAAGGGGCGGGGGTGGTTGAAGTGATCCTTGGCCAGATTGGTGATGGCCGACGCATCGCGCGCCACGCGCGAAAACAACACCGCCACCTCCTTCGGCCCGTCCTCCAGTTTCAGGCCGAGAGGACAGTCGAAGGCCTGGACGTATTGGGTGGCGTCCCGGGTCGCCAGCTTCCAGCGGTCCGACCCGGCCAGGGCTCGGGTCTTGGCATAGGTCTCGTTGTCGAGGTTATCGAGGGTGGAGCCCTTCACCGGCGGCGGCGGCAGGATGGCGATCGAGTTGGGGATGCGCGCCTTGCCGAGATAGCCCTCCACGCGCGGCATCGGCCTGGGCGTGGCCGCTGCCGGATCGGGTACGGCCTTGGGGGTCGGATTGACGTCCGCGTTGTCCTTCTGGGCTTGAGCCTGGACGTCGCCAGCGCCCGTCAGCAAAGCCGTGGCCATCGCCAAAGCTGAAATCCCGCGCATTCCACTGGTCATGCCGACGCCCGATCTGCTTATGAGCCCCGCCCGCTTGCGGCGCCTCTTACGGCACACTAGCGTCGCCTCAGGCTGGGGGCGATGGCGTGGCGGACACAATCGAAAGCGCGCCCGCGCTTCGCCAGAGCTTCGGACACCCGCGCGGCCTCTATGTGCTGGCGGGAACGGAGTTGTGGGACCGTATCTCCTTCCACGGCATGCAGGCGCTGCTCACCCTCTACATGGTGGAGGAACTGCTCCTGCCTGGCCATGTGGAGCGGATCGTGGGTTTCGCCGCCTTCCGCCACGGGGTGGAGAGCGTCACCGGTCCCCTGACCGTGATCGGCCTCGCCTCGCAGATTTTCGGCCTCTATGTGGCGCTCGTCTATCTGACGCCGGTGATCGGCGGATGGCTGGGCGACCGCGTGTTGGGGCGCAGGGCCACCGTGGCGCTGGGCGCGCTGCTGATGACGGCCGGCCACTTCGCCATGGCCTTCGACGCCTCGTTCCTGCTGGCCATGCTCTTGCTGATCCTCGGCGCGGGGGCGTTGCGTGGAAACCTTCAGCCTCAGATCGACACCCTTTATGCGCTGGGCGACCGCCGCCGGGCCGACGCCTTCCAGATCTACTACTCCATGGTCAATGCCGGCGCCTTCATAGCCCCCCTGCTGACAGGATTCCTGCAGGTGCGCTGGGGCTGGCATGTCGCCTTCGGCTTCGCAGGGGTCGGGATGCTGATCGGCCTGCTCATCTACGTGTGGGGCGGCCGCGAACTGCCCTCCGACCGGCGCCGGGCCCGCGCGGCGGAGCGGCCGAAGCTGAGCCCGGACGAAGGGCGGCGATTGCGCACGCTCTTCTTTCTCGTACCCATCACCGCGGCCTTCTATATCGCCCAGTCGCAGGTCTGGAACGTCTACAATGTCTGGGTCCGCGACCACGTGCAGATGCGGGTGGGATCATTCAGCGTGCCGATACCCTGGCTGCAGTCGCTGGACGGGCTGTCGCCGCTGGTGATGCTGCCGCCCGTGCTGGCCTTCTGGCGCTGGCAGGCGAAGCGCGGGAGCGAGCCGGACGATCTCGGCAAGGTGGTGACCGGCTGCCTGATCTTCGCCGCTGGAACGCTGTGGCTGGCGCTGGGCGACCAGCTCGCGGGGCCGGCGCGCGTGCCGATACTATGGGCCGTAGCCTTCCATCTGTTATCCAATCTGGGCTGGCTCTATTTCACACCCATCATGGCGGCCCTGTTCGTAGAGGCTGCGCCCTCGGGTCTGCGCGGCGTCATGACCGGAGTGAACTTCTCAGCCATTTTCTTCGCTAGCCTGACCAGCGGGCGGCTCGGCGGCCTCTATGAGGTGATGAGCCCGCAGGCCTTCTGGGTGCTGCACGCCGCCATCGTCGGCGCCGGTGGGCTTTACGCGCTGGTTTTCGGCAAGTGGCTGCGCGCGGGACTGCAGCGAGACAAGGGCGCGGACGATCCAGAAGGCTTGCCGTAAGGAAATGACGGATGCCGATAGACCGCGTCCCAGACTACGCTTGTTGCGCGGGTTGATTTCCTATAACAGGAGTATATTCCTCTTTAGAGCTTTTTAGAGATCCCGCCGTGCTGTCGCACTCAGAAATCTGGTCGGCCATCGATGCGCTGGCGCAGCGTTTCGACATGAGCCCCTCGGCCCTGGCCCGTATGGCGGGGCTCGATCCCACCAGTTTCAACAAGTCCAAGCGCCTGTCGTCGGACGAACCGCCCCGCGCGCGCTGGCCATCGACCGAGAGCCTGTCGAAAGTCCTCGCCGCGACGGGCGTCTCCTTCGGCGAGTTCGCCGACCTGGTCGGGGGCGGCGGGCGCACGCGGCGACGCGGCGCGCCCCTGCTCGGTTTCGCCCAGGCGGGAGCGGACGGCTATTTCGACGATGCGGGCTTCCCGGCCGGCGAGGGCTGGGAGGAGATCGAACTGCCCGCCGGCGGTCCTGACGACGTCTATGCCCTGGAGATTTCGGGCGACTCCATGCGTCCCGTCTATCGCGACGGCGACCGCATCATCGTCCAGCCCGCGACGGACGAACCCCGGCGCGGCGACCGTGTAGTGGTCAAGACCACGAACGGCGAAGTGATGGCCAAGGAGGTCGCGCGCATCACCGCCACCAGGCTGGAGCTTGCCTCGCTCAATCCCGATTATGAAGGGCGCATCCTGGAGCGCAGCCAGATCGCCTGGATCGCCCGCATCCTCTGGGCCAGCCAGTAAGGAGCCCGCGCATGAACGGCCTGATGTCCGACTGGCGCGTCTGGGCCCTGGGATCGGCCCTATTCGCCGCGGCTACTGCGCTCTTGGCCAAGGTAGGCGTGGAGGGGGTGAACTCCAACTTCGCCACGTTCATTCGCACGCTGGTGATCGTGCCGACCCTGCTGGTGATCCTGCTGGCCACCCACCAGTGGCAGAGCCCCGCATCGGTCAGCGGCCGGACCTGGCTGTTCCTCGCCCTGTCCGGCCTCGCCACCGGCGCGTCCTGGCTGTGCTACTTCCGCGCCCTGCAGCTCGGCCCCGCCGCTCGCGTCGCGCCCATCGACAAGCTGAGCGTCGTGCTGGTGGCCCTGGCGGGCGTGCTGCTGCTGGGGGAGAAGCTGACGCCGGGCGCCTGGCTCGGCGTCGCCCTCATCGCCGCCGGCGCGATCTGCGTGGCGGTGCTCTGACCGATCCGATCAGATGTCCACCAAACCACCGCCGACGATCAATTCGGAGCCGGTGGTGAAGGTGGCGTCCGCCGCGAGGAACAGGGCGGCCGCCGCCACCTCGTCCGCCTGACCGATACGGCCCAGGGGTACGCGGCTCTTGATGTTGTCGATGAAGCCGTCGATCTGCGCCTGGTCGAGGCCGGACTTGCCGAAGATCGGCGTTTCGATCGGCCCTGGGCTCAAGGTGTTGACCGTGATCTTCCGGGGCGCGAGTTCGGTGGCGAAGGTGCGGCTGAAGGAGCGAACGGCGGCCTTGGTCGCGGAATAGACGCTCATGCCCGCGCCGCCCGAGGACGCCGCCGTCGACGCCGTGAGAATGATGGAGCCGCCGTCCGGAATGATCGGCGCGGCGTGCTGCACCAGGAAGTAGGCGCCTTTTACGTTCACATTGAATTGGGCGTCGAAGAAGGCTTCGTCCGCTGCTTCGAGCGGGGCGAACTTGGCGATGCCGGCATTGACGAAGAGGACGTCGATGCGGCCGTGCTTGGCCTTCACCTGATCAATCAGCGACTTGGTGGCGGCGACATCGCCGGCATTGGAGACGATGACCTCCACGCCAGGCAGCGCAGCCGTGGCGGCGTCCGCCGACTTCTGGCTGGAGCCGGTGACGATGACGGTCGCCCCTTCGGCCTGGAACAGTTTGGCGGTGGCGGCGCCGATGCCGCTGGTGCCGCCGGAAATCAGCGCGATCTTGCCTGCAAGCTTATTGGACATGGCCCTCGGCCTCCGTCTCGTATGGTTTCACCGGTCGTCCGGCGTGACAGGCAGATAGGGCGGTAAGGGCCATCTGAAACAGCAGCGCTTACCGATTTCTATACGCGTCGGACCGAGGAAAACTAAACGGCGGCTATGTCAGGGCGCGGCAGGAGCGGTGCAGGCGGCGCCGCACTTGGCCAGGGCGGCGGCAAGGGCGCGCTTGGTGACCGAAAGCTCAAGCCGCATCAGATAGACCTGGGCGTCGGAGCGTTCGTATTCCTCCGCCAGCTTCACGTCCGCCAGGGCCTTGGCTTCGTCGCTCGCCTTGAGCTTGGCGGCGCAGGTTTCCGGCATGGCGTTTACGGCTTCGGCCGCCTGGACTGTGCCCGCCATGCAGACGAGCATGAGGACGATTGCCAGTGTGGTGCGGGACGAGAGGGTGGGAAGGTTCATCGGGTCGCCTCTCAAGCCGGTTTGCGGAAGCGCAGCACGAACTGGTCGGTGTCGCGGT
Source organism: uncultured Caulobacterales bacterium (assembly GCA_903862425.1). Lineage (GTDB taxonomy): Bacteria > Pseudomonadota > Alphaproteobacteria > Caulobacterales > Caulobacteraceae > CAIOYC01. Next base: position 5,919 of record CAIOYC010000027.1, on the reverse strand, counting down.
TCAGTTCGCGGTCGAACACCATTTTGGTCCGGTCATCCTTGGGATTTCGCAGGAAGTCGGCCTCGCCGTCGAGCACGAAGCCTGTGGCCAGCACCTCCGTCTTCACCACGTCCTCGTCGATCCGGTGCAGCGAGAGCAGGACGCCATCGCCCGCGCCCGGCTTGGCCGCATGGTCGACGATGAAGTAGACGCCGCCGGGCTTCAGGGCGTCGAAGATGGCCTTGTTGAGCTGGGCGCGACCGGCGCGGATGTCGTGATAGTTCTGGGTGGTCCAGACCAAATCCACCTTCTCCGGCAAGGTGAGCCCCATGGGCGAGCCGGCCACCAGGGTCACGTTCTTATAGGCGGGATCGGCGGCGATGGCGCGCGATGCGGCGATGCGCGGCTCGGTGAAGGGCAGGGTATAGACGTGGCCCTGCGCCCCGACCGTCTTGGCGATCAGTCGGGTGTAGTAGCCGTTGCCGGGGATCAGTTCGGCCACCCGCTCGCCTGGATGGATGCCGGCGAAAGCCAGGGTGGCGGCGGGCTTGCGGCGTTCGTCGCGGAACCTATCCGTGGCCGGACGGCCCGCATCCGCGACGGCCGCCGCGATGGCGAGCGACGGTGCGGGCTGGGCGGAGGCGGCCAAGGGCGCTGATAGAAGGATGAGCAGGGCGGCCGCGGGGGCCGACATAGATTTCACGGCGCGTTTCCTCTTCGGCCATTGCGGCCTCGTTGAAACTACTGTGGCCCTGTTCGCTGCGCCGTACTAGTTCGCCGGGGCCGTCTCCGCCTTCACCAAGGCGCCGGACAGGGCCTGCCCGATCAGCGCCATCGTACGCTCCAGGCCGAAGATGGCGGCGAAGGAGCCGAAGCGAGGTCCCTGCGATTGACCGAGCAGCACCTCATAGAGAGCCTGGAACCAGGCGCGCAGGGGCTCGAACCCGGCTTCCTTGCCCGCCGCATAGACCTCGCTCTGAATAAGCTCCGCATCCTGACAATCGGCGGGCAGGGCGCTGAAACGGGTCAGCAGGTCCTGCATCGCCGCCCGCTCCTGATCGGTGGGCGCGCGGAACTGCTTATGCGGCGCGACGAAGTCCTCGTAATAGGCGATGGCGTAGCCCGCCAGGCGGTCGAGCAGGGGCTGGTTCTGCGGCGTCGCGCCGGGGATGTAGCGTGAAATGAACCCCCACAGGATCGCCTTGTCCGAGGCGTTGGCGGCCGAAACCAGGTTCAGCATCAGGCCGAAGGAGATCGGGGCATCGGCGCGCGGCGGTTGGCCGCCATGCACATGCCAGACCGGGTTGTCGAGCGGGCGCGGGGCCGGCTTGTTGTCGTCCACGGCCCGTTCGTCCGCAGGTCGATTATAGGCTTCAAGCTGCTGGATATATTCGTCCGTCGCCTTGGGGATGACGTCGAAATACAGCTTCTTGGCCGACTTGGGCGACTGGAACACGTAATAGGCCAGGCTCTCGGGCGCGCCATAGCGCAGCCACTCGTCCATGGTCAGGCCGTTGCCCTTGGTCTTGGAGATCTTCTGGCCCTGCTCGTCGAGGAAAAGTTCGTAATTGAACCCCTCGGGCGGGACGCCGCCGAGCGCGCGGCAGATCTGGTTCGACGCCTTGACGCTGTCGATCAGGTCCTTGCCGCTCATCTCGTAATCGACGCCCAGCGCCGTCCAGCGCATGGCCCAGTCGGGCTTCCACTGCAGCTTGGCGAGACCCCCGGTCACCTTCTGCTCGACCTTTGTCCCGTCCTCGTCCTCAAAGACGATGGTCCCGCGCTCGGGATGGCGCTCCAGGGTCGGGACCTGCAGCACGCGCCCGGTGGTGGGCGAGATGGGCAGGAAGGGGGAATAGGTGGCGCGGCGCTCTTCACCCAGGGTCGGGAGCATCACCTTCTGGATGGCGTCGAACCGCTCCAAGGCGATCAGCAGGGTCTCGTCGAACCGGCCCGACCTGTAGCATTCGGTGGAGGAGACGAACTCGTAGTCGAAACCGAACCCGTCGAGGAAGGCGCACAGGCGGGCATTGTTATGCGCCCCGAAGCTGTCGTGCGTGCCGAAGGGGTCGCGCACCACGGTCAGCGGCTTGCCCATGTCTTCGGCCAGCATGGCCTGGTTCGGCAGGCCCGGGGCCACCTTGCGCAGCCCATCCATGTCGTCGCTGAATGAGATCAGGCGGGTGGGAATGGCGTCGTCGGTGAGGGCGCGGAAGGCGTTGCGCACCATGGTGGTGCGGGCCACCTCCTGGAAGGTGCCCACGTGCGGCAGGCCGGAGGGACCATAGCCCGTCTCCAGGATCACCGCCTTGTCAGAGAGGACGGGGAATCGCTGCACCGCTTCGTTAGCCTTGCCCGCGGCGATAAGCTCGGCGGCCAGGGTGCGCTCGTCGTCGGCGAGCCGCAGTTTTAGCACGCGGGCGAGGAGATTCTTCGCCTGCTCGAACGGCCAACTGCGGGCGCCCTGCGCCTGATCCGACAATCCTGTGAACATGTCCGGTCGGTTACAGGACCCAGGCGTCGTGGGCAACGCTCAGGTCTTCGCCTCAGGCGCGGTTGAGGAAGTCGCTCACCTGTTCGATGGCGTCCACCAGGCCCATGCGCTGCAGTTCCACGCCTTCCGGCAGGCCGGAGAACAGGCGGGTGGGGGCGGCGGCGTCGAGCATGACGAACACGCCCCGGTCGTCGGCGCGGCGGATCAGGCGGCCGAAGGCCTGGGCGATCCTCGCCCGCGCCAGCGCGTCGTCATAGCTGCGCCCGCCGAAGGTCTCGCGCCGGGCCTTGTGCAGGATGTCCGGCCGGGGCCAGGGCATGCGGTCGAAGACCAGCAGGCGCAAGCTTCGGCCCGGAACGTCCACCCCATCCCGCACCGCATCGGTGCCGAGCAGGCAGGCGTCCTCCTCCGCCCGGAAGATGTCCACCAGGGCGCCGATCTCCAGCGGGTCCACGTGCTGGGCGTAGAGGGGCAGGCCGCGCTCGGCCAGCGGCCCGGCGATACGCTCATAGACGGCGCGCAGACGGCGGATGGCGGTGAACAGGCCGAGGCCGCCGCCGCCGGACGCGGTGAACAGCTCGCGCATGGCGGCCGCCACCTGACGCGGATCGTCCTTGCCCACATCGGTGACGACGATGCAGCGACTGTTGCGGGCATAGTCGAAAGGCGAGGGAAGCCTCAACGTCTTGGGCATCTCCGCCATCCGCGCCGCCCCGGTACGCATCTCCGCCAGGGCGAAGGGCATATCGTGCGCCATGTCGGCCAGGGTGGCGGAGGTGACCAGCACCCCGTGCGCGGGCCGCAGCACCGTGGCTTCGAGCGGTTCGGTGGGGTCGATCCAGTGGCGACGGAAAGCCGCGTCGGCGATGCGTCCGAAGGCGTTCACGGCCTCGAACCAATCGACAAAGAGCGGATCGCCCTGCTCGTCCTGCAGCGAGCCCAGCATGGAGCGCCAGGCGGGCAGCTGCATCCGCGCGCGTCGGTCCAGGCCCCTCAGCGCGCCTTCGATCCGCGCCCGCTCGCCGGTGGGCAGTTCGTCCGCCTCCTGGTCGAGCAGGTCGGTGAGGGCTTTGGCGAGCGTCAGAAGCGGGGTCTCCACCGCCGCCAGCGCCCGCGCCGCGTCGAGGGCCGCGCCCTTCACCGGATCGATGGCGGGGCGGGCGGCGCACTCCATCCCCTCCGCCTTGGTGTCGGCACGGGCGCGAACCTGGTCGAGCAGGGCGGCGAGGAAGCCCTCCACCGGGCCGACGGGATTGGCGCGCGGCTGCTCCCAGTCGAGCTCCGGCCCATCCGGCGGCGGGGCAATGCGGGCTGACCAGCCCTCGCCCGGCAGCTGCGCGGCGGCGCGCACGGCCTCGCTCAGGGCCAGGCGCGCCGCGTCGTGGTCGGCCAGCATGTCGCCCAGCCGCTGCTCCAGCCCGCGGCCGCGACGACGTCCTTCCGGCCCCCGGATCCAGCGGCGCAGTTCCGCCGCCTCCTGCCCCGACAGGCAGGCGGAAAAGGCCGAGTCGGCGGCGTCGAACAGGTGGTGGCCCTCGTCGAACACCACGCGCTTAAGGGTCGCTGTCTCACTGTCCGCCGCCTGTCCGCGGGCGGTTCGGGCGCCGTCAAAGGCCGCCTGGGTCAGCACCAAAGCGTGATTGGCGATGACGATGTCGGCCCTCTTGGAGGCGCGGATCGCCTTCTCCACAAAGCAGGTGCGGTAGTGGACGCAGCCGGCGTGGACGCACTCGCCGCGCCGGTCGATCAGGTTCACCGGCCCCGCCTGCACGACACCGCCGATGGCGAACAGGGTCGGCAGCCAGGCGGGAAAGTCGCCCCCCGTCATGTCCCCGTCGCGGGTGGCGCGCACCCAGCGGCTGACCAGCCCCGCCCCGATCAGGTCGCCGGCGCCCAAGCTGGCGGAATTGACGAACTCCTGCAGGTTCAGCAGGCACAGATAGTTCTCCCGCCCCTTGCGGACCACGGCCTTGCGGGCGCGGATGTCCGGATCGGGATAGAGGGCGTGGCTCTGCCGCTCGATCTGCCGCTGCAAAGCCCGCGTATAGGTGGAGATCCACACCGCCGGACCGTTGGCCTCGGCCCAGAGCGAGGCGGGGGCCAGATAGCCCATGGTCTTGCCTACACCCGTGCCCGCTTCGGCCAGCATCAGGCGCGGCTGGCCCTCGCGTTCGCGCGGCTGGAAGGCGAAGGCGGCTTCGGCGGCGAAGTCGGCCTGGGACGGACGCGCCTCGTCGAGGCCGGACTGCAAAAGGAGGCGCGAAAGGCGGTCGCGCACCCGGTCAGGGTCGATGGGCCTGGAGCCCGGTTCGCCCGACGGCGCCTCGTCCTCCCACTCGGTCAGTCGGCCCCAGACGTCGAGGCCGGAGCTGCGCCATTGTTTGCCCGGGGCGACGGTACGCAGGGCCTGCACCACCAGCGGGCCCCAGGCCCAGCCGGCGCGGGCCAGGGTCTCGGCCACGGCAAGGGCCTCCTCGCGGCTCGGCCAGGTCTTGGCGGCCAGCTCGGCAAGGAGGGTCTGCGCCGCCAGCCTCAAGCCCTCCGCCTGCGCCTCCACCGAGCGCGGTTCGGGCTGGCCAAGCGCGACGGCGAGGCCGGTGGGCGAGGGCGCGCAGAAGGTGGCGGGCCGGGTGAAGGCGTAGAGCTCCAGCACGTCGAACAGGTGGCGGGCGCGAGCGGGCGTGTTGAGGCCCAGCCGCCGCGCGGTCAGGCCCGCATGGGCGATCATCACCGGCCCGTGCTGGAACGCATCGCGTCCCGCGCCGGCCTTCAGCTTCTGCACCCCGTGCTCGGAGGCCAGCGCCGCCGAAGGTCCGGGCAGCACCGCCAGGGCGGGTGGAATCACCGCCGTCCGGGCGGGGACATCCGAAGAAGGAACAGGAAGCGACGACACCCCGCCAGCCTAGTGCGCGCCGCCTCGAAACGGAACAAGAACATTCGGCCACAGAAAATGCGGGGATAGAGGGCCGCTCATCCGGGGGAGAGTGTGCGGATAACCACCCGCTCTCACCGCCCCTCCCTCCGTCTTGCCCGGACTCGTTCCGGGCATCCATCCACCGGGCGTTCGGATGGTGAGTCCGTGGAAGGCCTTCCATTTCAGGGCGTTGACTGGCTCGCCGTCGCGCCATGGGCGCCCGGAACGAGTCCGGGCGTGACGGAAGTGGAGGAGGCGCTGACCGGGTCGGAAGCGCGGACAAACCGCCGGCCGAACTTTATTTGTCCCCGGCGCCGGAAAGCCGTGGTTCTCTGTCGCTATCCCGTCGCACCGGGGAGGGCTCACGGATCCAGCCCGAGTTGAGGCGGCGGGGGGGTGATCGAGCGGGATAATACGCTGCGCCTGCGACGCGCGTCATGCACGGCGGAGCGGCTGGGGCGTCGAGGGCGGGGTAAGACAACCCGCCTATCCGGGAGCGCGTGGATGCGTCCGGCCCGTGCGTGGGATGGTA
>CAIOYC010000026.1 GCA_903862425.1 uncultured Caulobacterales bacterium | reverse complement strand
TTCCCACGTGTTACTCACCCGTCCGCCACTAACCCCGAAGGGTCCGTTCGACTTGCATGTGTTAAGCCTGCCGCCAGCGTTCGCTCTGAGCCAGGATCAAACTCTCAAGTTGAGTTGACATTCTGACCCAAATGCTTGGATCGGGTCGAAACCCGATCGGCGTTTGGTTTTGCATAGTATCTTGACGAGTTCCCACAAATCGTGGCCATCGTATCCGACCGAAATCGGAGCCGACGACCATATTCATGGTGTCTTTCAAGAGACCGCAATTGTCAGCGTCGAGATGGTTTCTAGAACCATCGCCAGAACGCCGCCGCCTGCGTTTCTCTTTCCAAATCAACAATGTCAAAGACCAGAACCACCTGAGTGGCCCCACCGTTTAGCGCCCGGCGGTCGGCGGAGGCGGCTATCTAGTGGCCGCCGAATTCACTGTCAACCGGCTTTTTTCGAAGATGTTCGGAACGATCCGAAGCTTCAAAATTGGCACAAATCATACCGCCCCGGGAAGTAGAAGCTCCCCGTTAAAGAGCGATCCGATTCGATTGAAGGCCGGAGGATAGTCACGAAACTTTCGAAAATCAAGCGGTTTGTTTGCCGCCCGGTCCGTGTTTCGTGGCCGCCCTCAAGCGAGGGGCGGCTTGTATGCGTCAGGATTTCGGATGGCAAGCGTCTTTTTCAGCCAGCCGCGATATAATTTTTGAGCGTTTCCGCTTCATGCTCAGCTTCAGCGATCTTGGCCTTCACTAGGTCGCCGATCGAAACGATGCCCACGAGCCGGCTGTCCTTGCAGACGGGCAGATGGCGGATGCGCCGGTCGGTCATGCGCGCCAGGAGCGCGTCCACCGATTCCGTCGGCTCGGCGAAGATCACCGAGGTGGACATGCAGGTGCGAACAGGCTGACCCATCCCCCCTGCCCCGCCCTCGGCGACCACGCGGACCACGTCGCGCTCTGACACGATGCCAACCACGGTCTCGTCGCTGTCTTGCACCACCAGGGCGCCGACCCTTCGGGTATGCAACAGAGCAGCCGCCGAACCGATGGTTTCATGCGGGGTGATGGTGAAGACGCTGTCGCCCTTGGACTTGAGGATCTGGGAAACGAGCATGCCGGTTTCTCCCTTGTCTAGCGGGTCTAACGCCCGAGTGGGGTAAGGGTCTCGCAAACCAGCGGGCGAATCAATCTTGCAGCGCGGCAATACGCACCGTGCTGGACAAGATCAGCGGCGGAAACCGGGCCCCGGCGCGGCGCGCACGAACAGGCCGATCAACAGCAATCCCGCCAGATAGCCGGCGATATGCGCCTCCCAGGCGACGGGGGCGCCCCCTGTCCCGAACCCGGCGTCTACATGCAGCAGTCCAATCACCAGGTTGATGGTGATCCAGGCTGCGCCCATGACCACCACAGGAGGGCTGACCAGCGGCGCGACTCCCGTTCCGTTACGCATCAACCTTGAGGCGCCGGCATAAAGGCCGGCTATGGCGCCAGAAGCGCCAACCACGGGCTGGTATCCGTTCGGGTGAATGAGGGCGTAGCCGAGATTTCCCGCTAGGCCGCACAAAACGAAGAAGAGCAAGAATATTGCGCCGCCCAGCGGGCTGAGGCCGAACCGTCGCGCCACCGGCTGTCCGAAGGCGATGCAGAAGACGGAATTGACCAGAACATGCGCCCAACTGCCGTGTACGAACATGGCCGTGAAGACGGTCCACCATCCGCCCTGGGTGAGCGAGACAGGAGCGAAACCGAACTGGTTACCGGTGACATCCGCGCCGCCGGTCAGCAGCTGGGCGATGAAGATGAGGATCAGGACGGCGACCACCACGCCCGTCGGCCAGGCCAGCTTGAACGCCGGCTCATGGACGCGCGGCGGCGCGGCCCACGGGTCAGGCCAGGGATCGGGAACTGTCGCCCGCCTGTTGTCGCGCTCGCTCAAGCCCTGCTCCAAAGCCCTATGGTTACCGACTTAGAACATACAACGCGGGCCGCAAGCTTGGTGTCCGCATTAGCAGCCTTTCACTTGCCCTTTGCAAAAACGGACCGGAGGGTCGAGATCGGGTGATCACAGTAGCGAACACCTGCCCAATCTTCGCGTTGTGATCGGCACGGCGCCGCCTTGCGCCTGGAGGGGCGCTCTTGACCACACCACAGATGCTATCGTTCGGCGTGCTCGGAACGGCGGTGGTTTTGTTCGCCTGGGGCCGCTTCCGTTATGACGTCATCGCCGTGGGCGCCCTGCTGGCCGGAGTACTGGTGGGCATCGTTCCGGCCAAGAACGCCTTCACCGGCTTCACCTCCGACGTGGTGGTGATCATCGCCTGCTCCCTGGTGATCTCCCTGGCGGTGGCGAGGACGGGTCTCGCCGAGCGACTGCTGAAACCCATCCTGCCGAAACTCAAGACGGCGGCCAGCCAGGCGCCCGTGCTGGCCGCCGCCACGGCCCTCCTGTCCATGCCGACCAAGAATGTCGGCGCGCTGGCGATCCTAATGCCCGTGGCGCTGCGGGTGGCGCGAGAGACGAAGACCTCCCCCTCCAGCCTGCTCATGCCGATGTCGTTCGTCTCGCTGCTCGGCGGACTAGTGACCCTGGTGGGCACGTCAACCAACATAATCGTCAGTCAGGTGCGTCAGGAGACTCTGGGCAAGCCGTTCCAGATGTTCGACTTCGCCCCCGTCGGCCTCGTGCTGACCGTCTGTGGCCTGATCTTCGTCAGTTTCGCCTGGCGCATCCTGCCCAAGCGCCAGGGTGAATCCGGCATGGGCGACGCGGTAAAGGCCGCGCCCTTCTCCACCGAGGTAACCGTCAAGGACGCCCTGCCCGAGGGAGGGGCCACGATCTCCGACCTCAAGCTGTCCGGCAATAAGGTCAGGCTCGTCGCCCTGGTACGCGGCGACCAACGCCGCCCCTCGCCCTTGCCGGATACCCAGCTGCATCCCGGCGATACCCTCATCATGGAGGGAGAGCCGGAGGCGCTCGACGCGATCCTCGCCGATGCGCCGCTGATCGGGGCCAGCGACAAGCGCGCCGTCGCGCGCGCGGAGCCCAGCGAGGAGGTTCGGGCCGTGGAAGCGGTGGTTCAGCCCGATTCCCTGCTCATCGGGGCTTCGGCCAAGCGGGTGGACCTGCAACAGCGGTACGGCGTGAACCTGTTGGCCGTCAGCCGGAACGGATCGCGCATCACCGAAAGGTTGCGCGATATCAGCTTGCGAGCCGGCGACGTCCTGGTGCTGCAGGCGGGGGAGCGCGCCCTGCCCACCGCCCTGGTCAATCTCGGCGTCCTGCCTTTGGCTGAGCGCGAGGTGCTGCTGGGTGGGGTGCGGCGGCGGTATCTACCGGTCATCATCCTGGCCATCGCCATGGTTCTGGTGGCGGTCAAGCTGCTGCCGGTGGCCATCGCCTTCTTTGCCGCCGCGGTGCTTATGGTGATGACCGGCGCGATTTCCATGCGCGAGGCCTACGCCTCATTGGAGGGCGAGGTGCTGGTGCTGATCGGCGCACTGACGCCCCTGTCGGAAGCTATCCACGCCACGGGCGGAACAGACCTGATCGCTCACGCCCTCGCCTATGGACTGCACAGCGTGCCGGCCATCGTCGCCCTCGGCATCCTGATGGTCACGGCCATGGCCTGCTCTCCCTTCCTGCACAACGCCCCGACGGTGTTGGTGCTGGGACCGATCGCGGTGGCTCTCGCGCGAGGCCTCGGCCTGCACGCCGATGCCTTTCTCATGGCGGTGGCGACGGGCGCGGGCTGCGATTTCCTCACGCCCATCGGGCACCAGTGCAACACGCTGGTGCGCGGGCCGGGCGGCTACAAGTTCGGCGACTATGCCCGGCTCGGCCTGCCGCTCTCGATCATGGTCATCGCCGTCGGCACGCCGCTGATCGCTCTCGTTTGGAAGATATGAAACGAGGCCCTAAGGGTGAAGGTCAGAATAGACGGCCAAATTGGACGGCCAGCGTAGCGGAGTAGGCATGGTCGACACACCGGCGGGCGTTGAGCGCAAGGGCGGGTTCCTGGGCCATCCACCGGGGCTGGCCTTCCTGTGCTTCTCCGAAGCGTGGGAGCGATTCTCCTATTACGGCATGCAGGCCCTTCTGGTGCTCTATATGAGCCAGCAGCTGCTCTTGCCCGGTCATGTGGAGCACGTGGCGGCCTTCGCCCAGTTCCGCAACCTGATCGATCCGGGCCACAGCCTGTCGCCGATCGCCTTGGCGTCGGCCATCTTCGGCCTCTATGCGGGCGGGGTCTATCTGACGCCCGTATTCGGCGGCTTTCTGGCCGACCAGGTGCTCGGCCGAACCTGGACCGTGACCATCGGCGCCTGTCTGATGGCGCTCGGCCACTTCATGATGGCGTTCGAGGCCTCGTTCCTGCTCGCCCTGCTCTGTCTGCTAGTCGGTGTCGGCTGCTTCAAGGGCAATATCGCCAGCCAGGTGGGCGAGCTCTACGCCCCCGGCGACCTGCGTCGTGCCGACGCCTTCCAGCTCTATCTACTCGGCATCAATATCGCGGTGATTATCGCCCCGCTGGTCTGCGGTACGCTCGGACAGAAGGTGGCCTGGCACTGGGGCTTCGGTGCGGCAGGGGTGGGCATGCTGATCGGGCTCGCCGTCTATCTGTCCGGCCGCCGGTATCTGCCGCCGGACACTCGCGCCCAGCGTCGGGCGGCGAAGGCGGCGGGACATCGACCGACGCTGACGGGGCGCGAGTGGGTGAGTATCGCCGTGCTCGTGGCGCTCCTGCCGGTCATGGCGCTGTCGGCCCTCGGCAACCAGCAGATTTTCAACTCCTACCTCGTTTGGGGTTCGGCCCACTACGACCTTCGCCTGGGCGGCCAGACCCTGCCGATCACCTGGCTGATCTCGCTCGACGCCTTCATCTCCACCGGCATGATCATCCTGGTGGTGGCGTTCTGGCGGCTGTGGGGCCGGTTCTGGAAGGAGCCGAACGAGATCGTGAAGATGACCGTCGGCTCGATCATCAGCGCCGGCGCGCCTCTGTTGCTGGCGCTGGCCTCGCTCAACGAGCGAGCGACAGGGCACAAAGCCTCGCTGGCCTGGGGCCTCGGCTTTCACATCATCAACGACATCGGCTTCTCGATGGTCTTCCCGGTGGGTCTGGCGCTGTATTCGCGCGCCTCGCCCAAGCCCGTCGCCGGCATGATGATCGGCGTCTATTACCTGCACCTGTTCCTGTGCAACCTGACCGTGGGTTATCTCGGACGCTTCCTGGAGCCCATGGGCGGGGCCGGCTTCTGGTTTCTGCACGCCGGGCTGGTGGCCTTTGGCGCGGTGCTGATGGTCCTGTTCGCCGTCCTGTTCGGCCGCCACCTCGCGCCGGTGAGCGAGGCGGAGGTAGCCTAGACCGGCTGGTCGATTGATCTGGCGAGCGGCGTGAACAGCTTGGGGCCAGCCTCTGTCATGTGCCAGCAGTCCTCCAGCCGGATGCCGAACTCGCTGGGAATGTAGATGCCCGGCTCGTCGGAGAAGCACATGCCGGGCGCCAGCGGTGTCGGGTCGCCGTGAACGAGATAGGGGTCCTCGTGCCCGTCGAGGCCGATGCCGTGGCCGGTGCGGTGTGACAGGCCGGGGAGGTGGTAGCCGGGGCCCCAGCCCTCCTTCTCATAATAGGCGCGAACGGCGTCATCGATGGCTCCAACGGGAACGCCGACCTTGGCCGTCTCGAGTGCGATCTCCTGTCCGCGCTTGACCGTGTTCCACACCTTGCGCTGCTTCGGACTTGGTGCGCCGACCACCCAGGTGCGGGTGATGTCCGACTGGTAGCCATGCACGGTGCAGCCCACGTCCATGAGCACGGTCGAGCCCTCGCGGATCACCTGCGGCTGGTGCGAGCCGTGGGGATAGGCGCTGGCCTCGTTGATCAGGGTCAGTGTGAACTCGACCGCGCCGCCGAGCGCCACCGTCGCCGCCTCCATGATGGCGGTGATCTCCGATGGCTTCATCCCCGGCTTCACCTGCGGATAGGTATGGCGCAGCGCCGCCAGGGTGATGTCGTTGGCGGTCTGCATCAGGGCCAGTTCGGCCGGCGACTTGATCAAACGGCAGGCGCGAATGAACTTGGCCCCCAGCACTACCTGATAGGCGGGTCCCGCGTCACGCACACCATCGACGATGAACAGCCGCGTAGTCTGCTCGAAGGCGATGGGGCCGGAGACGACGCCGCGGTCCTTTAGCGCCTGCACGATCCGCACGAACGGACTCTCGTGCTCGTCCCAGTGACGGACCTGGGCGGTCACCCGCAGGCTCTCGCGCACCGAAGGCTCCTCGAAGGCGGCGACGATCAGCACCGTCTCCCCCCTGGCCGGGATAACCGCCGCGGTGGTCCGCTCGGAGCGATGCCATTGCACGCCGGTGAAATAGTCGAGGGACGAGCCAGGCTCCATGACCATGGCCCCGACCCCGGCCTCGACCATCAACCGCTGCAGCTTGGCGATCCGCGCCTCGCGCTCGTCCTTGCCGATCGGCTTGGCGTTCGCGGCCAGCGAGGTCAGGCCGCCGACCGGCGGTGCGGCGAACACCGGGGCTGCACCGAGCAGAGGCGTGGCGGCGGCGATGGCCAACAGGCGGCGACGGTTCATTGGGCGGTCTCCAGGAAACGCGGCTTAGCCATGGATGATGTGCGGCACGAAGCGCGAGAGGTTGCCGGTGATCAGGCCGTCCTCGCGGATGCCCATGCCCGCTGGCTCGCCGTCCACGATCCAGCTGCCGATCACCGGGCGAGCACTGTCGAAGTTCGGCAACTCATAGAGCCCCTGATAGACCACGGGCGATCCGCCATACGACCCGTCGGTGGCTGCCAGTTCGCGCCCATCCCGCACCAGCCGGACATTGGCCCCTTCGCGGGCCAGGATCGGCTTCTGCGCATAGGAGTCGCTCGCCGGTTTGTCACGGGTGGCCCAGAGCAGGTTCTCGTGCCGCGGATGCAGGTCCCACAGGATTGGCAGGATGGCTTTGTTGGACCAGATCATCTTCCAGATCGGCTCGATCCACGCCGTGCGATCCTGGGTCTCGAGCAGATGCCTGGCAAAGGGCTCCTTCACCAGCCATTCCCACGGATAGAGGTGGTAGAGCGTCCGGATCTCGCGCTCGTCGAGATCGAGGAAGCGGCGACCGTCCCAGCCGATATCGCCGATCACAATCCGCTCAGCGGCCAACCCCGCCGCCCGCGCCGTATCCATCAGATAGGCGGTGGTCACCGAGTCCTCCCCCACCGAGTCGATGGCGTGGGTGAAATGAACCGGCGCGCCAGCCGCGAGATAAGGGCCGATGTCGCGCCACTTGGCCACCAGCCGGTCGTGCAGGCTGTTGAACTGGTCCTGCTCGGGGAAGACCTCCTCCTTCCAGGCCCATTGGATCACCGCGGCCTCCACCAATGAGGTCGGCGTATCGCAATTGAACTCGAACAGCTTGGGCGCGCCCCCCCGGCTTTCGGGTCCATCGAAGCCGAGGTCGAAACGACCATAGTTCAGCGCGGGGGGCTCCGCCCGCCAGACCTGCTCGATCAGAGGCCAGCACCATTCGGGAATGGCGAACCGGTCGAACAGACGCCGTTCGACGATGTAGTCGCCAGCCTCGAGGAATAGGCCATAGAGCGTCCGCGTCGCCGCCTCGATCCGGTCGATCTCTTCCGCGCTGAAGGCATAATAGGCGGCTTCGTTCCAGTAGGGTACGTCCGCCGCCGTGTGCCAGACGAGACCCAACGCCTCGACCTTGGCCTGCCAGTCCGGCCGGGTCGGGATGGCGATGCGCTGCATTTATTCGCCCGCCGCGCCGCCATGACCGCCGGCCTCACCGCCGAACCCACCGCGCGAGACGGTCGAGGCCGAGCCGCCGCCGAAACCACCGCCCATGCGCCCGATCGGGACGAAGAAAAAGCCGGGATGAACGCCCCCGCCCGCTCCACCGCCACTGCCGCCGCAATAGGTATTGGAGACGACCTTGCCCTTGGCGTCGACGCACTGCTTCTGCTCGCAACCGGCGAGGGCGGCGGCGGAAACCGCCAGCATGGTGGCGAGCGCCGCCCGATCGAACTTCATCAAACCCTCCCGCGCCTCTCCCTCCGCTTAGACTGCGCCGGAGGCGGCGCCAACGGTAGCGCTCGAACCTGCGCCAGTGCATAGAGGCCGCAAAAGGGTGGTCGGAGAAAGCTTATATGGCCCGTGTTTCCGCGCTGGCGCTCGTGCTGGCCGCGCTCGCACCCGCTGTCCTCGCCCAACCGGCCCAGCCTGCGCCCCCCGCCAGCGTGGTCCAGCGTGCGGACTACCTGCTCGGCCAGATGACCGAGGACGAGAAGCTGTCCATCGTCCACGGCCGCCTGCCCCTGTTCATCCAGAACCGGCCGGCGGATATCGTGCTCTCGGCCGGGATCGTGCCCGGCGTACCCCGCCTCGGCATTCCCGACCTGCGCGAGAGTGACGCCAGCCTCGGCGTCGCCAATGCCGGCCGAGATAATGATGATGCGGTAGCTCTGCCCTCGGCGCTCATGCTGGCCTCGACCTTCGATCCGGAGATCGCCGAGCAGGGCGGGGCCATGATCGGCAAGGAGGCGCGGCAGAAGGGCTTCAACGTCCTGCTCGCCGGCGGCGTCGATCTAGTGCGCGAGCCCCGCAACGGGCGTAACTTCGAGTACCTGGGCGAGGATCCGCTGCTCGCCGGGCGACTGGCGGGAGCGGCGGTGCGTGGGGTGCAGTCCAATCGCGTCCTCTCCACCGTCAAGCATTACGTCCTGAACGCGCAGGAGAGCGGGCGGCACATCCTCGACGCGGTGATCGATCCGGCGGCGCTCAGGGAAAGCGACCTGCTCGCCTTCGAGATCGCCATCGAGCATGGGCGGCCGGGCGCGGTCATGTGCGCCTATAACAAGATCAACGGCGTCTATGCCTGCGAGAACAAGCCGCTCTTCGACATCTTGAAGGACGACTGGCGCTATCCCGGCTTCATCATGTCCGACTGGGGCGCGGTGCATTCGGCCGACGCCGCCAATGCGGGCCTCGACCAGGAATCGGGCGAGCAACTCGACAAGGAGGCCTATTACGGCGCTCCGCTGAAGGCTGCGCTGACCGCGAGCACCGTGCCGCAAAGCCGGCTCGACGACATGGTGCGGCGAATCCTGATCGGCATGGGCGAGAGCGGCGTGCTGGATGCATCGTCAGCGCCCGATCCGCTCAACACCAATGCAGACGGCATTGTCGCCCAGAGTCAGGCCGAGGCGGGGATCGTCCTGCTCAAGAATACGGGCGGCGTCCTGCCTCTAGCCAGGGGCGCGCGGCGCATCGCGGTGATCGGCGGCCACGCGGACATCGGCGTATTGTCAGGCGGCGGTTCCTCGCAGGTGATCCCTCTGGGCTCGCACATGTTCAAGGCCCCGGCCTGGGCGCCGCCCTGGGGGCCGGGGGTGGTCTATCATCCGTCCTCGCCGCTCGGCGCGTTGAAGGCGCTCGCCGGCGCGGGCGAGATCAGCTTCGACGCCGGGATCGACCCTGGCGCCGCCGCCAAGGCCGCGCGGGGGGCCGACGTGGCCGTTGTCTTCGCCACCCAATGGACCACGGAGGGCGCGGACGTCTCCCTCACCCTACCCGACAACCAGGACGCCGTGATCGCCGCGGTCGCCGCCGCCAACCCCCGCACGATCGTGGTGCTGGAGACCGGCGGGCCGGTGCTGATGCCGTGGCTCGGCCAGGTCCCGGCGGTGGTCGAGGCCTGGTTTCCCGGCCAGCGCGGCGGCGAAGCCATCGCCCAGGTACTCACCGGCGCGATCAACCCAGCCGGACGCCTGCCCGTCACCTTCCCGGCGGCGCTCTCACAGTTGCCGCGCCCCAAGCTCGACGGCGAGGGCATGACCGAAACCGCGGATCTTTCCGCCGGCAAGCCTTTCACCGTCACCTATCGCGAGGGCGCGGACGTAGGCTATCGGTGGTTTGAGAAGCAGCGCCAAACGCCGCTCTTTCCCTTTGGCTGGGGCCTCGGCTACAGTTCGTTCCGCTACGAGGGGCTGACCGTACGCGGCGGCCTTACCCTCACCGCCAGCTTCCGCGTCACCAATACCGGCACGATCGAGGGGACGGAGACGCCGCAGGTCTATGCGGCCGCGCCGGGCGAAACGCGCCGGCTGATCGGTTTTCGCCGTATCGCTCTACGTCCCGGCGAGAGCCGCGTGGTGAGCGTGACAGCTGATCCGCGCCTGCTCGCCCGCTTCGACGAGGCCGCGAAGCGCTGGCGCGTCGCCCGCGCCGCCTACACCGTCACCGCCGGCAAATTCGCCGGCGATCCCGAAGCGCTGACCGCCACCGCGGTGGTGAACGCCGCCTCACTTCAACCCTAGGCGGCGACCTTGCGGCTCTTCATCAGAGGCTGGATACGCTGGCCAAAGTCCTCGATGCCCTTGATGAAGTCGTCGAACACCAGGAGCACGCCGCCCGTGTTCGGGACCTCGGCAATCTCGTCGAGCATGGCGGCGACCTTTTCATAACTGCCAACGAGCGTGCCCATGTTCAGGTTCACGGCGGATTCGCTGTCGGCCAACTGGCGCACATTGGTGGAGGTGGACGTCTTGTCCGCCGCGCCCTGCACGCCGAGCCAGGCCACCGCGTCCTGGTCCACGCCGTCCCGATAGGACATCCACTTGTCGGTGGCGTCCTCATCGGTCGGGGCGGCGATGACCATCATCAGCACGAAGACCGACACGTCCCGCCCGGTCTTGGCGGTGGCGGCGGCCAGGCGCTCGTTGTTGAAGGCGAAGGCCTTGGGCGTGTTCACCCCCTTGCCGAGGCAGAAGGCGTAGTCGGCCCACTGGGCGGAGAAGGCCAGACCCTCGTCCGACGAGCCGGCGCAGATGATCTTCATGTCGCCTTCGGGAACGGGCCGGACCCGGCAGTCCTCCATCGTGTAGTAGTCGCCCTTGAAGTCGCTTACGCCCGTCGCCCACAACTCGCGCAGGATGCGGGCGTATTCGTCGAGCATCTTGTAGCGGTTCCTGAAATGCTCATCGCCGGGCCACAGGCCCATCTGGCTATATTCCGGCCGCTGCCAACCGGTGATCAGATTGAGGCCGAAGCGGCCGTGGCTGATCGAGTCGATGGTCGAGGCCATCCGCGCCGCATAGGCGGGCGGCACGACCAGCGTGGCGCAGGTTGCGAATATCTTGATCTTGGAGGTGATCGCCGCCAGTCCCGCCATCAGGGTGAAGCTCTCGAGGCCATATTCCCAGAACTCGGTCTTGCCGCCGAATCCGCGCAGCTTGATCATCGAGAGCAGGAAATCGAGGCCATAGTGCTCGGCGCGGACGGCGATCTGCTTGTTGAGGTCGAAGCTCGGCATGTACTGCGGCGAGTTTTCCGAGATCAGCCAGCCGTTGTTGTTGATGGGTACGAAGACGCCGACCTGCATGGCCTAATTCCTTGGGGTGATGGGTTCGCCCGCGAGCCAGGCGAGCAGGATGGGATTGAAGGCCTCGACCTCGGTGACGTTGCAGGCGTGCCCGCCGTGCGGCATCAGCGCGAACTGGCCCTTGGGCAGGCCGTCGGCCAGGGCTTTGGCGGCGGTCCACGGGCTCAGCACATCGTCCTCGGCGGCGATGGACAGCACCGGTGTCGCGATCTCACCGAGCCGGTTGAAGATATCGAAGGCGGCGACGGCGGCGATGCGCGCCTCGGTGGTCTGCACACCGGGGAAGGCCATCCGCTGGTGCTTCAACTCTTCCGCCAGCCGCTTGGGCCGCGCGGCCATCCAGGCGGAGGGATAAAGGAAGATCGGTGTCGCCTCGATGAAAGGGTCGATGCCCGCGTGACGCAGCAGGGCCAGACGGGTGTCGAAGCAGCGGCGGGTATGGGCCTCCAGCCTGGCCCAGGCGTTCACCGTCACCACCGAACGCAGCCGCTCCGGCGCCTTCAGGGCCAGGGCGAGACCGATATGGCCTCCGAGGGCATGGCCGATCAGATGGGCGCGGGCGATCTTCAGCCCGTCCATCAGCGCCAGCAGGTCGTCGGCCATCTGATCGACGCTGTGCTTGGGCGGGAGTTCGCGATCGCTGCGCGCCGTGCCACGATGGTCGTAGAGGACGACGCGATAGTGCGACGCCAGAGCCGGGACTTGCTGCAGCCAGTAGGCGCCGGAGCCGCCAAGGCCCGCGCTCATGATCACCGCATCGCCGTCAACGGGGCCGTGCGTCTCGAAGTACAGCCCCCCGACCTGCCCCATCAGAGATGCGCGACGCTAGCGATCTCCACCAGGCAGTCAGGCTTCACCAGGCCACACTGGATGCAGTAGCGGGCGGGCTTGGCGCCGGGGAAGTACTCCGCATAGACCTTGTTCATGGCCGGATAGTCGGCCCAGTCCTTCAGGAAGATGTGGTTGAAGGCCACGTCAGTCAGTTTGGCGCCGGCCGCCTCCAGCGTGGTCTTGATCACCTCAAGCACATGCCTGGTCTGCGCCTCCGCATCGCCGGGATGCAGCACCACCCCGCCTTCGCCGAGCGCCAGCGTGCCCGAGACATAGACGGTGTTCCCCGCCTTCGATCCGGCCGAAAACGGCGCGATGGGGGTCGGGAACTGGGGCGGATTGATCGCTTCGAACGGCATGACGGGGTCCTAGTTTTTGGTTTGCGCGCGTCGGGCGGCAATAGCGCAAACACGTTTGCCTGGCGCGCTCACGGTTGCTGGTCGAAGGCGCCGCAGAAGTCGGCCACGGTGGAGACCCAGCCGAAGAACTTCTCGATATTGAACACGGTCGCCTGCTGAAGAAATTCGGGGCCCGCCTGGTGCGTGGCGTCTTCCAGCATGACCCCGAAATATTCGAGGAAGAAGGCGTCGCGCAGTGTCGATTCCACACAGACATTGGTGGCGATGCCGACGAACACGATGTGGCGGATGCCGCGCGAGCGCAGCACACTGTCGAGCTGTGAGTTGAAGAAGCCGGAATAGCGCGTCTTGTGCAGCGTGATGTCGCCGGGTTTTGGCTTCAGCGCCTCGACCAGCTCATAGTCCCAGCCGCCCCGCGCCAGCAGCT
This sequence comes from uncultured Caulobacterales bacterium, assembly GCA_903862425.1. Lineage (GTDB taxonomy): Bacteria > Pseudomonadota > Alphaproteobacteria > Caulobacterales > Caulobacteraceae > CAIOYC01. The sequence continues at coordinate 22,687 of CAIOYC010000026.1, read as the reverse complement.
TGCCCTTAAGTTCGGGCCGCTCGCGCATGGTCTTGATGGCGTTCGACTTGTGCCAGTTGGGCGAGCCGGGACCGCCCGCCTCCACATACTGATCGTCCCAGCCGTTCTGGAAGAAGATCACCGGCATGCCGGCGCGGCGCGCCGTGTCCAGCACCTTGATAGTCTGGGTGATGACCTTCTCGGCGCCGGAGATGTCGAATCCGGCGAGATCCAGGTAGCCGCCCGGCGAGGCATAGGCGTTCTGCATGTCGATCACGACGACGGCGGTGTCTTCGGCCGACAGGCGGATCGCTTCCGGGCGGGCCGGCAGGACGAGAGCGTTCTGCGCTATGGAGCCGGGTCTGGTCTCGCCGAGATCGGTCATACGCGCTCCTAGTCCGGTCGGCCATCTTGCGGGAGCTATTGCGGCGCCGCAAGCGCTTTGCCCATCCGCACCAAGGGAACGGGCGCGCCTCCTCGTGGATCGAGAATGCGCTCGATCGGCTCATAGCCACAGGCGCGATAGAGCGGTTCGCCGGACAGGGTTCCCATCAACTCCACCCGGCGAAACCCGGCCTCTGCCGCAGCCGCCTCGCACAGACTGAGGATCAGGCGCCCGACGCCCCGGCGGGCGAAGTCTGGATTGGTGTACATGGCCCGCACCCTCGCCGCGTCGATGGTGGGATCGAGCATGGCCGCGTTGCGTCCCGGCGTATGGTCGCCGCCATAGAGTGTGGCGCGCCGACTCCAGCCGCCGGAGCCCGCGAGCACGCCCTTCTCCTCCACAATGAAATAGCAGCCGTCCGCGATCAGCTGGGTATCGAGCCCCATAATGGTGCGACTGGCGGCGACCTGCTCGGGCGTCAGGAAATCCGCCTGCAACGCGCCGATGGCAGCCTTCATCAGGCGGGTAAGCGCGGGGATGTCGTCCAGGGTCGCCAGGCGGTGGGTGAAGCCGATCATGTGGGTTTGATACAACAGTGTTCGCTCTTGCACAGACCCCGCGCCGGAACGCCACTGTAAGCTCGTGTTACGGCGACGCGGGACGTTCGCCGCCATAAGAATGGGGCGTCCGGCGCGGCGCAAGGACTGTCGGTATCAGGGGATAAAGTGGATCGGAAGTTGCTGCATTCCTCGGCGCTCGCGCTGAGCCTGGTCTTGTTCGCCTCGGGCCCCGTCCGGGCGCAGAGCACGCCTGCACCCGCCGCCAAGACCGTGCCGAAACCGGTCGCCAAGCCTGCCGTCAAACCCAAAACGCCAGCGCCCACCGATGAGGATGACGAACCGCAGGAAGTGGTGGTCACCGGCAAGAAGCTGCCCGGCTCGGTGATCGGCGACATAAAACCGGAGGAGACCTTCACCCCCGCCCAGATCCAGTCCTTCGGCGTCTCGACCATCACCGAACTGCTCGATGAACTGGCGCCCGAGACGCGCAGCGACCGGGGCCGGGGCGGCGAAAGCCCGGTGGTGCTGCTGAACGGCCACCGCATCTCAAGCTTTGCGGAAATCCGGGACATCCCCACCGAGGCGATTCTGCGGGTGGAGATCCTGCCCGAGGAGGTGTCGCTCAAGTACGGCTATACCGCCAATCAGCGCGTGGTGAACATCGTCCTGCGCCGCCGCTTCCGCGCCACCACGGCGGAGGGCACGCTCAGCGCGCCCACGGAGGGGGGCCAGATCAGAGGCCAGGCGGAAGGCGACCTCTTCCACCTGCGCGGCGACAACCGGCTGAACATCGACCTCAAATACACCGGCAACACCGACATCACCGACGCCGATCGGGGAGTGATCGAACAGAACACCGGGACTCAGTACGACCTGATCGGCAACGTCGTCTCGCCCACCAAGGGCGCGCAGATCGACCCCGCGCTGAGCGCCCTTGCCGGACAGCCCGTGACCATCGCCGGCGTGCCGGCCTCGGCCGCCTCGACACGTCCGGCCCTGAGCGACTTCGTGCCCACCGCCAATGTGGCCAATACCAGCGATATCGGCCGCTATCGCACCCTCAGCCCCACCAGTAACGCGGTGACCCTGAACGCGGTACAGGCCCAGCCCGGTCCGTTCGGCTCCAATGTGACGTTGAACGGCACCCTCGGCGCGACCCGCACAGACGCTCTGCAGGGATTGCCGGGGCTCACCCTGACGGTTCCCAACGGCGATCCCTTCTCGCCCTTCGGTCAGCCGGTGAACGTGCTGCGCTACGACAACGGCTTCGGCGCCCTGACCCAGACCACCGAGGGCTGGACCGCCCACCTCGGCATGACCGCCAACAAGGATACGGACGACTGGCGCTACTCGCTGACAAGCGCCTATGACCACGCCGACAGCATCACCGACACGGACACGGGTCTGAGCGCCGCCGGACTGCAGGCCCTGCTCACTGGCTTGTCGCCGAGCTTCAACCCCTTCGGCACCCTGCCCGGCACTGGCGTGACCGCGCTCGGCCAGAACACCGCGCGATCGATCTCGGATAGCGGCAATGTGCAGTTCCTGGCCAGCGGCAACGTCATCAAAGTTCCAGCGGGCAAGATCTTCACCAGCCTGAAGATCGGCGACTCCATCTCCAACCTGGACTCGCACTCGCTTCGCCTCGGCATCGCCCAGTCGAGCGACTTCACCCGCAACGACTTCAACGCTCAGGCCAACTTCGATCTGCCGCTGTTCAGCGCCAAGAACCACTTCGTGCCGATATTCGGCGAGGTGTCGCTGAACGGCAATGTGGCCATCGACCAACTGTCGGACTTCGGTACGCTGGTGACCTATGGCTATGGCCTGAACTGGACGCCGATCCCTGGGCTGAACCTGATCGTCTCGCAGACCCACGACGACGCGGCCCCGACCCAGGCCCAGCTCGGCGGCCCGCTGGTGACCAACTTCGGCCAACGCCTTTTCGACTACGCCACCGGCCAGACGGTGCTGGTGACCTCGATCAGCGGCGGCAACGCCAACCTGATCGCCGACAGCCGCACGGTCAGCAAGATCGGCCTGACGCTGAAGCCGGCCTCCATCGACAACCTGACCATCACGGCCAGCTACATCCACTCCGACATCAAGAATCCCATCGCCACCTTCCCGGCGGCGACGGCGGCGATCGAGGCGGCTTTCCCCGACCGGTTCGTTCGGGACGCCTCGGGCCAGTTGACCCAGGTGGACTTTCGCCCGGTGAACTTCGCCGATCAGAGCCGATCGGAAATCCGCTGGGGCTTCAACTACACCATGGACGTGGGACCGGCCCCGCCGCCCCGCCCCAACTTCCGCCGGCCGAGGCCCCCGACGGGGGCGGACGGCGCAACCCCGCCGCCCGACGGAGAAGCTAGCGCGGGATCGCCTCCCGACGGGGGCGGCCCTCCGTCGGATGGCGGGGGTAACAGACGCGACGGCGGCGGCTTCGGCGGCGGCGGCGGTTCTCGCGGCGGCGGCGGGGGCTTTGGTGGCGGAGGCAGGGGCGGACGCGGCGGTGGCGCCGGTTTGAACCCGGTCTCGGCCGCGTCTTTCGCGGCGCGCCAGTCACAACAGGGCCACCTGCAGTTCGCCGTCTTTCACACCGTCTTCTTCTCGGACCAGATCCTGGTCCGGCAGGGCGGTCCCGTGCTTGACCTGCTCAACGGCTCAGCGGCGAATAGTTCGGGGGGACAGCCGCGCAACGAGGTGGAGGCCCAGCTCGGCTACACCCAGGCGGGCTTTGGTGGGCGGATGAGCTTCGACTGGAAGGAAGGCACCGAGGTCAACGGTCCGGCGGCGAGCACCGGAAACCTGAACTTCTCCGACATCTCGACGCTGAACCTGCGTCTGTTCGTCAACTTCGCGGCCCGGCCGGAGATCATCAAGATGTTCCCCTTCCTGCTGGGTTCGCGCTTGACGCTGTCCGCCACCAACCTGTTCGACCAGCGGGTCAAGGTGACGGACGCCACCGGCGCAACGCCCATCGGCTACCAACCCGCCTATCTCGACCCCGTCGGCCGGGTGGTGGGCGTCAGCTTCCGCAAGCTGTTCTTCTAGCCTTCGGCCTCAGCGATCTGCACGGGTCGCCGGTTCTCGTCCAATTGAACCACCACATCGGCTCGCGACGGCATCTCGACGTCGATCCAGCGGGTCAGGCGCTCGTAGTGCTGGATGAAGCGGGCAATTTCCGTGTCGGTCATGCCGCCTCCGGCGCGGGCGCGCAGCTTGTGCTCCTGCTCCAGCCGCCAGCCATGCACGGTCTCAAAGGCCGGGGCGCGCAGCTGGATCAGAAGATCGATCCGCTCGAACAGTCCGCGGTATGATCCCGCAAGGCAATTGTTGGCATAGCGGCGCCAATGGGCCTGCTTGTCCTCAACCCTTTCCATCGCATTGATGGGGGTTGCGAGGTCCGCTTCCGGCTGCGGTGTCGCCCCGACACACCAGCCCTCGAACAGCACGACATCCACCGGTCCTTCGACCTCCGGCCAAGCGGCTGGATCGACCGGATTGTCGGTGGCCTTGTCAAAGCGCGGCAGGCGCACCAGGCCGGGGCGAGCCAGCGCATCCAACACCTCGCAACCCAGCGCCACGTCATGGGTCCCAGGCGGCCCGCGCGTCCTGAACAGCGGACTTCCGGTCGCGCCGGCCAGTTGCTGCCGATCGGCGCGGCTCAGATAAAGATCGTCCAGCGACAGCGCCGCCGTTCGCAACCCCGCCTCGCCGAGACCCGTCGCCAACACCCGCGCGCCGGTGGACTTGCCCGAACCCTGCGGCCCGCACAGTCCGACTACCAGCGTCCCCGCGCGCCTCCCCTGCTCGGCTATGATGCGTTCGCCCAGGGGCGCCCACAGGCTTTCGATCTGCTGACCGAAGTCTGGGGACAGACCCTCCCCCGCCAGCAGCTCCGCTTGCACGCGCCCGTTTAGGAACATAGCGTGAACATCATGGACATCCTGGTCGCTAAGAAACTGCGCATCCTGGCCGACGCCGCCAAGTACGACGCCTCGTGCTCGTCCTCCGGCTCGAAGGGACGCAAGGCCGGCGAAGGCGCCATCGGCTCCACCACCGGGTCCGGCATCTGCCATTCGTACACGCCGGACGGCCGATGCATTTCCCTGCTCAAGATCCTGCTCACCAACTACTGCCTGTTCGACTGCGCCTACTGCATCAACCGCCGCTCCTCCAACGTCCAGCGCGCGCGGTTCACGGTGGAGGAGGTGGTGAGCCTCACCCTCGGCTTTTATAAGCGTAATTATATCGAGGGCCTGTTCCTGTCCTCCGGCATCATCAAGACGCCGGACCACACCATGGAGGAACTTGTGCGCGTGGCGCGAAGCTTGCGCCGCGATCACGGTTTCGCCGGCTACATCCACCTGAAGACCATCCCCGAAGCCTCGCCCTGGCTGATCGAGCAGGCGGGGCTGTGGGCCGACCGGCTGTCGATCAATGTGGAGCTGCCCACTGTGCTCGGCCTGAAGGCTTTGGCCCCGGAGAAGGATGGCGGGACCATCGCCGCCGCCATGGGGCAGATGAACGAGCGCATGATCGAGGCCAAGGAAGAGAAACGTCGCTTCGCCCCTGCCGGCCAATCGACCCAGATGATTGTCGGTGCGGATGCCGCTACGGACGAGATGGTGCTCAACACCAGCGCCTCGCTTTACGGCAATTTCCGCTTGCGCCGGGTCTACTACTCAGCCTTCAGCCCAATCCCCGAGGCATCGAGCGTGCTGCCGGTGAAGGCCCCGCCGCTGCGCCGTGAGAACCGGCTCTATCAGGCCGATTGGCTGCTCCGCTATTACGGCTTCTCCGCGCCAGAGATCGCCTCGTCGGGCGAGGGCGGGATGCTCGACCTCGACATCGACCCCAAACTGGCCTGGGCGCTCAAGAACCGCGACCGCTTTCCGGTGGACGTGAACACCGGCGAGCGCGAGCTTCTGCTGCGCGTGCCGGGCCTCGGCGCGCGGGCGGTGGACAAGATCATCGTCGCCCGCCGCCATACGGCGCTGGGGCTTGACGATATCCGGCGCCTGTCGCCAGGGCTGAAGCGGGCCCGTCCTTTTCTGATCACGCGCGATCACAGCCCCGCCCGCCTCACCGACCGGCTGGATCTGCGCGAGCGGCTGGCCCCGCCGCCGACCCAGCTTGGCTTGTTCGAATGAACATGACCCTGACCCAGGTGGCGCTTCAGCCGGGCGGAGACCTCGATGGATTCCGCGCCGCTGCGCGCCGATTGATCGGACGCGATACGCCGCCGGGTCAGGTGATCTGGACCAGCGAGGGCGACCTGTTCGGCGCAGCGCCAGAAGGGGAAGGCGCGCCGCTGATGTTGCCCAAGTTGACGGGCGAAATCATTCCGCTGGTGGTCTGCCACAACGATCCGCAACGCTATGGCCTGCTCTATACCCTGATATGGCGGCTCACGCATGGCGAGCGGCATCTGATGCAGATTGCGTCCGATCCTCTCGTCCACCGGCTCTACATCATGGCCAAGTCGGTACGGCGCGACCTGCATAAGATGCACGCCTTTGTCCGCTTCCGGCAGTTGGACCTGCCGGGCGGCGGCGAGCGGTTCATGGCCTGGTTCGAACCCGAGCATTTTATCGTCGAGGCCACGGCGCAGTTCTTCGTCGACCGGTTTCGGGGCATGGACTGGGCCATCCTGACGCCTAAGGGGTCGCTGCACTGGGACACGCGCACCCTGACAATCGGTCCGCCCGGCGAGCGCGCCGCTGCGCCGCAGATGGACGACTTCGAGCAGCACTGGCTCGACTATTACGAGGCCACCTTCAATCCGGCGCGCGTGAACCCGACCGTGATGAAGCGCGAGATGGCCGTGAAATACTGGAAAAACCTTCCAGAGGCTGAGATCATTCCGCGCCTGATCCACGAGGCCGCGCCGCGCGTTCAGGCCATGATCGAACGCGAGGCCGAGATGTCCACCAAGCGCAATCCCGACAAGGCGGTGGCGGCCATGGCCGACCAGACGCCGAAGTCGCTGGACGCCCTGAACCGCCTCATCCTGGAAAGCGTACCGCCCGCGCCCTTCTCGCCCCGCGCCGTGCTGGGTGAAGGTTTGATCGGCGCGCGCATCGCCTTTGTCGGCGAGCAGCCGGGCGATCAGGAGGACATCGAGGGCCGCCCGTTTATTGGCCCCGCCGGCCAACTGCTCGACCGCGCGCTGGAGGAGGCCGGGATTGTGCGGGCAGAGACCTACGTCACCAATGCGGTGAAGAACTTCAAATTCAAGCCGAGCGGCAAGCGCCGCATCCACCAGACGCCCACCACGGGCGAGATCAAGCACTATCGCTGGTGGCTGGAGCGAGAGTTGGAGTTCGTCCACCCGCACCTCGTGGTCGCGCTCGGCGCCACGGCCACCCAAGCGTTGGCAGGCAAGGCGATGCCGGTGATGAAGAATCGCGGCGCGACCTCTGCGTTCGGCGCCTGGCCGGGCTTCATCACCATCCACCCCTCGTCCCTGCTGCGCCAACCCGACGAAGCGGCCAAGACTGCGGGGTACAAGGCGTTCGTGGATGACCTGAAACGCGCGGGGGCGCTGGCGGCTTAACTTCGTTCCCCCCCCGAGCACGAGTCATGGCCGGACTTGATCCGGCCACACAGCAGCTTCCGCGCTGAACGCTGCCTCGTCCTCGGGTCAAGCCCGAGGATGACTAAAGTGGGGAAGAGGTCTCTAAAACTTCAGCCCGCCGTCGCAGCCGCTATCGCCACGAGTTTCTCAGCCTGGGCCAGGTGAAGGCGCTCGGCCATCTTGCCTTCGACGCGGATAGCGCCTTTGGCGGCGTTTTCTGGCAGGGCGAAGGCGTCGATCACCGCCCGAGCGAAGGCGACCTCGGCTTCGGAGGGGGTGAAGACGCGGTTACAGGGCTCGATCTGGCTGGGATGGATCAAGGTCTTGCCGTCGAAGCCGAATTCCAGCCCCTGGCGGCACTGGGCCTCGAAGCCCTCCGCGTCGTCGATGCCGTTGAACACACCGTCGAGGATGGTGAGGCCGTGAGCCTTGGCCGCCGCGACCGACAGGCCGAGCGCTCCCAGGAACGGTGCGCGTTCGGTGGTGAGCTTGGCGCCCATCTCCTTGGCGAGATCGTTGGTGCCCATCACCCAGCAATCGAGCCGCGAGGTCTTGGACGCAGCGCCGATATCGTCCAGCCGGAACAGGCAGCGGCAGGTCTCGATCATGGCCCACAGCCGGGTCTTCTCCGGCGCGTGACCGAGCCGGCCGTCATAGCGAGCCACATCGGCGCCGTCGTTGATCTTGGGGACGAGCACCGCGTCCGGGCCGGCCTCGGCGGCGGCCTTCAGGTCGTCCTCGCCCCAAGGTGTATCGAGACCGTTCACCCGGATGATGAGTTCGCGTCGGCCAAAGCCGCCCGCCTTAACCGCCGCTACCGCCTGCTCGCGCGCCATCGCTTTCGCGTCAGGCGCCACGGCGTCCTCGAGGTCGAGGATCACAGCGTCGCAGTCGAGGGTGCGCGCCTTGTCGATGGCCTTCTGATTGGAGGCCGGCATGTAGAGCGCCGAGCGGCGGGGGCGGATGGTCATGCGCGGAGAGCCTCAGCTGAGTGGATAGGTGCGTTCGACATCATAGCGGCCGCCGCTGGACAGGCCCTTGGTGGAGTCCAGCCAGCTCGAATAGAGGCTGAATTCGGTGACCCGCCAGGGTGGCGAGCGCAGCAGGTTGTGGCCCTGCAGCCAGGCGGCGATGCGGTCGGGCGGCGAGCCCTGCAGATAAGCCAAGGTGACGTGCGGGCGATAGAGCCGCTTCTCCGGTTTCAGGCCCACGCGCTTGGCGGCGTTCTCGCACTTCAGCGCTAGCCGGTTCAGCATCTCGTTCTCGGGCACCCCCGCCCAGACGGCGCGCATGTGATCGCCCTCGCCGAACATGCCCACATTGTCGAGGCTGACCTCGAAGGGCGGAACGGTGACGCCGGCCAGCTGGCTGTCGAGGTCGGCGGCGGTGGCTTCGCTCACCTCGCCGAAGAAGCGCAGAGTGATGTGCATCGCCTCCACCGGACGCCAGCGCGCACGAGGTAGACCTTGCTGACGACGGGTCAGGCCCTCGGCAATGTCGAGTGGAACCGGAATGGCGGCGAACAGGCGGATCATCGCCGCGTGTTTGGCCTATGACGGCGGCCGGCTCAAGGCGAGGCTGGACGATGACGGCCTCCCCGCTATGGTCGCGCCATGCCCATGATCGTCTCCTCTGCCTTCGAACGCCTCAAGCGCCAATTCGACGCCCATTTCGAGCAGGGGCTGGAGCTCGGCGCGCGCTTCACGGTGGTGCGCCGGGGCGAAGTGCTGTTCGACGTGTGGGGCGGCCATGCGGACCGGAACGCCACCCTGCCCTTCGACGAGCGCACCCTGACGCCGGTATTCTCGGTGACCAAGGCGGTGGCGGCGATCATGGTGGCGCGGCTCGTCGATGCTGGAAAGCTGGCCTACGACCAGCCGGTGGCCGATGTCTGGCCAGAGTTCGCCGCCGCCGGCAAGGCGGCCGTCACGGTGGAGCAGGCGCTATCGCACCAGGCAGGCCTGCCGGGCTTTCTCGACAAGATGGACCCGGCCGACTGGTTCGACTGGGACCTGATCTGCGCCCGCCTCGCCGCCATGGCGCCCATGTGGGCTCCAGGCACAGCCTCGGGCTATCACGCCATCACCTACGGCTATCTCGCGGGCGAGATCTTCCGCAGGGTGGATGGACGGACCTTGGGAAAGGCCCTGGCCGAAGACGTGGCCGGGCCGTGCGGGCTCGACCTGTTCATCGGTCTGTCGGACGCGGAGTTCGGGCGGGTGGCGGAGTTGGCGCGACCCAAGACCCTGGCCGACTTCGGCGTGATCACCGATCCCAAGCGCGCGGCCTTCCTCACCCCGTGGTCAGCGCCGGGGGGACGGGGCGGCGACGTATGGCGGCGGGCGGAAATCCCCTCCGCCAATGGCCACGCCACCGCGCTCAGCCTCGCCAAACTCATGGCGGCCATGGCGGATGGCGGGGCGCTGGACGGTCACGCCATACTATCGCCGGGCGCGGTGAACGCCATGCGCGCCGAACGCATCCACGGTCAGGACTTGGTGCTGCCCTTCGATCTCAGCTGGGGCGCAGGGGTGATGCGCAATTCGGCCTATGCGCCCTACGGCCCGAACCCCGACACGTTCGGGCACTCCGGTTGGGGCGGGGCCTGCGCCTTAGCCGATCCGGACCTCGGCGTCGGCATGGCCTATGTGATGAACAAGCAGTCCGCCCAACTGATCGGCGACGAGCGTGCGGTGCGCCTGATCGAGACCGCCTATGCCTGTCTGGCCTGAACGGCCCGGCCGCGCGAGCGCAGCACCGCCCCGCCGGCGAAGACCAACACGCCGGCCCAGATGAAGACGAACGACAGGGCCGCCAGCGGCGTCAGCCGCTCGCCATCCGCCAAGCCGATGCAGAATTGCAGAGTCGGAGCGATGAACTGCAGAAAGCCGACAATGGTCAGCGGCAGCCGCCGCGCCGCGAACGCGAACAGGGCCAGCGGGACCACTGTCGCCGGCCCGCACAGCATGAGCAGCACCGTCGGCGCCGAGCTGCGGCCGAACACGCCCTGCCCATGGCTCGCCAGCCAGCCCGCATAGATCAGGGCCGGCACGGCGAGATAGACGCACTCGACCAGCAGGCCTGTCTGGGCCGAGACGGCGGCGGTCTTGCGTACCAGTCCGTAGAAACAGAAGCTGAAGGCGAGGATCAAGGGTATCAACGGTGCGCCGTGCGCGGCGATGCCTTGGATCAACACACCCAGCGCCGCCAGGCCGATAGCGATCGCGCCCGAGCGATTGATCCGCTCTTTGAACAGGACCGCCCCCGCCGCCATGTTGAGCAGCGGGTTGAGGTAATAGCCTAGGCTGGCTGCGATAGTGTGCCCGTTATCGACCGCCCAGACATAGGTCGACCAGTTGATTGAGATCAGCACTGCCGACAGCAGGAGAGCGAGCAGAACGCGCGGCGTGGCGAACAGGGCCTGCACGCTCCGGCCCCGATCGACATAGAGCACCAGCGCCAGGGCGAAGGGCACGGCCCAGATTGTCCGCCACGCCACGATCTCGAACACCGCCGCGCCCGATCGTTCCGCCGCGTTGAACAGCAGCGGCAGGAACCCCCACAGGGTGTAGCACACCAGTCCGGCGATGAGCGCGGGCCGGTCGGGCGCCGCGGATGGAGCGGGTTCGGTCATAGGGCGCACTTAAGCTACGCCATAGAGAGCCGCCACCCGATTGTTGCGAAGGAATTCTCGGGTGGCGCTGAGATCAGGCGTCCACTTTTTCCAGCAGGCCACGCTTGACCAAGAGTTGGGCGATCTGCACCGCGTTGAGCGCCGCACCCTTGCGCAGGTTGTCGGAGACGACCCACAGGTTCAGGCCATTCGGGATCGTGGTGTCCTGGCGGATGCGCGAGACGAATACATCGAACTCGCCCTGGGCTTCCTTGGGCGTAATGTAGCCGGTGTCGTCGCGCTTATCGATCACCTGGATACCCGGCGCCTCGCGCAGGATATCGCGGGCGTCCTCGTCGGATATAAAATCGGCGAACTCCAGGTTCACGGCCTCGGAGTGACCCACCATCACCGGTACGCGCACGCAGGTGACGGTCAGCTTGATGTCCGGATCGAGAATCTTGTGCGTCTCGTTCCACATCTTCTGCTCTTCGTCGGTATAGCCGTCGTCCTGGAAGGCGCCGATGAAGGGGATGACATTGAAGGCGATCTGCTTGGGGAACTTCTTCGGAGCCGTCGGCCCGAGCATGTAGATGGCCTTGGTCTGATCCCACAGCTCGTCCATGCCCTCCTTGCCCGCGCCGGACACGGACTGGTAGGTCGAGACCACAGCGCGCAAAATCTTGGCCTCGTCGTGCAGGGGCTTCAGCGCCACCACGAGTTGGGCGGTGGAACAGTTCGGGTTGGCGATGATGCCCTTCTTGCGCCAGCCGTCGGCGGCTTCCGGGTTCACTTCGGGCACCACCAGCGGCACGTCCGGGTCCATGCGCCAGGCCGAAGAGTTGTCGATCACCACCGGGCCTTTGGCCGCAATCTTCGGCGACCACTCCTTAGAGAAGGTCCCGGAAACTGACATCAGCACGATATCGACCTTGGAAAAGTCGAAGGTCTCCACATCCTTGCACTTGAGGGTGCGGTCGCCGAACGAGACTTCCTTGCCGACGGATTTGCGCGAAGCCACCGCATGAATCTCGTCCACGGGGAAGCGAAGCTCCTCGAGGATGTTCAACATCTCACGGCCCACATTGCCCGTGGCGCCGACGACGGCCACCCGGTAACCCATCGAAGTCTCTCCTGAATGCTCGCAAATGAGCCGGCGGGAGGTACGCCTCCGAGGGGATCATTACAAGGCTCGGCAGGGGCCGGGAACCGGGCCCCTGCCGGAACATTATGGCAACATGACCGACCTCAATCCCAAGACCGACCCCGATCCTCAGTCCAATACGGAGAAGGACCCCGACGACTGGGTCACCGGAGACGAACCCATGACCGGCGCGCAGGCCTCGTATCTCAAGACGCTCAGCGAACAGGCCCATGACGCCTCGGCCTTCGACGAATGTCTTACAAAGGCAGAAGCTTCCAAGCGGATTGACGCCCTGCGGGACAAGGTCGGCCTGTCCGACAGATAAACGCTAGCTCCGCCGTCGCCGCGCGCGCCATTGGTCGGCGCTCTGGCCCCACACGACGCAGGTGTGGTTGACGGGATCGGGCAGCATGGCCTCGCGCAAAACCGTCGAGCCAAGCCGCCGGGCCACTGCCATGGAGGGCTCGTTCTCAGCGTCGATGCAGTGGATGATCTCGGTCCAGCCGAGGCTGTTCGCCGCCCAGTCCATAGCGGCGGATGCGGCTTCGGTCGCGTATCCACGACCGTGCGCATGACCGTGCAGGGCCCAGCCCACCTCCGTCCCCGGCCAGCCCACCGGCATGTGCGTCCCCACTCGGCCGATCAGTATCCCGCCCTCGCGCTGGTAGACGAGGAAGAAGCCGTAGCCCGAGGCCACCCATTGGCCGATATTCTGGGTGAAGTGCCGCCAAGCCAGAGCCTTTGACATCGCCCCTCCGATGAAGGCCATGGCCGTAGGATCGCCCAGCAACGCGGCGAAATCATCGAAATCCTCCGGGCGGTGCGGCCGCAGGATCAGCCTATCGGTGGTCAGGGTCGGGCCAAGCGGGCTCGTCATTTCGCTCACAGCCCGCCACCCTTCAGCAGCAGGCTGGTAGCTGCGCCGAGACCGAGCACGGCGGACAGAGCGAATATGCTCCAGAACACCGCTGGCCGGCGGGGATAGCGACGCGTGCGTTCGGCCATTCTACCTCTCCACCTTGGCGGAGATGATCGGCACCGGGTCGGTCAGGATCTGCCCCTGCATGGTCGGATTGCGGGCGTGGCCATTGGTTGGCATGGCGAGGATGGCGTGAACCACCTCCATCCCCTCCGCTACACGCCCGAACATGGCGTAGCCGGGCGAGCCCTTGGCTGGATCGGCGTCGAGATAGGGCGCATCCCCCACAGCGATGAAGAAGTCCGCCTGGGCCGAGCCGGGCTTTTCCATCGCCATGGAGATGGCGCCGTCGCCATGATGCAGGCCGGTCTGGCTGGTCGGCTCATGGGCGATGGGCTTGTAGAGCTTGGTGGCGTCAGTGAAGCCAACGCCCTGAATCAGGCCGATGTTCGGCGCGCCCTGGGCCCGGGCGGCGCGGAAGAAGTGCGTCCCGTCGAACCGCTTGGTATTCACGTAGTGCAGGAAGTTGGCGACGGTGATCGGCGCCTTGTCGGGATAGAGCTCAAGGATGATCTTCCCGGCGCCGGTCTCCAGATCCACCCGCACGATGCGGCCAATGTCTGGCGCCGGCTGGGCTGGCGGGGCGGTGGCGATGGGCTGGGCCAAGGCGGGCGCGCCGGCCATGGCCAGCAGCATGAGGGCGGCGGTCACAAAGTGTCGGCGCTGCACGAGGTCCTCCAATAAGGATGGTCTGACCTTACGGCGCGCATCGAGAGAGGCAAGGGCGACCATCGGGGGCGATGTTTTTCCCACCGTTTCGGCAAGGTTCCGCTATTCTTGGCCGGAGGCATGCGCATGAAACCCAAATCCTTCGATGTGGTGATCGCCGGGGGCGGTCTGACCGGCCCGACATTGGCCGTCGCCTTGGCCGACGCCGGGCTGAAGGTCGCGCTGGCCGACTCCGAGCCGATCGAGACCCGCCTTGCACCGAACTTCGACGGTCGCGCCTCGGCCATTTCCGCCGCCAACTGGCGCCAATGGCGGGCGCTTGGCCTGATCGACCGCCTTCAGCCCGACGCCCAGCCGATCCGCGACATTCTGGTCACCGACGGCCCCGCGCCCGGCGCCAGCGCCCGCACGCCCCTGCCCGTCTTTCTCGGTTTCTCCAGCGACAGCCTCGGCGGCGACCCGGATGAGCCCATGGGCTGGATGCTGGAGAACCGACACATCCGCGCCGCCCTTTCCGCCGCCCTGGTCGAGCGCAAGGTTAAGACCTTCGCCCCCGCAGCCGTGCGCTCAGCCACCGTCGATGGCCCGGTCGCACGCGTGATCCTGGCGGACGGTGTGGCGCTGGAAGCGCCGCTGGTAGTGGGCGCCGATGGGCGCCGCTCCATGGTTCGAGAGGCGGCCGGCATCGCGACCTACGGCTGGAATTACGATCAGTGTGGGGTGGTCGCGACCGTTTCGCTTGAGCACGACCACGAGGGCGTGGCGCACGAATATTTCCTGCCTGGCGGCCCCTTCGCTATCCTGCCGCTTACCAGCCAGCGCGCCAGCCTGGTGTGGAGCGACCAGCGCGACCGCGCCCGCGCACTAGTACAAGCCTCGCCCGAAGCCTTCGAGGCGCACCTCGCGCGCCGATTCGGTGATGCGCTGGGTCGCCCTCGACTAGACGGAAATCGGATGCAGTTTCCGCTTTCGCTGCAAATGGCGGAGACGATGATCGGTGTACGGACGGCCCTGGTCGGCGACGCCGCCCACGCCGTGCATCCCATCGCCGGCCAGGGCCTAAATCTCGGCCTGAAGGATGTGGCGGCGCTGGCCGAGGTGATCGTCGAGGCGCGACGGATCGGCGAGGACTGGGGCTCGGACCTCGTGCTCGAGCGCTATGCCCGCTGGCGCCGGTTTGATGCGGCGGCGCTGGCCACGGCGACCGACCTATTCACGCGCCTATTCTCCAACGACCATCCGGTCTTGCGCCTGATCCGCGGTGCCGGCTTGGCGGCGATCAATCGGGCCGGGCCGGCCAAACGGCTATTCGTGCGCGAGGCGGCTGGACTGCTGGGAGAAACCCCGCGCCTATTGCGCGGCGAGACGCTGTAGCGGCGATGAACTGCCGTTGAACGGCGCGCTCAGCCTACGGCATGGAGACCGGCTGTAGTCTTCTTCCTGGTCCTTGGAAGGAGGAGATCATGATCGGCGTCGGATGGTCGCTTATCGGTGGCGGCAAAACGCCCGCGATCCGTCGTGGCGATTGGGTATCGGCGGAAGCCGGGGGTCTGCCGATCTATGAGGTGGTGGAAATCGACCGCGAGCGTTTGTGGCTGCGCGATACGGTTAGCCTGCGCGACCACGTCCTGCCAGCGCAAAGCCTCCGCTGGCGCCTCACCCGACCCGCCGTCCAGGCGGGCTGACTAGAAGACCTTACCGGGGCCGGTGGCGGCGTACAGATCAGTCCTTCGATCGCGGAAGAAGCCCCAGGCGGCGCGGTGGGTCTGCAGGAAGTCCAGATCGAAGGTGGCGACGAGCACGCCCTCTTCGGTCCGCTCCATGCTCTGCACCAGATCGCCCCGATGGTCCGCGATAAAGGACGAGCCGTAGAAGCTCTGCCCCTCCGCACCGTTGGCCCCTGGTTCCTGGCCGATCCGGTTGGCGGCGGCTACGGGGATGACGTTGGCGATGGCGTGCCCCTGCATCACCCGGCGCCACGGATCGCGGGTGTCCAAGGTCGCGTCGTGCGGCTCGGAACCGATGGCGGTAGGATAAAGCAGAACCTCGGCGCCCATCAGGGCCATGGCGCGCGCCGCTTCCGGATACCACTGGTCCCAGCAGATCCCCGTGCCGACGCGGCCGAAGCGCGTGTCCCAAACCTTGAAACCGGTATCGCCGGGCCGAAAATAATATTTTTCCTGATAGCCTGGGCCGTCCGGAATGTGGCTCTTGCGATAGACGCCGAGCGGCTTGCCGCCAGCGTCTATCATCACTAGCGAATTATAGTAGTGAGGCCCTTCGCGCTCGTAGATAGAGACTGGAATGGCCACCTCCAGCTCCTCCGCCAGTTCGGCCATGGCGAGGACGCACGGGTGTTCCGCCCACGGATGAGCTGTGGCGAACCAGCGCTCCTCCTGGGTCACACAGAAGTACGGCCCCTGGAAAAGTTCCGACGGCAGGATCACCTGCGCACCCTTGTCCGCCGCCTGCCGCACGAAATCGGCGGTGCGGGCAATGTTGTCTTCCATATCCAGGCCGTATTGGGTCTGGATCACGCCCAGGCTTAGGGTGCGTGGCATCAGGCCGGCTCCTGCTGGGTAATGCAGTGAAAGGAGCCGCCGCCCGTCAGCAGGGCGTTTGACGGCAGGCCGATCACCTTGCGTTCAGGGAAGATCGCTTCGAGCGCCTCCAGCGCATAACCAGCGCTGCGCTCGTCATAGGTTGGGCAGATCACCGCCTCGTTGGCGATGACGAAGTTCATGTGCGAAGCGGGCACGATCCGGCCGTTTTCATCCGTGGTTCGGCCGGGCGACGGGATGCGCATGACCTGCAGGGGCACGCCGCGTGCGTCCTTCATGTCCGACAGCGCGGCCGCAGTGGCGTCATAGACGTCCGCGTTCGGATCATCTCGTCCGAAGGCGATGGGACAGGCCACCACGCCAGGCGCCACGAACCGATCCAGATTGTCTACATGGCCGTCCGTATGATCGTTCATCAGTCCATCGCCGAGCCAGAGCACGGTCTTCAGGCCGAGCGCGAGGCCCAGCGCCGCCTCCGCCCTGGCCTCGGTCCAGTCCGGGTTTCGGTTGGGGTTCAGCACGCACTGGCGGGTCGTGAGCAAGGTGCCCTCACCGTCCCCGTCCACGGCGCCGCCCTCCAGCACGAAGTTTTGAGGCCTGAGCGGGACGCCGGCAGCGGCGGCCAGTTGCTCGGCCACGGTATCGTCGTCGTCCATCACATACTTTCCGCCCCAACCGTTGAAGCGGAAGCCCGCGGCCACGGGTGTCTCGCCCCCATTGAGAAAGATCGGACCAGTATCGCGCAGCCAGACGTCGCCGAACGCGCCGCGAACGATCTCCACATTCCTGGCGCCGCCGAGCTGATGGCGAGCGGCGACTTCAGCCTCATCGCCGCAAACAAACAGGCGCACGCGCTCCGCACCGGCGCCGGCCAGAGCGAGGGCCAGATTCGCCACCTCTTCCTGCGCCGTCGGCAAGTCATCCTGCCAGAGTTCGGCATGGCTAGGAAATCCCACCCAGATGGCCCGATGCGGCGCCCATTCGGCCGGCCAGTGCACAGTCATACGCTGCTCCAGGATGCGGGGTTCGAGAGGCTGGCGAACTTGGTGAGGACGGCCCGCCGGGTCAAGCGGCGGCTCGCCAAGATCGCAACGAAAAAAGGGCGGCCCCGAAGGACCGCCCCTGTCTCTTGATTTCCGAAGGCTGCTTAGAAGCTGGCGCCGACGGTGAGGTAGATGGTCGACGGCGCACCGACATAGTAGGCGGCGGCAGTCGGCGTGTAGATGAGGGCCGTGCCCGGGATCGGGTAGGCGACACCGTTGCCGAAGGTCGTGGCGCGCGAAATGTAGGCGCGGTTGAACAGATTTTGGATGTTCAGTTGCACATAGCTGCGCTTATCGAAGAACGGCATGGTGTAGCGGGCATCGAAGCCGAAGGTGGCGTAGCCCGGGATCTGCACGTCGTTGGTGTCGGAGATGTAGCGCGAGCTGACATACTTGCCTTGGAAGCCAATGGTGAGCGGACCCATGTCGTAGCTGACGCGGCTGGAGAACATCTTGTCCGGGGTCAGCACGAGTTCCTTGCCCTTTGTGGGCAATTGGAAAGTCACGCCGCTGGTGGTCAACGTGTAGTTCGACTTCAGCTCGCTGTCATTGAAGTTGGCGCTGCCGTAGAAGTGCAGATGGTCGATCGGGGTCCAGCCCAGTTCGATGTCCACGCCATCCACCCGCGCGTCGCCCACGTTGCGGTCGATCGACAGCGTGGGATCGTTAGGATCGTAGGAGGTCACGATGCGGTTCTGGTACTCGTTGTCATAGAAGTTCAGCGAGAAATTCAGGCGACGGGTCTGGTAACGGTAGCCGACGGCAAAGTTGTCGCTGGTTTCTGGCTGCACGCCCGACGGAGTCGAAGTGTAGAGGTTGTCGGTCTTCGGAGCCGAGAAGCCTTTCGCGTAGGACGCGTAGAACAGGTGGTTTTCGGCGATGCGGTAGGTAATGCCCGCGTTGGGCAGAACCTTATTGTAGTCGAGACTCTGGCTGAACGGGAATCGGAAGTTCGGCGTACCGCCAGCGCCGGTCGTGACCGACGCGCCAAGGAGGCTGGTCAGGGCTGCGGCGCTCGCGCCAGGAGCTCTATTGGCCGCCTTGTCGGTGTTGTAGGCGGTGGTGACCTTCGAACTGGCGATGCTGTCGCACCAAGCGCTCGTGCCATTGTAAAGGTAGCAATAGGAATTCAGGTCACGGCTGAAGAACGGAGCACGGAAGCCCAGATTGATGTGTAGCTTATCGTCCATGAACTTGCCGATGTAGTTCGCCGAAATCTGGTTCAGCTCGGCGATCGAGCGTCGGTCGCGACCCTGAAGCGTCGTGCCGTCTGCGGTCAGGATTTGGCTGCCATAGCCCGGGCGGCCGCCGAACACGTTCTGCGGGTTGCCAGTAGCCGGATCGACGGGGGTGAATTCAGCGGTCTGGCGGTGCAGGCCTAGGTCGTAGGTATAGCTGAGTTGGAAGTGGTTGCTCTCGTTCAGGTCATAGAGCAGCGAGCTCGTGAGACCGTATCGGTAGGTCTGGGTTTCGCTGGCGGAGTATTCTACGACTGTATCGAGCGTATCGCCGTCGCCGTTGAGGTCCTTGCCGGTAGCGGTGGAGTTGCCAATTAGGCGCTTATCCTTTTCGGACAGTGCGGTCGCGCCGCCGCCGTTGGCCAGGGTGTAGAAGAACGACGGATCGAAGGTGAAGGTGAAGCCGTGGCCGAGGGTAAACTTCGACTGACCATGGATAATACCGAAATCGACAGGGTTCGGGAAAAGCTTGTAGTAGTTGGTGTCCGAGCTTGACCCGGTCGTCAGGGCGACGCTGGGCACGGTGTCGGCGACACCGGCGCGGGCGGTTTCGGGCACCCAATTATAGTTGTCGCCGAAGTAGAAGCGGCCGAGGGAGTTCAGCTGGGTCGCCGTCACGCGGAAGGCCGGATACTGGCGCTCGGAGGTGAACAGTCCCGACAGGCTGATAAAGTCGGTGCCGCTGAGGGGTTGGTAGATTTTGCCGTTAATGTTCCAGCGCTCGCTGTCGCCAGGACGGCGCTCGAAATTGTCGGCGCGGCCGTACTCGCCGCCGATCATGGCGGTGGTGCCCCACGGCCCAATCGTGCCGGTGTCAAGCTCGGTATAGACGCGGCCGTAGCCGTAGCTACCGCCCGAGGCTTTGATAAAGCCGCCCATGGTCTTTGGCGGGACTTTGGTGGTGATGTTGATCGTCGCGCCCAGAGCCGAGGCCGAGGGGCTGTCCACGTCCGACGAGCCGACGTTGACGGTGATGCGCTCAATCTGTTCGCCGATCACGTATTCGCCTGGATAGACGGCATAGTTGCCGGTATCGTTCAGCGGCACACCATCCAGCACCACGGCGACGTGGTTTCCGTCGAAGCCGTGGATGCGCAGGTCGCCGGAATTGAAGCCGGCAGGGTCTTCGGTCGAATATTGAACGCCCGGCACCATGTTGATCAACTGGGCCAGGTTGGCGGAGGGAACCTGGGTTTCGATGAACTCCTTGGTGACGATCGCTTCATCCTTGGCGTCGTTGATTTGCACAGCTTGGCCAACGGTGGAACGCGCGGCGCGGGCGCCGGTCACGATCACTTCCTGAGCTTGGCCGGCGGTGGACTGGGCGTAGGCGGACGCCCCAATCGACATCGCAATTACTGCCGTCGCGGCGCCCGCGACGAGTCTCGTCATCAACATATTGAATAGCCCCTTCAAGGTCCCCGAGCGCGTCAGCGCCCATCTTTTTGGCTAAGTCATCCCTTAACGGCCGTTTTAGAAAGATCGATGACTAATTCGTGATGGAACCGTGATGGCGGCGCACCTGCAATGAAAGGGTGCAAATTGGCCACACTTTCGCCTCTGCACCGGGCGCCTGAAACTGCTAACCTCGGGCATTATAACGACTTTATGACGCGGTCGATTGCCGCAAAGAGGACTGATTTGGACGAACCGTCGGGTCGCTCGAGGCTGTGGAGAATCGCCTTGATATTGGTCGGCGCGGCGACGGCGTTGCGCGTGGCGCTCCTCTTCGTCAACCAGCTCGAGCTCTATCCAGACGAGGCGCAATATTGGGTCTGGTCGCGCGATTTGGCGTTCGGATATTTTTCAAAGCCGCCGATGATCGCCTGGCTGATCCGGGCGACCACCGCGATAGGCGGCGACGGCGAAGCATGGATCCGGATGTCCGCGCCGCTGCTGCATGGCGCCGCGGCGCTGGCGCTCTATCGGGTCGGGCGCAGACTGTATGGTGAGCAGGCGGGCCTATGGGCGGCGATCCTCTATACGCTGGTCCCAGGCGTCCAGTTGTCGTCTGCGGTGGTGGCGACCGACGCGCCTTTGATGCTGTTCTTGGCCATAGCCCTATGGGCCTATGCGGCGTTCTGGAGCGAAGATAGCGGTCGCGCCCGCCGCTGGGCGGCCGTGGGCCTCGGCGCAGCGCTGGGCGCTGCGTTCCTGACCAAATATGCCGCGCTTTATATCGCCGGCGGTGTGGCGATCCACGCCATCGTCAGTCCGCAGGCGCGCAAGCGCTGGGACCTTGCATCCATAGGCCTGTACCTTGGCGCCGGTCTGGTCATCGCCGCACCAAACCTGATCTGGAATCTGGCGCACCATTTTCAGACGGTTGCGCACACGGCGGAAAACGCGGACTTAAGTTCGGATCGCGGGCTGAAAGGATTGCTTGGCGCGCGCGGTCCGTTCGGATTCGTTCTCGGCCAGTTCGGCGTGTTTGGGCCCATCCCCTTCGCCGTGGTGCTGGCAGGAACTGTGTTAGCGCTCCGTCGGCGCGGGACAGGCGCGGACACCTTGCTGCTTTGCCTTGCCGCTCCCGCCTTCATTATCGTGTTCGGCGAGTCGATCATCGCGCGCGCTAACGCCAATTGGGCCGGCGCAGGATACGGCGCCTGGATCGTGTTCGCGGCGGGTCTCTTGGAACGCTGGCGAGCGGGTCGCCTGAAAGCATGGACGGTCGGCATCCAGCTGGCCATCGCTCTCGCCTTCTTCGCCGGCGTCGCCCTACCTAGCCTCGCCGACGCCATTGGCGCAGGCAACGCTTTCAAACGCGCGCGTGGCTGGCGCGCCGATACCATGGCCATCGTTGCAGCGGCTCGCGCCGCGCACGCCGCTCAGCCTTTGACGGCCGTCACAGTGGATGATCGCTTCTTGTTCAATGCCCTGTCTTACTATGGGCGTGACGCGCGCGGCGTGCCTGCGGCGGCCCTACCGGCGCCGCTCCGCGCCTGGATTCATCTAGCCAAACCCGCCAATCAGGCGGAGGCGGAGGCTCCGCTTACCGCCGGCAACGGAAGGCATGCGCTAGCTGTCAGCGCCACACCTGAATACCTCGCGGCCTTCAAAGATGACTTCCATAGAACGACTCCCGCCGCGCCGGCCAAGATTAACGTCAAGCTCGATCCCCGCCATGACCGCAGCCTGGAACTGTTCCTCGGCGACGACTTCACCGCGCGTCCACGCGATCCCTTGACGGGTCGTCCCGTTCTACCGTGAGCTCAATGTCGCGCATTAACTCAATGTCGCGGTGGCGACGTCGGGAACCGGCTTCCCGATAGACTTACTTGATGGCGGGCCTGAGCCGGGGCGGTGTAGCAGCGTCGGATTTCGGGCGTCGTCGCCAAGGACCAGGGAGAGTACGCCCCGGCTCATCACCTCCGTAGCAGACAAAAAAGAGCCCGGCCGAAGCCGGGCTCTGATCTTGTTACCATTGGCAGTCCCGAGTCGCCGAAGCGAACCCGGGACACGCCGCCGAACCTTAGGGGTTCGGGACCGGTTGGCTGGCCACCGGGGTGGCCGTGCCGGTTTGGCCGGCGAAGTTGATGGTGATGGTCGAGCGGCGGTTCAGCGGCTCCTTCACACCATCGCCGGTTTGCACGGCGAGATCGGTCTTGCCCTTCCAGTCCACCGACAGGGTGGATTGGGTGACGCCGAGGCCCACCAGCGCATCGGCCACAACCTTGGCCCGACGCTCTGACAGACGCAGGTTATACTTCACCGAGCCAGAGGTGTCCGTGTGGCCGACCACGATGATCTGGGTCGCGCCGCCGGACTTGGCGTAGTCAGCCGCTTGCTGAACCACCGCTTGAGCGTCGGTCGTGAGGATCGACTGATCGAACGGGAAGTACACCACGAACTCCTTGGCTTCCACAGCCGGAGGCGGCGGAGGCGGGGGAGGCGGCGGGGGAGGCGGCGGCGGCGGCGGCGGCGGGGGCGGCG
>CAIOYC010000025.1 GCA_903862425.1 uncultured Caulobacterales bacterium | reverse complement strand
CCCGCGATCACGCCCACGAAGCCGAAGGGACCTGGGTCGCGCCAGGCGCCCCGGAGGCGCAACGGATCACGCGGAGCATCCCAGCTTCGTCGAAACCCACAGCGCACTATCCCACGGTCCCGGACGGGGCCGGGATGCTCCCGCACCCTCCCCAACTCGGCCGATGAGGTCAGAGAACGCGAACCCGTGTCCGTTTAATTGGCTCCATCCCCACGGGGGGGGGCAGTCGCCGCTTGCGCAACATTGAGTCCAGCGTGGTCCGAGGATCCATCTGGGTCCCCGCCTTCGCGGGGATGAGCGGATGTGAGGAGAAGCTACTTTGCGCCGCCCCATCGGAAAGCCAACCCCAATCGCCGCAACGGCTTCTTAACCATGTTTGGCCACCTTGGCGGCTGGTCCCATCGCTGACTTGTCCATGTTCGCCCGCCGTCCCATCACCGCTACGCCCGCGCCTGTCGAGGCGTCCTTCCGGCTGCCCGCCGTGTTCGCCAACCCGTGGGCGATGCCGGCGGGGGCGGCGGGGTTGCTGTTCGGCTCGGTGGCCCTGTTCGTCATGGTCACCGCCAACCCGCATGCGGGCGCGCCGAGCGTGAAGATGACGCTGGACGGCGGCGCGGGGGCCAAGGGGCCGCTCGCCCTGCATCCCGGCCTGCCCGGCGGCCCGGACGGCGCCGCGACGACCCTGACGAGCCTGGCGCCCGGCCAGGACGTGGCCATGCCCGGCGCGCCCGACCCCCTCGCGGCCCAGATCGGCGGCTCGGCCTTCAGTTCCGGCGGCGGACAGGCCGTGATCACCCTGCCCCAGGGCGCCAGCCTCGGCGGTGGAAACGCGACCCAGATCGCCGCCCCCGCCGTTCCCGCGCGGCCCAAGGCGCCGCCCCTGGCTCAGGCCCCCATCGCCGGCCTCACCGCGCCCGGGCCCGGTGGCCTTCTGCCCATCATCGGCCGCGACGGGCGAACGCCCTTCCAGGCCTATGCCCGCCCCTTCGCCTCCAACGGCAAGCCGAAGGTCGCCATCGTCGTCGGCGCGCTCGGCCTCAACGCCACCGCCACCCGCGCCGCGATCGAGAAACTGCAGCCCGAGGTCACCCTCTCCTTCACTCCCTATGCCGATGGCCTGCAGGCCTGGATCGACCTCGCCCGCGCCAACGGCCACGAGGTCATGGTCGAGATTCCCATGGAGCCCTTGGACTATCCGGCCAACGACCCTGGCCCCTCGACCCTGATGGCCGGCGCGCCGGGCGGGGAGATCACCCACAAGCTCGAAGGCCTGCTCACGCGCGCGACCGGTTATTTCGCCGTCACCAACTATATGGGCGGACGGTTCATGTCCTCCGACACCGCCATGAGCGCCCTGATCGCCAGCCTGCGCAGCCGCGGCGTCGGCTTCGTGGACGACGGCACGGCGGGCAAGCGCGGCGGCGGCGGCACGCCCCGCGCCTCGGCCGATTCGGTGATCGACGACGACCCCTCCGCCAGCGCCATCGACGGCCAACTTCTGAAGCTGGAGGCCGGCGCCCTGCAGCATGGCCAGTCCCTCGGCTCGGGCTTCGCCTACGCCCTGACCATCGACAAGGTGACCCGCTGGGCCGCCGGACTCGCCGGACGCGGATACCAACTGGCGCCTGCCAGTGCGGTCATGCGAAAGTAGGGCGTGAACGCGCCCCCACCCATCCACCCGACCCGTCCCCCGCCTTCTGGCGACCCCGGCCCGGCCTACCGGCCCAATGTGGGAGTGGTGCTGTTCAACGCCCAGGGTCTGGTCTGGCTCGGCCATCGCGAAGGCGAGACCAGCCCTCTCTCCTGGCAGTTTCCCCAAGGCGGGGTCGATCCCGGCGAGGACCTGGAAGTCGCCGCCTATCGCGAACTGCAGGAGGAGACCGGGGTGACCTCGGTGTCCCTGCTCGGGCGCACGCAGGACTGGATCCACTACGACTTCCCGCCCGAAGTGCTGGCCAATCACAAGCGCGCGCGGGGCTTCAAGGGCCAGAAGCAGGTCTGGTTCGCCTTCCGCTTCGAAGGGGAGGACAGCGAGATCGACCTCTTCGCCCACGGTGAGATCGAGTTCGACGCCTGGCGCTGGGTCGCCCTGCCCGAAGCGATCCACACCGTCGCCGCGTTCAAGCAGGCGGTCTATCGGCAGGTGATCGACACCTTCACCCCCTATGCCGTGGGTAGGGACGCGTGAAGGCTTCCCCGGCCAAGGCCCCTGTCATCATGGTGCACGGCGCCTTCTGCGCCGGTTGGGCCTTCGAGAGCTTCCGCCAGCCGTTCGAGGCTGCGGGCCATAGCGTCCTCACCCCCGACCTGCGCGGGCACGGCGACGGCGCGCCTTCGTCGGCCGTGATCGGGGTCTCCACCAGCGATTACGTGCGCGAGGTGGTGGAGTTGGTGCGCAGTCAGCCCCGGCCCCCGGTGCTGATCGGCCATTCCATGGGCGGCCTCGTCTGCGCCATGGCGGCGGCCAAGATCCCGGTGGCGGGTCTTGCCATGCTCGCCCCCTCCCCGCCCTGGGGCATTGCCGGCGGATCGCTGGAGGAGGCCGGTTCGGCCATGGCCCTCTACGCCCTCGGTCCCTTCTGGGCGCAGGCGGTGGAGCCGGATCGCGGCGTGGCCAAGCTCTATAGCCTCGACCGCATGGGCGAGGCCGAGGGGCGGCAGGCGGCGCGGCGCATGCGGGCGGAGAGCGGCCGGGCCCTGTTCGAAACCCTGAACTGGTGGCTCGACCCGTTCATGACCACCAGCGTCTCGCCGGGCGCGATCAAGGCCCCGGTCTTCGCCGCCGTAGGCGAGCGCGACCTGATCAACCCACCCTCCACCGTGCGCCAAACCGCCGCCAAGTTCGGCTGCACGCCGCGCGTCTTCCCCGGCATGAGCCACTGGCTGATCGGCGAACCGGGCTGGGAAGGCGTCGCCGAGGCCTGCCTCGACTGGATCGGCGGCGCGGCGGTGAAGGCCGCCTAGGCCAGCCGCTCCTTGAGATGGTCGCCCACCCGCATGGCGTTGGCGACGATGGTCAGGGTGGGGTTCACGGCGGCGGCGGAGCAGAACACGCTGGCATCGACGATGTAGAGGTTGTCGAGCTCGTGGGCCTTGCAGGTGGGGTCGACCACCGACGAGGCAGCATCCGCGCCCATCCGCGTGGTGCCGTTCATGTGCGCCGTACCATAGAGCGGCAGCAGCGAATCGAACTGGAAGTGGTGCTGGCTCATGATGTGCTTGTGGTCGACGAAGCCGTCGAGCGCGCCGTCGAGGGCCTTCACCAGCCGGGTGTGACCTTCCAGGTTGTTGTAGGTGTAATCGAGGAAGATGCGCCCGTCCGCCGCCAGCCGCACCCGGTTGTCTGGCAAAGGCAGATCCTCGGAGATGACCAGGAAGCTCAGCAGGCGCTCGGCGATGGCGTTGGTGAAGACGTCGGGCACCAGCGCGGGCGGGAGGATTTCGCTGATCTGCCCCTCCAGTGTCTGGCCCGACATGTATTCCAGCGCCTGGATATGGCCCATGGGCAGGTCGTAGCCGCCGCGCGGGTCGTTCCAGTAGAAGTCGTTCACCGCCAGGGTCTTGGGGAAGGTCGATTGCAGCGGCGCGGCGGTGAGCGAGACCACCGCCGTCAAGGTGTGGAACATGTAGTTGCGCCCCACTTGATCCGAGCCATTGGCCAATCCCTCCGGGTGCTGGGCGTTGGCCGAAGCGAGCAGGATCACCGCCGTGTTCACAGCGCCCGCCGCCAGCACGACGATGTCGGCGGTCCAGCGCTCCTCGCCCTGGGCGGTCTGGCAGACCACGGCGGTGACGGTCTTGCCCGTGCCGTCCGTCTCCAGCCGCTCCACCTTGCGCCCGGTTAGCAGGGTGACATTGGGCAGGTCGAGCAGCGGGTCCACGGCGATGGAGCGGGCGTCGCTCTTGGCCTTCATCAGGCACGGATAGCCGCCGCAGGTCTTGCAGCGGATGCAGGGCGAGTTCAGCCAGTGCTGCTCGTCGCGATTGACGCCGAGCGGCAGGTGGAAGGGCTTCCAGTTCTGCGCTTCCAGATGGCTGCGCAGGGCGGCGATTCCGGGATCGTCCTTCATGGCCGGATAGGCATAGGGCGGCTCGTCGCCCTTCTCGGTCGGGTCCTGCCCGCGCGCACCATGTACCCGCCACAGGGTCTCCGCCTCGTCGTAATACGGGCTGAGGTCCGTGAGCGAGATGGGCCAGGCGGGGGAGACGCCGCCGCCGTGCTGCACCTGCTGAAAGTCCCGCTCGCGCAGCCGCATCAGGGCCGCGCCATAGAAGGTGGTGTTGCCGCCGACCCAGTAATGGGTGTTGGGCGAGAAGGGCTTGGAATGCTTGTCGTACCAATGCTCCTTGGTGCGATAGCGCTTGTCGATGAAGACGGCCTTGGAGGACCAGTTCTCCGCCTCGCGGGGCAGGTGTTCGCCGCGCTCGAGGATCAGGATAGATTTGCCCGTGGGGGCGAGCCGCTGGGCCAGGGTCGATCCCCCCGCACCCGAACCGATGATGACGACGTCGAAGTGATTGGCCATCTAGTGTGTCGCCCCTGTACCCGGCAGTGTTCCCGGCTCTGGCGGCAGCCTGAACCGCGCCGAACCCTTCATCAGTATCGCCCGCACAAGGCCGTGGGGGAGACGGCGCATCAGAAACACCGCGATGCGATTATGCACCCCGGGTATGACCAGGATTTTTCCGGCTTCATTTCCGGCGATCGCCGCCTCGACCACCTGTTGGGCCGTCTGCAGCAGGAAGCCGGGCGCGCCGTGGCCGGCGTCGGCGGTGCCGTTGGCCTTGGTGAACTCGCTCTCGGTCGAGCCGGGGCAGAGCGCCGTCACGCGGATGCCCTTGTCGCGCAGTTCTGCATCGAGGGCCTCGGAGAACTTGATGGCGTAGCTCTTGGCGGCCGGATAGAGGCTGTGCCCCGCCACGCCCGGCGCGAAACCGGCGATGGAGGCGACATTGATGATGGCCCCGCGCCCCCGCTCCATCATGCCGGGGATTACCGCGTGGGCGAGGCCCGAAGCGGTGACAATCAGGGTCATCAGGAAATCCCGCTGACGCGCCCATGGCACGCCGGCGAAGTCCTGGGCGATGGAGAAGCCGGCATTGTTGACCAGCACATCCACATGCCGCCCGTGCGCGGCCAGCGCCTGCATCACCTCGGCTTCGGCGCCGAAGACGGCCAGGTCCTGGGCGATGGGATAGGCCTCGACGCCATGGTCGGCGCGAAGCTCGATCGCCAGGGTCTCCAACCGGTCCAGTCGCCGCGCCACCAGCGCCACGTCATACCCGCGGGCTGCATAGGCGTGGGCAAAGCACTCCCCGATCCCGGCGGAGGCGCCGGTGATCAGAGCCAGGGGGCGGGCGGACGGCTCAACCATGACAACCTCACCCGCTGATCCAGACGAATGCCGGGACCCAGTTCACAGCGCCGCTTATCGGGCTATCCAGACGAACCGACAATCCCGAACCGTCTGCGCCTTTCGACCCTGGGACCGGTCATTCGACAGAATGCACGCCCTAACGGTGAACTAAGCGGCCGTCAGTATCAGCTCTCCGTCCCGCGCGTAGGCGAGCGTGCGCTCGATCAGCACCTGGGTGGTGTCGAGCAGGGGGGCGGCGATGTCATGGGCGGCGAGCACGAGCGGGACCTCGGTGCAGGCCGCGACCACAACCTGTGCGCCCGCCGCGGTCAGTTGGTCGGCCAGCGCCTTCATCTCCGCCCGAGCCGCGTCAGAGCGGTCGCCGCGTTTGATCTGATAGATCAGGGCCATGAGCCGCGCCGCATCGGCGGGCGGCAAGGTTACTGAATCCACGCCCTGCTTGGCGAAGGCGTCCTGATAGAGCCGGTCTTCGATGCAGGTGGTGGTGGCCAGGAGCCCGACGCGCTTGGCCTGCGGATATCGCCGCGCCAGCATGGCGGCGGTCTCGTCGATCAGGCTGATAAAGGGGATGGTGAGCGCCGCGCGGATATCCGCGGTGAACTTGTGGGCGGTGTTGCAGGGCATGACGATGATCTGCGCGCCTTGCTTCTGCAGTCCTGACGCCATGTCGGCCAGCACCGGGCCGGGTTGCGGACCGTCCGCTATCGGGTGGTTGCGGTCGGGCACATGAGGATTGCAGTCGACCAACAGGCGCAGATTGTCCTGCTCGCGCTCCGCGCCCGTGGCCTGAAGCAGCTTGTCCATGAAGTCGATGGTGGCCGCTGGCCCCATGCCGCCGAGGACGCCGACGATCAGCTGGGGGGGCGGCTCGGTCACGACTGCAGCACGTCCTGATAGGCATAGAGGGTGGGCGAGCCGCCGGTGTGCAGGAAGACGATCCGCTGGCCCTTGGTGAAGTGGCCGCGCCGCACGAGGCCGATCAGCCCGGCCATGGCCTTGCCTGTATAGACCGGGTCGAGCAGCACGCCCTCGAGCGAGGCCAGCATGCGGACGGCCGCCTTCATCTCGTCGGTGGGGATGGAGTAGCCCGGGCCGACCCATTCATCCAGCGCCACAACCGCATCGCGCGGCACGGCGGGTACGCCGAGCAATTCCGCCGTCGCCTGGGCCAGGGCATGGACATTGGCCTCCTGCTCGGCGCGCGGGCGGCGCACATTGATGCCGGTGACGGGCAGGTGGGCGTTTGTGCCCAGCAGGCCCACAAGGAAGCCCGCATGGGTCCCGGCGCTGCCCGAGGCGCAGACGGCGTGATCGAAGGCCACGCCCTGGTCGAAGCTTTGCCCCATCATCTCCTCGGCGCAAGTCACATAGCCCAGAGCGCCGAGCGGATTCGAGCCGCCGCCGGGGATGATATAGGCCTTGCGGCCCTTCTCCTGCGAGACCGCCTCGGCCACCTTCTGCATCTCGGCGGCGAGGTCGGCGCCGGCCTTGACCGGGGTGATGCTTTCCACACCCAGGAGGTCGAACAGAAAGTTGTTGCCGCTGGCCTTGGGGTCGTAGGTGCCAGGCACGCGCTCCTCGATCACCAGCCGGCACTTCAGACCTTCCTTCACCGCCGCCGCCAGGGTCAGGCGGCAGTGGTTGGACTGGGGCGCGCCCACTGTGACGAGGGTGTCGCAGCCCTTGGCCAAGGCGTCGGCGACGAGGAATTCCAGCTTGCGCGTCTTGTTGCCGCCCGAGGCGAGCCCGGTGAGATCGTCGCGCTTGATCCAGATTTCCGGTCCGCCCAGTTCGCGCGACAGATGCTTGAGCGGCTCCAGCGGCGTGGCGTGAGGGGTGTAGCGGCGGCGGGGAAAGCGAGCGAGGTTCATAGGGTCGGTCTAGCGCGTGCCCATGACCGGGGGAAGCCGGGCGGCGGGCATTCCCGCGCGCGGCGCCTTGCGCCCTCCCGCCCGGCGGGTCATGAAGTCTGAAAAGCCATACCAAGAGTTCGAGGAGCGACCCCATGAAAGCCGCCGTTCTGCGTCAGACCAAGACGCCCCTGACGATCGAAGACGTGCAGATCTCCAAGCCTGGCCCGCACGAGGTCTTGATCCGCACCAAGGCCGCCGGCGTCTGCCACTCCGACCTGCACTTCGTCGAAGGCTCCTACCCGTTCCCGCTGCCCGCCGTGCTGGGCCATGAGAGCGCCGGCATCGTCGAGCAGGTGGGCTCCGAAGTGCGCACGGTGAAGGTGGGCGACCACGTCATCACCTGCCTCTCGGCCTTCTGCGGCCACTGCGAGTTCTGCCTCGGCGGTCGCATGTCGCTGTGCGTTTCGCCCGAGACCAAGCGCGGCAAGAAGGAAGAGCCGCGCCTGTTCATGGAAAGCGCCGACGCGCCGCCCATGACCCAGTTCCTGAACCTCTCGTCCTTCGCCGAATACATGCTGATCCACGAGCATGCCTGCACCGCGATCAGGAAGGACATGCCCTTCGACGTGGCGGCCTTGATCGGCTGCTCCGTGACTACGGGCGTCGGCGCGGTGATCCACACCTCCAACGTCCGTCCGGGCGAGACCGTGGCCGTGATCGGCTGCGGCGGCGTGGGCTTGGCGGCCATCAACGGCGCGGCCATCGCCGGCGCGGGCCGGATCATCGCCGTGGACATGCAGGGCTCCAAGCTCAACCTGGCCAAGGAATTCGGCGCCACCGACGTGATCAACCCGGCCGACGGCGACCCGGTGAAGCAGGTGATCGAGCTGACCAAGGGCGGCGTGCACCACGCCTTCGAAGCCATCGGTCTGAAGCAGACCGCAGAGCAGGCCTTCGGTATGCTGCGCCGGGGAGGCACCGCCAACATCATCGGCATGATCCCGGTGGGCACCAAGATCGAGCTGATGGGCGCGGACTTCCTCGGCGAAAAGCGCATCCAAGGCTCGCTGATGGGCTCCAACCGCTTCCCCATCGACATGCCGCGCTTCGTGGACTTCTACATGTCCGGCAAGCTGAAACTCGACCAGCTCATCTCCCAGCGCATCAAGCTGGAGCAGGTCAATGAGGCCATGGAAGAACTGAAGCGCGGCGAACTGGCCCGATCGGTCATCGTGTTCGACGCCTGAGCCGGGTAAACATCATACCGGTATAGAGTTTCGCCTTTTCCGGTCCGAAGCCAGCGCTCATCTTTCTGCTGTTGGAATGAGGATCAGATAATGGCGACGCTCGAAGGCAAGACGGTGGTGGTGATCGGCGGCGCCTCGGGCGTCGGCTTCGCGGTGGCGGAAGCGGCCCTCGCGGTCGGGGCGCAAGTGGTCGTCGGCTCGAGCCAGACCGCCCGGATCGAGGCCGCCGCCGCCAGGCTCGGCAGGGGCGCCAAGGGCTACACCGTCGATGTAAAGGACGAGGCTTCGGTCGCCGCCCTGTTCGAGGCGGTCGGCGCCTTCGACCACCTGGTCTTTACCGCCGGCGACTGGGGCCACATGTTCGGCGCCACCCGCGACCTCGATATCGAGACCAGCAAGGCGCGGATGGAGGTCCGGTTCTGGGGCGCCGCCCGCGCCGCCAAATACGGCGTGCGCCAGATCGCCAAGGACGGCTCCATCACGCTAACCGGCGGTATGCTCGCCCATCGGCTGATGCCCGGCATGCCGCTGACCGTCGCCTCGGCCAACACCACCGAGGGTCTGGCCCTGGGCCTGGCCCGCGACCTTGCCCCGATCCGGGCCAATGCGGTCTGCCTCGGCCTAATCCTCAGCGAACAGGTGCAGAACATGGGCGAGGGCATGGTCAAGGCCTATACACAGAATCTGCCCATTCCCCGCGGCGGAACCTGCGAGGAGGCTGCCGAGGCCTACCTCTACCTCATGCGCAGCACCTATGTGACGGGCCAGATCGTGCGCGTGGACGGCGGCGCCAGCCTGGTCTGATCAGCCGCCCATCACCGCCGCCGCCATGGCTTCGGCCTTGGCGAACAGGGCGGGATCGACCTTGACGCCGCTCGCCCCGGCGTTCTCATCGAGTTGCGAGGGCTTTGAGGCGCCGACGATGGCGGAGGCGACATTGGGCTCGCGCAGCACCCAGGCGAGGGCGAATTGGGTCATGGTCAGCCCGGCCTCGTCGGCGAGGGGCTTCATCTTCTGCACCGCTTCGAGCACCGGCTTTTCCATGAAGCGTTTTATGAAACCACCCATCTGATCCGAAGCCGCGCGGCTGTCGGCGGGCGGCGGGCTGTTCGGCTTGTATTTGCCTGTGAGCACGCCCTGGGCGAGGGGCGACCAGACGATCTGTGAGACGCCGCTGGCGGCGCTGATGGGGATCACCTTCTTGTCCGGCCGGGGCCACAGGATCGAATACTGCGGCTGGCTGGAGACGAACTTCTCCAGGCCGGCTTCCTTGGACAGCTTCATCGCCGCCTCGATCTGGTCAGGCGACCATTCGGAAAAGCCGATGTAGCGAGCCTTGCCGGCGCGCACGACGGCGCTCAGCGCCTCCATGGTCTCTTCCAGCGGCGTGTCCGGGTCGTAGCGGTGACACTGGTAGAGATCGACATAGTCGGTCTTCAACCGGGTCAGCGAGGCGTCGATCTGCTTCTCGATCTGGACACGCGACAGGCCCTTATCGGTATCGCTCATGGGGAAGAAGACTTTGGTGGCCAGCACATAGCTGTCGCGCTTGCGGCCCTTCAGCGTCTCGCCAAGGAAGCTTTCCGCAGCTCCGCGGCCATAGACGTTGGCGGTGTCGATGAAGTTGATGCCGAGCTCGAAGGCGCGATCAACACAGGCCTTCGCCTGGTCCGCCTCGACTCCCACCCCGTAGGTCAGCCATGAGCCGAGGGCGATTTCCGAGACCTTGAGGTCGGACGAGCCAAGCTGGCGGTATTCCATGGTCGAGATTTCCTATTTCAGGATGGCGCGCATCACGTCGGCGATGCGGTAACCGCCGGTGGCCACGCGACGTTCCGCGATGGCGCGGGTTCTGGCGTCATAGTCGGCGGGCAGGACGGGCGCCTCGGCCGGACGGGGAGAGCCGGACACCGCACCCTCGCGATAGGCTTCCTTGACGGCCAGGGCGTAGCTTTCGGCCGCCCAGGCGCGGAAGGCCGCTTCGTCGGTTTTGGCCGGATCGAGATTGGCCAAGTCGGTGCGCGGAACCTTGGCTTCCACCTCGGCGACTGTGGCGGCGACCACCGCGTCGCCGTCGGCGTCCGAACCCAGACGGTCATCCCAGTACATGTGCATATAGACCGGCGTCGCGCCCGCCACGGGCCGGACATAGTCGATGGTGCCGCCACGGTCGCTCAGCGGGAACGTGGCTGAGACGAGGTGCCCGGCGTGCAGGGGTTGCTGGATATCGCCGGTGAGATGGAACAGCCAGCACAGCATCACGGCGCGGTCGATGTCGCCGGCATTGGCGTCCGCCACGGTGGCGCGCGCCACGCTGAACCCTTCGGGCGCCTCACCCGTCCTAGTGGCGAGCAGGGCGGGCGGCAGTTTGATCGGGTGGACCGGGTCCATGATGGTGGAGAGGAAGTAGTGCCAGCTCGGGTGGTCGTAGGGGCCTTCGCGCGCATCGTCCGGCCAGCGGGCCATGAGTTGGAACAGCATCCGGTCCCGCGCGGGCCCGGTCAGGGAGCCAAGCCGTTTGTCGAAGCGCGCCTTGTCGGGGTGACTCTGCTCGATGGCGACAATCTTGGCGACGATGCCCGGATCGGTGCGCATCAGGTCGTCATAGGCGATGGTGCCGGTGGCCTGGTGGCCTTGGTTGGACCAGGCTAACGCTGCGCCAGGCGCCGCCGTCATCAGCATGGCCGCCGCCATCATGGCTAAAGCGAGCTGCTTCATCCCGTCCTCCCGTCGTTTCTCATTGGGCGCGAGGGGGCGGGTCGGGCCGCCCGCTGTCAAGCCTGCACGATCTATTTCGAGCGTTTCGAGAGAAGGGAGCGGGGTCGCGCCTCTGCTGGGGATGAAGCGCGACCCCTTGGATCGGAGAACTTGGCGTGTCTGGGGAACGCGCCCGCCACCCCGATCTATCCGATTGACTGCGGCCCCCTTGTTATTGTGCGCAGCGGGAGCGTGTATGGCAGAGCTTGGCCGTACCGAAAATAGCGCGCGCCCCAGAATGGGCATGCAGACTGACAATAGTTTCCAGCCAGATTGCCGCACCCGCGCCGAGCGGTCAGCCTTTGATTGGTGAACTGTCGCTACCTGATCCGCCAAGGCTGCGCTTGCACCGCCCGCGCGACTCTCCCACCTTCAGCCAATGAGCGACCGGGGTACAGGACAGGCGCCGGCCCGGGTGGTGGCCGTCCTCGGCCCCACCAATACCGGCAAGACCCATCTCGCCGTGGAGCGGATGCTGGGTCACGCCTCGGGCATGATCGGCCTGCCGCTGCGTCTGCTGGCGCGGGAGATCTATGATCGGATCGTCAAGCTGCGGGGCAAGGCCTCGGTGGCGCTGATCACCGGCGAGGAGAAGATCACCCCGCCCCGCGCTGTCTACTTTGTCTGCACGGTCGAGGCCATGCCACTGGGCCGGGAGGTGGAGTTTCTGGCCATCGACGAAATCCAGCTGGTCACCGACCCCTCGCGCGGCCACGTGTTCACCGACCGGCTGCTGCACGCCCGCGGCAAGTACGAGACCATGTTCCTGGGCTCGGCCTCCATGGAGCGGTTAATCCGCCGTCTCGTGCCGGATGCGGAGTTCGTGGAGCGCGAGCGTTTTTCTACCCTCACCTATGCAGGGTCCAAGAAGCTGACCCGCCTGCCGCGCCGCAGCGCCGTGGTCGCCTTCAGCGCCGACCGGGTCTACGCCATCGCCGAGCTGATCCGCCGCCAGCGGGGCGGGGCCGCGGTGGTGATGGGCTCGCTCTCGCCGCGCACGCGCAACGCTCAGGTCGCCCTTTACCAGTCGGGCGAGGTGGACTTTCTGGTGGCCACCGACGCCATCGGCATGGGCCTGAACATGGACGTGGACCATGTGGCCTTCGCCGGCCTGCGCAAGTTCGACGGCAAGCGCACCCGCTGGCTGACCCCGCCCGAAGTGGCGCAGGTGGCGGGGCGCGCGGGCCGCTATCGCCGCGACGGCACATTTGGCGTCACCGGAGAGGCGGAGGAGATGGACGAGGATCTCGTCACCTCCGTCGAAGAACACCGCTTCGAGCCTATCGCCGAGGCCCAGTGGCGTACCGCTCGCCTCGACTACGCCAACCTGCCGGCCCTGATCCGGTCCCTGGCCCAACCGCCGCGGACGCCGGGGCTGAAGCTGACCGAGCCGGCGCTGGACGAGGTGACGCTGAAGGCGCTCGCCGACGATCCCGACATCGCCATCCAGGCCCGCTCAGGCCCGGCCCTGCGCCGGCTTTGGGAGGTCTGCCAGACCCCGGACTTTCGCAAGACCACCTTCGAGGAGCACCTGCGGCTCACCAAGGCGGTGTTCGCCTATCTTGTCGCCAAGCCGGGAAAGGTGCCCGAGGACTGGATGGCCGAACAGTTCAAGGCCGTGGACCATCCCGAGGGCGAGATCGACGTGTTGAGCCAGCGGCTCGCGGGGGTGCGCACCCTGGCCTATCTCGCGAACCGGCCCGACTGGCTTCGCGATCCGGCGGGTTGGCAGGCGCGTACCCACGCGCTGGAAGACCGCCTCTCCGACACCCTGCACGAAAAGCTCATGGCCCGGTTCATCGACCGGCGTACTTCGGTGCTCATGCGCTCGCTCGGCGACAAGGCCGAGGTCCTGGCGGGCGTCGCCGAGGACGGCGCCGTGACGGTGGAGGGCCAGTATGTGGGCCGCCTTACCGGCGTGCATTTCGACCCGGCGGTGGCGGCCTCAGCCCTTGAAGACAAGGCCCTGCGCACCGCCGCCATCCGCGCCGTGGGGCCGCAGTTGTCCCGCCGCCTCGGCACGCTGGCCGCCGCGCCGGACGAGGCCTTCACCCTGGAGGGCGACGGGTCGATCCGCTGGGACGGGGCGCCCGCGGGCCGCATCGCCGGGGGCACGCCCTTCGCCCCGGTGGTCAAGCTCTATGGCGAACTCGGCCCTGATGCCGCGCGCGAGCGGGCCGAGCGGCGCATGGAGGCCTTTCTCGCCGCCGAGGCCGGGCGGCGGCTCGCCCCGCTGAAGGCGCTAGACGCCGCCATGGCCGACGGACGGTTGAAGGGTCTGGCGCGCGGCATCGCCTATCGTCTGCGCGAAGCCAATGGCGTGCTCGACCGGCGGCTGGTGGCGGGCCCGGTCAAGTCGCTGAGCCCGAGCGAGCGGCGCATGCTGCGGGCGCTCGGCGTGCGCTTCGCCGCCTTCAGCCTGTACATGCCGGCCCTGTTGGCCGACGCGGCGCGCCGCTACGCCCTGGCCTATGAGCGCGGAACCTGGCGGCCGCCGCTGGATCGACCGAGCCGCCTGCCCGAGCCCCTGCCCACCGCCGCCGCCCTGGGGGTTCGCGGGCTCATCCCCGCCGAGCCTTTCGCCGTGCCGGTGGAGCTGCTGGAGCTGCTCGACGCCCATCTGCGCGCGGCCCCGCCTGTGGCCGGGGCCGCGGTGCTGACGCCCGAGGCTCTGACCGACCTCGGCTGGGACGAGGGGATGGCGCGCGGGGTGATGAAGGGGCTGGGCTTCGTCTCCGCCCGCCGGACCGAGCCGGGCCAGGCCACCCTCTGGCGCATGAAGCGCGGCAAGCCAAAGCCCGCCCCCGCCCCGGCGAGCACGAACCCGACCTCCCCCTTCGCCGCCCTGGCCGGCCTCAAGACCGAGCCGCGCCGCAAACGCCGTCCCCGGCGGCGCGTTGGAAAGCCGGCGGCTTGACCGAAGACGCTTGCCGTATCGACGTGTGGCTCTGGCGCGCCCGTTTCTTCAAGACCCGCGCCTTGGCCCAGCGATTCGTCGAAGACGGCCGAGTGCGCCTCAACCGGGCAGGGCAGGAAAGCCGCCTCGACAAACCCTCGCGCGCCATCCGCCCGGAGGATGTTCTGGTCTTCGCCATCGGCGCACGGCTGGTGGCCGTCAAGGTCGTAGAGTTGGGCGAGCGGCGCGGTCCCGCCAGCGAGGCTCAGGGTCTCTATACCTCTGTCTAGCTAAACCACATTGACAGGGGGAGCCCCGCACCGCATGTCCCGCAATCTACTGGGTACAATCCGAGCCGCGTCCGCAGACCATGACCTATATCGTCACCGACCCGTGCATCAAATGCAAGTTCATGGACTGCGTGGAGGTCTGCCCGGTCGACTGCTTCTATGAGGGCGAGAACTTCCTCGCCATCAATCCGGACGAGTGCATCGACTGCGGCGTATGTGAGCCGGAATGCCCCGTGGACGCGATCAAGCCAGATACCGAGGACGATCCGGACGGCAAGTGGCTGAAGCTCAACTCGGACTATGCCAAGGTCTGGCCCAATATCACGGTCAAGGGCGAGCCGCCCGCCGACGCGGAAGCCTTCGAACTCGAAACAGGCAAGCTGGAGAAGTATTTCAGCGAGAAACCCGGCAAAGGGTCCTGATTCGGCGCAGCCAAGGTCTCGCAACCCTTTCAAACGTCTAAATTTTGTGATATATAATCCGCGACAGGACGAGGTGGCGCGTGGCGCCGCGCCCTGCCGAACGTCACATCAGCCGTCCGATCCAGACGCGCGTTGAACCCCTTGCCCGGGGCGCCTTCGAGTCGGGGCGCATGAGAGGACAAAGGCCGCAGCCAACGCGCGGTCGGCGCTCGCTTCTCTACCGGACAAGTCCTTAAACGCGGTGATCCCGGCGCATCGAGGACCGTATCATCAGCGGTTCGCGAACGATGAAGAAGGACTATCCATGACCAAGAGCGCGAATGAATTTTCGGTCGGCGATCACGTCGTCTATCCGGCCCACGGTGTGGGCACGGTGAAAGGCGTCGAGACCCAGGAAGTCGCCGGCTACCCGCTCGAAGTCTACGTCATCACGTTCGACCATGAAAAAATGACCCTGCGCGTGCCGACCAAGAAGGCCAAGACGGCGGGCCTGCGATCGCTGGCCGAAGGCAATGTGGTCGCTTCCGCCCTCACGACCCTGAAGGGCCGCGCCCGCGTGAAGCGCACCATGTGGTCGCGTCGCGCTCAGGAGTATGAAGCCAAGATCAATTCCGGTGACCTGATCTCCATCGCCGAAGTGGTGCGCGACCTGCACCGCGCCGACAACCAGCCTGAGCAGTCCTATTCGGAGCGTCAGCTGTACGAATCGGCCCTGGATCGTATGGCTCGCGAAGTCGCCGCCATCGAAAAGATCGACCGCGACGCCGCTGTCGGCATGCTGACCAAGTCGCTGATCAAGGCGGCCTGAAGTCCCACTGTCCACGCCGTTTAGGCGGGACTGTATTTTTGGCTATCTGAAGGGCGCGGAGCCACGGCTTCCGCGCCCTTGCTGTTTCTTCTGCGACTCTGCGCCCATTGACGCACAGCCAAGCTCCAGCCAGCTTCCGACCCAAGGGGGGAACGATCCATGGCTAATCCGAGCGCGTTCTATCCGAAAATCACCTTGCCGATCGCCGTGGTGGGCAGCGCCATCGTCTTCCTTCTTGCGGCTGCGGGGATCGGCAATGCCCTCCTCACCCATGCCGAAATGCCGGACGCCCTGCGCAAAGGCGCGGTGATCGCCCACCTGACGACGGTATTCTTGGCCTTGCCGCTCGGCATCTCACAACTCGTGCTGCCCAAGGGCACGATCCGCCATCGCACCGTGGGCTATATCTGGTGCGCGCTGATGACCGCGACCGCCCTGATCAGCTTCGCGGTCCACGAGATCAATCCAGGCGGGTTCAGCCCGATCCACGTCTTCTCGGTGGCGACGCTGGTCTCGGTGCCGCTGATCATCTTCTTTGCGCGGACAGGGCGTGTGCCGCAGCATCAGCGCTCCGTTCTGATACTCATGATCGGCGGGCTGGTGATCGCAGGATTATTCACCTTTATTCCCGGCCGGGCGCTGGGGACGCTGGTGTACCGGCTGTTCCACTAACCGCGCCGACTCAATCGCGAAGCCGCTCAATCTGCTCGGGATGGTCAATGACGAGGTGTCCGTGCTCCACCTCGCCCCGCACCCTCACAAGGCGCCCTTGCAAGTCCAAAGGGTCGAGCCGCGCCGAGCGGAAATCTCGCAAGGCCGTCTTTGGAATGTTCACGGACAATCCGCGTCGCCCCTCGCGTTCGAAGTCGAGGTAGACGTCGCCATCCTCGGTACGCCCCGCCCGCGTCACGCGCCCCTCCACGAGCAGCAGCCCATGCGACCAGGGCTCCACCTCGTCCGGCAGGCGCACACGGTACGCGTCCAGCGCCCACAGGCCGCGCCCCGCCGCCCGCGCGCCCGCCTCCTTGGCCAGCATGAGTTTCGCCAAGGCGCGGTTGTCGGCAGCGGTGCGCACCCGAACCGCCCCGGCGTCGATCAGTGCGCCTTGGAGCCAGCGTCGGCTCTCGAGCGTTCGCGCCTGCGCCACCGTACGGCCTACCGCATCGACCCTAGCCCCGCCGTGCAGCAGCTCCACGCGCTGGCCATCGGTCAACCTCTCGATCAGCGTCGCCGATTCCTCTCCATAAGGATCGGTCGGCTGGGGCGCCTCGACGCCTGCCAAGCGCACCTGTTCGAAACCGTCGAGCTCGAGCAGGTCGCCAGCCAGCACAGCCGTCACGCGTCCTTTCCGCCCCTCCGCCAGTCCATCCAGCGCGCCGGCGTCACCGCATCCGGCCAAGGCTGTGGACAACGTCGCGCTTGTAAGCAGAATTAACTTTCGCCGGTCTAGAATGGGTGCATAAGCACAGGGTCGTGAAAACAAGCGACACCCCCCGATGAAGGGGCGGGCGCATCCCCCAACTTTACGCCCGCCCCGTTCCGGTTGAGCCCCACTCACCACCATCAAGCGACTGTGCGCAAGCCCTTCCGCGCACGCGCGCGGCCCGCTATCAGTGCGCCCGCGCGGCCCGGTAGCTCAGCAGGATAGAGCAGAGCTTTCCTAAAGCTAAGGTCAGGGGTTCGAGTCCCTTCCGGGCCGCCAGCGGAGCAATCGACGTGACCTGGCTGGATTCGCCCTTCGTCCATACCGCGACCGCTCTGGGGGTGGCGTTCGTGCTCGGCTGCGCGATCGGTCTCGAGCGTCAATACCGTCAGCGAACCGCGGGGCTCAGAACCAATGTGCTGGTGGCGGTTGGCGCAGCCGCCTTTGCCGATCTCGGCGCTCGCCTTGGCGGAGCGGACGGCGCCGTGCGCGTCATCGCCTACGTCGTGTCCGGCATCGGCTTCCTCGGCGCCGGAGTCATCATGAAGGAAGGCGCGCAGGTCCGCGGGCTCAATACCGCGGCGACTCTCTGGGCCTCCGCGGCCGTTGGCGCGTTCGCCGGTGGAGGACAGGAGGGGGAGGCCGTTTTGGTCGCCGCCTTCGTCCTGGCGGGCAATACCCTGCTCCGTCCCCTGGTGGACTTCGTCAACCGCCGCCCGGTGAAGGCTGGAGAGACCGAAGCTCTCTATCGTATGCACCTCGTCTGCTCACCCGAGCACGTGTCCGTGGCGCGCGATCTGCTGTTCGAGGAGCTGGAGCGTCATCACTATCCGATCCGCGAGATCGAAACCCTGTCGGAGAGCGATGAGATGGTGGAGTTGGCCGCCATCCTCATACCGACGTCGGCCGATGCTGAAGAACTGGACGAGATTGTCCGCCACCTCGAACGAAATCCCGACGTGACCAGTGCTACCTGGACCGTCAGCACCACGAGTTAGGAATCCCCTACCCGGCCGGGACGAACTGGATGGTGATTGTCTGTCCCGCACCAGCCGGGGCCGCCTTGGCGTCGGACTGGCCGTAGGTAGCGACCCTCAGCAAGGGCTGCCCACCCGTCGGGGCGTTGGTCAGCTGGCCGAGCACCGGCGCCGCAGCGGTCAAGGCTTGATGGAAGGCCACCGAGCGCTGGAGCGAAAGCGCCGCGGCCTGGCGTCCAGCGTCGGTGAAGGCGTCGAAGCCGGCTTGGCCGAGCACGTTGACCACTGTCATCTTCTGTCCATTGCAGCCAGAGGCTGGCGCTCCATAGCCATAGCAGGGCATGCGCTGGGCCAGGCTGGCGGCGACCTTGCGGGCGATGTCTTGGCCACCCGGGGACAGGGTCGCCGTCCCCGCGACGAAAAGTTGCTCCGCCGGGAAGCTCAGCGTTCCGTCATTGGCGTCGGCGGTGGACTGCACCTTCGCCGCAGAGAGGTCGCCATTGACGAAGTTGATCACGTCGGCGCGCACCTGGCTGGCCTGGGCGTCGGCGGGCGGCTTCAAGGCGCCGCCCGAATAGGCGAAGCAGCGCTGGCCATCGGCGCCGGAAACGAGGTCGGCGGCCGGAACACAGACCACGTGGTGGGTGCGATCAATCTGCGCCTGCACCGGTTGGGCCTGAAGAGCGGTCGCCAGTTTGAGCAGGGCCGTGGTCTCCGAATCCTTGGCCTGGGTCAGGGTCGCAGTCGTTGCGCGGTACTGCAAAGCGAAGAAGCTCAGCATGATTATGAAGATAAAGAGCACGCCCACCATCATATCGGTCATGGAGACGTAGTAGCTTTCGCCTTCCTCCAGCATCCGTTCCGGGCGGCGGCGCAGCCTCATGGGAGGGCGCGTCCAGCAAGGGCGGTCTCAATGCGTTGCAGGATTGCGAGTTGCTCCATCATCACGCGCTCGGGTGGGGAAAATTCGACACTGGCGTCTAGACTGTGGAACAGGTCCGCTTCAAGCGCCTCGATCTTGTTGCGCCGCCGGCGGGCGACGAGGCGCAGGATGATGGAACTCAGCACCCCGGCGATGGAAGTCCAGAACTTGGTCGCCGCGATAGCCAGAAGGCCGAGCAGCGCACCCTCCACGCCGGGGCCGGAAGCGCCCGCGCCGCTTGCGGCGATGGCCGAGGTGGCTTCGCTCAGCGCGGCGACAATGCCCATGAACGTGACGGTCAGGCCGACCGCCACAAGAATGTTAGCCCACCATTCCAGCGACCGCGCCGGATCGTCCATGCGGTCGAACACCTGCGAGGCCGGCAACGAGGCGGCGAACGTCCCATCCTGCTGGCGCGCGAGCAAGGCGCGATAAGCCTTCCATCCGCGCACTAACGTTGGTGGGGAGGCGGCGCCAGAGAACCGCTGGTCAAGCTGGGCGTACTGATCTGCGAAACCCTTTCGGCCGTTGAGCCCGGATAGCAGATTGCACCTGTCTACCAACGCCTGGGTCAGGGGCCGTTGCTCAAAGAATTCCGATGACCCGATAAGCCAGAGGGCGAACAGCAGGATAGCCCCCGCCAAGCCGAGGGCGACGCCCGGCTTGCTGAACAACAGGACCACGAGGTCGGTGATCGGATCGTGCAATCGAACGTCTCCAGTCGCCGAACCGCGCCGACGCGGCAGGCTTTAGGCGCCGTTTATGGCGAGCCTTCGGCAGGGCCGCCACAAATTCCTCAGCGTGCGGCGGCGAGGAGTGGGGTGTTGGCGAGGTGTTCGGCCAGGAACCAGACCTGCATCTCGTTGGTGCGGGTGACCTGGGAGATGAGCAGGTCGTTGGTGCCTTCGTCGCCGGCCTCAGCGGCCTGTGCGGCGCTCTCGCGGGCGTAGATCAGGATCTGCTCGTGGGCCTTGAGCAGGCGTGAGATCTGCGTCGGCACGTCTTCGCGCCCCTTGGGCGGACGCGCGACGCGGGTCATTTC
Source organism: uncultured Caulobacterales bacterium (assembly GCA_903862425.1). GTDB lineage: Bacteria > Pseudomonadota > Alphaproteobacteria > Caulobacterales > Caulobacteraceae > CAIOYC01. The sequence goes on along the minus strand of CAIOYC010000025.1, from coordinate 77,995 downwards.
AGCCACGTCGTGGGCCATCGCGATGGAGATGCCGCCGAGGGTCATGATGCGCTCGGCGATGGTGTCCACCAAGGTCGCCTGCTCCTCGTAGTGCTTATCGAGCAGGAGGTGCAGAGCGTAGAAGGTAGCGCCGGAAACCTGCCAGTGGTGCTTCTTGTACATATCGCGGATGGTGATGGTGTCCGCCAGCACCTGGTTCAGGGCCGCCACGCTCGAGGCGCGGGCGTTGTCCTCCAGGCCGAGCGGCAGATTCTTCAGCGTGCCGTAAGCCTGAATCTCGTTGGCCGGGATTTCGTAGTCCGGTTGGGCGACATCGGTTTTCGCCGGGCTCTTGGCCATGGGGGCTCCTAAGGTGGACGGGGTTGCGGGCCAAACGTAAGGCCATGGCCGAGGTTCCAACCCTTATGGACCGGGAGCCAGCGCCATGGCGGTTCTCGACTGATCTAGTCGTGCAAGCTTGGCGTTGAAAGGGCCCCAGTCATCTTCAGCCGCGATCCTGGCCCAGATGGCTTCGATCTCGTCGTATAAAAGCTCCTCAGGGTCGGGCTTGGCGAAGTAGGGCGCGTAGAGGCGCTCGGGCCGGTCGGCCGCATAGGCGACAAGGCGTTCGCGCAAATCGACGAAGGCCGGTCCGTGATAGATGTCGGCTCGCGGCCCCTTCAGCGCGCGTTGCTCCGATGCGATGCCGCAGAACCAGTCGAAGAAGAAGGGCTCCCAGCGCAGCGCCGCCCCGCCCTCGGCCAGCGCGCGGAAGGCGGCGCCGGCCAAGGCCGTGTCCTCCTCTATCGAGCGCGGAGCGACGCCGAGCCTTGATAGCATGGAGCCGCGCAAAGCCGCCTGATAGGCGGCGCCGAACCCGCCCAAGGCGTCGATCAGCGGCTGTTGGTCCTCCACGATCAGGGTCAGGCAGGCGCCCAGCTGTTGGAGGTTCCAGTACACCGCCTCCGGCTGGCGCCCGAAGCTGTAGAGACCCGTCTCGTCGAAATAGGCGGCGACGAAGTTGGGGTCGTTCTGCGGCAAGAAGCGATAGGGGCCGTAGTCGAAGCTCTCGCCGTTGATGTTCATGTTGTCGGTGTTCAGCACCCCGTGCACGAACCCCGCCGCCATCCAGCGGCCGGTCAGGTGGGCGGAAAGCTGCACCACCCGCTCCAGCCAGGCGGCGACGCGGTCGACTCCCTCATGGACCAGTAGGTCCGGCTGATAGGTCTCCACGATGTGGTCGAGCAGCACCCGGATCAGCTCCGGCTGGTCCTTGAAGGCCAATCGCTGGAAGGTCCCGAAGCGGATGTGGCTGTGGGACAGGCGGGTCAGCACGGCCGAGCGCGTAGGCGAGGGTTCGTCGTTGCGCTGCAGGTCCTCGCCCGTCTCCACCAGCGAGAAGGACTTGGAGGTCGGTACGCCGAGCGCCTCCAGCATGGCGGTGGCCAAGACCTCGCGCACGCCGCCCTTCAACGTCAGCCGTCCGTCGCCTCGCCGCGACCAGGGCGTCTGGCCCGACCCCTTGGTTCCTAGGTCGAGCAACCGGCCCGTCGCGTCGCGAAGCTGAGCGAACAGGAAGCCCCGCCCGTCACCGAGATCGGGATTGTAGGTGCGGAACTGGTGGCCGTGATAGCGCATAGCCAGGGGCTCAGCCTGGTTGCCAGGAAGCGGCTGGAACCGACCGAAATGGGCCAGCCATTCTGCTTCGCCCAGTCCTTCCAGCCCGACCTCGCCAGCCCAACGCTGATTGCGATAGCGCAGGATGGTCATGGGAACATTTGCCGCTTTCACCGGGTCGGCGAATTCGCCACCGAGATCCTGATAGAGCGGCGCAGGTCTATAACGGGCGGCCACGGCTATGCTGCACGCGCGAAATGGAAGCGAATTTGTGGCCGCATTGCGTCATGTTTCATTTCGGTAACACAACTCGATGAACTGAATGAATACGCGGTATGCACAATTTACGAAGCGCTCGACATACGCGTAGCTAGGGACGACCGCGCAAAGCGGCAAACACATCGTCGGCAAACGTCCGGCGTCGGGAGGAATTATGCGTCTTTTGCCGATGGCCTTGGCCAGCGTCTCTATGGCTGCGCTTTGCTGCGCGTCGCCTGCCTTGGCCCAGTCCGCCGGCCAGGCCCAGAACGTTGATGAAATTGTCGTCACCGCCCAGAAGCGCTCGCAAAGCCTGCAGGACGTGCCGATCGTCGTCACCGCCGTATCCAAACAGCAGTTGCAGGACGCCGGCGTCAAGGACATCAAGGACCTGACCATCGTCACGCCTGGCCTGATGGTGACCTCCACTTCATCCGAAGCCTCCACCACCGCTCGCATCCGCGGCGTCGGCACTGTGGGCGACAATCTCGGCCTCGAAAGTTCTGTCGGCGTTGTGATCGATGGGGTCTATCGTCCGCGCAACTCCGTCGGCTTCGGCGACCTTGGCGAACTATCCCGGGTGGAAGTGCTGAAGGGACCGCAGGGCACCTTGTTCGGCAAGAACACCTCCGCCGGCGTCATCAACGTCATAACCCAGCGCCCGAACTTCAACCAGAGCATCGAGGGCGAAGCGACCTTCTCCAACTATAACGGCCGGGGCGGTTCGATCTCGCTGAACGGTCCGCTGATCGAAGACAAGGTGGCGGGACGTCTCTATATCGCCGCCCGCGAACGCGATGGCTTCTACGATATCAAGACCGGCTCAGGTCCGCGTACGCGCAACCAGGACCAGAACCAGGATTTCTACAGCGTGCGTGGGCAGCTGCTGTTCACGCCGACCAGCACCTTCGACGTCAACGTTATCGCTGACTACACCAACCGGGTAGAGAACTGCTGTGCGGCCGTGCAGATCTATAACGGCGCCACGGCGGCCATCGTCCGCGCCTTGGACCCCGCAGCCCTCGGCGATACCCATGGCGGGGTCGCCACGACACCCGACCCCTACAATCGCACCGCCTATTCCAACCGTCCGACGACCCAGAACATCCGCGACATGGGTCTTTCGGCCGAGGCCAACTGGAAGACGCCCTGGTTCGGCGGCGCGACCCTGACCTCGATCACCGCGGTTCGCGACTGGAAGCGGACCGGCGAAACCGATCCGGACTATACCTCGGTCGACATCCTCTACTACGACAAGACGGCTCAAGGGGCGGAGTTCCGGCAGTTCAGCCAGGAATTGCGCCTGGCCGGCCGGTATGGCCCCCTCGATTGGCAGGTCGGCGGCTTCTACGCCAACGAGAAGCTGACCCAGAACACCTCCCTGCGCTACGGATCGCAATTCGAGACCTATGCCAGCCTGCTCGCCTCGTCCGGGACGAATCCGACCCTGGTCTCTACCCTGGAAGGTCGCGCGCCGGGCACGAGCTATGTCTACGGCCAAGGTCAGAAGGACCACTACAATCAGAAGGAGGACAATTTCGCCTTCTTCACCAACGAGAACTACCACATTACCGACAAGCTAGAGCTGACTGCCGGCCTGCGTTACACGCACGAGCACAAGACCCTGGCCACGCTCTATACCAACACCGACGGGGGCCTGGGCTGCACCACCCTGCAGACCAATCTGGGCCAGAGCGCCACGGCCATCGCGCTTGCGCCCCTGCTATGCGGCACCTTCGAAAACAACAAGTTCAACAACCTGCCCGACAGCCAGTCGCTGACCGAGGACGAGGTCACCGGCACGGTGAAGATCGACTATCGCTGGAGCAAGGAGGTCCTGACCTATGCCTCCTATGCGCGGGGCTACAAGGCGGGCGGTTTCAATCTCGACCGTCTGGCCTGCCCCTACAAGACCACCGCGGCGTGCGGCGCCTCGCTGGCCCCGGTGCTGGACACCTCGTTCAAGCCGGAATTCGTCGACAGCTATGAAGTGGGGATCAAGAACACCCTGTTCGGCCGCAAGCTCCTGCTGAACGCCACGGCGTTCTATCAGAAGTATACAGGCTTCCAGCTCAACGCCTTCAACGGCCTGGTCTTTACCGTTACGTCGGTGCCGGAAGTGATCTCCAAGGGCGTGGATGCCGATTTCGTCTGGCTGCCTATGAAGGGACTCACCTTCGCCGGCGGCGTCACCTATGCGGACACCACCTATTCCGGCAAAGACGCCGCAGTGCTTGGGACGAAGTGCACCTCGATCACCTATGGGGCGGTCGCCACGGCCGGTACGCCGGCGGGTTGTTCGCTCCTGCCCGGCTCGCGCCTATCGCTGGCCCCCCTGTTCTCGGGGTCGTTGTCGGCGACATACGAGCATGAACTGGTGGGTGGCCTGGTGGGTCGCGCCAACGTCTCGGTGAAGTCCAACTCCAGCTACAACACCGGATCGGACCTGAACCCGGTGAAGGAGCAGAAGGCCTTCAGCCTCGTGAACGCCCGCCTCAGCATCGGCCCCGCCAACGATCGCTGGTCGGCGGAGCTGTGGGCCCAGAACCTGTTCGACACGCACTACTATCAGGTGGCCTTCGACGCGACGACGCAGACCGGCACCTACAACGCCTTCCTTGGCCAGCCGCGCACCTTCGGCGGCACGGTCCGGGTGAAATTCTAACACCTTCAGCCGCCGCCTTCGAGGCGGAGGCGATATAGGCGAGCGCTCTACACCCGTGCGTTCGCCTTTCCATCGCTTGCGATGGGACTTCCCTCTCCCGCCTGCGGGGGAGGGATTTTCTTTTAGGCTCCTGCTTCCTTCGCGCCCGAGGCCTTGTGGAAGAAGGCGCGCGTGCGGAGCATGGCGAGGCGCGCGCTGTCAGCGTGATAACCGTTCGGAGCCACGAAGGCGTGGCCGGCATCGTAGAGGTAAATCGGCACGTCAGGTTGGAGTTCGGCGATGTGCTCCACGTCATGCTGTGGAATCAGATCGTCGGTCTTGCCGAAGTGCAGGATGGTAGGGCAGCGCGGGGTTTCTGAAGCATAGGTGGCGATGTGCCCGCCGTAGAAACAGGCCGCCGCCGCCACGCCCTCGCAACGGCACGCCGCCACCCAGCTCGCCGTGCCGCCGAAGCAGAAGCCCATCAGGAAAACGGGCCCATCGGGGCGCATGAAGTTCACCGCCGTCTGCAGGTCCCGGTCGCACGATCCGCCCCAGCCGGTGACCGCCGCGGCCGCCTCGCGGACGGGATAGAGCGCCGGGTCGATGTCCTTTGGCGGAAATCCGCCATCGGCGTCGTCGCGGGCGAGCAGGTCCGGTATCAGCACCTCATAGCCCTCTTCAGCAAGCTGGCTGGCGAGGCCCTTCAGGTGGGGGGTCACGCCCCACACCGCGTGCCCAATCACCATCCCGCCCCGCCGCGCCTCCCGCGCCGGCTCATGCCAGGCGCCAAAGGTAAAGCCGTCCGAGGCGGTGAGGAGGATGCGGGGCATGATTGTTCTCCACCCATCACCCGCGGAGGCGAGAACCCGGGTTTGAGCTAGCCCTTAATAGAATGAGCAACGGTAGATCACCTAGGCGGGCGACCGATCCGCAACCCCCAGGTCCTTGCGGAAGAAGTTGTAGGTTTCCGGCTCTTCACAGGCGCAGCCGCGCAGGCGGCCCTTGGCGTCCTGCCAGATCAGGGTCGGGTAGTGCATGGGCAGGCCGTTCTCCGCCAAGAGCGGGGTCAGGTCGTCGATGAACCTGCGGCTCTTCTCCACCAGCGCAGCGCGCTTCGGATCGGTATCGCCCGAAGCCATGCCCTCGCCGGTAAAGGCGTCCACCGGGATCGAGGTCCAGTCCTCATAGGTCTTCCAGTCACGCTTGGCCCACAATTCGCCCACTCCGGTCCGCTCAGCAGGGGTGGATTTGGAGCGGCGCGCCACCACGATCACACGGGTATCGACCCTGGCCTTATGCAGGGCGTCGAACTGCTCCTTTTCGAAGCGGATGCAGTCGGGGCAGGAGCGAAAGGAGACCATCCACAGCGCCTTGCCCTTGATGTGCGGCGAGACCCAGCCGGAGGCGTTGAGCAGGGCCAGGATCTTGGCCTTGTCCTTGGTGATGGTGTGAATGCCGCCGGGGTCCCCGCCCGGGAACGGATCTGTGGCCATGGCGGTCGTGCCGAGAGCCACGGCGGCGAGGGCTCCGGCGGCAAAAGCGATCAGGCGGGCGAGGCGCATGGTGCGGGCTCCGTTGGTCCGTCCACAGAACGGCTCACCCATCAGATAGTCGCAACGCGACGCGCCCGCCATCCAGGGAAACTGAAGGCGGGATAAGGCATGCAGGCCTTCTGGGGTTAAACCTTCAGCGCCTCGACACCCGGCAGGGCCTTGCCCTCCATCCATTCCAGGAAGGCGCCGCCCGCCGTGGAGACGAAGGTGAAATCCGAGGCGACATTGGCGTGATGCAGGGCGGCCACCGTGTCGCCGCCGCCGGCCACGGCGACGATCTTGCCGGCCTTGCAAAGTTCGGCCGCGTACTGGGCCGCCTCTACCGTCGCCTTGTCGAAGGGCGGCATCTCGAACACACCGAGCGGGCCATTCCAGATTAGGGTCTTGGAGTTGTCCATGGCCCGCTTCAGTCGGGCGGCGGTCTCAGGACCGGCGTCGAGGATGCGCTCGTGCTCGTCCACCTCGCCGAGACCGCGCGTGCGGGCGGGTGCGCCCGGCGCCATTTTCTCGGCCACGACGATGTCCAGCGGCAGGAAGAGCTTGCAGTTGTTCTGGCCGGCCAGACGCACGATCTCGCGCGCCGTCTCCGCCATGTCCTTCTCGCAATAGGAGGCGCCCACGTCGTGGCCCTGAGCGTAGAGGAAGGTGTTGGCCATGCCGCCGCCGATGGCCAGCTTGTCGAGCTTGGTCACGAGGTTCTTCAAGAGGTCGAGCTTGGTGGAGACCTTGGAGCCGCCGACGATGCCAAGCACCGGGCGCTGCGGATTGCCGAGGGCCGCTTCCAGCGCCTCAAGCTCGCGCTCCATGGACAGGCCCGGATAGGCGGGCAGGCGCTGGGCGATGGCTTCGGTCGAGGCGTGGGCGCGGTGCGAGGCCGAGAACGCATCGTCCACATAGAGGTCGCCGAGCTTGGCCAGTTCGTCGGCGAACGTGGGGTCGTTCTTCTCTTCACCGGCGTGGAAGCGCAGGTTCTCGAGCAGGGCCACGCCGCCGTTCTCCATGCCGTCGATCGCCCGCGCTGCGTCCGGGCCGATGCAGTCGTCGGCCCAGATCACATCCTGTTCGAGCAGCCTGGAGAGGGGCTGGACCACCGGCTTCAGGCTCATCTCCGGCACGCGCTTGCCCTTGGGACGGTCGAAGTGGGCCAGCAGCACCACCTTGGCGCCCTTGCTCGACAGGAAGTGGATGGTCGGCAGGGCTGCGCGCAGACGCGTGTCGTCCGTGATCCGGCCCTCGTCCATCGGCACGTTGAAGTCCACGCGAACCAGGGCGCGCTTGCCGGTCAGATCACCGGCCTGTTCGAGAGAGCGGAAGGTCATGATCAGCGCTTAGAGGAACTTCGCCATGGCCAGGGCGGTGTCGGCCATCCGGGTGGAGAAGCCCCACTCGTTGTCATACCAGCTGAGTACGCGGGCGAGCTTGCCTTCGATCACCTGGGTTTGGGCCAGGGCGGCGGTGGATGAGGCGGCGACGTGCATGAAGTCGGTGGAGACCAAGGGCTCCTCCGTCACGGCCAGGATACCCTTCATCGGGCCTGCAGAGGCGGCGGTCTTTAGCGCGTCGTTGATCTCGGCGGCGGTCACGTCGCGGGTCGGCACGATCTTCAGGTCCACCACCGAGACGTTCGGGGTCGGCACGCGGATCGAGGATCCGTCGAGCTTGCCCTTCAGTTCGGGCAGAACGAGGCCGATGGCCTTGGCCGCGCCGGTGGATGTGGGGATCATCGACAGGGCGGCCGCGCGGGCGCGGTAGAGATCCTTGTGCATCGTATCCAGCGTCGGCTGGTCGCCGGTGTAGGAGTGGATCGTGGTCATGTAGCCACGTTCGATGCCGCACAGGTCGTTCAGCACCTTGGCCACGGGGGCCAGGCAGTTGGTGGTGCAGGAGCCGTTGGAGACGATCAGGTCAGTGGCCTTCAGCACGCCGTCATTGACGCCATAGACGATGGTGGCGTCGGCGTTCTCGCCGGGGGCGGAGATCAGTACGCGCTTGGCGCCGGCGCTGAGGTGGGCGGCCGCCTTGTCCTTGGCGGTGAAGAGGCCGGTGCATTCGAAGGCGATATCGACGCCCAAATCGGCGTGGGGCAGCTTGGACGGGTCGCGCTCGGCGGTCACCTTGATCTTGCCGGCGCCGACATCCATCCAGCCCTCGCCGGTGGTGACCGTGCCGGAGAAGCGGCCGTGCACGGAATCGTAGCGCAGCAGGTGGGCGTTGGTCTCGACGGGACCCAGATCGTTGATCGCCACCACCTCGATGTCGGTGCGGCCGTGCTCGACGATCGAGCGCAGCACCAGACGGCCGATCCGACCAAACCCATTAATGGCGACGCGAACGGCCATTCTGTTCTCCCCGAACTTTCAAACTTGAAATGTGTGCGCGGTTTTGGGGGAGAGCGCCGCGAAGTCAACCCTTTGCGCCCGCTTCATGGGGTCAATCCCGGTTGCGGAACATTGCGACGGGCGGCTGTTTTTCAGCGCCGAAGGGTGACGCCGCAATCTGGTCGCTGGGTTGTGGCAGAAGCGCGGCTCGGCTTCAGCGGTGGGGATTGCGATGGTGCACCGGATTCGGACGGCGGCCCTGGCGGGTCTGTTTATAAGCGCCATGGCGCTGGCGGCTGAGCCAGCGCTGGCCCAACTCGGTGGCGGTATGGGCGGAGGCATGGGTGGCGGCGGTATGGGCGGCGGTGGCGGTCGAGGCGGTCATGGCGGGAGAGGCGGCGGCCAGGCGCCCTCCACCTCCAGCAAACCCACCAAAGGCGTGGCCGACCCTTCGGAAAAGCCGGTGAACGGCATCGAGATCGTCGGCGTCATCACCGCCATCGACAAGGCCACAAGCCGGGTGACCATCGCCTATGAGCCGGTAGAGGAACTGAACTGGCCCAAGGGCGCCATGCCGTTTCCGGTGGCCAAGGACGCCCTGCTCGAAGGCCGCAAGGTGGGCGAGAAGGTCCGCTTCAAGGTGGAGAGCCACGAGATCTACGCCCTCGATCCGTTCGAGGCCCATTCCGATGCGCCGCGTACGGGCAATTGACTGGACAATCACAGTTCCAGTTGCCGGTGACGATCGAGTTGCAATAATCCTGCAATGCCGACGCCGGATGGATCGCGCCTCACCTTGGCGCGTCCTTACCGCCGCTATCACCGACCCATGGGGGATAAGTTGAAGCCAGTTATCGCCGCCGCACTCACTCCCCTCATCCTTGCAGCAGCGCTCGCCACATCCGCCTTCGCTCAGACCGCCACGACGACGAGCGCCAAGCCCGGCGGCGGCGAGACCACCCGCACGCGTCCGGCCAGCACCACACGCTCTCCCGACGAGCCCGGCCGCGGCGACGCCGCCGATGTGCAGACTTCGGCCCGCGGCGAGCGTGCGGCGGAGAACAAGCTCGCCGACCGCGACATCGCCACCGCACCGATCCACGAGATCGCCAAGGTGACCCATCACACAGCCAATATCGGCGGGCGCACCATTCCCTACACGGCCACCGCCGGGACGCTGACCATCCGCGACGACGACGGCAAGCCGATGGCCTCCATGTTCTACACCGCCTACACCACCGGTGAAGGCAAGGGCGGCAGCCGGCCGGTGACCTTCTTCTACAACGGCGGTCCCGGCTCCTCGACCATGTGGCTGCACATGGGCTCTCTCGGCCCGGTGCGGGTGTTCACCGACAGCCCGCAGATGACCCGCAACGCGCCGTTCCACTACGGGAACAACGAGGACTCGCTGCTCGACAAGTCCGACCTCGTCTTCATCGACGCCATCGGCGCCGGCTATTCGCGCCCCCTCGGCGACACCAAGCTGGAGAAGTTCTGGGGCACGGACCCGGACATCGACGCCTTCGCCCGCGGCATCGAGCGCTATCTCACCGCCAACCAGCGCTGGAACGCGCCGAAGTTCATCTTCGGCGAGAGCTACGGCACCACCCGTTCGGCGGGTCTGTCCTACCGCCTGCAGGAGGATGGGGTGCAGCTGAACGGCGTGATCCTGTTGTCCTCGATCCTCAACTATGCCCGCCGCTCGCCGGGCTTCGACTATGACGTGATCGCCTATATCCCGACCTATGCGGCGACCGCAGCCTATCACAACCGCATCCCCAAGCCGGCCAATCTCGACGCCTTCCTGAAGGAGGTGCGGACCTGGGCGCGCGGTCCTTACGCCAACGCCCTGGCCCAGGGCGCGGAGATCGACCCGGCGCAGAAGCAGGCGATCGCCGAACAGCTGTCCAAGTATACGGGCCTGTCGGTGGGCTACATTCTGGAAAATGACCTGCGGATCAACGACAACCGCTTTCGCCGCGAACTGCTGCGCGACCAGCGCCGCACGGTCGGCCGCTATGACAGCCGCTTTACCGGTATAGAGATCGACGCGGCGGGCGAAAGCCAGACCTACGACCCGTCCGACACCGGCATCACCGGCGCCTTCGTGGGCGCCTTCCACGACTATCTGGCCAAGGACCTCGGTTTCGAGAGCGAGCTGACCTATCGCCCGACCTTCTATTCAGCCGGAACCCAGTGGGACTTCCGTCACCGCGGTCCGGGCGGGCGCGGCGGCGGTAGCCAGAGCCAGGCGGACACCGCCCTCGACCTCGGCCAAGCCATGCGCCAGAACCCCGGCCTGAAGCTCTATTCACTCAACGGCATCTACGACATGGCGACGCCGTTCTTCGGCACCGAATACGACATCGCGCACATGCAACTGGACCCGGCGTTGAAGGGCAATGTGCGCTTCGCCTACTATCCCTCGGGCCACATGGTCTATCTGAACCCCGAGGCCCTGAAGTCCATGAAGGCAGACCTCGCCAAGTTCTACGACGACGCGACACGGTAAGGACCGCTATCTCCACCGACGCCCTTACGGACGTCGGTGGGTGATCGCACCAGATCAGGCGTCGACGGGGACCTTGGCCTGGGCCAGCGACGGGTAGTCGGTGTAGCCGCGCTCGTCGGGGGAGTAGATGGTCGCCGGGACGAGGTCGTTCAGCGGCGCGCCGATGCGCAGGCGTTCCGGCAGGTCCGGGTTGGAGATGAAGGCCTTGCCGAAGGCCACCGCATCAGCGATGCCGGCATCGAGAGCCGCCTGGGCGCTCTCACCGGTGAAGCCCTCGTTGGCGATATAGACGCCGCCGAACGCCTTACGCAGGTCGGGGCCCAGACTGTCGGGACCTTGGTGTTCGCGGGCGCAGATGAAGGCGATGCCCTTCTTATCCAATTGCTTGACCGCGTAGCCAAAGGTGGCCGCCAGATCGCTGTCGCCCATGGAATGGGAGTCCGCGCGGGGCGCCAAATGCATACCGACCCGGTCGCGACCCCAGACGGAGACCGCCGCATCGGTGACTTCGAGCATCAACCGGGCGCGGTTCTCGATCGGGCCGCCGTACTCGTCGGTGCGGGTATTGGAGCCGTCCTGCAGGAACTGGTCGAGCAGGTAGCCATTCGCCCCGTGAATCTCGACACCGTCAAAACCAGCGGCCTGGGCGAACTCGGCGCCCTGGCGGTAGGCCTCGACCACGCCAGGGATTTCATCGAGTTCGAGCGCGCGCGGGGTGGGATAGGGGCGCTCGGGCCGCAGCAGGCTCACATGGCCCTTGGCGGCGATGGCGCTGGCCGAGACGGGTGGCTGGCCATTCAGGAAAGACGGATCGGAGATACGGCCCACATGCCAGAGCTGCATGAAGATACGTCCACCGGCGGCCTTCACGGCGCGGGTGACCAGCTTCCAGCCCTCGACCTGCGCGTTCGACCATACGCCCGGCACGCCCTCATAACCGATACCCTGCGGCGTCACCGGCACGGCTTCGGAGATGATCAGGCCCGCCGAGGCGCGCTGGGCGTAATAGTCCGCCATCAGGGCGTTGGGGATGTGCGTCTCGCCCGCCCGCAGCCGGGTCAGCGGCGCCATGATCACGCGATTGGGCAGGTCGAGATCGCCGACGCGAACGGGGTCGAACAGGTTAGGCATGGACAATCCTTGATCAGTGCTTTGGCGCGGGCGTGATTGATCGTCCCGCCTCCCCTCCCATTTGGCACCTGACGCATCAGCCACAAGAGCGGTGGCCGTCATGATATTCTGAAGGCGGGTCCAAGAAACCTACCGTTTGGGCGCGCCCTTCGCCTTGCTCGGCTTGGACCGATTTAGAGCGGCCGCCGCCCTAACCAGGGCTTTGAAGGCGTCCGCGTCGATCTTCACCCCTTCGGGGATGTCTATGGCGCGGCGGACATTGCCGTCGAGGCTGGAGTTGAACAGGCGGGTCGGATCATCCAGGGCCACACCTTTGGCGAAGGTGAGTTTGACCACGCTCTTGTAGGTCTCGCCGGTGCAGAGGATGCCCGCGTCCTCCCAGACCGGCACGCCGCGCCACTTCCACGTCTCGACCACCTCGGGGACGGCCTCGTGAATCAGGGCGCGTATGTACGCCAAGGTCTCGCCGCGCCAGTCGCCCAGAGCCGCAATCCGTCCGTCGATCAGCTGCGAGGGGGATTCGTCCACCGCTCAGGCCGCCTTTACGGTGGGGCGGATGACCTGGGCGGAGAAGCGCTCCATCTCCTCCATCTGCGGGCTCATCTGCAGGAGGAGCAGGTCCAGGCCGGCATCCTCGAACGCCGCCACCTGTTCCTCGATCTGCTCGGGCTTACCGACGAGGCCTGGGCGCAAGCCGCGGTTTGAGACGGAATATTCCTGGATCTTCAGTTCGCGCTCGAGCTCCGTGCCCGACAGCCACTGGTCGAAATTGGCGAAGCCGGGCGCCTCGGGGTCGATGGTAGTGATGCGCTCCACCTCGGCCTTGGCCTCCTTTTCCGTGTCGCGGACGATGGCGTAGGCGGCCATACCGTACTGCATGGGCGGCAGGCCGAAGCGCTCGCGCCGCGCCTTCATGTCGGCGATCTTCTCGGCGATGAACTTAGGCTCGTCGCCGTGCATCACATAGGCGTCGCACAGGCCCGCGATCATGGTCTTCGCCGTCTCGCTCTCGCCGCCGGCATAGATGGGAGGCCGCGGTTTGCGCATCGGCTTGGGCGCGCAGATGGCGTCCTTCAGTTGGTAGCGCTGGCCCTCATGGGTGAAGCGCTCCTGCGACCACAGGCCGTTGACCACTTCCAACCATTCGGTGGTGCGGGCATAGCGGTCGTCGTGCTGATCGAAGGTCAGCCCGTACTGGGTCGCCTCGTCCGCCCACCAGGACGACACCACGTTCAGGGCCAGCCGCCCGCCGGAGATGTTGTCGATATTGGCCGCCTGCTTGGCGAACAGGGCCGGCTGGTGGAAGTTCGGCCGCACCGCCACCATCAGCTCCAGCCGCCTGGTCACCGCCGCCGCCGCCGCCGCCGTGGACCAGGCGTCGAGCGCGGGTTCGGTTACGCCCTTGATGTCGTTGAGATTCAGTTCGGCGATCAGGGTGAGGTCATAGCCGATCTCCTCTGCCCGGCGCAGCAGCGTGGACATGTAGTCCCAGTCGGCGCGCATGTTCTCGTCGCGCACATTGCGCAGCCAGCCGCCGAAGACGGGAGCCCAGAAACCGTACTTCATGCCGCTGCTTTCCGGGTCGCGATCTGACCCACAAGGTAGTCCACCAGGTTTTCGTGCGGATCCCAGCCCAGCACCTCCAGCGGCTTGGCGACGAAGTTGGACAGGCCGTTCACATCGTAGAAGCGCGCCTTCCCGTCGCGATCGTCGATCATGTACTCGACGCCGCAGATGTCGAACCCGCCGGCCCGAGCGATCTTCTCCACGGCGGCGATCATCTGCGGCGGCGGGGTATGGGCGCTGATCTCGATGGCCGGCTTGTCCACCATGCACACGTCGGCGGGGCAGAGGTCGAAGGTGGAGCCTGCGCCGTCGAGCGCGATGGCGTAGAGGAATTTTCCGTCCAGCACCTCGCAGCGGATCACCCGTCCGCCGCGCGCCGGCACATAGTCCTGCACCAGGGTCACCCCGTCGATGCCGGCGGGGGTAGAGCCCTCGTCGGCATAGGCTTTGAGCTCCTCCAGGCTTTCGTAGCGGACCATGCCCGTGCCCGACCCGCCGATGTTCACCTTCACCATCAGGGGAAAGGCCATCTGGGCCGCCACCGTCACGAGATCCTCGCGGCGATGCACGACGCGGGTCGCTGGAATATCGAGCCCGAGGGAGCGGAACAGGGACAGCTGGCGCGCCTTGGACGCGTCGATAACGCTGCACCCTGCGTCGTTGATCACCCGCGCGCCGTTCCGCGCCCAGTGCTCCAGCACCGCCTGCGAATAGAAGGTGGCGTGCTCCGCCTGCCGCAGGAAGGACGACATGGCGAGGCGGTTGAACACCACCGGCGCGGGGACGGACGGGTCGGCGGGATCGAAGGTATGATCCTGAATGGTCAGGGCCGTATAGGCTACGCCCCGCCGCTCCAACGCGGCGAAGGTGGCCTTGAACCATTCCGGATGCTCGTAGAAGACGGCGAGGTCGGGCTGCGGGATCATGCTAGCCTCATAGCCGGTCAATGGGGCCGCCGAAAGTCAGGCCGCAGCGCTGACTTCGTTGTGGAGGCCTAGCAAGTCCAGCATCTCAGTTCGATCCGGACCCATACGGCCGGGATAGAGATGGGCGTTGCGGCGCTTTCCGCGCGCCCAGGTCTTCAGCACCACGCCCATGTGGCGCGGCTCGGTCAACCAGGCACGGGGCTTGTCGAGCATGTGGAAGGCGCGCAGGGCGGCTCGAAAGGCGGGCAGGTCATCGCGAACCGCCACCCCCGCCCCGTCGCGAATGAAGCTTCGCACCAGTTGGCCGCGCAGGGAGCCACGCGCCCCGACCCGGGCGGCTTCGGCGCGGGCGATGGCCGAACGGTCCTGGCCGATCATGTCGTCATAGAAGGGCCGCAACGCCTGCTCGACCCAGCTGTCGTAGAGCAGGGCGCGCGCGGCAGGATCGTGTCCGGCGACCAGGGCGCGGGCCAGAAGCTCCGCCTCGATGGCCGCAAAGGAGGTCCCCCGACCGTAGAGCGGGTTGGAGCGAATCAGGCCATCGCCGATCAGGTAAAGATTCTCCACCAGCGGCTTGCCGCCAGACACCATCCGCCGCCAGCGGCTGGAGAGGTCGCCCATGGCGAAGACCTTGCTGGCGGGCGCGGCGCGCTCAGGATCGATCCAGGGCGCGACCCCCGGCAAGGCGTGGCAGATGGCGTCAAAGGTCTCGGGCTTGACGATAGCGGCGCGCAATTCGGTTTCCACCTCAGGCACGGCGAGGGTGACGGAGAACCAGCCATTGTCCGCTTCGAACAGGCCGAACTTGAGATAGCCAAGATCACCGGCGCCGGGCGAACCGTTGCGGGGCGGCGGGGTCTGGCCGGGCTTCAGCGTCCAGTGGCGGGTATAGTAAAGGATGCCCGCGGGCTCGCCGCTCTGCGGCAGCACTACGCCCGTCCCGGCCAGCCATTCCGCCGTCTGCGCCGTGCGTCCGCCGGCATCGACCACAAGGTCGGCGCCGACGGTCTCGCCGCTTTCCAGAGTCACGCCCGACACGCGCGGCGGGTCGCCCGGCGCGATCATATAGCCCGTAACGAAGGCGCCGGAGCGGAGCGTCACCCCTCCGAGCCCCAGCACATAGCGGCGCAGGACCAGTTCGAAGGTCACCCGCCGACTCATCAGGATCGACAGTTCGGCATCGCCGGGTTCGGACGTGTAGCGGTCTTTCAGAGTTGAGGGCAGAAGGTCAGCCAGAGTCATTTCCCGGCATCCGGCGGCAATCAACTGATCTATCAGCGCCGGATGGTGGGCGCGGATGATGTTGACCAGCCGCGCCAGGAAGGCGTGGCTATGTCGAAGCTGGCCGACGCCGCGCCTATGCCAGTGCTCGAAGGCCCCGTCATAGTCCGCAGCATCCTCCGGCGGCGACGGATCGCGCTCCAGAATGATGATGGCGCGGTTTTCGCCCGCCAGCATCAAGGCGGCCAGTAGGCCCGCGGCGCCCGCGCCGAGGATAACGACACGCTCCTGGCTTTTGGCTCTCAGCATGGCCGGCATGGCGCGCCTCCGCTCTTCGACCGTGAACATGGTCCCTCGACCTCGCGGCCTCAAGCGGCATCTCCCAACGTCAAGCTACCCAATATGGGTGACGGCGTTGCGGCAAAGTCTTGCACCACTGTGAACGGGCATGGTGAATAACCCAAACTGGGCAGGCGGAGTATCGAGAGGATGAGTCATCCAGCTTTGGATGCGCCGTATTCACGGCTCTTCTCCTATTTCGTTGCGGAATTCATTCAGCGCACCTGCCTGCCGGTCGTGGCCGCTTTCGACAACGACTACGAGCAGGCGATGATATTTCTCGCCATCTCGACCCAGAACGCTCAGAACCTGATGCTCAACAAGGTGACGCGGAAGGAATACGCCAGCTTCGCCAACTTCGTGCCCGAGCACCTGATGCGGCCCGTGAGCCGTATGGCCTTGGCCCGCTCCACCAACCTGCCGCGTGAGACCGTGCGGCGCAAAGTGCTGAAGTTGATCGAGCGCGGCTATGTGGTGGAGACGCCCAAGGGCCTGGTCGTGCCGCGCAGCCTGCGCGACCTGCCCGCCTACGGCGAGACGGTGGCGGTTCAGGAGGCCAATCTGCGCCGGCTGTTCAGTATGGTGGGCGAAGCCATGGCCTCCGATCCCGCGGCGGCGGCGGCCCTGTGGCAGGCGGTGTCGGCCTCGGCCGCGGCGGGCTGACGCCATAACGCGGTCAGACCGGCTTCCACGGCGGCGGCGCTGTCCAGCCGGCAAAGCTCTGCCTTGGCGGCGCGGCGCTCGCCATAGTCGACGGGCCAGGGCGCGGCCATGATCGCCCAGCCCAGGTGCTTCTTGAACATGCTGAGGCCGAGCTTTTCGCCGTAGAAGGCCAGGCCCGCCTGCATCTGCTCGAGCACGATTGCGAGGCGCGCCTCAGGCCCGGGCTCGACGAAGAAGCGGCCGTCAAGCGACTGCTCGATGGCGGCGGTGATCCAGGGACGGCCGTTCAGCCCGCGTCCCAGCATCACCGCATCGGCGCCGGACTGACCCAGCGCGGTGCGGGCGGTGGCCGCGTCGGTGATGTCCCCATTGACGATGACGGGGATGTGCACCGCCTGCTTCACCGCCGCCACAGCACGCCAGTCGGCTTGGCCGGTATAGAACTGCTGGCGCGTGCGGCCGTGGACGGTGATCGCCCGCACGCCGAGCTGTTCGGCCAGCTGAGCCAGCACCGGGGCGTTCAGCGAAGCGTGGTCCCACCCCAGCCGCATCTTCAGCGTCACGGGGCGGCGGGTGGCGCAGACGGCGGCGTCGATCAGGCGGCTGGACAGCTCAAGGTCGCGCATCAGGGCCGAACCGGACAGGGAGCCGGTGACCTCCTTGGCCGGGCAGCCGAAGTTGAGATCGACAATGTCGGCGCCCGCCGCTTCGGCCATGGCGGCGCCTTTGGCCATCATCTCCGGCGAACGACCGACCAGTTGGATCACGGTCAGGGGCAGGCCCTCGCCCACCGCCGCGCGGCGCACCACGTCGGGCCGTCCGCGCGCGAATTCGGCGCAGGCCACCATCTCGGTCGCCACATAGGACGCCCCGAGACGCACGGCGGTCTGGCGGAACGGCAGGTCTGAGACGCCAGTCATCGGGGCGGCCCAGACCCGGCCGGGCACGATCACATCGCCGATGCGTATCGCCGTCATGGCGCCGACCCCGTCATGCGGCGTCCGCAGGGTCCGGATGGCGGGGGGACTCCGGATAGGGGCGACCGTCGCTGGATAGAAGGACGGCGATCCAGCGAGTGGAGTTGAACTCGGCGAGCACCGCCATCGAGATCACCGTCAGCGGGATCGACAGAAAGGCGCCCGCGACGCCCCAGATCAGGCTCCAGAACGCCAGGGACAGCACGATCACCACGGGGTCGAGATTAAGGTTTCGCCCGTGCAGGCGCGGCTGCAGTACCTGGCCCACGGCGATATGTAGAAGCTCCAGCCCGCCAAGCATGATCAGCGGACGGACCCAGTCGTTGAACTGCAGAATACCGAACAGGGGCGGCAGCAGCACCCCGATGGCGCCGCCGATCACCGGGATGTAGCTGGCCAGAAAGATGACGAAGGCCCAGAAGATCCAGTGCTCCAGCCCGAGCGCGGCCATGATGGCGGCGGAGGCGACGGCGATGATGCCGGCGATGATCGTCTGGCCCCAGATATAGCTTTCCACCCCGGTGCGCATGCGCTCCAGCAGGCGGTCCGCCTCAAGCCCCTCGGCAGCGCCGGAGAACAGGGAGTGCAGCTTGTCTGGAAAGCCGCGCCGCGCCGCGATGAGGAAGCCAAGATAGATGAGGACGAAGACCGCCTCCTCGCCGCCCCGGCGCAGGCCGCCGGCAATGATGCCCACCAGCTTGGCCGGGCTGGCGTCGGCCATCAGGTCGTCCACCGTGGGAGGCGCGTCCACCCCCGCCTTGCCCGCCGCCATGCCGATCAGGTTGTTGAGCCGGTCGGAATAGGCCCCGGCCTGATGGGCGAAGTGAGCAGCGTTGTCGGCGGTGGCCCAGATGGCTCCGGCGAACATGGCGACGATGAGTACGATGGCGATCGGCAGGGAGGCGACCTTGGGGATCCACCTGACCCGCTCGGTCAGGCCGCGGGCCAGCCCGTCGATCATCAGAAGCAGGAAGACAGCCAGGGCCAGCGGCGTCAGCAGGGTTCGCAGGGCATAGAGGGTGAAGCCCAGTGCGATGGCCGCCAGCACCATGACCGCCACCCGCGCGCCAACCGCGAGGTCGCTGGCATCGCCCTTGCGTGCGTCGTCCCTGAAGTCGGTCATTGTCTGCCCTGCCGTCCCGCCGCCCATGTAATGCTGCCGGGCGCCATGAGCCACCCTTGCATCCGAAACTGATTCCCCCAGACCAATGGCGCAATAACCTGGGACGCGTTCAAAGCTTAGCCGTTATGTCTCTTAACCAATCGGGGCGACGACCAAAATTCCCCCGTGGCGCGATAGAAGCTTACTTACAACGGCTTGGCGATAACGCCGTATGCACCAACGAAAATTGACGCTCGCCCCACGGGGGCAAGCGGCTTGACAATAAGCAGGGCCAGCCGGACAAAAACCAGTCGTTCATTATGGTTAAGAACGGCGCCGGGGGTCTGATGGGTTTCGCCAGCGTTCTTGAGCATTTGCGCTGGGTGCGTCTGCCCGCCGCCGGGCCGGGGCGCGCCTTGCTGGTGACCGCAGGCGTCCTGGCCATCGCCGGCCCCCTGATGAGCTGTGACGACGGCGGTTGGTGGTGGCGGCACAACCGTCTGATCGGCGGCGCCTGTCCGCGCCCCAACTATTCTGTCCCCGGCGAGGCGCCCCAGTTCGGCGCCCAGCAGATCGAGGTGCGGGCCATGCGTGAGCGCGCCTTCCGCGGCGACTTTTTCGCCCAGCTGGAGCTGGCCCGCCGCTACGAGGGCGGCAAGTCCACCGACAAGAACCTGACCGATCCGGTGGAGGCCGCCGTCTGGTACGGCATGGCTCTGTCCAACGAGAGCGGTTACGCCCCCATCGCCAGCCACGCTCAGGGCCAGTGGACCGACCGCCTGGCCGCCGTGGCTCACTTCGACGATTGCCGCGCCTGGGAGCGGGGCGAGGCCTATCACAACCTTGACCGCCTCCTTTCGCGCATGTCCACCGACGAGCGCGACCAGGTGCGCGACCGGATGATCTATGTGCTGTCGACCATGGGGGCGGATGGTTTCCGCACTCTGGCGCGGCTGCATGACCTGTCCTTCGGACCCTTCGGCGAGCCGCTCGACAATGGCCAGGGCCTGTGGGCGCGTGGGCCGGTAGCCGACCGCGCGGGCGCGCCGGCGACGCTGGGCATGTTCCAGCGCAACGACGTGGACGCCTACATCTACAATTATCTGGCCGCGCAGACCGGCGACGTCGGCGCCTATGTGCTGCTGAAGGACTTCGAGCGCGGCGCCAACCGGGCCGACTACGCCAACTTCGTGCAGGCCAAGGCCGACCGCTGGACCCCGCCGTTCGAGTTCTATCCGCCCGAGGCGCCGGCCTCAGGCGTGCCCCATTCGGACGAATCCAAGCCCACCAGCGAAGCCGCCGACCTGGCACTGGCGCGGATCCGCGAGCTGCCCTTCAGCCGCGTCGCCGACGCGCTCGTCTACCTGAAGATCATCCCCAAGATCTGCGACGAGGAGGTGGTCACCCACGACTCGGTGCGCACGCTGCAGGCCATGCTGGGTCGGCCGCAGACCGGCTATTTCACCGCCACCGAAAAGGTGCGCGCCATCCAGTACGCCGCGACCAATGGCTCCTCCAAGTCACAGCTGACCCTGGCGGTCATGTATGCCGAGGGCATCGGCGTGCAGACCGACTATGCCCGCGCCTTCCACTGGTTCGCCGAGGCCGACAAGCAGGGCAGCGGCGAGGCCAAGTTCGCCATGTCTCAGTTCTTCTCCCAGGGCCTGCAGGGCGTGGCCGACCAGGACAAGGCCAAGTCGGTGGTCTATCAGATCGATTCCGCTCTCTCCGGCTTCCACCCCTCGGCCGACAAGCTGATGGGCATCCTGCAGCGGATGAATCGCTTCGGCCGCGCCGGCTATGGCGGTCCGCCGCCGGGCGTGATCGGCCCCATCTATCGCTCGCCTCCCTACGGCCCGCCGGGCACGCAGCCGCCCGGCGCCTATGGTCCTCCGATCCAGGGACCGCCCCTTGGCCAGGGTCAGGGTGGTTATATCGCCCCGGCCGCCTATGGCCCCCCGCCTTACAGCAGCCCGTCGCCCGGCTATGCGCCGGCGCCTTATTCGAGGTAGCCGCCGTGGTTCGCTCCCCATCTCCGATCGCCGCCGTCGCGAGCCTGCTGACCGCCCTGGTCCTGCTGTTCGCCGGGCCGGCTCTGGCCTATCCGAGCTCCACGCCCAACGCCGCCTGGCCGACCGCCAAGCTGGACGCCCAGCTGAAGCCGCATTTCCGCGAGCTGATCGAGCCGCGCCATTACGGCTATGCCCGCCCGAGTTGGAGCCGCTATCGCGACTTCTACTGGCGCGGCGACGGCGGTTACAACCAAGGCGGCTACTGCGACCCGAGCGATCCGTATTGCCAAGGCGGCGGCTATCTCGGCCAGTACCCAGGTCAATATTCGGGCCAGACCTATTCCAACTGCGATCCGCGCAGCGGTTATTGTGCTGGAACCGGCGGCTACTCGCCGGCCTGGGCGGGCGGCGGCGACCCCTATAGCCTGCCTTCCGGGGCCTATATCGCGGGCGGCTACGAGCGCGGCGGGCGAGAGCACATCACCATCGACTGCCGCGCCGACCGACCGGGCCGCCTCAGCGAGGCGCTCTACGAGGTCGCCGACGGGGGCACGATCCACCTGAAGGGCAAGGGTCCCGCCTGCACCGGCACGCTGCAGATCTCCAAGCCGGTGATCATCCAGGGCGATCCGCCCTCCGCCTTCCCGAGCGAGGCCGACGCCGGCCCCGCCGTGATCCTGGCGGCGCCGGGCTCGCCCTGCGCTGTGGTCGACGCCGGTCCGCGTGGCGGGGTGGAGTTCCGCGACCTGATCATCGAGTCGCCGGAAGGCCACCGCTCGGCCTGTATCCAGACCTTCTCCTCGGCCGTGGCCTTGGTGCGCACGACCGTCCACTACACCGGCGAAAGCTCGGCCCTCTATATCCAGGGCGGGCGCCTCGTGCTGAACGACACGGAGATCGACAGCGCCGGATACGACGCGGCGATCTGGTCGGAAGACGCCACCCTCGGCCTGCGCAATGTGGGGATCAACACCGCCTCCACCGGGCTGGATGTGCGGCCGGGCGTGGGCCAGACTATCTCGCTGAGCCGGGTCTCCATCACCTCGACGCCGGGCGGCCCCAACAGCGGCGGGCCGATGAGCGGCATCATCGGACGGCGCGGCCGGGCTGGCGACTGCGCCTTCCGGATCGAGAACTCCTATGTAGGCGGTTTCCGCACCGGCATGCTGTTCGAGCCGGGCCTGAAGATCGAGGTGGAGCGTTCGCGCATCGACGAAAGCCGCATGGGCATCGCCATCGACGGCGCGGTGCTCACCATGCGCGGCACGGCGATCGACGCGACCGAGTACGGGGTCTACGCCTATTCCGGGCGTGGCGAGATCACCGGCGGCTATGTGACGAGCGTGCTGCGGGAGCCCTTCGGAACCGATCCCGGCGCGACCATCATCGCCCGCGACGTCTCGGTCTATGCCGATGGCTGCGGCGGTTGGGGCCGCCGCGATGGCTGGTCCTGCCACGGTCGCCGCGAGGCGCCGGGCTGGTCGCTCCACCATGACCACGGCGCCTTCCGCCAATGGGGCTGGAGCGGCTACTAGGGACTATGACCCTAAGCTTCCAGGCCTTCCCGACCCGCGACGCCATGTTCGCAGCTCTGGCCGACGACGTGGCGGAACTGCTTATCGAAGCTGTGGCGGCGCGGGGGGAGGCTCTGCTCCTCGCCACTGGGGGGGTGGCGGTGATCCCCTTCTACGAGACGCTGGCGGCCCGCTCGCTGCCCTGGGCGCGCATCACGGTCCTCCCATCGGATGCGCGCTGGCTGCCCGAGGATCAGGACGGCTCAAACGACGGCATGATACGCCGCACCTTGCTGCAGGGGCCGGGCGCGGCGGCGCGGTTCGAGCCCCTCTACGGCGCCGAGCCGACGCCCGAGGCCGCCCTGCCGCGCCTGCGCGCCCTGTTCGACACCTTGCCGCCGGCGGACGTCGCCCTGCTCGGCATCGGCGAAGACGGGCATACCGCCGCCTTCTTCAAGGGTTCGCGGGGTTTCGACGCCGCCGTCGATCCGCATGGCCCCGCGACCTTTGTCTCGATCTACGCGCCCAACGGCGCCATGACCCCGCATCGGCTGACCCTGACCCTGCCCGCCTTGCTGCAAGCCAGGGCCGTGCGGCTCATGTTCTTCGGCGAGGCCAAGCGCGCCCTCTATGATGCGGCCCTGCGGCCCGGTCCGGTGGAGGAACTGCCGGTCCGAACGATCCTCTACCAGGACAAGACGCCGGTGGAGGTCTACTGGGCCGCCTGAGGTCTCCACAGGGTGACGCCTTGGCCCGCGTCGGCTAACACCGCTCAATGCGTATCGCCTTCATGGGAACCCCGGCTTTCGCCGCCCGGCTGCTGACCGCCGTGCACGCGGCCGGGCACGAGATCGCCGCCGTCTATGCCCAGCCCCCCGCGGCGCGTGGCCGGGGCCAGACCCTGCAGCCGAGCCCGGTCCAGGCCGAGGCGGAGCGGCTGAGCCTTCTCGTGCGCACCCCCGTCTCAATGAAGGACCCGGCCGTCATCGCCGCGTTCCAGGCGCTGGAGCTCGATGCGGCCGTGGTGGTGGCCTATGGCCAGATCCTGCTGCGCGAGGTGCTGGAAGCGCCCCGGCTCGGCGCCTTCAACGTCCACGCCTCGCTCCTGCCGCGGTGGCGGGGCGCGGCGCCGATCCAGCGCGCCCTCATGGCCGGCGACCGCGAGACCGGGGTGCAGGTCATGCGCATGAGCGAGGGGCTGGACGAAGGCCCGGTCCTGATGACCGCCCGCGTGCCCATCGAGGCGGAGGACACCGCCGGCTCGCTCAGCGACAAGCTGATGCTGGCGGGGGTGGAGCTACTCCCCGCCGCCCTCGTCGAGATCGAGGCGGGCCGCGCGGTGGAGACGCCGCAGGCGGCGGAGGGCGCCACCTACGCCAAGAAGATCAAGGCCGCCGAGGCGCGGATCGACTGGACCCGCCCCGCCGCCGAAGTGGACCGCCAGATTCGCGGCCTTTCGCCCTTTCCCGGCGCCTGGTGCATGGTCGAGACGCCCAAGGGACCGCTCAGGCTGAAGGCGCTGCTTTCGCGCGTCGGCCTGGGGCCGGAAGCGGGGCATGCCGCGCCGGGCGAGGTGCTGGACGACCGGCTGCTCGTGGCGTGCGGCGAGGGCGCGGTGCGCCTGCTGCGGGTCCAGGCCGAGGGCCGCAAGGCTCAGGACGCCGAGGACTTCCTGCGCGGCCAGGCTATCAGCGACCGCCTCACCTGATGCCCCGCTACAAGCTCCTGATCGAATACGACGGCGGCCCTTTCAACGGTTTTCAGGCCCAGGCGGACCAGCCGTCGGTACAGGGGACGCTGGAGCGGGCGGTGCTGGGCTTTTGCGGCGAGGCTGTGCGCGTGCACGTGGCGGGGCGCACGGATACGGGGGTGCACGCCACCGGCCAAGTGGCGCATATCGACCTTGGCAAGGCGTGGAAGCCAGACGTGGTGCGGGACGCCCTCAATGCTCACCTCGTCCCCGATCCGGTGGTGGTGCTGGCGGCGCAAGAGGTGTCGGAAGACTGGCACGCCCGCTTCTCGGCCACGGGGCGGCGCTATCTCTACCGCATCCTGGACCGGCGTCCGCCCGCGGCGCTGGAGCGGGGCAGGGTGTGGTGGATCAAGAACAGCCTCGACGTGGGGGCCATGGACGATGCCGCCCAGCGCCTGCTCGGCCTGCACGACTTCACCACCTTCCGCGACGCCCAGTGCCAGGCCAAGTCGCCCCTGCGCACGCTCGACGTGGCGAGGGCGCGTCGGGTGGGACAGGAGATCCACCTGGAGTTCGCCGCCCGCTCCTTCCTTCACCGGCAGGTGCGCTCCATGGCCGGGTCGCTGGCCGAGGTGGGCGCGGGCCGGTGGAGCGCCGATGACCTCGCCGCCGCCCTCGCCGCCGCCGACCGCACCCGCTGCGGCCAGGTCGCCCCCGCGCATGGGCTTTATCTGACGGGGGTGGACTACCCGGAGAACGCCGCGAAGTAGCGGCGGATGATTTCGGCATAGGCGTCGGTGAGGGCTTTGATCTCGGCGACGGGCGCGCACTCGTCGACCTTGTGCATGGTTGTCCCGACGAGGCCGAACTCGACCACGGGGCACAGGGCGCGGATGAAGCGGGCGTCGGAGGTGCCGCCGGAGGTGGAGAGCTCGGGCGTCTGCCCGGTCGCCGCCTGCACGGCACCGGCGACCACCTCCACGAAGGCGCCCGGCGCGGTGTAGAAGGCCTCGCCGGAGACGGAGGTCTTCAGCCGCACCCTGCCCTTGCCGAACCCGGCCTCGGCGGTGGCGCACTCGGCGGTCAGCCAGTCGACCAGGTCCTGGCCGGTGTGGTTGGGGTTGAAGCGGATATTGAGCCGCGCCTCCGCCCGCGCCGGAATGACGTTGGTGGCCGGGTTGCCGACGGTGAGGTCGACCACCTCCAGGTTGGAGGGCTGGAACTCGGGATAGCCCGCGTCTAGCGCGTGGGTAGAGAGCTTGTCGAGGAGAGCGACCAGCACCGGGATCGGGTTGGCGGCGCGCTGGGGATAGGCCACGTGGCCCTGCACCCCCTCCACCGTGATCCAGGCGTTCAGACTACCGCGACGCCCGACCTTGATCATGTCGCCGAGCCGCGCGGAGGAGGAGGGCTCGCCCACCACGCAGTGATCCACGCCCTCGCCTTCGGCCAGCAGCGCCTCGACCACCTTGACCGTGCCATCGGTCGCCACGCCCTCCTCGTCGCCGGTGATCAGGAAGGACAGCGAACCCTTCACCTCGCCCGCTCTGATCGCCCGAGCGGCGGCGGCGGCGAAGGCGGCCACAGCGCCCTTCATATCGACCGCGCCCCGGCCGTGCAGCACGCCTTCCCGGATATCTCCGGCGAAAGGCCCGGAGGTCCACGCCGCCTCGTCGCCCACCGGCACCACATCGGTATGGCCGGCGAAGCACAGGTTGGGCGCCGCGGTCCCATAGCGGGCGTAGAGGTTCTCGATCTCGCCGAACCGCATGCGCCGGCACCGGAAACCGAGCCCGGTCAGCGCCTCTTCGAGCACCGCCATGGCCCCCGCATCGGCGGGGGTGACGGACGGGCGGCGGATCAGCGCCTGGGCCAGAGCGACAGGCTCCAGCTCCACCGGATCGGGGCTGCTGACATGGAGGGTTTCGCTCAAGCTATTGTCGGCCATAACGCCGGTTTAGGCTCGCGCCATAAGACTGGCAAACAGGAGGTGCGCATGGGCAAGATCGACATCGAGGGGTGCGAGGTTCGGCGCGGATCGGGCTATCCGGCGCCTTTCCACGAGACGGGCATGAACAAGCTCCGCCATCGGCTCGGCCTGGCGGCGGGATTGACCGCCTTCGGGGTCAACCGACTGACCCTGCACCCCGGCGCCTGGTCAGGCCAGCGCCACTGGCACAGCCACGAGGACGAGTTCGTGATGGTGCTCGAAGGCGAGGTGGTGATGGTCACCGATGCCGGGGAAGAGGTGTTGCGCGCGGGCGACTGCGCCGCCTTCAAGGCGGGCGAGACCAACGGCCACCACATGATCAACCGCACGGACAAGGATGCGGTATTGCTGGAGGTGGGGAACAGTTCCGAAGCCGATATCTGCACCTATTCGGACATCGACATGGTCGCCGACGCGGCGGGCTACAAGCGCCGTGACGGAACGCCTTATCCCGTTCGCCGGCGCTGAATTATCCTCGACCTTCCCCGCCGGGGGCGCGCGCCGAGATACGGAACTTTCTGGCGCAAGTTGCGCCTTACGGCCACGTCCGATCCTGTAACGTTGTAGAGTCCGGCACACTGTCAAAGAGTCCGCAGAGTCCGGATATCTCCGAATTCGTCTTTTCCGCCAAAGGCTTGCCTAATCGGACGGTATTTCCATACCGTCCGGGGAGTCCGGATAGCGGTGCGCGCCGTGATCCACGACCTATCCTCCCATCGCGAAGGCGCTTTTCCACGCCTTGGCCGGCGGGGGTGGGATGCGATTGTCAAACAGCGGCGAGATGGATGTTCACCGCCTCGACCTCATTCTAACCCATGGGAGAACGACGCGGAGAAGTTCGCCTATTTGCGCCCGCCGGGGGTGAAGGTGAAGTTCAGCATCGCCCGGTGATCCTTGATCGAGGTTATGCCGAGAAGCTGGGCGCGGGTCTTTTCGCGCACGTAGCTGAGGGCGATCTGCGAGCGACCGTTGCGCATGGCCAGCCCCGCCTGGCGCTGGCCGACGAAGCCGCCCCGGTCGGTGGACAGGCCCGCATTGCGCCAGCCCCCCGCCAGCCCATTGCCGTTGTCGTGCAGCAGGTTGAGCCCCACGCCCCGCCCCGACACGGCGCCGAACACATAGAGCCGATTGCGATCCTTGAAGCTGGTACCGCTCTTCACGCCCATGGCGTTGACGAACTGATCTTTGATCGCCGCCCGGTTCAGCGCCACCATGCCGCCCGCCTGGCGACGCGTACCGGTGACCGATGACATGTTCAGGGCAGGCACCGCGCGGGCGTCGGCGGCGAAGCCCATGTGTTCGTGGTCGGCCGTGGCGAGCTCGGTCTGCTCGCGAACCCGGTCGCGCACCGCCTGCTGGGCGTCGATCTCCTGCTGGACGGCGCGGGCGTCGGCGCGCCCGATCGCCTCGGTCTTCAGCTCCTCCTGCTCCGCCAGGGTCTTGCCCTGTGTCTCCCAGCGGATCAGCCCGCGGCCCGGCAGGAACATCATGCCGCCGGCGCGATCGGTGGAAAGGTCGGATTCCTTGTAGGCCGCGCCGAACAGATAGGCCTGTGTCACCGGATCGGGGCGACGCTCGGTGGAAGGCGAAGACGCCGACGGCGCAGAAGTCTGCGAAGAGGGTTCAGGACGGGTTTGGGCGAACAGTGGAGTCGCGCAGGCCACGGCGAAAATCATCGCCGCGATCCCGCTTCGCGCTAACGTCGCGCGCCCCACCTTCAGCCTCCCGAGCCGATGTCCCGATGAAACGTTAACGCGAATGGCGAGGGTTTGCTACCCGGATTCGCCTTGCAGGATCGTGCTTTGGCGAGGCGTTAACGCGGTGGGCGAGTCAGGCGGAACAGTGGCGAAACGAATCAGGTCCGAATCGGTGATTACGTCCGATTCAGGCTTTGTTCCCTACTAGATGTGGGGGGCGCCGTGGGGGCCGGTCACAAACCGGCGCGAAGCTGGTCCCCGGCCCGCGCCCCGTCCACGCGGGCGTTGACGAGATCGATCTCCGCCGCTCCGAGGAAGGTGTCGGCGCGCAGGAAAGAGATCACCCACGGCCCCGAGGCGCCGATACGACCCAGACCCACGGTCACGTCGCGGCGCAGGCCCTGGCCGCGCTGGTCGGCCGGCTTCTTCTTGAAGCCCGCCACCTCACGATAGACCAGGCTGCAGCGCACGGCGCTGGTGATGCCGAGCTTGTGCTCGCGCGCATCGGGCGTGGCGGGGCCGCGATAGCTGTACTCGACGTCATAGCGCTGCTTGCCGTCATAGAACTGGCTGACGCCCTGACAGGGCTTCTCGCCGGAGGGCAGCAGGGTCATCCGGGTGAGGATGGTAAGGGGGTCCGCCGCCTCCAGCTTCTGCTCGCGGGTGGCGGGCGGATCGCCCATGTTGGGGAACTGCGGCGAGGAGCGGGTGGCCACGTCGGTGGGGGACCAGGTGGTGGTGACCTGCCGGTTCTTATGACCGTCATTGTTCAGGTAGGAGAAGGTCTTGGGCAGGGGCACGTCGTGTTCCAGCCGCCCTTGTGTCTCCGCCCGCAGATTGACCTTGCGGAACATGGAGAGGATGCCGGAGGTCTTGATGTGGGCCGAAGCCTGGAAGGCCTTGCCGTCCAGCACCTGGTCCACCGAGACGTCCAGCACCTTCACATACAGGCTGCCGTCATAGTTCAGCGACAGGTGCAGCGGCTCCTGCGCGCGCACCGGCAGAGCCGCACCAGCCAGGCCAAGGCAGATCGCGGCGCAAAGCGTCCTTGTAACAAGCGCCCCGAAGCGGGCCGTGAAACTCATTCCCGATAGCTCCGTCCACCGAGCGGTGAGATAGGGGCCGCGCGCGACAATGCAAAGACGGTTCAACCGGCATACATTACGAACAGCCCAGGGTGAGGCCCGTCCGCCACGGCGATGGGCTTGATGCCGGGCGCCGATGGCTTTTCCTTGACCATCCACCATGCTCTGGACTATATGCGCGCCTCCCGCACGGAGAGCGATCTTCGAGCGCCGTCTTTCCATTGCCGGTCGCCGGATATTCCGGAGGCCAAGATCCGGATCTTGAACATGTCGCGCGTTTGCGAACTCACGGGCGTCGGCCCCATGGTCGGCCACAATGTGAGCCACTCCAACATCAAGACCAAGCGCCGCTTTCTGCCGTCGTTGGCGCAGATCAACCTGCCGTCGGAAGCGCTCGGCCAATCCTTCAAGCTGAAGATCACGAATGCGGCCCTGCGTACGCTGGACTTCCGCGGCGGCCTCGACAACGTGCTGATGAACTCGCGCGACGATGTGCTCTCGCCCAAGGCGCTGAAGATCAAGCGCCAGGTGAAGGCCAAGCTGGCCGGCCAGACCGCCGCCGCCTGATCGGGTTAATCTGCTGAGACGTTCGAGGCCTCGCTGGGAACGGCGGGGCCTTTTTCGTGGCCGCTACCTGGGCTCTTCCACCGGGCACTCGGCGCTGATGCGCTTGGCGTCGGTGCTGGCCGTGCCGCCGAACATGGGCAGGTTGGGCAGGGAGAAACGCGCCGCCATGTGGAAATGCTCCGCCGCATAGGTTCCCTGCATGACGATGTCGAAGGCGTTGCCATGCTTGTCGACGCACTGGCCCTGGAAGTCGGCCTTGCCGCCGCTGACGCTCTTCTTCGCATAGGTGCAGGTGTAGTGACCGGTGGAGGGGGTGGAGATGAACTGCGCCACCTTGTCGGCGGTGATGCAGCGCCGCTCGGTCTTGGGCGTACTCCTGCCCATCAGGTTGGCTTCGCTGACGCTCTCCCAATAGCCCGGCAGGATGGTCTTCTCCGCCGCCAGGGCCGAACCGGCGACGAGCACGAGAGGAAGGGCGACGAGCAGGGCGCGCAACGGGCGTCTCCGAGGGATGATCGGGACAGGATGACAACCGATCACGGCCTTTTCAGGCCGCGCCGGCTAGGCGAGCAGATCGGGGCCGGCCGCCTTGACGTCGGTACAGCCGGTGAGGGCCATGGCCACCTTCAGCTCCGAGCGCATCCGCTCCAGCATGCGCAACACGCCGGCCTCGCCGCCCGCCGCCAGGGCGTAGGCCCAGTTTCGGCCGATCAGGCAGGCGGAAGCGCCCAGCGCCATGGCCTTCAGCACGTCGAGCCCCGATCGCACGCCGCCGTCCATCAGCACCGGGATGCGTCCGTCCACCGCTTCCACCACCGCCGGTAAGGCGCGCACCGAGGAGATGGCGCCGTCGAGCTGGCGACCCCCGTGGTTAGAGACGATCAGCCCGTCCACCCCCGCCTGCACCGCCAGCTTCGCATCCTCCGGGTCCAAGATGCCCTTGATCAGGATGGGCTTTTTCCATCGCTCGCGGATCCAGGCGATGTGATCCCAGGTCAGGGTGGGGTCGAAGTTGCGGTGGATCCAGGCGGAGAAGTCGCCGAGCTGTCCTTCCGGTACGGCCTCGACGATGTTGCCGAAGTGGTGGGGGCGGCCGTGCAGGGCCACGTCCCACAGCCAGCGGGGCTTGGAAGCGATATTGGCGATCCTCGCCGCCTCGTTCAGCCCCGTGAGGGTGCTCGAGAAGCCCGAGCGCGCGTCGCGATAGCGGGCGCCGCCCACCGGCAGGTCGACGGTGAAGACCAGGCCGGGGACACCCGCCGCCTCGCACCGCGCCAGCAGCTTTTCCATGAAGGGCCGGTCCTTGATCATGTAGAGCTGGAACCAGATCGGCCCACTCACCGCCGCGCGCACCTCTTCCAGGGGGCAGATGGACAGGGTGGAGAGGGTGAAGGGCACGCCCGCCGCCTCCGCCGCCCGCGCCGCCTGCCGCTCGCCCCGATGGGCGAACATGCCGGCGAACCCCACCGGCCCCAGCATGACCGGCATGGACAGGCTCGCCCCGAACAGCTCCACCGTGGTGTCGAGCCGCGAGACGTCGCGCATCACCCGCTGGCGCAGCACCAGCGCGCGGAAATCGGCCACGTTCCGCCCCAGCGTCACCTCGTCGTAGGCGCCGCCGTCGATATAGTCGAACAGCATCCGCGGCAGCGCCCGCCGGGCGGCGAGCCGTTCGTCTGCTGGACTGACTACCGCCGGCATGGCTTCCCCACTCCGCTCATCCCGCCGCATGCCGGGACCCGGATCATAAGCGAGGGTAGCGGAAGGTCATGCCCAAATCGGCGATGCGAGCCGGATCAGGCGCAGGGCTCCGCCTCGCCCGCGCCGATGTGGACGCGAAAACACTGTTCGCGCCCGGTCTCGCGCTCGCGCACGATCACCGAAACCTCCTCGGTGTCGGAAGGCGACCAGCTTTCCGCATAGGCGAGGGCGGCGGCCTCGAAGCCGTCGGCCTCGACCGTGTGGCCGTGATCGCGGCTCTCGTTCGAGGCGCGGACGCTATAGGGGTGTGAGGCGCTGGCCATGCGGGTCTAACGCGTCAGGGCGGAAAGGGATTCACGGCCACGCGACATCCGGCGGCATGGAGCTGAGAATGGACTCGATGTTGCCGCCGGTCTTCAGGCCGAACACCGTGCCGCGGTCGTAGAGCAGGTTGAACTCCACATAGCGGCCGCGCTGAATACGCTGCTGCAGCCGCTCCTCGGGCGTCCACGGCTCCAGCAGCCGGCTCCGGCAGATGCGTGGGTATACATCGAGGAAGGCCTTGCCCACGTCCTGGGTGAAGGCGAAGTCCTTGGCCACGTCGCCCGAGCGGTGGCGGTCGTAGAAGATGCCCCCCGTTCCGCGCGGCTCCTTGCGGTGGGGCAGCCAGAAATATTCGTCCGCCTCCTTCTTGTAAGCCGGATACCAGGTCGGGTCGTGCGGATCGCAGGCGCCCTTCATGGCGGCATGGAAGGCGAGCGTGTCCGGCGCATCGTCGCGGCGCTGATCGGGCAGCATGGGCGTCAGGTCGCCGCCGCCGCCGAACCAGGCCTCGGTCGTGCAGATGAAGCGCGTATTCATGTGCGCCGTCGGCATGCGCGGGTTCCTGGGGTGGACGATGACGCTGATGCCGGTGGCGAAAAAGCGCGGATCCTCCTCGGCCCCCGGCATGGTCTTGGCCATTTCCGGCGTGAAGGTCCCGTGCACCACCGAGACGTGGACGCCCGCCTTTTCGAACACCCGTCCACGCAGCAGGCCCATGGTCCCGCCGCCGCCCTCGGCACGGGCCCAGTCCTTGAGCTCGAACCGGCCGGGCGCGCCGGGATAAAGGTCGTCCGGCGCCTCCGCCTCGATAGCGTTCAGTTCGCCGGTCAGGCGCGCCTGCAGGTCGCGAAACCAGGCTTCCGCGGCCTGCTTGCGGGCTTCGAGTGCGGGATCGCTCAATGGATCGACGCGCGCTCCACGCCGCTGAGGAAGCCCAGCAAGGCGTCGGAAAGCTCGGCGGCGGCGCTCAGCGCCTCTTCCCGGTCTGCATCGGGCAGGCGGTCGAGCAGGTCGCGGCAGACGGCCGAGTGCTCCACGTCGGCCAGTTCATGGACACGGAAGAAGCCCAGCCCCGCCGCATCGGTCACGCCGTAAAACCGGGTCAGGCCGTCGATCTTGGTGGTGGAGACGTCCGGCAGCTGGGTCTCGTAGGCGTAGAGCGCGCCGAGGCCGGCCGCATAGGACTGGCGCGACAGGCGGCGGAAGGTGTCGATCAGGGCCTGGGTCTCGGCGTTGCGCGTTTCGCCGAGCACAGCCTCGCGGGTCTCGCCCAGGGACTCGGCGAAATTCATCCACAGTTCGGCGTGCGGCGCTCGGCCTTCACCCAGGCCTTCTTCCTCGGCCAGGTTCTCGGCCAGCATGCGGCGGCCGTGAGCGTCGGGACAGGCGGCGTGAGTGGCGCTTACCGCGCGGGGGAAGGCCTCCACGTGATGGAAATACTGGCGCGCATAGAGCTTCAGGGTGTCCAGCGGCAGCGTACCCGCGCTCCAGGCGCGATACAGTGAATGGGACAGCATGGCCCGCGCGCCGACGGCGGCGTCGATGCGCTGGGAAAGCAACAGGGTGGAGAAACCGTCGGCCATGGGGCGCCCTTCCGTGCGGTGAGGAAGTCCAGGCTTAGAGCCAAGCTCGGGGTGGATCAATTCAATCCGGAAACACGATCGCGGGATTTTCGATCGCCGAAGTGGACGGGGCCGCAAACCCGTTTGTCTGCCGAAGGCCTTCGCCAAGGGCCATGGCCGCGGTGGCGACCACGTTGAGGGAGCGGGTCTGCTGCCGGATCGGCACGATCAGCCGCGCATCGGCCGCCCCGTGCACCGCGTCGGGCACGCCGGCGCTTTCCCGGCCGAACAGCAGCACGTCGTCCGCTTCATAGGCGAAATGGTGAAAGGGCTGCGCGCCGCGGGTGGTGAACAGCAGAATTCTTCGACCCTGCGCCTGCATGGCCGCACGGAAGGCGTCCCAGCCGTCGTGGCGCTGAATCTGCGCTGCATCGCCGTAATCCATGGCCGTGCGGCGCAGCGCGCGGTCCGAAAGGGGGAAGGCGCAGGGCTCGATCACGTCCAGCCAGACGCCCAGGCAGGCGGCCAGTCTGATGGCTCCGCCAAGGTTTTGCGGAATGTCCGGTTGAAAAAGGGCCAGACGCATTCTAAGCGATCCTCACGATGCGCGAACTCACGCGCTCACAGTGAAGCAAGGGGCTTGCACGTGGTCGATACCGCGAACGCCGAAACCCATCCGGGCGGGGAAGATCCCTCGCGGCGTGACTTTATCCATATCGCCGCCGTCACCGGCGCGGTCGGCGGCGTGGCCGCCCTGGCCTGGCCGCTGGTCGACCAGATGAACCCCTCGGGCGACACCCTCGCCCTGGCCTCGGTCGAGTACGACTATGGCAAGGTGCCGCTGGGCCAGCAGGTGTCGATCATCTGGCGCGGCAAGCCGGTGTTCATCCGCCACCGCACCCCCAAGGAAATTGCCGAGGCCCGTGGCGACGATCACGCCGCCATGCCTGACCCGCAGGCGGACGCCGCGCGGGTGAAGAACCCGGAATGGCTGATCCTGATCGGCGTCTGCACCCACCTCGGCTGCGTACCTGGGTTCGGAGGCGGCGCCTATGGCGGCTGGCTCTGCCCGTGCCACGGCTCGGTCTACGACACCTCTGGCCGGATCCGTCAGGGTCCCGCTCCGAAGAATCTGGCGGTGCCGGACTACGCCTTCACGGGCCCCACCAAGGTCAAGATCGGCTAGGGGTACAGACAGATGAGCGCCCATCCCTCCACCTATGAACCCAAGACGGGCATCGAGCGCTGGCTCGACGCGCGGCTCCCGATCGTGCGCTTCGCCGCCGATTATCTGGACCTGCCGACGCCCAAGAACCTGAATTACTGGTACACCTTCGGGGCGATCCTGTCGGTCATGCTGGTGGTGCAGATCGTCACCGGCGTGATCCTCGCCATGCACTACGTGCCCAACGGCGATATGGCCTTCAACTCCGTCGAGCACATCATGCGCGACGTGAACTATGGCTGGCTGATCCGCTACATCCACGCCAACGGCGCCTCGATGTTCTTCCTGGCGGTCTATATCCACATCGCCCGCGGCATGTACTACGGCTCCTACAAGGCGCCGCGCGAAGTGCTGTGGCTGCTCGGCTGCATCATCTACCTGCTGATGATGGCCACTGCCTTCATGGGCTACGTGCTGCCCTGGGGCCAGATGAGCTTCGCCGGCGCGGTGGTGATCACCAACCTCTTCTCCGCCTTCGACCAGGTGATCCCGGGCCTCGGCACCGCCATCACGACCTGGCTGTGGGGCGGGTTTGCGGTGGGCGGCGCGACGCTGAACCGCTTCTTCTCGCTGCACTATCTGCTGCCGTTCATGATCGCCGGCGTCACGGTGCTGCACCTGTGGGCGCTGCACGTGCCCAACAGCACCAACCCCACCGGCGTCGAGGTCAAGTCCAAGGAAGACACCATCCCCTTCCACCCCTACTACACGGTGAAGGACGGCTTCGCGATCATGGCCTTCTTCGTGGTGTTCGCCTGGTTCGTGTTCTTCGCCCCCGAGGCCCTCGGCCACGTGGACAACCAGGTGCCGGCCAACCCGCTGGTGACGCCCGCGCACATCGTGCCCGAATGGTACTTCCTGCCCTTCTACGCCATCCTGCGCTCAGTACCGCAGAAGCTGTTTGGTGTGCTGGCCATGTTCGGCGCCATCGCCATGCTGTTCGCCCTGCCGTGGCTGGACACCTCGAAGGTGCGCTCCATGCGCTACCGCCCGACGGCGCGCTGGTTCTTCATCCTGTTCATCTTCGCCACCATCGGCCTCGGCTGGTGTGGCGGCAAGGAGCCGGACGACATGGTGATCACCCTTGGCCACACCGCAAACAACGACCCTACCGGCTTCTCGGTGACCTGGCTGTCGCGGATCCTGGGAATTTATTACTACGCGTACTTCGGCATCTTGTTCTTCCTCGGGATTTACGAGAAGCCGCTCCCGGTGCCGGCTTCGATCTCCACGCCGGTGCTCGGTGGGTCGGCCATGCCTGCGGGTTCTGTGGCGCAAGCGGAAAAGAAGGGCTGATCCTGATGGGGCGCAACTCGCTTATCGCCGCGCTCGCCGCCGGCCTCGCCCTTCTGGGCCTGACCTCGGCCGCTTCGGCCCGCACCACCCAGGCCGAATTCCGGCCGGTGCCGGGCGGCTTCTCCTTCGAGACGCCGATCTTCGGCCGCTTCGACCAGGGGTCGCTGCAACGCGGCTACAAGGTCTATGACGAGGTCTGCTCGGCTTGCCACTCGATGAACCTGGTCTATTACCGGAACCTGTGCCAGCAGAACGGTCCGTTCTTCGACCCCAAGCACCCGAACCCGAACGACGCGCCGATCTGCAAGGCCATCGCTTCGTCCAAGAAGGTGCCGGACATTGACCCGGACACGGGTGACGTGGTCCAGCGCGCGGCCACCCCGGCCGACGCCTTCCGCAACCCTTATCCGAACAAGGCCGCCGCCGCGGCCGGCAATGGCGGCGCCGCGCCGCCCGACCTGTCGGTGATGGCCCGCGCCCGCGAAGAGGGCCCGGTCTATATCTACAACCTGCTTACCGGCTATGTGCCGGCCCCCGCGGGCCTGACCGTGCCCCCGGGCAAGTATTATAACCCCTGGATGCCGGGCGACGTGGGCTCCTACTGGGCCGGCGCCAAGGACAAGGTGCCGGAAGGCGGCTTCCTGGCCATGCCTTTCCAGCTGACCCCCAACCGCGTCTCCTTCGACGACGGCACGCCGGGCACCACCCAGCAGATGGCCAAGGACGTGGCCACCTTCCTGGCCTGGACCGCCGAGCCGAAGCAGACCGAGCGCAAGGAAGCCGGCCTCGCCGTGATGATCTACCTCATCCTGCTGTCGGGCGTGCTCTACGTCTCCTACCGCCGGATCTGGAAGAACGTCGCGCACTAGGCGCCGCGTGACACCCATGAAAACAGGGGCGAGGGCGGCGTTGGCGGCCCTCGCCCTTTTCATGTCCGCCACACCGATAGGGGCGAACGCCATGCCGCTGATGACCTGGGCCGACCTCTACGGCCGTCCTCGTCCCAAGGGCGCCGAGCGCATCGCCTACGGAACCGATCCGAACCAGGTGGGCGATCTGTGGCGGCCCGCTACCGCCGGTCTCCATCCCATGGTGATCATGATCCACGGCGGCTGCTGGGAAGCGGCTACCGCCAGCCTCGACATAATGGACTGGGCGGCCGCCGATCTGCGCGACCGCGGCTATGTGGTCTGGAACATCGAATACCGCCGCATCGACCAGCCCGGCGGCGGCTGGCCCGGCACGTATGACGACGTGCGCACCGCCGTCGACTACGCCTATCAACACGGCGAGACCCGGATGGGCGCGGATCTCAGCCGCATCGTAATCCTAGGCCATTCGGCGGGCGGCCACCTCGCCCTGTGGTCAGCGATCACCACAATTTCCGGCGCGAAGGGCGTGATCGGTCTGGGCGCTATCGCCGATTTGGAGCGCGACACGAACACGCGTTGCGGCGTCGATGGCTTGCCGAAGATGACGGGCCAGCTGGGTGCCGCGCGGCCGGATGTCTATGCGGACACCTCGCCTGGCCATATGGACGTGCCGGACATGCCGGTGGTCCTCATTACGGGTCAGGCGGACACGACGGTCCCGCCCTCCATCGCCAACCGTTATGCGGACTACCTGCAGAAGCGCAGCAGTCATAGCAGCGACATCACGGTCCTCACCCCACCCGGCGGTCACGTCGAGGAGATCGCCCCCGGAACCGAGGCCTGGACCGCCGTCGTGGCGGCCATCGCCCGGTTGATCGGTACGCCCCACTGACCGGCTTGCACGGCGGCGCATAAGTCGTCACAGAGCCCTCCTCCGCGCAAAGCCAGGATCGCCATGGATCTTCGAGACACCATCCGCACCATCCCGGACTATCCCAAGCCCGGCATCATGTTCCGCGACATCACCACCCTGCTCGGGGATGCGCGCGCCTTCCGCCAGGCAGTGGACGCCATGGTGCAGCCCTTCGCCGGGGCCAAGATCGACAAGGTGGCCGGGATCGAGGCGCGCGGCTTCATTCTCGGCGGCGCGGTGGCGCACCAGCTCTCCGCCGGCTTCGTGCCTCTGCGCAAGAAGGGCAAGCTGCCGCACAAGACCGTGTCGGTGGAGTACGCCCTCGAATACGGCGTCGACGCCATGGAGATGCACCACGACGCGGTGTCCGAGCCCGAACGGGTGCTGCTGATCGACGACCTGATCGCCACCGGCGGCACGGCCGAGGCGGCGATCAAGCTGCTGCGCGGCGGCGGAGCCCAGATCGTGGCCGCCGCCTTCGTGGTCGACCTACCCGACCTCGGCGGCGTCGACCGCCTGCGCGCCCTCGGCGTCGATGTGCAGGTGCTGGTGGAATACGCGGGACATTAAAGGGCCTGAACCGCAGCAGGGTCCCCATAGGCAGACGCGCTTGAGGTCAGCTGAGGGTGGGAAGCGCTCGCTCAGTTCGTCGGTATAAGGCGGGCCTTGCCCTCAGCGATAGCCCACTCTACCACCCCTAAGGGAAGGTCCTGTCGGTAGGCGGTGAGCGTCATCGAGCCATCGACGTCTGAATAGAATATCTCGAGAATTTGCTCCGTCGCCTCGTACAATTCGAGATACATTCCATCCCGCGTAGCAACATCACTTCCGACGATCACATCATACTGCTGGCCACCAATCTCCGGCATTGCGTGCTCCTTAAACCGTAAGATCGCTCATTGGTGGAACAGCAGCAATGGGTCGATACTGTTGAAAAAGTCCCTGGCGACCCCAGGGTGGGGTTGCATTGGTCTCGTATGGGCATTTATGGGCAATTAAATCCTAAGCCCCTAACTGCATGCGCAATATAATTGTTCTATTTTGTGCTTGATGAACGGCTCGCGGACTTTTTCAACACAATCGGTCGTGAGTAGACGCACCGGCGGCGGCCGAATGCGGACCTTTCGGGTTAGGCGCCGTGCGCAGGTCTAGGCCAGCCCGGCCTTCAGCACCTCCGCGGTCTGGTTGATGGCTTCCACCACGGCGGGGGAGTGGTCGGCGAGCAGGTAGAAGTCGTGCACCAGGGTGGGGAAGTCGATGTGCTGGGCCTTGACCCCGGCCGCCTCCAGCGCGCGGGCATAGTCCATGCCCTCGTCCTTCAGGGGGTCGAAGCCGGCGGTGACCACCAGGGCCGGGGGCAGGCCGACCAGGGTCCAGTGATCGCCATAGGCCATGCGGGCGCCGTCCTGGTGGGTGTGGGCGGCCAGGGCCTTTTCGAACCAGGCCATGGACTCCTTGGTCAGCACCGGCCCGTCCAGTTCCTCGCGCGACTTCGTCTTCCCCTCCATCGACAGGGCCGGATAGAGCAGCAGCTGGAAGGCCAGCCTATAGGCCGTGCCGTTCAGCTCGTGCGAAATGACGGCCGACAGGTTGCCGCCCGCGCTATCGCCGCCGATGGCGATCCTGTTCTTGTCGAAGCCGATCTCGCCCGCGTGGTCGAAGGCCCATTTCGTGGCCGCCAGCGCATCGTCGTGGCTGGCGGGAAAAGGATGCTCGGGGGCCAGGCGATAGTCCACCGACAGCACCCGCACCCCGGCGCGCGCGGCGAGGCGGCGGCAGAGGCCGTCATGGGTGTCGAGGTCGCCGATGACGAAGCCGCCGCCGTGGAAATAGACCAGCCCCGGCGTGGTCGCCGCCGTGCCCGGCGGGGTGTAGAGCCGGGCGGGGATTTCGCCCGTGGCGCCGCCAACCTGCAGATCGCGGGTCTCCACGTCCTTCGGCGCGGAAAGGTCGCTCTGCGTGCGCTGCATCTTGTAGCCCGCGCGGATCATCGGCGCAGGGATCTGGTCCAGCGGCGGCAGGCCCTCCGGCGGCTTGGTGGCGTCGAGCATGGCCTGGATGCCGGGGTCGATGGGCATGGAATGTCCTGAAGTTAGAGTTTGATCACGCCGTCGCCCGGCGGGTTGGAATAGAGGCTGTCGACCAGAAGGTGGCGGCGTTCCAGAGTGGCGCGCTGGTTGACGTAACCCTTGTCGGTGATCTCACCCGCGTCGATGGACGGGGGCTCGGTCATGATGATGAAGCGGCCAACGCGGCGGGAGGAGCCGCCCGCTCCGGCGTTGAACGTCGCCAGCTTGTCTTTCAGCACGCCCGCCAGCGTCTGCAGCGGGTCGCCGCCCTGGGCCGCCAGCGACTGCACCGCCGCCGGTGACGGCCAGATCAGGGCGCCGATGCAGGGTTTGTCCTGCCCGGCGATCACCACGTCGAACACATAGGGCGCACAGGCGGCGACGATGTCCGGCCGCAAGGTGCCGACCGAAACCCAGGTGCCGCTGTCGAGCTTGAAG
This sequence comes from uncultured Caulobacterales bacterium, assembly GCA_903862425.1. GTDB lineage: Bacteria > Pseudomonadota > Alphaproteobacteria > Caulobacterales > Caulobacteraceae > CAIOYC01. The sequence continues at coordinate 38,228 of CAIOYC010000025.1, read as the reverse complement.
TCCTCGGTCACCCGGCCGTCGAACACCAGGCCCTGGGCGGGGTCTTCCTCGTCCACGAAGCGGGCCGCGTCGCCGAGCTTGTAGAAGCCCTCCTCGTCGAAGGCGGCGGCGGTCTTGTCCGGGTCGCCCACATAGCCGGAGGTGACGGTCGGCCCCTTTACCCGCACCTCGAACTTGGTCCCGTTGGGCACGAGCTTCAGGGTGATGCCGGGCAGGGGCAGGCCCACCAGCCCCACCCGCTCGGTGATCCAGTGGGTGACGGTGATGCCCTGCGTCTCCGTCGCGCCGTACATGGTGGTGAGCGGGATGCGATGGCCCGTTTCCGCGATGGCGAGAGCCTGGATGCGCTCATAGACGTCGTTGGACAGGGTGGCGCCGCCATAGGCCATGTAACGCAGATTCTTGAAGAAGGAGGTGCGCAGGGCCGGATCGCGCTCCATGGCCTCCGCCAGCATACCGAAGGCGATGGGCGCCGAACCGAACACGATGGGCGAGACCTCGTAGAGGTTCCGGATCGTGGTCTCGAACAGGCCGGGGACGGGCTTGCCCTCGTCCAGGTGCACCGTGCCGCCGGACCACAGGGCGCCGTTGAAGCCGATATTGCCGGCGGAGATATGGCTCCACGGCATCCATTCCAGCGACTGGGGGATCAGGTCAGGCTCGGCGACCTCGTCGGGATGGCGCAGGCCCTCCTGCCCGGCGATCACGCCCGCCATCATGCCGTGGGTCTGGGGCACGCCCTTGGGCATGCCCGTCGAGCCCGAAGTGAACAGGTACTTGGCCACCGTGCCGTGGCCCACTCCCTCGCGCGCCGCCTCTACTGATGCGCCGGGACGAGTGTCCGTGAGATCGGAGAGCGGTGTCGCGCCCGCGCCGCCGTCCACGGTGACGAAGACGAGGTCGGGGTCGCGGGGGCGCAGGGTGTCGAAGGCGCGGGCGAACATCGCGCTGTCCTGGGCGAACACCACCTTGGGCTTCACCGTGGCGAAGGCGTGCTTGAGCTTGGCGTGGTCGGTGGAGACGAGGCTGTAGGCCGGGCTGATCGGCGCCACCGGCACGCCGGCCGTGTAGCAGCCGAGCATGACCAGGGCGTGCTCGATGGAGTTGGCCGACAGCACCATGACGCTGTCGCGCGCGGTCAGGCCGTGGTCCAGCAGCCACTGGGCGATGCCCTCGGCGGCGCGCAGGGCCTCGCCATAGGTGACGGAGCGCCAGGGCCCGTGGCCCGGCTCGCGCTGGCGCAGATAGGGGCGATCGGGGTGCAGGTGAGCCTTGTCGCGCAGCAGATGAGCGATGGAGCGCGGACCTTCGCCGGGCGGATGCTGCGAGCGGATCACCACCGATCCGTCGGCGCGCCGCTCCACCTCCACCGCCGGCCCGCGCATGGGCAGGGGCTTGAAGGGCGGCAGGGTGGCTTTCACCACATCTGTGATTGCGCCGTCGGCTGGGGTCATTGAGACCTCCCGGTTCACGTTTCCTTCGGGCGCGGTCGCCTCTATCGGGCGATCTCGCGCAAATAGTCCGCTCATCCCGCGAAAGCGGAGACCCAAGCCGTTCGTTCGGACCGGCGCTCTATCCGGTCAAACCTGGGTCCCCGCCTCCGCGGGAATGAGCGGCGTCTTATTCGGCGGCGACCTTCGGGGTGTAGCCGAGCACGGCCTTCACCTCGAGGAACTCGGTGAAGCCGAAGTCGCCCCATTCGCGTCCGTTGCCGCTCATCTTGTAGCCGCCGAAGGGGGCCATCAGGTCCCCGCCGCCGCCGTTGATGGAGACCTGACCGGCGCGCAGCTTCGACGCCACCGCGCGAACCGCCGCCTGATCCGTGCCGGAGACATAGGCGGCGAGGCCGTATTCGGTGTCGTTGCCGACCTCGATCGCCTCATCCACCGTGTCATAGCCGAGGATGGAGACCACCGGGCCGAAGATTTCCTCCTTGGCGATCGTCATTTCGTTGGTGACGTTGGCGAACACGGTAGGCTTGACGAAATAGCCCTTGTCCAGACCTTCAGGACGGCCGACGCCGCCGGTGACCAGGGTGGCGCCCTCGTCGATGCCCTTCTGGATCAGGCCCTGGATCTTGTTCCACTGCACTTCGGAGACCACCGGGCCCATCTGGGCGTTGCCCTTGGGATCGCCGACGGTGATGGATTCGGCGGTGGCCTTGGCGATCTGGATGACCTCGTCCATGCGCTTGCCGGGGACCAGCATGCGGGTCGGGGCGTTGCAGGACTGACCGGAGTTGGTCATCACGTGCTTGATGCCGCCGCCGACGGCGGATTTGAAGTCGGCGTCGTCGAGGATGATGTTCGGCGACTTGCCGCCCAGTTCCTGCGCCACGCGCTTGACGGTCGGGGCGGCGGCCTTGGCCACCTCGATCCCGGCGCGGGTCGAGCCGGTGAAGGACACCATGTCCACCTCGGGGTGCGAGGAAATGGCGGCGCCTACGCCCGGGCCGTCGCCGTTGATCAGGTTGAACACGCCGGCCGGCACGCCTGCCGCATGCAGGATCTCGGCGAAGATGTAGCCCGAGAAGGGCGCCACTTCGGACGGCTTCAGGATGATGGTGCAACCCGTGGCCAGCGCCGGGGCCACCTTGCAAGCAATCTGGTTCACCGGCCAGTTCCACGGCGTGATCATGCCGCAGACGCCGATGGGCTCCTTGACGATCCGGGTCGGACCGCGGTCTTCCTCGAACTTGTAGTCCTTCAGGATGGCGATGGCGGTCTGGAAGTGCGCGACGCCCATGGCGGCCTGCGCGCGCTGGGCCAGCGAGGCGGGGGCGCCCATCTCCTCGGTAATGGCGTCGGCCATGTCGCCATAACGCTTCTGATATTCCTCGACGATGCGCTGCATCACGTCGAGGCGTTCCTCGCGCGTGGTGGTCGACCAGGTGGCGAAGGCCTTGCGGGCGGCCTTGGCGGCCACGTCCACATCGGCGGCGGCGCCGATGGAGATATGACCGCAGACCTCCTCGTTGGCCGGGTTGATCACATCGAGCGATTTCGGTGCGATGGGATCCACCCAGGCGCCGTCGATGTAGAATTTCATGTAGTCGCGCATGGACGCTCTCCCTGAGCTTGGCCTTCGGGCCTTCGCCCCATATTAGTGACCATTGATAAGGAAGGAAGAGGCAAGCATGCGCGGAGGCGCCCGGATCGCCGCTTTCGTGCTGGTGTCGGCGACTTTGGCCGCTTGCGGACCCAAGCCCTACCAGCGTCCCTTCGGTCTGCACGGGCCGATCGAGCACACCCTGCGCGGCGATTACTACACGGTGGAGAAGGGGACGAGCCGTCTGCCGGACTTCACCCGCATGCATCGCAAGGCCACCGTGTTCGCACCGAACCTCAATGTGGTCCCGCAGAGTTCGGCGGACGGCTTCGTCGGCCTGACCGACCGCAACGAGTGGTTCGCCATGGATTATACCGCCGCCCTGATGGTGGCGGCGCCGGGGACCTATGGGTTTCGCCTTGTCAGCCAGGATGGCTCGCGCCTGATCATCGACGGCAAGACGGTGGTGGATGACGATGGCGTGCATCCGCCGGTCGGCGCTTCGGGCGCGGCGGCGCTTGCGATGGGTCGCCACGCGGTGGAGGTGCAATACTTCAAAGGGCCCCATTGGCGCGCGGCGCTGCAGCTCTATTGCACCGCGCCGGGCGGCCGCGAGGCCCTGTTCCCCGATTGCGGCGGCCTGTCGCTGGAAACACCGAAGAAGTGGACCGACAGCCTGTGGTGGATGTGGCTGCTCGGCATCTTTGGCATCGCCGTGGCGTGGTGGGTGGTGCGGGGGCGGAAGGGCTAGGCCCTCAGCGCCCCGCCGCGTTCACCAGCCGGGTCATCGCGTCGAGATAGCCGACGAAGGCGGCGCGGCCTTCAGGCGTCAGGCGCACGCGGGTGAGGGGTTTGCGGCCGACGAAGCTCTTGTCCACGCCCACATAGCCCGCCTCCTCCAGCTTGCGCACATGAACCGACAGGTTTCCGTCCGTGGTCTGCAGTCGCCGCTTCAGCTCGTTGAAGTCGGCGGCCTCGGCGGTGGACAGGTAGGCCATGATGCCGAGCCGCACCCGGCCGTGGATCACCTCGTCGATGGCGTCGATGTCGAACCCGTCCATGGCGGGCTCAGGCCGCAACGCGCCGGCCGGCGGCGACGAACACCATGCCCGGCACGGCGGCCAGCAGCACCAGGGCGGCGGCGTAGAACAGGTATTCGCTCGCATCGCCGATCAGCCAGGCGGAAATCAGCGAGGCGGCGAACGATCCGGCGGCGGTCGCCCACAGCCAGGCCTTCTTGCTGATCGCCGCCGCGGTCGACCAGGCGGCGCCGTAGAGGCCGAGCACGATGGAGGGCGCGAAGAGCATGATCGTCGGGCTCTGGGTCTTCCAGGTCGCGATGGCGATGGCCAGGAACAGAACGAACAGGCCCCAGCCGATTCCCTGCCAGGCCAGGCTGGTGGATCGACCGCCCTCGCAGGCCTGCGCCCGCTTAACGGTAAACAGGACCGCAAAGAAAACCAGGAGCGACACGAGCCAGGCGGCATTGGAAATCAACGGCGTCACGCCGAAACTGTGGGTCAGCCCCGCCCACTGCACGAGGCTGGCCACGCCGAAGCTCAGCCCCGCGGCGATCATGATCCAGCCGCCCAGGGCGCCGGAGTTCTGCCCCTCGCTGGCCAGCGCCTTGAGATAGGCGATGTCGTCGCGCAGGGATTGGATGTCGTCAGTCATAGGAGCCTCCCGTGATGGAGCCGATATAGGCCAATGACTTTGTGATGTAAAGTACATTGTTACGAGTGAGGCTGCGCTACGGTTTCGCTTGCCTCCGTCGATCAGAGGCATAGGCTTGCCCAGGTTCGCTACGGGAGGGGTCCCATGGTCCTTCGTTCGACGGTTTTCCGCGCATTCGTCCTCATCGCCGGCCTCGCCGCCGCGCCGCTCGTTCTGGCGCCGAAAGCCATGGCGCAGGTGACCATCTTCAGCGGCGCCGACAGTCAGGCCACCGCCTGCTCGCTGGCCGCCCGGCACGGCAACGCCACACCCGAGACCCTGCACGTCTGCAATCTGGCCATCGAGCACGAGGCCCTGTTCGGTCGCGATCTGGCCGGCACCTATGTGAATCGCGGCGTCCTCTATCTGCGCCTGGAGGCGTGGGACCGGGCGCGGGCCGATTTCAATGAGGCCCTGGCCATCTATCCGACCATGGGCGAGGCGCTGGTCAATCGCGGCGCGGTGCGCATCCACGACCGTCACCTCAAAGAAGGCGTGGCCGATATCGACCTCGGCCTCACCTACAATCCCCAGCAGCCCGAGCGCGCCTATTACAACCGCGCTCTGGCCAAGGAGCGACTCGACGACGTGAAGGGCGCCTATTTCGACTTCCTCAAGGCCACGGAACTGGCCCCAAACTGGACCCCGCCGCAGGAAGAGCTGAAGCGCTACACCGTCGCCCGCCGCGACGCGGGCTAGCCCCGCTTCCGCTTTCCGATCTTCTCGATTCGGCCCGCCGCGCCGATAAAGCCGGAGGCGAACCAGCTCACCAATCCGGTGACGATGGCGCCGAGGATCGCCGCGACGAAGCCGTGCACATGGAAGCCGTGCAGAAAGCGGCTGACCAGCCAGAACAGCGCAGCGTTAATTACCAGCAGGAACAGGCCGAGCGTGATCAGGGTCAGCGGCAGGGTGAGGAAGATCACCACCGGCCGCACGAAGGCATTGACGAGGCCCAGCGCCAGCGCCGCCAGCACGAGGGTTTCAAGCCCGTCGATGCGAACGCCGGGCACGATCGCGGCCGCCAGCCACAGGCCGAGCGCGCCGACGATCCATCGCAGCAGGAAGCCGATCATTCTTTGCTCCTTCAGCTTCCCCAATAGGTAAGCTTGGCCTTGATGCGGTCAACTGGAACCGCTCTTGTGGATGCGGATTGATGTTTCGCCGCCCCAAGGACACGTCATGCGCCGTCTGCTCGCCACCGCCTTCGCCGCCGCGACACTCATGGCCGCGGGCGCCGCCCTTGCCGCCGAGCCCAAGGCGCCCGAGCCGACCAAGCCGGTGGACAAGGACCGCTTCTATCTCGGCATCTGGCACGAGATCGCCCGCAACCCGATGGACATCACCACCGGGTGCGTTGCGGGCGAGACTCGCTTCACCACCAATGACGACGGCGTGCTGATGGACCGCGACAGCTGCCGTATGGGCGACCCCAACCTTGGCAAGGAAAAGGTGTTCGAGGGGCCGGTGACCTTCCCCGATCCCTCCACGGGGGCCAAGTTCCACACCAGCTACAAGGTGTTCGCGTTTTTCCGCGCCGGCCGCGACTATTGGGTGCTCGATCACGACGACGCCTATTCCTGGTTCATCGTCGCCTCGCCCAACTTCAAGGACCTGTCGATCTTCACCCGCGATCCCCAGGTCTCCGAAGCCCAGCGCAACGCCCTGGTCGGTCGGGCGGCGGCCCTCGGCTATGATGTCACCAAACTGGAATTCCCGCCCCAGCCCAAGGGGTAGCCAAAACCCGCTCGTCCCCGCGAAGGCGGGATGAGCGGCGTGGGGCGCGGCGGAATTTTGCAAATCCAGTATGTCGCGTAACCCTCATCGCTGGACGACCCGGTCGGGTACGGCGATAGTGCTCCCAACGATAAAGTCCGGGAGGTTATCTCATCATGTCCAAGCTCACGCTCACGCCCGTCGCTCTCGCCGCCTGGGGCCTGTTGGCCGTCGCGCCGGCCCTTGCCGAGGCGCCCGCCGCCGCCGTCACGAAGAACGACTACGCGGATGGCAAGACCTGGCTGTGCAAGCCCGGCCGCGCCGACGCCTGCACCGTCGATCTCGACGCCACGGTGGTGAAGGCCGACGGCTCCACGTCGCTGGACAGGTTCAAGGCCGCCGCCGATCCGAAGATCGACTGTTTCTACGTCTATCCCACCGTCTCCAACGACAAGACGCCGAACTCTGACATGGACGCCGGTCCCGAGGAAATCTCGGTGATCAAGCAGCAGTTCGCCCGCTTCGCCTCGGTTTGCCGTCCCTATGCGCCGCTCTATCGGCAGGTGACGCTGACGGCCCTGCGCGCGCGCATGACCGGCAAGCCCATGGCCGGCGTCGACCAGCTGCTGGGCTATAACGACGTGAAGGACGCCTGGAACTACTATCTGGCCCACGACAACAAGGGCCGGGGCGTCGTCCTGATCGGGCATAGCCAGGGGTCCGGTGTGCTGATCCAGCTGGTCAAGAACGAGATCGACGCCAAGCCGATCCAGTCCAAGATCGTCTCTGTCGTTCTCGGCGGCGCGCGCCTGCAGGTGCCGGTGGGCAAGGACGTGGGCGGCGACTTCAAGTCCATCCCCCTGTGCCGGAGTGCGAGTCAGGTGGGCTGTGTGATGAATTTCGCCTCGTTCCGCGCCAGCGCCCCGCCGCCCGCCGACAGCCTGTTCGGAGGCTCTTCGGGTCCCGGCATGGAGGCGGCCTGCTCCAATCCCGCCGCGCTCGGCGGCGGCAAGGGCGAGTTGCACGCCTACATGGCCTCGGGCGCCGAGATGATCGCCGCCGGCACAGACGCCGCCAAGCAGAAGGCCTGGACCGATCCCGCGACGAAGATCACCACGCCGTTCGTGGAAGTCCCCGGCATGCTGGCGTCCGAATGCCAGAAGGACGTCACGGGCAAGACCTATCTGGCCATCTCCACCAACCCCAATCCGGGCGGCAAGCGCACGACCGAATATGCCGGCGACGTGGTCATCTTCGGCAAGGTCCAGGCCAACTGGGGCCTGCACCTCGTCGACATGAACCTGACCATGGGCAACCTGATCGACGACGTCCGTTCAGAAACCGCCGAATACCTCCGCTCGACGAAGTAAAATCCTAAATCCGCTCGTTCCCGAAGGCGGGGAACGAGATGGATCATTAGGTGCAAATCCAGGCCGTCGGGCAGTCGGAGCGGCTGTCCCGACGGGCTTCCCCGCCTTCACGGGGATGAGCGGCTGTCATGTACAGGTTCTGGCTATTCCGCGGCTATCGCCCGCGATGCGTTTCTAGGGCCGCGTAGCAACCGGCCCGGCAGGGCGCCCGTCGGCTCCCCATCGCGGTAGGTGATCTCGCCGGCGACGATCGTGGCGCGATAGCCTTCGGCGCGCTGGATGAGGCGACGGCCGCCGGCGGGGAGGTCGTAGACGACCTCGGGCGCGAGCAGGGTCAGCGCGTCGTAGTCGATCAGGTTCAGGTCGGCTCTGAGACCGGGCTGGATAAGGCCCCGGTCGTGCAGGCCGAAGGCGCTGGCGGTATCGTGCGTCTGCATACGCACCACCTGCTCGACGCTGAACTTCGGCCCGCGCGTGCGATCCCGCGTCCAGTGGGTCAGCATGGAGGTCGGGAAGGAACCGTCGCAGATTGTGCCCACGTGAGCGCCGCCGTCGGAAAGGCCTGGGATGGTGCAGTCGTCGGCGAGCAGCTCATAGGCGTGCTGCAGGTCGGCGTTGGCGTAGTTCAGGAAAGGCACGTAGATCATGCCGCTGCCGCCGCCCGCCAGCATGTGGTCGAGGGCCAGTTCGGCCGGATTGACTCCGAGGTTACGGGCGCGTGCGCCCAGCGAATCCTCGAGCCTCGGCTCATAGTCCGGCGCGCGGGCCGCCAGGGTATACATGTTGTCCCAGGCGCGCAGGGTGGAGGCGGCGAAGATGGATTCGCCGTCTGTGGGCTCCTCGAACAGGCGAGCGCGCAGGGCGACGTCGCTCTTCAGCCCCGCCACGCGCTCGGCCAGCGTCAGGTGGGCGATCTCCTTGTAGGCCGGGTGCTGCAGGAAGGGGTTCAGCGTCAATTCCAGCCCCAGTAGCACGCCGACCGGACGGCCGCAGACCTGGGGCCGGATGTCCAGCCCCTCGGTGCGCGCCTGATGCACCGCCGCCAGCAGCATGCGCCAGCTTTCCGGAGCACGGGGGGATTGGAGCAGGGAGAAGGTCAGTGGCCGCCCGCTCTCGCGCGTCATACGGCGCAGCATGGCGAATTCCGCCTCCGGGTCGGCGAAGTCGGACACGACCTGCAAGACGCCGGCATTGGCGGCGCGAAGGCCCATGGCGATGCCCACCAACTCGTCCGCCTCTGCCGTCAGGGTGGGCGTAGGCTGGCCATCGGAGGTGCGGTGATTGAGCGTGCGTGAGGTGGAGAAGCCAAGCGCGCCCGCCTCCATGGCGCGCTTGGCTATGGCGGCCATGGCGTTGATCTCGGCCGGACTGGCCTGCTCGCGGTTAGCGCCGCGCTCGCCCATCACGAACACTCGCAACGCCGCGTGGGGCAGCTGCGAGCCGATGTCCAGGTCGAAGCGGCGGGCGGCCAGGGTATCAAGGTACTCCGGATAAGACTGCCAGCTCCACGGTAGCCCTTCGGCCATCACCGGATGGGGAATGTCCTCCACCCCCTCCATCAGGCTGATCAGGCGGTCGTGGTCTTCCGGCTTGCACGGCGCAAAGCCGACGCCGCAATTGCCCATCACGACGGTGGTGACCCCATGCCAGGAAGAGGGTTGCATCCGCTCGTCCCAGGTGGCCTGGCCGTCATAATGGGTATGCACATCGACAAAGCCGGGGGTGACCAGAAGGCCCCGCGCATCCAGTTCCTCGCGCCCCTGGCCGGACACGGCCCCGACCTCGACGATAACCCCGCCGGACACCGCCACGTCGGCTTCGAACCGTGCGCCGCCGGTTCCGTCCACCACCGTCCCACCGCGCAGGACGAGGTCATAGGCTGGCTTGGCCATGGTGCAGCTCCGTCCCTGGGTTTTTTAGTTATCAGCGTTCAGTCTGCGTGAAGCCTCCTGAGCGGTCAATCTTGCGGGTCGGCGCTTCCCATCTTTCGCCGCCCCCCATCCCCGCGTAAGTATCGCGCATGTCCGCCGGTAAGACCGAGAGCCCGACCGAACCGTTCAAGCGCGCGCTGGCCCATGCGGCGCGCTCGTTGGCGGAGCAGCCCGACCTAGAGGTGGTGTTCTCCGGCGACGGGCCGTCGTTGGTGGGCAATCGCGCGACCCTGCCGCATCCGCCCCGCGACCTGAACAGCCGCGAGGCCTCGCGCATTCGCGGTCTCGCCGACCAGATGGCCCTGCGTCTCGCTCACCACGACACCGCCGCCCATGCCCGCCTGCGCCCGTATGACGCCCAGTCGGCGCAGATCTTCGAGGCGGTGGAACAGGCGCGGATCGAGGCCATCGGCGCCAACGCCCTCGGCGGCGTGCGCCAGAACCTGGCCGCCGCCCTCGACGCCAGCCTGGAGCGCAAGGGTTTCGCCCGCACTGCGCCTGAGGCTGTGCCTATGTCCGACGTGCTCGGCCTGATCGTGCGCGAACGGCTGACCGGCGAACCCGCCCCCGACGGCGCGCGGGCCGTGGTGGAGGCGCTGCGACCCGGTATCGAGGCCAAGGCCGGCAAGGACCTCGACCAGCTGGTCTCCAAGATCGAGGACCAGACAGCGTTCGGCCGCGTGGTGCGCTCCATCCTGCGCGACCTCGACATGGGCGACGACAGCGCCGACAGCTCGGACGAAGCCGCCGACGAGGACTCCGAACAGACCGACCAGCCTGACGAAGGCGACGCGGAGGACAGCGAAGGCGAAGGCGAGACCCCAGAGGGCTCCACCTCCGAACGCACCGAGAGCGCCGACCAGGATAGCGACGCCGGCGAAGAGCAGGAGATGTCGGCCGAGGAGGCGGACGACGCCGACCTCTCCGACGAGGCGCCCGACACGGCCGACGGCGCCCAGCCCTCCCGCCCCGAATTCAACGACAGGGGCCAGCCGGAGCCGCCTTATCGCGTCTTCACCACCGCCGCCGACGAGATCGTCACCGCCGAGGAGCTTTGCGATCCGGACGAGCTGACCCGGCTTCGCGCCTATCTCGACCAGCAGCTGCTTGCCCTCTCCAGCGTGGTGTCGCGCCTGGCCAACCGGCTGCAACGGCGCCTGCTGGCGCAGCAGAACCGCTCCTGGCTGTTCGACCTCGAGGAGGGCGTGCTCGACGTATCGCGCCTCACCCGCGTGATCATCGATCCCACCGCCCCCCTGTCGTTCAAGGAGGAAAAGGACACCGAGTTCAAGGACACGGTGGTCACCCTGCTGATCGATAATTCCGGCTCCATGCGTGGGCGGCCCATCATGGTGGCGGCCATCAGCGCCGACATCCTGGCCCGCACCCTGGAGCGCTGCGGGGTGAAGACCGAGGTGCTCGGTTTCACCACCCGCGCCTGGAAGGGCGGGCAGGCGCGCGAGGCCTGGATCAAGGCGGGCAAGCCGGGCCATCCGGGGCGCCTGAACGACCTTCGCCACATCATCTACAAGGCGGCTGACGCCCCCTGGCGTCGCGCGCGCAAGAACCTCGGCCTGATGATGCGCGAGGGCCTCTTGAAAGAGAATATCGACGGCGAGGCCCTGCTGTGGGCCCACCAGCGCCTGCTCGGACGTCCCGAACAGCGCAAGATCCTGATGGTGATTTCAGACGGCGCGCCGGTGGACGACTCCACCCTGTCCGTCAACGCCGGCCACTATCTTGAGCGCCACCTGCGCGCGGTGATCTCGGAAATCGAGGCCAAGAGCCCGGTGGAGTTGATCGCCATCGGCATCGGCCACGACGTGACCCGCTATTATCGACGCGCGGTGACCATCGTCGATGTGGAGCAGCTCGGCGGCGCCATCACCGAACAGCTCGCCAGCCTGTTCGACGCCGAACCCAAGGCCGGCGCCAAGGGAACCTCCGCCGTTCTGCAGCCCCCGCCCGTGGTGCAGCGAACCGCCCCGCCGGCGGCCAGGGCGCCCGTCTAGTCGTCGTGTCGCCTACCCGATCCACTTCTTCAGCCAGGCCTGCACCGTATCGTGCCATTGTAGGGAATTGGCCGGCTTCAGCACCCAGTGGTTCTCGTCCGGGAAGGTGAGGAACTCGCTCTCCACACCCTTGCGCTGCAGGGCGGTGAAGGCGCCCAGGCCCTGCTCCAGCGGGATGCGGTAGTCCTTGGCCGAGTGGATCACCAGCATAGGCTTGGTCCACGCCGCCACGTGGTTGATCGGATTGAACTTCTCGTAATTGGCCGGATTTTCCCAGACCGTGGTGTGGCCGTTCTCCCATTCGGAGAACCATAGCTCCTCGGTGGAGTAGCCCATCATCCGGTTGTCAAACACGCCGTCGTGGTCGATCAGGCACTTCCACGGCGCGTTCCAGTTCCCGGCGATCCAGTAGGTCATGAAGCCGCCATAGCTGGCTCCCGCCGCGCAGGCCTTGGAGCCGTCGATCCAGCCGGCCTTGGCTTGCGCCGCCGCCCAGCCCTTCTGCAGGTCCACCAGCGGACGGTCGCCCCAGTGGCCGGAGATGGCGTCGGTGAAGGCCTGGCCATAGCCGGTGGAGCCGTGGAAATCGACCATCACCACGCCATAGCCCCAGCCGGCCCAGACCTGCGGGTTCCAGCGGCTCGACCATGCGTCCTCCCAGGAGCCCTGCGGGCCGCCGTGGATCAGAAAGACGGTGGGGAACTTGCGGCCCGGAACCCAGCCGGCCGGCTTAACGATCCAGCCGTGCACCGTCTCTTTGTTCCAGCCGGTGAACGTAAAGCTCTCATAGGGCGACATCTCCACGCCCTTCAGCTGCTCGGCGCCCACATGGGTGAGCTGGATCGCTGGCGCGCCCGGCTTCATCACAAAGATCTGTGGCGGCCCCGCCATGGTGTCCTGGGTGAAGGCTAGCACGTCGCCCGAGGCGGGATGGGCCATGTCGAACCCGCCCACATGTCCCTTGCCGGTCATGGGCGTCACCGCGCCGGTGGCCACGTCCATCCGGAACAGGCGCACGTTCTGCTCGTCGGTCGCCTCCACATAGAGGCTCTTCGCATCGGCGCTGAAGGCGATCTGCTCGGCGGAGCGATCCCACTTCGGGTCGATCTCACGGCTGGTATGGGTGACGTCCGAATAGAGGATCACGCCGAACCGGTCGGCCTCGAAGCCCGGCCGCTTCATCGCCCGGTGCGCGGCGAGCTTGCCGTCGAGGGAGAAGGCGGGCGCGGCGTCCCAGGCCTTGTTCTCGGGCGTGAAGTCGTGCGGGGCGGCGGACCCGTCCAGGGGCGTGCTCCACAGGTCGAAATTGGTCGACCACGGCTCGGTCCGGCCGGCCAGGCGGGCGGAGAAGACCACGCTCTTGCCGTCCGGGGTTATCACGAAGTCCTCGTCGCCACCGAAGGGCTTGGAGGGCACATCGCCGTCGAAGCCGGGGGTAAGGGGCGTCGCCTGGCCGCTCGCCTGCCCGTCATCGCCGAGTTTCAGGGCGAACAGGTGGTTCTTCGTATGGGTGTCCCACGTATCCCAGTGGCGCACGAACAGGTGGTCGTACAGGGCGCCGCTGGACTTGGTCGCGGCCTTTTCATCCAGAGCCTGCTTGATCTCCGCGGCGCTCTCACGGCCGGGGATCACCGCCATGGAGACCACCAGAGTCTGGCCGTCTGGGCTGATGCGGAACGCGCCCACATCGGTGGGCAGATAGGTCACCTGCTGCAGGCCGCGCCCCGAATTGGCGGCGTCGATGCTCCATACCTGGTCGATTCCGTTGGCGGGCGCGATGAAGTACACGCGCCGACCGTCCGGCGCCCAGCGCCCGCCGCCGCCCGCCGCCAGCTTGATCGGCTCGCCGCGTCCGTCGGCGGCGATCTTCATGATCGTGTGGGCGCGGCCCGTGCCCTTGGCGTTCAGTTGGATGAGGTCATAGACCACCCACTTGCCGTCCGGCGAGATACGCGGATCGCCGACCCGGTCGAGCGCCACCAGGTCCTTCTGGGTGAAGGGGCGGGCGGACACGGCGGGCGCGGCGGCGGAAAACAGCGCGAGCGCCGCCACGGAGGCGGCCAGAAGGCGGATCATGCAGCGAAGCTCCCAATCGGTGGCGGCATGGTTAAGCCATGGCCAAGGCCCGCTCAAGCGGGACAACCTCCTGAAGTCTCAGCCCTCGCCTGGCAAGCCGGACCCGCTACCGCGACCCATCGGCGGACGAGCCTACACAAACGCCCCCAGGATCGAACCTCGTCGGGTACGCGGACTATCTTGACGACCGGATCCATCGGCCTGGAGGCCGACGTCTGTGATGAGTGCGCCGGCGGGGAGAAAACGCTTTAGCCGGCCATCACCCTCTAGCCGAACCGGCCGGTGATGTAGTCGGCGGTGCGACGGGCCTTGGGGTTGTCGAACAATCGATCGGTCTTGGCGAACTCGATCAGCCGGCCAAGGTACATGAAGGCGGCGTTGTCGGATACGCGCGCGGCCTGCTGCAGGTTGTGGGTGACGATCACGATGGTGATGTCGGCCTTCAGCTCGACGATGGTCTCTTCCAGCTTGGCGGTGGAGATGGGGTCGAGGGCCGAGGCCGGTTCGTCGAGCAGCAGCACTTCGGGACGCACCGCCACCCCGCGCGCCACGCACAGGCGCTGTTGCTGGCCGCCCGAGAGGCCGAGGCCCGAGGTCTGCAGCTTGTCCTTCACCTCGGTCCACAGGGCCGAACGGCGCAGGCTCTCCTCCACGCGATTGTCGAGGTCGGCCTTGGAGAGCTTCTCGTACAGGCGCACGCCGAAAGCCACATTGTCGTAGATCGACATCGGGAAAGGCGTGGGCTGCTGGAACACCATGCCGACCTTGGCGCGCAGGGCGCCCAGATCCTGGTTGCGATCCAGGATGTTCTCGCCGTCGAGCAGGATCTCGCCCTCGGCATGCTGGCCCGGATAGAGGGCGTAGATGCGGTTCAGGGCGCGCAGCAGGGTGGACTTGCCGCAGCCCGACGGGCCCATGAGCGCGGTGACCGCATTGCGCTTGAAGCCGATATCGATGCCGTAGAGGGCCTTGTTCTTCCCGTAGAAGAAGTCAAGCTTCTTGGTCTCCAGCTTGGCGTTGGGGACGTCCTCGGTGAAGTATTCGTAGGTTTCGACAGGTTCGACGACGGTCATGAGCGTTTGGGCTCCGCGGAGAGAACGCGCACCAGGATGTTGATCCCCAGCACGGCGGCGGCGATGAGAAGCGCGCCCACCCAGGCCAGACGACGCCAGTCGTCATAGGCCGAGAGCGCGTAGTTGAAGATGACCACCGGAATGTTGGCGGTGGGGCCGTTGAGGCCGAAGGCGTCGGCGGGGTTCCAGTTCAGGCCGTTGAACTGGTTGTTCAGGGCGGTGAACAGTAGCGGCGCGGTCTCGCCGGAGATGCGGGCGAAGGCCAGCAGGGCGCCGGTGATCATGCCGCCAGAAGCCGCCTTCCACAGGATCGACCGGATGGTGACCCAGAGCGGCGCCCCGAGCGCCACGCCGCTTTCGCGCAGCTGCCGCGATTGCAGTCGCAACACATCCTCGGTCGTGCGGGTCACGACCGGCACCGCCAGGAGGGCCAGGGAGATGGCGCCCGCGATACCGGAGAAGTGTCCGAGCGAGATGAACGAGAGCAGCGGCACGCCGCGCGCCACCAGCACGGTATAGATGAACAGGCCGACCAGGATCGACGGCGCCGACAACAGGACATCGTTGATGAACCGTACGACGCTGCCATAGGCCGAGGTCCACTTGGTCCGCCCGGCATATTCGGCCAGCCAGGTGCCGGCCAGGATGCCCACCACCACCGCGATCAGCATGCCGGCGAAGCACATGGCGATGGAGCCGAGGATGGCGTTGCGCAGGCCGCCTTGCGATCCCGGCGCCGGGGTGTCCTGGGTAAAGACCGCGAGGTTGATCCCGCTGAAGCCGTTGGCCAGCAGGGAGGCGAGAATCGCCGCCAGGGCGACGATGGCCAGGGTGGCGCCGCCGATGCAGAAGACGGTGAAGCCCAGATTGGCGAGCTTGCGCGCCCTCAGCAGATTGCCGAGGATGGCGACGAGCGCGCTGATCACCAGGACGGCGACCAGCAGAAGCGTGACGATACCGGCGAGCGCGACCATATCGTCCCCCTATGCCTGCCGCTGGGCGCCGAGCAGGGCGCGTGCAATCGCCAGGACGACGAAGGTGATGATGAAGAGCACGAAGCCGAGGGCGATAAGCGCCGCGGTATGCAGGGGCGTCGTCGCTTCGGCGAATTCGTTGGCGATGGTGGAGGCGATGGTCGATCCGCCGGCGAATACGCCCTTGGGGAAGATGTGGGCGTTGCCGATGATGAAGGTGACCGCCATCGTCTCGCCGAGCGCGCGGCCGAGGCCCAGCATCACCGCGCCGATGGCGCTGCGGCGCACGTAGGGCAGGGTCACGGACATGACCACCTCCAGCGGCGTGCAGCCGACGCCATAGGCGCTCTCGCGCACCTTGGCCGGAACGGTGAGGAAGAGCTCGCGCAGCGTCGCCGCCATGAAGGGCAGGATCATGATGGCCAGGATGATCGAGGCCGAAAGGATGCCCGAACCGTTCGGCACCATGTCGCCGATGATTATATTGTTCCAGAAGTCGGCCATGAAGGGCGGCGGCGTCCAGGAGGCCACCGGAGTCTCGACGAGTTGGGCGAACAGAGGCGCGAAGACGAACAGCCCCCACATGCCGTAGACGATGGAAGGCACGCCGGCGAGCAGTTCGACCGCGATGCCAATGGGGCGGCGCAGGATGCGGGGGCAGAATTCGGTCAGGAAGACCGCCACGCCGATGGCGATCGGCAGGGACAGGATCAGGGACACGAAGGCCGTGATCAGCGTGCCGACGATGGGTCCGGCGCCGCCGTAGAATTCGCCGCCGACCACATCGGGCGACGGGTTCCAGCGAGTCGAGGTAATGAAGGCCGGACCAAACTTGGCGAAGGCCGGCCAGCCGCCGATCGCCAGCGAGATCATGACCCCGGTCAAGGCCGCCAGCAGCAGGGTCGCCGCAGCGCCACACAGGAAGCCGAAGATGGGATCGAAGGTAGCGCCACGCGGCCTGAGGACGCGCTTGGCGAAGCCCTTGGGGGTCTGGTCGGCAGGAAGGGCGGTCATTAAGGAGGTCCGTCCAGCGGAACGCCGCGGGCGCCCCAGAACAATCGAGCAGCGAAGTGGTGGGCGCACGCCGTTATGACGCGCGCCCGGATTTCGTCCTAGCGGACTTCTTGCCACTTCTTGCGGACAGCGGCCTTAACCGCTTCCGGCATGGGGATGTAGTCCAGCTGCTCGGCCAGGCCGTTGCCGTCCTTGTACGCCCAGTCGAAGAACTTCAGCACTTCCTGACCCTTGGCCGGGTTGTCCTGGTGCTTGTAGACCAGGATGAAGGTGGCGGCGGTGATCGGCCACGAGGTCGCGCCCGGCTTGTCGAGGATCAGCATGTAGAAGCTGCCGCCCGGGGTGTGGGCCCAGTCGGCCTTGGCGGCGGCGGCGGCGAAGTTGGGGGCGACCGGGTCGACGAACTCGCCTTCGCGGGTCTGCATCTTGGTGTAGGTCAGCTTGTTCTGCTTGGCGAAGGCGTATTCAACATAGCCGATGGAGCCCGGAGTCTGACGCACGAAGGCGGAGACGCCGTCATTGCCCTTGCCGCCCTGACCGGTCGGCCACTCCACGGCGTCGTTGGCGCCGACCTTGGAGGCCCAGGCCGCGTTCTTCATGGTCAGGTAGGAGGTGAACACGAAGCTGGTGCCCGAGCCGTCCGAACGGTGCACGACGGTGATCGGCAGGTTGGGGAGATGGACGCCGCCGTTCAGCGCGGCGATGGCCGGATCGCTCCAGCGCTTGATTTCGCCGAGATAGATCTTGGCCAGCAGGTCGCCGGTCAGCTTCACCTGGCCGGCGCCGATGCCGGGCAGGTTCACCACGGGAACCACGCCGCCCATGACGGTCGGGAATTGGATCAGGCCGATCTGGTTCAGCGCGTCGGGCTTCAGCGGCTTGTCGGAAGCGCCGAAATCGACGGTCTTGGCCGTGATCTGCTTGATGCCACCGCCCGAACCGATGGCCTGGTAGTTGAGGCCGACGCCGGTCTGCTTCTTATAGGCTTCCGCCCACTTGGCGTAGACGGGCGCCGGGAAGGTGGCACCGGCGCCGGAGATGTCGGCGGCGAGGGCGCTCGTGCCCGCCAGCAGGGTGACCGCGAGAACGGCCGCAAGCGTCTTCAACATCATCAGTCTCCGAATGGGCCGGGCGACGATCGTCGCATCCTGGGCTCGATTAGCGCACGCCTGTCACAATTCGATGACGGCGCACCTGGGTTGGACCTTAAGCGCGGCAGATGGGGTTCGGGTTGCGCGTGCGCAAACCGCTCGTTCCCGACGGAAAAGCCCCCAAGCCCACCGCACCTGATCCAAGCCCGCTAACGCCTCACGGCAATGGTTTCGTGCCAGACATGAGAAGCTTTTGTGACGGCCCGATCAGGCCGGCGTCGAACTTGATCCGTATACGGTGTATTTGTTCGGCGCAGGTCTAGTAGACGACCACGCTGCGGATGCTCTCGCCCGCATGCATCAGATCGAAGGCGTCGTTGATCCTATCGAGGGGCATGGTGTGCGTGATGAGAGGATCGATCTGGATTTTCCCCTCCATGTACCAGTCGACGATCTTCGGGGTATCGGTGCGGCCGCGTGCGCCGCCGAAGGCCGAGCCCTTCCACACGCGCCCGGTGACCAGCTGGAACGGCCGGGTCTGGATCTCAGCGCCAGCGGGGGCCACACCGATGATGATGCTTTCGCCCCAACCGCGATGGCAGCACTCCAGGGCTTGGCGCATGGTGTTCACATTGCCGATGCACTCGAAGGAGAAGTCGGCCCCGCCGCCGGTGAGGTCGAGGATCGCCTCGACCACCTTGTCGCGCCCTACGACGTCGGGGTTGACGAAGTCGGTCATGCCGAAGCGTCGGGCCTGGTCCTCGCGCGCCGGATTGAGATCGACGCCGATGATCTTGTCCGCGCCCACCATGCGGGCGGCCTGGATCACGTTGAGGCCGATACCGCCGAGACCGAACACCACCACATTGGCGCCGGCCCACACCTTGGCCGTCCAGACCACCGCGCCGACGCCTGTGGTGACGCCGCAGCCGATGTAGCAGATCTTGTCGAACGGGGCGTCCTTGCGCACCTTGGCCAGGGCGATCTCGGGTAGCACCGTATAGTTGGCGAAGGTGGAGCAGCCCATATAGTGGGCGATCGGCTCGCCGTTCATGGAGAAGCGCGAGGTCCCGTCCGGCATGAAGCCCTTGCCCTGGGTGGCGCGGATCGAGGTGCACAGGTTGGAGCGCCGCGACAGGCAGGTTTTGCACTGGCGGCATTCGGGCGTGTAGAGCGGGATGACGTGGTCGCCCACCTCCAGACCGGTGACGCCCGGCCCTACCTCGACCACCACGCCCGCACCCTCATGGCCGAGGATCGAGGGAAAGACGCCTTCGGAATCCATGCCCGACAGGGTGTAGGCGTCCGTATGGCACACACCCGTGGCCTTGATCTCCACCAGGACCTCGCCGGCTCGCGGTCCGTCGAGGTTCACCGTCTCGATGGTCAGCGGTTCGCCCGCCTTCCACGCCACCGCCGCCTTGACCTGCATCACGCTTCTCCAGATTCGAGCGGCAAGCTAGGCGTACTGGGCAGGCGGGCTCAAGCCTTCATCCAGTCTAAGCCGTCAGGGACGCCTGGGCGCGCTGGTAGGCGCGCGCCATGTCGGCGGGACCGTAGGGCTTCTCGACCACCACAGCCTCCGGCCGATCGGCCAGGGCCCGGGGGTCGCCGGTGACATAGATGGTGGGGGACGGGCCGATAGCGTCGTGGATGCCGCGTGCGGCCGCCAGTCCGTCGCCGTCGAGCAGGCGCACATCCACGGTCATCAAATCCGGGCGGCGCAGCAGGGCCTGCTCCAGCGCCTGGTGGGCCGTGCCAGCGAAGGCGAAGCTGTCGAAGCCGAGATCGCTCAGCACCAGCTGCATGCCGACGCCGGAGATGATCTCATCCTCGATGATCAGGGCGTGAAGGCTCATGCTCATCTCCTTGTCCTTGCCCCTAACGCAGGAAAACAGCCAAAAGCGACATGGCGAAGTCAATTCCATGTGCATTCGGAGTCGGAACGCGGCAGGCTTGGCGGCATTGAAGCGTAGCCGCAACAGAGCGGCGATTGTTGAACGAACGGGGGCTGTTTTGTTGCTCGTGCCGCAAAGCACATGCTGGCGCACGGCGCGGGCCGAGCGCGCCGGCCTGATCGTCGATGTGCAGGACTATTACGCCGCCGCCAAGGAGGCGATGAGCCACGCTACCCGCTCAATCCACATCCTGGGATGGGCCTGGGACCCGGATACCCCCTTCGCGCCCACCGAGCCGGGCGAGGGTGAGCCGGACCGCTGGGGGCCTTATCTACGGGACCTGTCCAACGCCAAGCCGGATCTCGATATCCGCCTTCTGGTCTGGAAGTCGGCCCTGCCCATCGCCGCGACGCAAAACTTCTTCCCCCATCGGGCGCGCAAATGCTTCGAGGGTTCGCGGGTCAATTTCCGTCTCGACGCCTCCATCCCACTGGGCGCCTGCCACCATCAGAAGGTGATCGTGGTGGACGACCGGCTGGCCTTCTGCGGCGGCTGCGATGTGGGGCCGGACCGGTGGGACACGCTGCTGCATCATGACGACGATCCGCGCCGCCACACCGGGCACGGCGGCAGGACCTCCGGCAAGGGCTATTTCGAGTGCCGGCATGAGACCATGGCGGTCGTCGACGCCGACGCCGCGCGTGAGCTCGGCCAGCTGTTCCGCAATCGCTGGGAGCGCTCCACCGGTGAGATCCTGCTGCCCGTCCTGGAGACGCCGGACGGGCCTGACCCCTGGCCGACGGGCGTGAAGGTGTCTTTCCGCAAGGCTCTGGTCGGCCTCGCCCGCAGCGAACCGCAATGGAACCACCATCCCGAGGTGCGCGAGACCGAGCGCCTGCACCTGGCCTCCCTCGGGTCCGCGCGGCGGCTGATCTATATGGAGAACCAGTACTTCGCCTCGCCGATCATGGCCGAGGCCCTGGCCGCCTGCCTGCAGAAGAAGCGCGGGCCTGAGGTGGTGCTGGTCTCCACCCAGCATTCTCCTTCCTGGTTCGACCAGATGACCATGGACCGCACGCGTCTGCTGTTCCTGAAGCGCCTGCGCGAAGCCGACCTTTATGGCCGGCTCAGCACCTTTTGTCCGGTCACGCCCAAGGGCCGCTCGATCATCGTCCATTCCAAGCTGTCGATCATCGACGATCAGTTGGTGCGGATCGGCTCGGCCAACATCAACAACCGCTCCACCGGCTTCGACACCGAGTGCGATCTCGCCATCGAAGCGGAGGACCAGCCGAGCCGCGACGCCATCAACGAATTCCTCGCCGATCTGGTGGGTCATTGGATCGCCCAGTCCGGTCAGGCCATGTCCAAGGCCATGAACGAGCACGGCACGCTGGCCGGGGCGATCCGCTCCTTGGACGAGAAGAACCGCCTGCGGCCGATCCCGGAAAAGACCATCACCGCCTGGGACAACTTCATCGCCAACGGCCACCTCGGCGACCCGGCAGGGCCGAAGGATAGCTGGCGGCCCTGGACGCGACGCTGGGAGCTGCGCAAGCAACTGCGCCGTCTCTCGGTAGAGCTGGAGCGGGTGGGCCTGGAAGCGCCCGTGGACGACCTTTCGCCCGAGACCGTGTGAAGCCGATTGGGGTAAAGATTAACGAGCTTCGCCCTACCCGCTTCCCGAGTCGGCGACTTTTCGCGTAGAACTCCGATCCGACCGCCCCACCTCCCCTGGGGCCAACGGCAGGACGGGTTTCGACAGCATGGCCGCCGAGCTCGCCTTCTCCGCAGAGCACGTTTCCAAGACCTACGGAGAGCGCCGCGCGCTGTCCGAGGTGAGCCTCGATGTGGCTAAGGGCGAGATGGTCGCCCTGATCGGTCCGTCCGGCTCGGGCAAGTCCACCCTGCTGCGCACCCTCACCGGTCTGGTGCGCATCGACAAGGGCGGCAGGGTCCGCACCGCCGGCCTAGTTATCCAGGAGGGCGGCCACCTGACCGACAGGGTGCGCGAGGCGCGCGCTCGCACCGGCTTCATCTTCCAGCAGTTCAATCTGGTGGGACGCCTCAGCCTGTTCTCCAACGTCATGGTCGGCGCCCTGGCCAAGGTCCCCGGCTGGCGCGGCGCCTTGGGCTGGTGGCCGAGCGAGGATCGCAAGCGGGCCATGGAGGCCCTGACCCGCGTGGGCGTCGCCGAATACGCCGCCCAGCGGGCCAACACCCTGTCCGGTGGGCAGCAGCAGCGCGGCGCCATCGCCCGCACCCTGGTGCAAGGGGCCGAGAGCATCCTGGCCGACGAGCCGGTGGCCTCGCTCGACCCCGTCTCCGCCCGGCGGGTCATGGCCACCCTGTCGGAGCTGAACGCCAAGGACGGGCTGACGGTCATCATCACCCTGCACCACGTGGAGTACGCCATCCGCTATTGCCGCCGCATCGTGGCGCTCAAAGCGGGCAGGATCATCTATGACGGCCCGCCCTCCGGCCTCAGCCGTCCCATGCTGGTGGACATCTACGGCCCGGAGATCGAGGACGTGCTCGGCCCGGACGCGCCCATCGAGCTGCGCGGCTCCAACGGCGACGCAGGAGCGGCCCAGTGAAGCGCCTCCTCGCCGCCCTCATCGCCCTGATCGGCGCGCTCAGCCTCAGTGGCGCAGCGTACGCCCAGCACCCCAACACCGATCCCGCCGCGCAGACGATCAATTTCTCGATCCTGTCGGCGGAAGACCAGCAGTCCATGTCGTCGTACTGGCAGCCGTTGATCGACGACCTGCAGTCCCAGACCGGGCTGAAGGTGAAGGCCTTCTACTCGTCCAACTATACGACCCTGATCCAGGCCATGGCCTTCAACCAGACCCAGGTGGGCTGGTTCTCCGCCCAGACCGCGGTGGAGGCGATCAAGCGCGCCAATGCCGAGGTGTTCGCGCGCACCATCGACGATCACGGCCGCGGCACCTACAATTCGGTGATCCTGGCCAGGAAGGGCTCGGGCCTCACCCTCGACAAGCTGCTGAAGTGCGACCACACGCTGAGCTTCGGCCTTGGCGACCCGACCTCCACGTCCGGCACTCTGGCGCCGAAGGTGTTCCTGTTCGGACCCAGGCACATCGATCCCAATACCTGCTTCAAGCAGGTGCGCTCGGCCAGCCACCAGAACAACATGCTGTCGGTCTCGACCGGCCTCGTGGACGCCGCCACCAACAATTCGGTGGGCCTGGCCTATTACCGCTCCGGCTCGCCGGAGGTGAAGGCGGCGGTCGACCGGACCGAGGTGATCTGGTCCTCGCCCGACCTGCCAGAGGCCTCGATCCTCTACCGCAAGGACCTGCCTGAGGGCGTTAAGGCCAAGCTGCGCAGCTTCTTCAACTCCTATGGCACGGCGCCGGGCGCGGAGGGCGACCATCAGCGCGAGATATTGAAGAAGCTGAAGTATTCGGCCTTCCCGCCCGCAGACAACGCCTATCTGGCGCCGGTGGTGCAGATGCAGAACTACGTCGCCGCCCAGACCCCGGTCTCGGGCAAGGCGCCGACCATGCTGACCCGCTGGAACAGCTATTTCGACGGGGTGAAGAGCGGCCGGCGCTGGGAGACCTGGGTCTTCCTCGGCCTCGTCGCCCTGGTGCTCGTCGCCCTGTTCGTCCCGAGAGACGCCTCGAACCCCGTGGCCCCCACCAAGCCGCAGCGGGCCATCGGCGTGCTGGTCTGGGGCGGGGTGCTGTTCCTGCTGCTGATCTCCTTCGGGCCGGTGGAGATGTGGAAGGCGAGCCTGATCGTCACCAACTCCGCCAACACCCAGCGCCTGACCCAGTCCTTCCTCCACCCGGACTTCACCCTCTGGCAGGACTATGTCGCGGCCATGTGGCTGACGATCCAGATCGCCCTGTGGGGCACCTTCCTCGCCATCCTGATCGCCGTGCCCCTGGGCCTTCTGGCGTCCAAGAACGTATCGCCGGCCTGGATCCAGCAGCCGGTGCGCCGCCTGCTCGACGTGCTGCGCGCCATCCCGGACCTGGTGGTGGCCACCCTGTTCCTGGTCGCCGTGGGCCTCGGCCCCTTCGCCGGCGTCGTCGCCATCGCCATCAATACCGGCGGCGTCCTGGCCAAGCTGTTTTCCGAGGCGGTGGAATCCATCGACCCGCAGCCGGTGGAGGGCGTGAAGGCCGTGGGCGGTTCGCGCCTGCACGAGGTGATCTGGGGCATCTTCCCGCAGGTGGCCCCGCTGTGGACCAGCTATGCCCTCTACCGGTTCGAAAGCAACGCCCGCTCCGCCACCGTGCTCGGCCTGATCGGCGCGGGCGGTATCGGCCAATTGCTGTTCGATAGCCTGAACGCCTTCAAGTACGGCCAGACGGCGGTGATCGTGCTGGTGATCGTAGTGGCGGTGAGCCTGATCGACCTGCTCTCCCAGACCCTGCGCTCACGGCTGATGTAAGGTGGCGCACGGCCACCCCCTGGATCGGCCGGTCTGGTCGGCGCTGGCGACCGGCTGGTCGAAATTCGCTTTGGGCGACGCGCGCGCACGCCGTCTCGACCCCGCTTACGGCCCCTTCGCCGCTTGCGCCGACACCTCGCCTGAAAGCCTGGCCGCTCTCGCCGCCATGGCGCCTGTGGAGGGTGTGATCGCCCGGGCGGAGGCCGAAGTGCAGCCAGTCCCGCCCAGCCTCGTCGCCACGGTCGAGGCGGAGGCGGTGCAGATGGTGGCCGACGCGATCACGCCGGGCGAACCCGGCTTCGCCTATGAGGCCCTCACCGACGCCGACGCGCCGGAGATGCTGGCCCTCGCCACCCTGACTCAGCCCGGCCCCTTCGCCCCGCGCACCAACCGGCTCGGAGACTTCATCGGCGTCAAGATGGACGGGCGGCTGGTGGCCATGGCCGGCGAGCGGATGAAGATACCGGGGTTTCGCGAGGTCAGCGGCGTCTGCACCCATCCGGATCATCGGGGCCACGGCTATGCCGCCGGGCTGATGCGGGTGACGGCGCGGCGCATGCTGGCGCGCGGCGAGACGCCCTTCCTGCACGCCTATGCGGCGCACACCGCCACCATCAGGCTCTACGAAACGCTCGGTTTCCGCATCCGCCGCACCATCCACATCACCATGCTGGCGCGGGCCAAGGTCTAGCGGGTCGCGCCCGGCTGCCAGAGCACGTCGCCTTCGGCCTTGTTGGCGTGGCGGGCCATGACGAACAGCAGGTCCGACAGCCGGTTCAGATACTTGATCGCTGCAGCGCTGACCGGTTCGTCCGGCTGGTCGGCGAGGCGGACGGCGATGCGCTCGGCTCGGCGACAGACCGTGCGGGCCAGGTGCAGGTGCGTGGCCAGGGCCGTGCCGGCCGGCAGGATGAAGCTGGTCAGGTCGGACAGGTCGCCATTCAGGCTGTCGATCTCGGCCTCCAGCCTTTCCACCTGGCCTTCGAGGATGCGCAGCGCCTCCCAGCCCAACGGCCGGTCCGGACGGTCCGGGGTGGCGAGGTCGGCCCCAAGGTCGAACAGCTCGTTCTGGATCCGGCCCAGCATGGCGTCGAGGACGGGATCGGCGGCGGAGTGCAGGCGGCACAGGCCGACACAGGCATTGGCCTCGTCCACGGCGCCATAGGCTTCGACGCGCAGGTCGTGCTTGCGGACCTTCTCACCGGTGGCGAGGCTGGTGCCCCCCTTGTCGCCGGTGCGGGTATAGATGCGGTTCAGAGTGACCACGACCGCGCTCCCGCCGACGGCCTAGTGGCTCATCTTGTAGATGAAGCCGATGGTCAGGGCCGCCACGGCGACGGCTTGGGTGATGACCCGATAGCGCATGAACTTGTTGGAGTTGGCGCGGGCGAACTCGCCGCCGCGCACCACGGTGTAGAAGCCGGCGAACAGGCTGGCCAGCACCGCCAGCATGGCCAGGGCGATGACGATGTTGATGAAGATGTCCATGGCCACGGATGTAGGCCCGAACCGGCGTTTGCGCCAGCCGGGCCTTACGCTTCGCGCCTAGTTGGCGATCCGCAGCGAGGAGATCGAGCCGGCGATGTTGTTGAACGCCGCCTGCAGCTGGGATGACGAGGATACGTCGATGTACTTGTCGCTCGACGACGCGCAACCGGATAGCAGACTCTTGATCGTCGTGTCGGTGACTTCCACCGGGACGGTATAGACCACGACGCCGGCGGCTTTCATGTTCGCGCAGACCTTGGTCAACCGGTCGTTCAGCGCCGCCGCCGGGTTGGAATAGTCGCCGGCGTTGGTGGAGATGCGGTTCTGCCAGACATAGCCGAGCGCGGTGTAGGCCGAATTGTTGTTGCCGTTCATGCCGGTGCCATAGGTGTTCTGACCATCGGTCACCAGAACCACGATCTTGATCGTATTGGGCGCGCCATAGGCGGCGCCGTCGGCGAAGGGGGCGCTCGGCGACAGCAGATGCCAACCCCACATCATGCCGAGCGGGATCTCCGTGTCGCCGGCCGCCACCATGGCGTTGAGTTCGGTCTTCACCGTCGACATGGTGGTCGTCAGGCGCAGCAGCGGCGCGGTCTGACACCCGGCGTTGGGACCGATGGCGCCCCCCCAATAGGGGTGCGTGCCGCTTGCAGGCTTGCTCGTATACTTGCCTGAATTACCCTGCCGCGTGCTGAAATTGGTGCTGGTCGTGCCATCGGCCAGATAATTGTTGTAGAAATTGTAGTAGTATTTTCCGTTCTTATAGTCGTAGTTTCCGCTGTAGCTGGAGTATTGAATAGAATAGTCGTCAGGTTCGTCCGGCGCGAAGAAGGGCACGAACAGCGTGGCCGGAACGCTGGCGTTGGGCGCGGTGTCCTGCACGTCGTAGGGCATCGGGCGGCTCTCGACGCAACCGCCCCAGCTCGTGCTCATATTCTTCAGCAGGGTGAAGCGGTTGACGCCCGTCGTAGAGAAGATGTCCGTGCCATAGGCGGTGGGCATGGCCCCCGACATCCAGGTCGCCGTCTGATAGGTCGAGCCGACATTGACGGTCATGGAGAAGGGCACCACGCCGATCTTCAGCGCATTGGGGTCGCCGCTCTGGGTGGCGGACGCCGACAGGGTGTCGACCAGGCTTGAGGCGGCGGACTGCAGGCTGGACAGCTTGTTGTCGTCGGACATGGAGCCGGTGTTATCGAGCACCATGGCCAGCTCGATGTGATTCAGGCCCCATTTCACCGTCGAGTGCGCCTTTACCGGCAGCTGGCTGAGCCCGCCGAACGAGCCGAGCGCGCCGAGCGAGGTGGTGACGGTTGAGGCGGCGTTGAGGTCGACCTGTTGCGTTCCCATAGTGACGGTCAATGTCACCGGGCCGAGCGAGCCGGAATTCTGAAGGTTGGCGTTCAGCCAGGACTGGGCCGTGCTGGTAATGGTCGCCTGGCTGGAACCCGCGGGCAGGTGGGCGACGGCCAGGGCGGCGGCGTCGAGCGAGTCCTGGAGATTGTTGCGGCCGGTCATGCCGCGCGCCACGTCCACGCCGACGGCGACAGCCGGCATGAGGGCGAAGGTGCCGATGATGGCGAACATCGGCGCGATCGAACCCGCCCGCGATCTCGCGAACCTTTCGATCACACGCTTCAACCGATCCAGCACGATGGCATCCCCAAACGCCGCAGATCGCCGCGCAGACTCTGCGGTTCTCCGGTCGGGCCGGACCTTGCGTCGGAAGGGGTAAAAGGCTGGCCAACAAAGGCGGTTAGCGGCCGTTAGGGATTGGCGACATTTTGATCCAGACAGGATCAGAGCCGGTCGATCAGTTCCCGGATCTTGGCGGCGAGGGCAGTGATGACAAAGGGTTTGGTGATCACCTCCATCCCCACCTCAAGATGTCCGTTGCCCACGGCGGCGTTCTCCGCATAGCCGGTGATGAACAGGACCTTCAGATCCGGCCGGGACACCCGCGCCGCGTCCGCCACCTGCCTGCCGTTCATGCCGCCGGGCAGGCCGACATCGGTGATCAAAAGATCGACCCGGGCGTCGGTTTCCAGCACGCGCAGGCCCGCCGCGCCGTCGCCCGCCTCGATGACGTTGTAGCCGTTGTCCTCCAGCACCTCGACGATCAGCATGCGCACGGCGGGCTCGTCGTCGATCACCAGCACGGTTTCGCCGTCACCAGGGTCGATGGTGTCGCCGAGCATGACGTCGTCCTCGTCGAGATCGCCGACATAGCGCGGCAGATAAAGGCACATGGTCGTGCCGCTGCCGAGTTCGGTGTAGATTCGCACCTGCCCGCCGGACTGGCGCACGAAACCATAGACCATGGAGAGGCCCAGGCCCGTCCCCTCGCCAAGCGGCTTGGTGGTGAAGAAGGGGTCGAAGGCCCGCGCCACGGTCTCCGGGTTCATGCCGGTGCCCGTATCTGTGACGCAGAGCGAGACATATTGGCCGGGCGCGAGGTCTCGGTCGCGCGCGGCCCGCTCGTCCAGCCACTTGTTGGCCGTCTCGATGGTCAGACGCCCGCCCGCGGGGGCCATGGCGTCGCGGCCGTTGATGCAGAGGTTGAGAAGCGCGTTCTCCAGCTGCGACGGGTCGATCCGCGTCGGCCACAGGCCGCCCGCTCCCACCACTTCGAGCTCCACCGTAGGACCGACCGTGCGACGGATCAGCTCCTCCAACCCGGCGACCAGCTTGTTCACGTCCGTGGGGCGCGGATCGAGGGTCTGGCGGCGGGAGAAGGCCAGCAGCCGCTGGGTCAGCGCCGCCGCCCGGCGCGAGGCGCTCTGCGCCGCGGAGATGTATCGCTCAACCCCCGCCAGCCGCCCCTGGCCGATGCGCGTCTCCAGTAGTTCCAGGCTACCGCTGATGGCGGTGAGCAGGTTGTTGAAGTCGTGAGCGATGCCGCCGGTGAGCTGGCCCACCGCCTCCATCTTCTGGCTCTGGCGCAGCTGGTCTTCGAGCTGGTGGTTGCGGGTGGTGTCGATGCCGACGCCGGTCCGACGCACCGGCTTGCCGTCCTTGAAATAGGTGTGACCGCGCGACAGCACCCAATGCACCGAACCATCGGGATGACAGAGCCGGTATTCGAGCTCCAGATCGCCCGGCCGTTTCAGTCCCCCCGCCAGGGTCGCGGCGAGGGCGGCGCGATCTTCGGGGTGAACATTGACCAGGAATTCCGCCGGCGACAGGCCCGCCGCGCCGGCTTCGGGATCGTGGCCGTAGAGCTTGGAGATGGCGGCGTCGATGGTGAACTTGTCGGTGGCGACATCATAGGTCCAGACCCCGACCCCGCTTACCGCCGACAGGGCGAGGCGGGCGAAATCCTCTGAGTCCTTCAGCGCGCGGGTCCGCTCCTCCACCCGCTGCTCCAGGGTGGCGTTCAGGTCGGCGAGGGCGGCCGAGGTTCGATAGGCCTCCGTCGCGTCGTAGCCGCCGACGAAGATGCCGGTGACGGCGCCCTGTTCGTCGCGGATCGGCTCGTAAAGCAGGTCGATGAAGCGCGGGGCGTCGTCGCCCGACAGGCTGATCGGCAGGCCGTGCGCCACGTACCGCTCCCCGGTCGCGTAGACCTGGTCCAGCAGTTCGTAAAAGCCCTGTCCGTCGATGTCGGGAAAGGCCTGGCGCACGCTCAGACCAAGCAGGTCGCGCCGGCCTGAAATATCGCGGTAGGCTTCGTTCACATATTCGAAGACGTGCTCCGGCCCATGCAATACGCCGGCGAACCCCGGCATCTGGGTCAACAGGCGCTGTTGCCTCTCCTGCTCAGCGACGGCGCGGCGCTCCGCGAGGACGCGCTCGGTGGTCTCGATGACGATGGCGATCACGCCGCCCGGCCCGCCGCTTTCGTCGATCACCGGCGAATAGTCGAGATTCATCCATACCCGCTCGGGCGCGCCGGAGCGATGCAGGATGAGTTCCTGGTCCTTGTATTGCAGCCTGCCGCCCGCCAGCCCGACCCGCATGACGTTGTCGTTGAAGTCGGCGACCTCGGGCCAGCCCTCGCGCACCCGTGAGCCGAGCAGAGCGGGATGGCGTCCTCCGGCGAAGACCGAATAGGCGTCGTTATAGATCATGACGCCGTCCAGACCCCACAGCAGGACGATCGGGACGGGCGAGTGAACCATGAGGCCCACCGTAGTCTTCAGGCTGGCCGGCCAGTCAGCGATCGGGCCCAGCGACGCGGACCAGTCGAAGGCGCGGATGCGCGCGGCCATCTCGCCATCACCCGACAGAAAGGCGGCGGCGTCGCGATTGGCGGCGGCGGTGTCGTGGGTCAAATACTCAGGTTCCGACTACGCGACGCAGGCCCAGCTTGGCCTTGTCGGGTGACAAATGGCCCAGCCTTGCGTCCGTTCCAAGAGTCCGCCGTCAGGCGAGACCCTCCGCCAGCGCCTCTATCTGTCCTGCGGCGGCGTCGATGGCCTGTATAGCGCGGATGTCCGAAAGCGCGTCGTCGGACTGCGAGCGGCCGAGCTTCTCCTGGCATTCGGCCAGACGGGTGCGCAGGTCGGCGCTCTCGTCCGCCAGCACCAGGGCCGCCATCAAAAACAGGCGCAGCTCCGTCACCTTACCCACCTGCGAGCCCACTTCGCGCACCTTGGCGTCGAATTCGCGGGCGAGGGCCTCCACATGCCTTTCCTGCCCATCCTCGCAACCGACAGGGTAGTGGTGGCCGTTCACGCTCACACTGACCGTCGCCATCAGATATAGTCCTTTTCGCATGGCCGGGCGCAAAACCGGCTTCCACTTCTGCTGGCCATGCTCAGTGTTCTCCTGCAGCGAGGGCCGCCCGGACTTCGGCTGCGGCGCGGCCCAGGGCCGCCGAGGCTTCCGCCGCGACTTCCTCCAGCGCCTGTTCGCGAGCGCGGGCTGCGTCGAGTTCGGCCAGCAGCCGGGTGCGATCCTCGCTTACCTGGGCCTGGGCGAACAGGTCGCCGTTCTCGTCTTCGGCCACGCGTTCGACCCGGGCGGCGACACGGGCCTGCAGCGTCGCCAGCGCCTGCTCCAGCCGCCGCACGGCCTGGTCCATCGGGCTTTCCAGGGGCAGATCCTGCGCCATCGGCGCCTCCGTACGCGACTCTCCTATCCTGTATAGCCGAGCCGGAGGATAGCGCGAAGGGTTGCGCACGGAAGCGGGCGGAGGCAAAGCAAGCTTTGCCTTGGACTTTCGGGGGATATTCTGATGGCTACCGTTTCGCCTGTCGTCATGGCCGACGCCATTCGCGTCCTGTCCATGGACGCCGTCCACCGCGCCAAGTCCGGCCACCAGGGCATGCCGATGGGCATGGCCGACGTGGCCACGGTGCTGTGGTCCAGGTTCCTCAAGTTCGACGCCGCCAAGCCCGACTGGGCCGACCGGGACCGCTTCGTGCTGTCGGCGGGTCACGGCTCGATGCTGCTCTATTCCCTGCTCCACCTCACCGGCTTCAAGGCGGTGACGATGGCGGAGATCGAAAACTTCCGTCAGTGGGGCTCGAAGACCCCGGGCCACCCTGAATATGGCCATACGCCCGGCGTGGAGTGCACCACCGGCCCCCTCGGCCAGGGTCTCGCCACCTCGGTCGGCATGGCCATGGCCGAGCGTCACCTGAACGCCCGCTTCGGCGACGATCTGGTGGATCACCGTACCTGGGTGATCGCCGGCGACGGATGCCTGATGGAGGGGGTGAGCCATGAGGCCTTATCGCTCGCCGGCCGGCTGAAGCTGAACAAGCTCTGCGTCCTGTTCGACGACAACGACACCACCATCGACGGCGAAGCCACCATCGCCGAGCGCGGCGACCAGCAGGCCCGCTTCAAGGCCGCCGGCTGGGCGGTGAAGGCGGTGGACGGACACGATCACGGCAAGATCGCCGCCGCCCTGCGCTGGGCCGTCAAGCAGGACCGTCCGACCCTGATCGCCTGCAAGACCCTGATCTCCAAGGGCGCCGGTCCGAAGGAAGGGGACCATCACAGCCACGGCTATACCCTGTTCGACAAGGAGATCGCCGAGGCGCGCGCGGCCATGGGCTGGACCGCGCCGCCCTTCACCGTGCCGGAAGACATCGCCGCCGCCTGGAAGAGCGTCGGGCGTCGGGGCTCCAAGCACCGCCGAACCTGGGCGGAGCGACTGAAGAGCTCGGCCGATGCGCCCCTGTTCGAAGCACAGGTGATCCGCAACGACCTACCCGCCGACGCCTTCGCCGTGCTGGACGCCCACCTCGCCAAAATGGCGACCGACAAGCCCGCCGCCGCCACTCGCGCCCAGTCCGGCGCGGCGCTGGAAGCGCTCATTCCCTCAATCCCGGCGATGATCGGCGGTTCGGCGGACCTGACGGGCTCCAACAATACCTTCACCAAGGGCATGGTCGCCTTTGACACGCCGGACTATGCCGGTCGCTACGTCCATTACGGCGTGCGCGAGTTCGGCATGGCGGCGGCGATGAACGGCATGGCCCTGCACGGCGGCGTGATCCCGTACTCGGGCACGTTCCTAGCCTTCGCCGACTATTCGCGCCCCGCCATCCGCCTCGGCGCCCTGATGGGCGTCCGGGTGATCCATGTGATGACCCACGACTCCATCGGCCTCGGCGAGGATGGCCCGACCCACCAGCCGGTGGAGCATCTGGCGTCACTGCGCGCCATGCCCAACCTCAACGTCTTCCGCCCCGCCGACGGGGTGGAGGCGGCGGAGTGCTGGCGCCTGGCCCTGCAGACCCGGACCACGCCCTCCATCATGGCCTTGTCGCGCCAGAAGACGCCGGGCGTGCGCGGCGACGCGAGCGAAAACCTGTCGGCCAGGGGCGCCTACGAACTGCTGCCCGCCGAGGGCGGCGCGGCCAGGGCGAGCCTCTTCGCCAGCGGCTCCGAGGTCGGCCTAGCCGTCGCCGCCCGCGACGTCTTGCAGGCGCAGGGCGTGCCCACGCGCGTGGTCTCCGTCCCCTGCTTCGAGCTGTTCGAGGCCCAGCCTGGCGCCTACAAGACAGCGACCCTCGGTTCGGCTCCGGTCCGCGTGGCGGTGGAGGCGGCGGTGCGTCAGGGCTGGGATGCCTTCATCGGTACGGACGGCGGCTTCGTCGGCATGACCGGCTTCGGCGCCTCGGCCCCCGACACGGTGCTCTACAAGCAGTTCGGCATCACCGCCGAAGCCATCGTCGCGGCGGTGCAATCCCGGCTCTGACAGGGGCCGCGCCGAACCATCTGCGACGCCCTGTCGCATCCGCCTGCGCCATCGCCCCGTAGCTGACTTCGACCCCGCAGGACGGGGCCGCCCTCTACGGATCCCCACCATGAACTCGTTCCCCCGTCGCGGCCTTGCCGTGGCCCTGGCTTCGCTCGCCCTCGCTTCGGCCCCCGCCGCCTTCGCCCATGCCGACAAGATGACCGATCCGATGGTCGGCGGCGCGGCCATGTATCCGTCCAAGACCATCGTCGAGAATGCGGTCAATTCGAAGGACCACACCACCCTGGTCGCCGCCGTGAAGGCCGCCGGCCTGGTCGATACCCTGAACGGCGCAGGCCCCTTCACCGTGTTCGCACCGACCAACGAGGCCTTCGCCAAGCTGCCGGCAGGCACGGTCGAGACCCTGGTCAAGCCGGAGAACAAGGATACGCTGACCAAGATCCTCACCTACCACGTGGTGGCGGGCAAATATTCGGCCAAGGACCTGATGAAGCTGGCCGCCAACCATGGTTCGCTGACCACGGTGCAGGGCGAGCCGCTGATGGTCTCGGCCAGCGACGGCACGGTGGTGCTGACCGACGCCAAGGGCGGCATGTCCACCGTCACCATCGCCAATGTCTATCAGTCGAACGGCGTGATCCACGTGGTGGACACGGTGCTGATGCCGTAAGGCGCAGACCGACCAGACGAGGAAGGGCCGGCCTCACCGCCGGCCCTTCTGCTTGGCCGCAGGGCGGATCAGCGCCCGGTGGAGCCGAACCCGCCCGCACCGCGCGCGGTTTCGTCCAGCGTTTCGACTTCAACCCAACGCGCCTGCACCACGGGGGCGATGACCATCTGGGCGATGCGCTCGCCGCGCCGGATGACAAAGGCTTCGGGGCCGTGATTGATCAGGATCACTTTGACCTCGCCCCGATAGTCCGCGTCGATGGTGCCGGGGCTGTTGAGGCAGGTGATCCCATGCTTGGCCGCCAGGCCCGAGCGCGGCCTTATCTGAGCCTCGCACCCCTCCCGCAGGGCGATGGCGAGCCCCGTTGGAACCACCAGCCAGGAGCCGGGCTGAAGGGTCAGTGGGGCGTCGTGCGGCACGGCGGCGCGCAGGTCCATCCCCGCAGCATGGGCCGTCTCGTAGGACGGCAGAGGCAGCCCGTCCGAATGGGGCAGGCGACGGACCTGGACGGTGGTTGGGGCGAACTCGGTCATGACGCCCTAGTGCACCGATTCCGCGAACAGGTGAGCCAGCCGCATCGCCACTTCGTTCTTGGGCAGGCGCGGCCAATGCTCCACGCCTTCGCGGCGGACGATGGAGACAACGTTCTCCGCCCCGCCCATCACGTCGCCGGAGACGTCGTTGGCGACGATGATATCGCAACCTTTTTTCGCCAGCTTGGCCCGGGCGTTGGCCTCCACCGTGTCGGTCTCGGCGGCGAAGCCGACCACCAGGCTCGGGCGATCGGGACCGGGCCTCGACAGGGCGGCGAGGATGTCCGGCGTCTCGGCGAGGGTCAGGGCCGGCGGCCCGCCCGCGCCCTTCTTCAGCTTGCGCGGCAGGGCTTCGGCGGGACGCCAGTCGGCCACGGCGGCGACCAGCACGGCGATATCGATCCGGCCCGCTCCCTGCGCGACATGACAGGCGGCGAGCATCTGCTCCGCCGTCTCGACCCAGACCCGCTTCACCCCGCCCGGCGCATCGAGGGCGGTGGGACCGGAGACCAGAGTCACCTCGGCCCCGAGCCGGGCGAGGGCGCCGGCGATGGCGTAGCCCTGCCTGCCGCTGGACCGATTGGACAGGAAGCGGACCGGATCGATCGGCTCCAGCGTCGGCCCGGCGGTGACCAGGGCACGCTTGCCGAGCAGGGGCCGCGCCGCCTCGCCCGCCAGCAGGGCCTGGATCGCCTCGAAGATCACCTCCGGCTCGGCCATCCGGCCGGCGCCGAACTCGCCGCAGGCCATAGCCCCCTCATCGGGGCCGACGAAGCGCACGCCGTCGGCCTTCAGCGTGGCGAGGTTGCGCTGCGTGGCGGGGTGCAGCCACATACGCACGTTCATGGCCGGGGCCATCAGCACCGGCTTGTCGGTGGCGAGCAGGGCGGTTGAGGCCAGATCGCCCGCCAGCCCGCCCGCGCACTTGGCCATCAGGTCCGCGGTGGCCGGGGCGACCACCACGAGATCCGCCGCGCGCGACAGCTCGATATGCCCCATCTGGGCCTCGTCTGTGAGGGAGAACAGGTCGCTACGCACCGCCGCCTCCGCCAGGGCGGCGAGGGACAGGGGCGTGACGAACTCGGCCCCCGCCCGCGTCAGCACCGGCCGCACACCGATCCCGGCCTTGCGCAGCAGACGCACCAGCCCCAAGGCCTTATAGGCGGCGATGCCCCCGCCGACGATCAACAGCACGCTCTTCGTCATGGCGTTGGTTTAGCTCAAAGCGCCGCGCGCGTCTTCGGCCGAACACTCGCGCGAGGGTTTATTGTTAATCTGATTTGTTGCCACTATGTTCCCATTCACACACGCTATGGGACAGGAGGGTTCATGGGCAGGTTGCGGATCGTGGTGGCCAGCACGGCTCTGGCGGGGATGATCGCCCTGTGGGGATGCGATCGGGGCGACGCCAGCGCGCCGGCGCGAGACCACTCGGCCACGGCCAGCCGGTCCTCCTCCTACGGCGGCGAAGCCCGGCCGCACACGCCGACCCCGCTGCTCGACGGCAAGCCGATCTGGGCCGACAACCGCAACCACTCCGCCCAGGAGAATGTGGACTATCAGTTCGACAAGTGGGGCGCCTCCGTGGGCGCGCGCGACGCCAAGGACTATGCCCGGAAGGCTCGCGCCTTCATCGAGCATCCGCCCAAGGGCGCTGAGAAGGTCGGGCGCCCGAACGGCGACACCCTGATCTACGACAAGGGCGCCAACCTCTTCGCCATCGTCCGCCGCGACGGGGCGCCGCGCCTGTTCCGCAAGCCGCCGGGCGGCGCGGCCGACTGGGAGCGAGCCAAGACCGAGGCGCCCTACAGCTCGCGCCGCCGCTCCAGCGATTCGGGCAGCGGAGGCCGCCGCGACGGGGATTGAAGCCTCATACGGCTTAGCTTCGTCAATCCGATCTTTACGCGCTTGCGACATAGGTAGCGTCACTATCCGCTGCCTGGAGCCTTGAGTGTTCAACGCCGATCCGAGAATGCTCGCCCGCATCGGTCGCCAGATCGAGCGCGTGCTGGTGGTGGATGCCAGCGTCGCCTCGGCCCGGCTGCTCGGCGAACTGATGAAGGAAATGGGCGCCCGCCAGCCCGTCTACGCCACCCAGACCGAGCGCGCCTTAGACATCGCCGCCGAGTTCGATCCGCAGATCGTGTTCACCGATCTGGCCGGCCCGGACCTCGACGGCGTGGAGCTGACCCATCGCCTGCGCCGCGGCGCGCTGAACGCCCGCAAGGCGCCAGTGGTGGTGATGGCCGCGCAGCCCCGCGAAGGCGCCATCAAGGCCGCCCGCGACGCCGGCGCGCACGAATTCCTGGTCAAGCCCTTCACGGCTGGACACCTGTTCAAGCGGGTGGAGAACGTTACGCTGAAGCCGCGCCAGTGGATCGAAGCCAAGATGTATGTCGGTCCCGACCGGCGCCGGTTCAATTCGGGCGAGTTCGTGGGCTCCAAGAAGCGCCGTTCGGACAGCGCCGAAACCCAGCGCCTTGCCGGCGCCTTCGCCGCGGCGGAGACGAATTTTCGCCAGCAGCTCGATCTGTACGAACTGCGCCCCAAGCAGGCGCTGAAGGGCATGCTGGAACAGGCGGTCGATCTGCAGGCTACCGCCTTCCATCACGCCGACCCGGACCTGGCCGCCGCCATCACCTCCCTGCTCGGCTATCTGGCCCTGTCGGTGGAGCGCGGCGAGGTGATCCGCTCGGTGGTCGAGCAGCACATGGCCGCCATCCGCGCCCTGCGCGATCCCGACAACAAGCTCGATTCGCCGACGCGGGCGCGCCTCCTCCTCAAGCTCTCGGGCGCTTCGGCCTCCCAGGCGGCCTGACCCCGACCTTGCCGCTACTGGCGCCAAGCTGCTGACACATCCATGTCAGGAGCCCGGCAGTAGGATAGGGCCATGCGACGAACCGAACGCCTGTTCCAGATCATCCAGGTGCTGCGCCGCCATCGCCGCCCGGTGACGGGTCGCGAACTGGCCGAGGAGCTGGAGGTGTCGTTGCGCACCCTCTATCGCGACATGGCCGAGCTGATCGCCCAGCGGGTGCCGATCCGGGGCGAGGCGGGCACCGGTTATGTGATCGACGCCGACTACGACATGCCGCCGCTCATGCTTACCCCGGACGAGCTGGAGGCCGCCGTGCTCGGCGCCGCCTGGGTGGCGCAGCGGGGCGACGAGGCCCTGGCGCGCGGCGCCCGCGACCTTGTGGCCAAGTTGCACGCGGCGATCCCGGAGCCTCTGCGTCCGGTCCTGCTCGACGCCGGCCTTCGCCCCCTGTCGTTCAAGCCGCGCCCGGCGGACGGGTTCGACGTGGCCCGCATGCGCGCGGCGATCCGCGACCAGCGCGCGGTGCGCATCCGCTATGCCGACGTGAACGGCCAGGCCAGCGAGCGCACTATCTGGCCCATCCTGATCGCCTATATGGAGGAGGTGCGCATGGTCGTGGCCTGGTGCGTGCTGCGCCAGGCCTTCCGTCATTTCCGCACCGACCGCATTTCCGAAGCCCACACCCTGGAGACCCCGTTCGGCGAGCGCCTGCCTGTGCTGCGCAAACGCTGGGAGCTCGAACACCAGCCGCCGTGCTGATGCGCCCTCCACGCCCGCCCGCGGCGCGCGAATGCGAGGATAGCGCCCCGTTCATCCGGGGGAGAGTTTGGGGATAGCGCCCCCGCTCCCCAACACCCCTCGCTCCGTCATGCCCGGACTTGTTCCGGGCATCCATCCACTGGGCGATCGGAGGGCGGAGCGGGTGCAAAGCTTGTCCGTGCAAAGCGTTGTGCCGGAAGCCGTTGCGCCATGGGCGCCCGGAACGAGTCCGGGCGTGACGGAAGTGGGGGTGTTGGACGGCGGTGGAGAAGCGCGGACAGACCGCCGGCCGAACTTTATTTGTCCCCGGCGCCCGAGAGCCGTGGTCCTCTGTAGCTATCCCGTCGCACCGGGGAGGGCTCACGGATCCAGCCCGAATTGAGGCGGCGGGGGGTGATCGAGCGGGATAATACGCTGCGCCTGCGACGCGCGTCATGCACGGCGGAGCGGCTG
>CAIOYC010000024.1 GCA_903862425.1 uncultured Caulobacterales bacterium | reverse complement strand
GAGCCGGAAGAACGGTACGCTCTACACCGGCGTCACCAGCGACCTGTCGCGGCGGGTTTTCGAGCACCGCGAGGGCGTCAACAAGAGCTTCACGAACCGCTATGGCGTCCGGCGGCTGGTCTGGTTTCAGCCGCATGAACTGATCGTCAACGCCATCCGCCGCGAGCATACGATCAAGGGCTATCCGCGCCGGTGGAAGATCAACCTGATCGAAGCGGACAATCCAGACTGGCTCGACCTCTACGACCGGCTGAATGGTTGAAGCGTCCCACCATGGGTGCCCGGAACAAGTCCGGGCATGACGAGAATGATGGTGGAATGGCCGGACTGCTCCCACCCTTCCCGAACCTTCCACCTAAGCGAGGATACCACCAACGCTTCTCCATGGCCCAGTTGGTAAAAAGAATCAATAGAACAAAGGCTTACGCTACCGGCTGCCTATCTTCTCCCCCGGAGAATAAACGGCCCTAAACTGCCCGTATGAACCTCGCGGATCGATCGTCCAGCAAGATGAGCGCCTGTCAGCCCGCCCAGCGCGCGCGGCGGATCGGCGGGCGGCGGGGAAGTGGCCGGATGTCCGGGATGTCCGGCGATTTTCGCGAAAACGGACAGTTGTGGCGACGAGCGATCCCGTATCGAGGGGTCGAAGGGCCTCAGAGCCCCGCCGCCAACTCAGCCAGCTTGACCACGGTGTTGAGGTTGCGGGCGGTGCCCGTCTTCGCGGCGGGAATCTTGAGTTTGCTGTCGGCCATGCCGTCGCCGTAGTGGACGTAGATCACCCGCTCGCCGAGCGTCATAAGCTCGCCGTTCACGCCGCTGGCGTGGTCCAGCGCATCGGCGGGCGGGGTCCCTTCGATGAAGATGGCCGCCACGCGATTGCCCGGTGCGTCGGGATAAGGATTGGCGGCGGCGACGGCGGCCATCTCGGCGCCCGTGCGAACGTGCACACCCACCGGCCTGCCGGCGTACGTCGCCAGCGCGGCTTCCAGCTTCGCCTGGACTTCGGCTTCGGAAAGATCGCTCTCGAACAGGGCGTTGCCGCTGGCGATATAGGTGCGCGTCCTGGCAAAGCCGGCCGTGTCGCACAGGGCCTTGAGTTCGGTCATGGGCAGCTTGCCCGTCCCGCCCACATTCACGGCGCGGAGCAGGGCGACATAAGCCGTCATCGAAGGCCACCCGGGCGAAGAAAGGGTGGCGGCGCCGCGAGGACCGTGAAGGGCGGTTCAATCCCCTCAGACCTGGATTACCAGGTGGGCGCCATATGCTCGCAGCCACGGCCGCGGACAGGGACAGCTCCCTATGAGTGAATTAAGGTCGGTGGGATATGTTTGCCTTCGACGCGAGCCGCAGCAAGACCCGCCGTCCATGAAGATAGGGCCGCGCGCGCGCCCACTCAAGCGGCGATCACCGCCTGCGACGATCGCGGGCGCGCCAGACCATCTCATAGACCCCGAAGGCCAGGAACCAGGCGAAGGCGGCGACGCGGATTTCGTCGGCGTGCGGGGGGACGAGGCGGGCCGTCAGCAGCAGGGCGATGAACCCTCCGACGCCGACCAGCGCGATCCACAGACGGGGCGTCATGGGCATTGGCATGAGGTGGAGCATCCACCCACCGCGCATAAGCGATCCATCAGCGATACGGCCCGCCCGCGTTCGGGCGGCGTAGGCGTCAGCGTTCGGCGTGGAAGCGCACGGTGAGGGGGCGCCCCCTGTCGAAGGTAAGGGTCATGGGCGTAGTCTCGCCCGCCCGGATGTCGCGCTTCAGGCCGGTGACCATCAGGTGCATGCCGCCGGGGGCGAAGGTCACCTCACCTCTGGGCGGAATGGTGACGGCGCCGAGGGCGTGCATGTGCATCATGCCGTCCATCTCCATGGTCTCATGCGGGGCCACCGAGCTGGCGCAGGCGCAGGTCACCTTCACCAGCTTCACCGCCGTGCGGCCCGGATTGCGCAGGGTGACATAGGCGGCCGTGGTCGGCAGGCCCTTGGGCGCAGGACGGATCACCGCCTCGCTGACGATCACGGTCGGGGTCGGCGCCGCTTCAGCGGCCCCGGACAAGGCCACGGTCGTCGCCGCGGCGATCAACAGGCGGTTCAGCCTCATACGGTTCCGCCTTGCCAGAAGCCCACCTTGGCGCGGGTCTCGGCCAGGATCGGCGCCGCCACTTCGCGTGCGCGCTCGGCTCCGGCGGCCAGCACCCGGTCGATCTCGGCGGGGTCGGCCATCAGCCGTCGCATCTCCGCCGTGACGGGCCCCAGTTTCTCCACGGCCAGTTCCGCCAGGGCGGGCTTGAACACGCCAAAGCCCTGCCCCGCGAAGCGCGCCAGCACCGCAGCCTTCGCTTCGTCGGCGAGGGCGGCGTAGATGCCGACCAGATTGTCGGCTTCGGCCCGCGTCTTCAGCTCTTCGAGCGTCTCGGGCAGAGGTTCGGGGTCGGTGCGGGCCTTGCGGACCTTGGCGGCGATGGTGTCGGCGTCGTCGAGCAGGTTTATCCTCGACTGGTCGGAGGGGTCGGACTTGGACATCTTCGCCGCCCCGTCGCGCAGGCTCATGACTCGCGTGGCAGGCCCCTGGATCACCGGTTCGGGCAGGGGAAAGAAGTTGGGCTGTCCCTGGGGCGCCCCAAAGTCGTTGTTGAACTTCTGGGCGATGTCGCGGGTCAGCTCCAGATGCTGTTTCTGGTCCTCGCCCACCGGCACGTGGGTGGCGCGATAGAGCAGGATGTCGGCCGCCTGGAGCACCGGATAGGTATAGAGGCCCACCGACGAGCGCTCCTTGTGCTTGCCCGACTTCTCCTTGAACTGGGTCATCCGGTCGAGCCAGCCGAGGCGCGCGACGCAGTTGAAGATCCAGGCCAGTTCGGCGTGCTCGCGCACCGCCGACTGCGGGAAGATGGTGGAGCGACCGGGATCAAGGCC
Source organism: uncultured Caulobacterales bacterium (assembly GCA_903862425.1). Lineage (GTDB taxonomy): Bacteria > Pseudomonadota > Alphaproteobacteria > Caulobacterales > Caulobacteraceae > CAIOYC01. Next base: position 9,953 of record CAIOYC010000024.1, on the reverse strand, counting down.
CGAGGCGAGGTAGGCGGCGGCGATCTCGCGGGTCTGGGCGCCGAGCAGGGCGGGGTCCTGCGGCACGGTGATGGCGTGCAGGTCGGCCACGAAGACAAAGGTGGGGGCGTCGTCCTGCATCTCGACGAAGCGCTTCAACGCCCCGAGATAGTTGCCGAGGTGCAGGCTGCCCGAAGCCTGGATGCCGGAGAGGATCCGCTTGGGACCCTGGTAGGCAGGCGCCTTGTCAGCAGGCGCGGGGTCAGCAGGTGTGAGTGTGTCGGTCATGGGTAAGGTCCGTCAAATCGGTGGCCTGGCGCTGAGCCAGGCAGGCATAGGGGTTAGTGGTGGAAACAGGCCCCGCGGCCTTCACCATCGCCCCTCTGTGCGGCCGATCTCGATGCGGTTCGACATGGCCGAGCCTCTAAGCCCTGGGGCGCGGCTCGGCAAGGGCATGGCTTGCTGCACGTTCTGCCCACATGTTCGACAGCTATTTGGGAGGACGGGCATGGCTTCTCTTTGGGTCTACCTTGAACCGGCGGGACCTACTCACCGAGCGCGACGCTCCGCCGCGACGGGCTGCGCGTTGACAGCGGCGGCGTCGCGCGGTCCAACCGCCGGATGGTCGAGGTTTTGAGCCGGGCGGATCCGGAAGTCGGTATGCAGACAGGGGGCGGGATCGCCCGCCTGCCGGCTCCGCTGCGACTGGAGTCCGGCGGCGTGCTGCATGGGGTGGAAGTCGCCTACCAGACCTATGGGACGCTGAACCCGGATCGCTCCAACGCCATCCTGGTCTGCCACGCCCTTACGGGAGACCAGTATGTCTCAGGCATCCATCCTGTCAGCGGCAAGCCGGGCTGGTGGGCGAAGATGGTGGGGCCGGGCCTACCCCTGGACACGGACCGCTGGTTTGTCATCGGCTCCAACGTGATCGGCGGCTGCATGGGCTCCACGGGGCCTGCGTCGGATGATCCTGCCACTGGCAAGCCCTATGGCCTGAGCTTCCCCGTCATCACCATCGCCGACATGGTGTGCGCCCAAGCGATGATGCTGGAGACGATGGGGATCGAGCGGCTGTTCGCCGTCGTGGGCGGCTCCATGGGCGGGATGCAGGTGTTGCAATGGGCGCACGCCTTTCCCGAGCGCATCTCCGCCGCGGTCTGCCTCGCCTCGGCGGGCCGGCACACGGCGCAGAACATCGCCTTCCACGAAGTGGGGCGCCAAGCGATCATGGCCGATCCCGACTGGCGCGGCGGGGCCTATCAGGCGGCGGGCGTGCGGCCCGAAAAGGGACTGGCGGTGGCCCGCATGGCGGCGCATATAACCTACCTGTCGGAACCGGCCTTGCAGCGGAAGTTCGGTCGCGAGCTGCAGCGCGACGGCCTGTCGTGGGGCTTCGACGCCGACTTTCAGGTGGAGAGCTATCTGCGCCACCAGGGAGCGGCCTTCGTCGATCGCTTCGACGCCAACGCTTATCTCTACATCACCCGCGCCACCGACTATTTCGACCTCGCCGCCGCCTATGGCGGGCAGATGGCCAAAGCGTTTGAGCGGGCGCGGGACGTGCGCTTCTGCGTCATCTCATTCACCACCGACTGGCTCTATCCGACCAGCGAAAGCCGCCGGGTGGTGCGGGCGCTGAACGCCGCTGGGGCGCGGACCAGCTTTGTGGAGGTGGACAGCGATAAGGGCCACGACGCCTTCCTGCTTGACGAACCGGTGATGACGGCAGCCCTGACGGGCTTCCTCGCCTCGGCGGCGGAGGCGGCCCAGCTATGAGAGCGGCGCCGTGATCCAGTTCAAGCCCACGGACCGGCACGACTTCGACGAGATCCTGCGCCTTGTGCGTCCCGGCGCGCGCGTCCTCGACGTGGCCTGCGGCGAGGGCGTCCTGCTTGAGCGCCTGCGCGCCGAGAAGGACGTGGACGGGCGCGGCGTCGAGATCGGCGCGGCGGAGGTTTCCGCCTGCCTCGCCAAGGGTCTCGCCGTAATGCAGGGCGACGCCGAGCGCGATCTGGCGGAGTTTTCCGACGCCAGCTTCGACTACGCTATACTTTCCCAGGCCCTGCAGGCCATGCGCAACCCACGCACTGTGCTGGAGGAGCTATTGCGGCTGGCGGATCGGGCCATCGTCTCATTCCCGAACTTCGCCCACTGGCGGGTGCGCGCCTCGCTGATGGTGCGCGGGCGGATGCCGGAGACTAGAGCCCTGCCCGAGGCTTGGTGGGCGACCTCCAACATCCACCTATGCACCCTGCGCGACTTCACCGACCTTTGTCAGGAGCTCGGCCTGCGCATCGAGGCCGCCGCCGCCTTGGTGCAGAACCGCCCGGCGCGGGCCATGAACGCCCTCGGTCCGCTTGAGAACTGGCGCGCCGAACAGGCGATCTTCCTGCTCAGCCGCCGCACCGCCACCCATCCCATCGAGACGGAACAGCGTGACCTCTTCGCCTGACACCCCCCAGCCGCCCGTCTTCAATGGACCGCCCCAAGTGGCGACCATCATGGAGCTGGAGTGCTTCCCCACCACCGCCCGTCCGCCGGAGATCGTGCCGGGGCGCCCGCAGCGCGCCTGGATGGACCGCTTCGCCCAGCGCCATCCCTATCGCTGCCTGCCCCTCACCATGGCCAATACCACCGGGTGGGAGATCCTATGCCCCATGGCCTTCACGGCAGAGTGGAATGGCGGCAATGACACAAAGGACATCGTCTTTCGCCCTGATCGCCCGCACCCGGATTTTCATGACTTCGTGAAATCGCACTTCTCGCACGGCGTAGTCACCTTCCATCCGGGCTACCTGTTCCGCACGCAGCCGGGCTGGGACCTCGTGTGTGGCGGCCCCCCCAACTGGATCAAGGACGGCATCCAACCCCTGCAGGGCCTGGTGGAGACGGATTGGCTGCCCTTCCCCTTCACCATGAACTGGCATTTCACCCGCCCCGGTCGTGTGCGCTTCGAGAAGGGCGAGCCGTTCTGCTTCTTCAACCTCGTGCCGCACCGGGCCATGGACGAGGTGCAGCCGATCCAGCGCTCCTTCACCTCGGACCCGGCCTACAAGGAACAGTACGAGGCCTGGGGCCGCCAGCGCGAAGAGTTCAACAAGAAGCTCGGCAAGCGCGATCCGGAAGCGGTGCGCGAGGCCTGGCAGCGCTTCTATTTCCGCGGCGAGGTGCCCGAGGACAAGGGCCCGGCCCCCGCCGACCACCTGAACAAGCGCCGGCTGAAGAGCCTCAGGCTCGGTCGATAGATCGGCGTCAGAAGGCGCCTTGCATTGGCGGCGGCTCTCTGCTTAAAGACCGCCTCTTCGCGGGGCGGCGCTGTTCGCCCCCGTGCGCCGAGCGGGCGTAGCTCAGTGGTAGAGCACAACCTTGCCAAGGTTGGGGTCGAGAGTTCGAATCTCTTCGCCCGCTCCAGTTTCTCCCTGTAAGGCCTGATTTGCTGTAGGGTTCGCCTTCAGATCAGGGAGAGCGTCGTGACCAAGGTGATCTACGAGATCGTCGAACATGACGGGGGCTGGGCCTATAGGGTCGACGGCTCCTATTCGGAAACGTTCAAGACGCACGACTTCGCCCTCGCCGCGGCTCGTTATGCAGCGCGCGAGCAGCAGAAGCCCGGCCAGACTCACGGCATAAGCTGGGAGGACGCCAAGGGGCGCTGGCACGAAGAGGTATCGCTCGGCGATGATCGGCCCGAGGCGGCGGTCGAAGGCTAGGCCTTCCCCAGGCAGATAATGGCTCAGATCACTAGCTGGGCTTCGAGCGCCGCGAGGCGGGCGCGGGTGGTTTCCAGTTCTGCCGGATAGGCGAGCTCATTGGGGGCCAGGGCCGTGGCGCGCTCGCCCGCCTCCAGCCCCTCGCGATAGAGGGCGGCGGCGCGGGTGCGGTGGCCCCGATCCTCCCGACATTCGGCCAGGCTCTCAAGGGTGGTCCAGAGCCAGCGTTGTTCACGGGCGCTGTGGTCATCCGCCGCCAGGACGGCCCGGCGCAGTTCGACGCTCTCCTCGTAGGCGGTGATGGCGTGGTCGAGCCGGCCCTCGCCCTCGGCAATATCGCCCTCCTTCTTCAGAAGATCGGCGAGGCGGCTCCGGGCGGAAGGCGACGGAGCCGCCATCAGGGCCTGACGCGCGCCGGCGAGTTCGTCGAGGAAATCGGCGGGTGCAGTCTCAGCCTCTATTGTGGGCGAAACGACCGGCTCGGCTACGGCGTCGAGAACGGGCTGGAGCGCGGGCTCCGTTTGCTCAGGCGCCGGATCTGCGGCGGTGTCAGGTTCCGCATGGACTACGTGCTGGGCGTCAGGCTCTGGCGATGCGTCCGCCGCGCCCGCGATCGTCGTGAAGGGGTCGTGAACGGTGGTTTCTGGCCCGGTGGCGGCGTGCGAGATGGCCAGGGCCTCTGGCTCCATGAAGAGAGGGCCAGGCGCCTTGCGCGGCGACCGGTCCTTCACGGACTTGGGCACGGCGGCGAGCAGGCAGGCCGCGCCGAACAGCAGGATAACCACGCCAAGCCCGATCCGGTCGATCGGACCTGCGGTGGCGGCGCGTTCGATCCAGGGCTGGAGGAAGCCGTCGAGCGGCCACGCCGCGGTGGCCAGCGGCTTCAGCGTCATCCAGCCAAGGCAAAGCACCGCCGCAGCAAAGACAAGTTTGAGAAGTGTCGTAACGACCTTCATGCCGACCGCGCCCCGATGCAGTTCCCCTGAACTCAAACTGCCGCGCAGGGTTAATGGCGTCCAGCGTGATCGCCTGCGGCGAGATCAATCAGCAGTCTAGCGGCGTGATTTTCAGCGTTTGCATTGGGCGGCGCCTATTCAACGCCTGAACACTGGCGGACGCGGCCGCTTATTTATGGGCCGGGAATTCGAGCCGCCCCGTGTCGTAGCCGAGAGCATGAATGCGCTCCACCAGTGTGTCGCGCTCGCCGGCCGGCAAGGTCGGGCTCTTGGAGAACAACCAGAGAAATTTGCCGGAGGTGTCGGCCAGGATGGCCCAGTGATAGTCGGGCGCATAGTCGAGCACCCAGTATTCCTTTGAGAGCACCAGGAAGAAGGTCAGCTTGAACTTGGCGTTCGTACCGGGGTCGAGGATGCGGGCGGAAGCTCGGTAGACCTTTTCTGGGCCATCCGGCGCGCCGCGATGGCAGGTCTGCACGACATTGATCTGGCCTTTGGCGTCGGGGATGTAGTCGGCGGTGGCGGCCTCGCACTCTCGGCCCTTTTCGAAGCCGTTGGGCATGCGGGCGATCTCGTACCAGCGGCCCTCATAGCGAGGCAGGTCGACGGCCTTGGTCGGCGGGGCGGGTGGGGTGAAGGCCGAAGCGGGCGTGGCGGCGGCCAGGGCGAGCGCGGCCAAGCCCAGGACGATGCCGTTGGCGCTCACGGTCATTCTCTTCATGCAGGTTCCCTACCGACGACGCGCCTTAACGCAAACGCCCCACCGGTTGGTTCCGGCGGGGCGCTGAAGCTGGCACTTAGATATGGCCGCTATTCGGCGGACATGTTGCGATAGGCTCTACTCGGCCGCCATCATGCTGGTGACCGAGGCGCCGCGGAAATTGATGGTCTTGAGGTAGGCGATGCCCTCGTCGGCGATGTCGTCGCCGACCATACGCTCGCCCTCGGCCTTCAGTTCGTCCATGTCGACGTACATGCCGTAGAAGGCGCGGGTGCGGTCGGAGATGATGCCGGCGTTCAGCAGGGTCTTGATCAGGACGCGGAAGATGTTGGTCGCTTCCTTCATGTCCTCGCGACGCGCCTCATCGGTGGCGATGACGCCGAGTTCGGCCATAACCACATCCGGGTCGAGGCCGAAGGAGCGGTACATCTCCGCCTGCTGGTGCGGGCCGACGAGGTTGAACAGCAGGGTCTGGAAGCAGTGCGCTGCCCAGTCCTCGACAATGGCGTGCTCTGCGGGTTCCAGCTTCGGCACCGTGCGGTCGGCCCAGATCTTCCCGAACTTGTGGTGGAAGGCCTCGTCGGTCATCACCAGCTGCATCAGCTTCTTCATCAGCGGGTCGTTGGTCTTGACGAAGAAGGTGGCGAAGGCGCCCATGGCGAGCCCCTCCACCAGCATCTGCATGCCGATGATCTTCTTGTAGACTTCCGGCGCGCCGATGATCTCGATCAGCAGGTCCTTCAGCACCGGGCCGCAAGGCATGGGGCGACCCCAGCGAGCGTGAATGTATTTGGCGAAAGCAGTGACGTGGCGCGCCTCTTCGCGGGCCTGGTTGGCGGCGTATTCCTGCGCGCCCTGGTCCTTCAGCACGTGGCAGAGCGAGGCCGACAGGTTCAGCGCCCCCTGCTCGCCGTGCAGGATCGAGGAGAGGCTCCAGCGGGTGCTCTCGTTGATGAAGCGGATGCGGTCCTTGGGGTCGGCCAGGGCGGCCTGGACCGAGGGACACTGGAGGGCCGGGAACAGATCGTCCGGCATCAGCGCCTCGTTCTCCATGTCGAAGGGCTCGGAGAAATCGATGTAGCGGGGATCCAGCGGATCCCAGAAGTGGTCGTGGGTGGCGGTGATGATCTTGTCGAAGGCGGAGGTGCGGTTGCCGTACCTGTCGAGTTCGAGCATGGACTCGAAATCGTCCGGCGCCACCGCGTCGTACATGGCGTCCTTGGTGATATTGCCGTCTTTAGGCTTGCCGTCCTGAACGATCATGTCGTGAGCCATCGGGTCCTCCTGGGGCGCTGATCTGACCCGCAAGGGCCGCCGCATCTTGTCGGCGTTCAGAATACGCTTAGGCGTTGAACCGTCAAGCAAAATGACGGCGGCGTCACCTTCGCCGCCGCCTTCCGCTGGGTCATTGCGGCTTAGCTGCCGGTGGGCCGCTTCAGGCTTGGACCCAGGTGCTCGATCACTGAGCGGGCGTCAAAGGCGTGCTCAGTCGGTTTCGGCCCTTTGCCCATGATCACCTCAGCCGAGGCCTGGTACTGACTGACCTGGTTCACATCCAGCGGCGCACCCCAGAACGGATCGCCCCAGCGGCCGTAACCCCAGCCGTAGCCGCGACGGTAGAAGCCCCAGCGCGGACCCCAGCCGTAGCCGGGGCCATAGAGCGGATCCACATAGGTGTCGGTCTGCTTGTCCGTGTTCCGGTCGGTGGGCGTGAACCAGTCGAAGCCCTGCTGCACCGTCAGCTCGGCGGCGCGGTAGAGCAGGTAGCGCTCCACGGTCTCGCGCGAGGTCAGGGTATTGCCGGCGAAGGTCACGCGCCAGCGATTGCCTTCGATCTGCTGATCGGAATATCCGCCGGACGCCTGACTCCCGTGCAGGCCGATCGGCTGGTAGGGGGTGGCCGTCTCACAACCGGCTAGGGCGAGGCCCGCGACCGCGAGCAGGGGAAGAACGAGGCGCTTCATGGCGTACTCCCAAGGGCGAGCGCCCGCGGATGCGGGTTCGTCGGTATACCGTGGCAAACGACTGTGGCCGCCGCAAGGTTGCTCCATTGCGTGAATGAAACGGTGAAGCTTGGTTTGCGCCCGAATTCCCCTCAGCGGGTGGCGATCAATATCGCCGCGCCGACCAGCAGCACGCCCACGAAGATCGAGAACCCGCGCCGGAAATGCGGCTCGGTCATGCGCGCCGCCAGCGCCGCGCCGCCGAGACCGTAGAGGGACATGGTGCAGATATCGAGGCCGATGGTGGTCGCCGCGAACATCAGCAGCTGCGGGGCGAACGGCTGCTTGACCGCGATGAAAGGCGGCAGGACGGCGGTGAAGAAGACCAGCGCCTTGGGGTTGGTGATCTGCACCATGAACCCGTCGACGAAGGGCGAGCGGCCGGGGCGGATCAGGGCGTGGGCCGGGCCGCCCCTGTCCTTATAGGCGGCCCAGAGCGACTTCAGGCCGAGCCAGCCCACATAGGCCGCGCCAACCCAGGCCAGCAGCTTGAACACCGCCGGAAAGGCGGCGATCAGGGCGCCGAGGCCAAGAGCGGCGGCGGCGAACCAGGCGAGGGAGGCGAGGTTCATCCCCACCACGCCTTCGACCACCGCACGCCAACCCTTCTGCATGCCGTTGGCGACGGAGAACAGGTTGGCGGGTCCGGGCGCGGCCGCCATCACCGTCATGACGCCGAAGAAGACGGCGTATTTCTGCGGATCGACGGGCCAGACCATACGCCCTGATTAGCCGGAGCGTCGGCCGCGCTCTACCAGAATTCGATCCTAGCCGCCCCTGACCAACGCCCAGCCCGCGCCGCCGATCGCGCCCAGCAACAGCAGGAGGCAGGCCAGTCCCTGCACCATGAACCCGGTCGAACGCTTGGACGCATCGGCCATGTAGCCGGTCATGTAGACATAGCGCCCCACGATCCACACGACGCCGAGCCCCGCCGCGCCATAGGGGCCGTAGGGCGCGGGCACGAAGACGTCGAACAGCCACAGGGTCACCAGGAAGATGGGCAGCCATTCGAGCGTGTTCATCTGTACCCGCACGGCGCGCTCGAGCAGCGGGTCGCCGGTCATGGCGGGGGCGCGGATGCCGCTCTTGCGCCGTGCGCCGCCCACGCCGAACACGGTGGCGAGATAGATGAGCATGGCGGCCAGGGTGACGAGGGCGACAAGAGCGTTCATGGAGCTTCTCCCGATGATCCGGCCGTGCACCGGCCATGTTGCGCGGAGGTTAGCGCGATTTCGACTAGCTTGGCCATGACCGACTTGACGTTGTTCAGATCGCGCGCGACGGTCCGGCTAATCATAAGGGAGGCGAGGATGAAACGGATCGGCCTGATGGGCGCGGCCCTGGTGCTGGCCCTGCTGGCGGGCGGCGCGCACGCGGCCGGCGGCCCGGCGCTGGAGGATCATTACGCCAACGACGCCGGCGTGAAGATCCACTATGTCGCCGCCGGGTCCGGGCCGCTGGTGGTGATGATCCACGGCTTTCCCGACTATTGGGCCACGTGGAAGCCGATGATCGCCACCCTGTCGGCGGACCATTACCGCACCGCGGCGCTCGACCTTCGCGGCTATAATCTGTCGGACAAGCCGCAGGGCGTCATCGCCTACGCCATGCCCAACCTGATCAACGACGTCGCCGCAGTGATCAAGGCCGAGGGGCGGACGAGCGCCATCGTCATCGGCCATGACTGGGGCGCCGCCATCGCCTGGCAGGTGGCGATCAACCGGCCGGACCTCGTCGACAAGCTCGTCATCATGGCCGTTCCCCACCCCACCACCTTCGCGCACGAGATGGCTACCGACCCGGTGCAGCAGAAGAACAGCCAGTACGCCCGCAACTTCCAGAAGGAGGGGGCGGAAAAGACCCTAACCGCCGAGGGGCTGGCCGGCTGGGTCAAGGATCCCGCCGAGAAGCCCGGCTATGTGGAGGCGTTCAAGCGCTCGGACTTCGCCGCCATGCTCAACTATTACAAGGCGAACTATCCCAAGAACATCGGCGATCCCAACGCGCCTCCGCCGCCCCCTGTGTCGCCGATCAAGGTCCCGGTGCTGGTGATCCACGGCATGAAGGACACCGCCCTCAACGCCGCCGGCCACGCCGGCACCTGGGACCACGTGACGGCCGACACCACCCTCCTGATGATCCCCACCGCCGGCCACTTCGTCCAGCACGACGCCCAGGACCTGGTCGACCGCACCGTCAAGGACTGGCTCGATCAAAGGAGATAGAGGTCACGCCGTCCACCGCCGATCCGCTTTCACTTCTCTCTTTTCCGCCTCCATAATTCTCGACTCGAGGGCCGTCGGCCAAGGCCGGTGTCGGGACTGAGTGAGCGCCCCTTGGATCAGGTCCGAGGGAGTGATGCCGTTTGGGAGCTGGACAAGAGGCGCACAGGCGCACCTGCGCGCTCTACGGCTGCAAACCGGTGTGGGGAGGGTGCGGAGCATCCCGGCCCCGTCCGGGACCGTGGGATAGTGCGCTGTGGGTTTCGACGAAGCTGGGATGCTCCGCGTGATCCGTTGCGCCTCCGGGGCGCCTGGCGCGACCCAGGTCCCTTCGGCTTCGTGGGCGTGATCGCGGG
>CAIOYC010000023.1 GCA_903862425.1 uncultured Caulobacterales bacterium | reverse complement strand
GGCGGCGCTCCGGCCACGGTCGGCGCGGCCAAGTCCGTCAAGGGCGATGTCCCGATCTATATCTATGCGCTCGGTACGGCGACCCCGGCCCAGACGGTGACGGTGCGTGCGCAGATCTCGGGACAACTGCTGAGCGTGGCGTTCAAGGAAGGGCAGATGGTCGCCAAGGGCCAGCTCCTCGCCCAGGTGGACCCGCGCCCTTATGAACAGGCGCTGCTGCAGGCCCAAGGTACGCTGGCCCACGACCAGGCCCTGCTCGACAACGCCCGTATCGACCTGAAGCGCTACGAGACCCTGCTGTCGCAGGACTCCATCGCCAGCCAGCAGGTGGATACCCAGAAAGCCCTCGTTCGTCAGTACGAAGGCACCATCAAGAACGACCAGGCGGCCATCGCCGCGCAGAAGCTGAACCTGATCTACTGCCGCATCACCTCGCCGGTGACGGGGCGGGTGGGTTTGCGCCAGGTGGATGCGGGCAACTATGTCACCGCCGGCGACACCAACGGCATCGTCGTCGTCACCGAGGTGACGCCCATCGACGTGCTGTTCACCGTGCCGGAAGACAACCTGGCGCAGGTCAACAAGCGCAGCCATTCGGGCGCGGTGCTCGAGGCGGCGGCGTTCGATCGCACCCAGAAGACCCAGCTCGCCCTCGGCCAGTTGCTCACCCTCGACAACCAGGTGGACACCACCACCGGCACGGTGCGGGCCAAGGCGCGCTTCGACAATCGCGACGGCGCGCTCTATCCCAACCAGTTCGTCAATATCCGCCTGCTGGTCGACACCCTGCACGACAGCGTGCTGATCCCGACTTCCGCCGTGCTGCGCGGCGCCAACGGCCTGTTCGTCTGGGTGGTGAATCCGCCCGCCAACACGGTGGAGATGCGCACGGTCAAGACCGGTCCGGCGGTGGGCGACAATACGGCCATTACTTCGGGCCTCGACCCGGACGAGATCGTGGTGACCGACGGCTCGGACCGCCTGCGCGATGGTCAGAAGGTGTTCCTGCCCGGCGACTGCATCCCTGCCGGCGCCCGGATGGGCGGCGCAGCGGCATCCGGCGGCGCGCCTGGCGGTGGAGCTCCGGCGGCCGGTGGTCGCGGCGGCGCGGGTGGAGCGGCGAGTGGAGCGCCTCAGGCGGCGCCGCCCAAGACGCTGTTCAACCTGTTCGGTCTGCTCAGCCCCAAGGCCAAGGCCGCCGACCCTATGGCCGGCATGCGCTGCAAGCCCGGCCAACACCCCGGCGGTACGGTGGCCCCGACCCCGCTCGGCAACCAATCGACGGCGATGTCGCCCGGCGGCGCTGGCTCGAGCGCTGCGGGTCCGGGCGCTGCGGACTCGGGCGCTGCGGGTCCGGCCCCCGCCGCTACCGCCAGCGCTCCCGGCGCCGCGGGAACAGCGACGGTCGCGGGTCAGGCGCACAGTCACGGCCACGAGGACGCTCCGTCGGGCGCCCCTGCACAAGGCGCCGCGGCTCCGGCGGCGAGCGGCGCTTCCGGCGGCGGACATATGAGCGCGCGCCTGCAGGCCATGTTCGCCCCGCTGAACCTCGATCCGGCCCAGCAGGCCAAGATCCAGGCCATCACCGACGCGGGCCGTCCCAAGATCATGACTGCTTACCAGAGCGGAGACATGGCGGCGGGCAAGGCGGCGCGTGAGGCCATGGACAAGCAGATCGACGGCGTCCTGCGTCCTGACCAGCGGGCCAAGATGACCGAACTGCGGGCCCAGATGCGTGCGCGCATGCAGGGCGGCGGGGGCGGCGGCGGCCCGCAATGAGCGAGCGTCCCCCGACCCAGGAGCCGCCCCGCGACAACGCGGATGACGGCGAAGAAAGCGCGGGCGGTCCCGGGCGCGGGCAGCTGAGCCCGTCGCACCTGTTCATCTCCCGGCCCATCGCCACCTCGCTGCTGATGATGGCCATCTTCCTGGCCGGGGCGGTGGGCTTCCAGTTCCTGCCCCTGTCCGCCCTGCCGGAGGTCGACTACCCGACCATCCAGGTGCAGACCTTCTATCCGGGCGCATCACCGGACGTGATGACCTCGTCGATCACCGCGCCTCTGGAGCGGCAGTTCGGGGAGATGCCCGGCCTGGCGCGGATGACCTCCGTCTCGTCCGCCGGCGCCTCGATCATCACCCTGCAGTTCAGCCTGGCCCTGACGCTGGACGTGGCCGAGCAGGAGGTGCAGGCGGCGATCAACGCCTCGGGCAACCTGCTTCCGTCGGACATTCCCGCGCCGCCGATCTACGCCAAGATCAATCCGGCCGACGCGCCGATCCTGTCCATCGCCCTGTCGTCCACCACCCTGCCGCTGACCCAGGTGGAGGACATCGCCGACACGCGCCTGGCGCAGAAGCTGAGCCAAGTGCCCGGCGTCGGTCTCGTGAGCGTCTCCGGCGGCCAGCGTCCGGCGGTACGGATCCAGGCCAATCCGCGCGCGCTGGCCTCCTATGGGCTGACCCTGGAGACCCTGCGAACCTCGATCGGTTCGGCGAACGTGAACGGCGCCAAGGGCCAGATCGACGGCACGGTGCGCTCCTACGCCATCAATTCCAACGACCAGCTCGCCACCGCCAAGGACTATGCGAGTCTGATCATCGCCTATCGCAACGGCGCGCCGATCCGGCTGAGCGACGTGGCGACCATCGTCGATGGGGCAGAGAACAGCTATCTGGGCGCCCTCAGCGGCACGACGCCCGCGGTGATCCTGAACATCCAGCGTCAGCCCGGCGCCAACGTCATCCAGGTGGCGGACCAGATCAAGAAGATGCTGCCGCTCACCTATTGCGGCGACGACAAGTGCCGGGAGAAGCTGAAGGGCAAGCCCGACGCCACGGCGCTCGAGGACTCCCTGCCGACGGGGGTCGTTATGACCCCGCTCACCGACCGCACCACCACCATCCGCGCCAGCGTCAAGGACGTGGAGTTCGAGCTGGCCCTGTCCGTGGCCCTGGTCGTGCTGGTGATGTTCCTGTTCCTGCGCAACCTCGCCGCCACGGCCATCTCCGGCATCGCCGTGCCCCTGTCGCTCGTGGGCGCCTTCGCGGTGATGTACCTGTGCAAGTTCTCGCTCAACAACCTGACCCTGATGGCGCTGACCATCGCCACCGGGTTCGTGGTCGACGACGCCATCGTCATGATCGAGAACATCTCGCGCCACATCGAGGATGGAGAGGACCGCAAGACCGCGGCCTATCGCGGATCGGGCGAGATCGGCTTCACCATCATCTCGCTGACCCTGTCGCTGCTGGCGGTGCTGATCCCGCTGCTGTTCATGGGCGACGTGGTGGGGCGGCTGTTCCGCGAGTTCGCCATCACTCTGGCCATCACCATCGTGATCTCGGCCATCGTCTCGCTGACCCTTGTGCCGTCCCTGTGCGCCCTGTGGCTGTCCGCGCCCAACGAGGACAAACGCACCGCCTATGGCCGGCTGAACCACCGGCTGGACGAGGGCTTTCAGTGGATTTCCAAGCACTATGACACCGCGCTGACCTGGGTGCTGGCGCGTCAGACGGCGACCCTGTTCATCGCCATCGGCACCTTCGTACTCACCGCCTTTCTCTACATCATCATTCCCAAGGGCCTGTTCCCGACCCAGGACACCGGCCTGATCCAGGGCGTGACCGAGGCTTCGCAGACCATCTCCTATTCTGAGATGGGTCAGCGTCAGAAGGCCTTCGCCGAAGCCATCCTCACCGATCCGGACGTGGTCAGCGTCTCTTCCTTCGTGGGTGTGGACAACCAGAACCAGACCCTCAACCAGGGCCGGGTGCTGATCCAGCTGAAGGATATCGACCAGCACCGCGCCGACGCCTCCGAAGTGATCCGCCGCCTGCAGCGCGAGACCGCCAACGTCACCGGCATGGTCGGCTACTTCCAGCCGGTGCAGGATCTGACCATCGACTCCAATGTTAGCCGCACGCAGTACCAGTTCGTGCTGGAAGGCGCGGATCCGGCCCTGCTCGCCAACCTGTCGCAACAGCTGGTGGACAAGCTCAGCACGCTGAAGCAGTTCGAGACGGTGTCGAGCGACGCCCAGACCAAGGGGCTGTCGGCCTATATCGACGTGGACCGCGATACCGCCGCGCGCCTCGGCGTGTCGCTCTCCTCGGTGGACAACGCCCTCTACGACGCCTTCGGCCAGCGCATCGTCTCCACCATCTTCACCCAGTCCAACCAGTACCGGGTGATCCTCGAAAGCCAGCCGGACCTGCAGCGTTCACCCGACGCCCTGGCTTCGATCTATCTGCAGTCCAGCTCGGGCACGAACGTGCCGCTGACCGCCATCGCCACGGTGCGCGAGCAGACCTCGCCGTTGCTGGTGACCCATGTGGGCCAGTTCCCGGCGGCGACCATCTCCTTCAACCTCGGCAAGGGCGTGGCCCTCGGAACGGCGGTCGACAAGGTCAAGGCCATCGAGAAGGATATGAAAATCCCCGCCTCGGTGAACACTACCTTCCTCGGCGCGGCGGCGGCCTTCCAGTCCTCGCTCTCAAACGAGCTGTGGCTGGTGCTGGCGGCGGTGGTGGCGATCTACATCGTGCTGGGCGTGCTCTATGAGAGCTTCGTCCACCCGGTCACCATCCTGTCGACCCTACCATCGGCCGCCATCGGCGCGCTGCTGGCCCTGCTGCTGGCGGGTCAGGATCTCGGGGTGATCGGTATCATCGGCATCGTGCTGCTGTTCGGCATCGTCAAGAAGAACGCCATCATGATGATCGACTTCGCCCTCGATGCGGAGCGGAACGAGGGCATGGATTCGCAGAGCGCGATCCACCAGGCGGCGCTGCTTCGTCTGCGTCCCATCCTGATGACCACCATGGCGGCCCTGCTCGGCGCGGTGCCCCTGTGGCTCGGCGGCGGCATGGGGTCGGAGCTGCGCATGCCGCTCGGCATCTCCATCATCGGCGGCCTGATCGCCTCGCAGCTGCTGACCCTGTTCACCACGCCGGTCATCTACATCTGGTTCGACAAGATAGCCCAGCGCCTGTCCAAGCGCGATCCGGAAAGTCCCGTCCGCTACGAGCGCGGCCAGAGCGGGCAGAACCCGACCCGTGGCCAGGACGAAGCGCAGGACGAGCAGGAACGCCGCGATCTCGGTCGTGACGGCGGGCCTGACGACGCCGAGCCGGAGGGCCACCCCTCGTGAACCCCTCCGCCGTCTTCATCCGGCGGCCGGTGGCGACCATCCTCCTGACCTTCGCCATCGCGCTGGTCGGAGTCGCCGCCTATTTCGTGCTGCCGGTGGCGTCGCTGCCGGCCCTCGACATCCCGGCGATCTTCGTCAGCGCCAACCTGCCCGGCGGCAGCCCCGAGGTCATGGCCACCACGGTGGCGACCCCGCTGGAGCGACGCCTCGGCAACATCGCCTCGGTCACCGACATGACCTCGCAGTCCCAGACGGGGCAGTCGCGGATCATCATGCAGTTCGACCTCGACCGCGACATCGACGGCGCAGCGCGGGATGTGCAGGCCGCGATCAACGCCGCGCGCGCCGACCTGCCGGCGACCCTGCGCAGCCCGCCGCAGTATCGTAAGATCAATCCGGCCGATGCGCCGGTGATCAGCTTCGCCCTGACCTCGCCGACCCTGTCCAAGCCGCAGATCTACGACGCGGCGGCCACCATCCTGCAGCAGAAGCTCAGCCAGGTGTCCGGCGTCGGCTCGGTGGACGTGCAGGGGGGGGCCTCGCCCGCCGTGCGCGTGGACCTGAACCCGCGCGTGCTGTCGCAATACGGCATCGGGCTGGAGGACGTGCGCGCCGCCATCGGCGCCTTCAACCCGGTACCCCAGCCCAAGGGCGCCCTCGATATCGCCGGCCGCCACCAGCAGATCTATACCAACGACCTCGGCACCAAGGCGGCGGACTACAAGGGACTGATCATCGCTTATCGCAACGGCGCGGCCGTGCGGTTGTCGGACGTCGCCCACGTCTACGACGGCGCGGAGAACACCCGCAACATCGGCCTCTACAACGGCAAGGACTCCATCAACGTCAACATCACCAAGGAGGCCTCGGCCAACGTGGTCGCCGTGGTGGACAGCATCAAGGCGCTGTTGCCGGAGCTGCAGGCGCAACTGCAGCAGACCGGCGTGATCGACCTGACCATCACCGCCGACCGCACGACCTCGATCCGCGCCTCCCTGTTCGAGGTGGAGCGGACGCTGCTGCTCTCTACCGTGCTGGTGGTGGCGGTGGTTCTGGTCTTCCTGCGCAACGGACGAGCGACCCTGATCCCGGCCATCGCCGTGGTCACTTCGCTGCTCGGCACGCTGGCGGTGATGTATGTCTGCAAGTTCAGCCTCGACAATATCAGCCTGATGTCGCTGACCGTGGCCACCGGCTTCGTGGTCGATGACGCCATTGTCGTGCTCGAGAACATCACCCGCCACGTCGAGGCCGGCATGCCGCGCTTCAAGGCCGCCCTGGTGGGCGCCGGCGAGGTGGGCTTCACCGTGATCTCCATCTCGATCTCGCTGATCGCCGTCTTCATCCCGATCCTGTTCATGGGGGGAATACCCGGGCGATTGTTCCGCGAATTCTCTGTCACCCTGGCGGCGGCGGTGATGATCAGCCTCGTGGTCTCGCTGACCACCACGCCCATGCTGGCGGCGCGTCTGATCGACGATCCCGCCAAGCGTAAGCCACCGACCACGCGGGTGGGCCGCATCATGCAACGCGTCTCGGACTCGATCGAGCGCACCTTTGTCTTCTTCCACGAGACCTACGAGGACTCGCTGAGCTGGGCGCTGAACCATGGCCGGATCGTGCTGGTGGCCCTGTTCCTGACCATCTGCGCCACCGTCTACATGTATGTGGTGGTGCCCAAGGGTTTCTTCCCGCAGCAGGACACAGGTCAGCTGCAGGGCGGGGTGCAGGTGGACCAGGCCTCTTCCTTTACGCTCACCGGTGCCAAGTTCCGCGAGATCGTCAAGACGATCATGACCGAGAAGTCGGTGGAGACGGTGACCGGCTTCTCCGGCTCCAACGGGGCCGGCGTGCAGGTGCAGCTGAAGCCCAAGGCGGATCGCCCCGGCGAGACCTCCGACGACGTTATCGCGCGGCTTCGCCCCAAGCTGTTCAAGATCGCCGGGGCACAGACCTTCCTGCAGACCCGGCAGGACATCGGCGGGGGCGGCGCGCGCCAGGCCAACGCCCAGTATCAATACACCCTGGAAAGCGACGATCTCGCCCAGCTCAAGGAATGGGCCGAGAAGCTCACCAACAAGCTGAAGACCGATCCGACCCTGGCGGACGTGAACTCCGACCAGCAGGACCACGGGCTCGAAACCTTCGTGAACGTGGACCGAAACACAGCCTCGCGCCTCGGCTTCACCTCGCAGCAGATCGACGACAACCTCAACGACGCCTTCAGCCAGCGCGTGGTCTCGACGATCTACAACCCGCTGAACCAGTACCGGGTGGTGATGCAGTTGGCGCCCGAATTCGCCCAGACGCCCGAAGCCCTCCGCGATCTCTACGTCACGCCCACCGGCACGGCCAATGCGCTGCTCACCGCCGGTTCGGGGCAGCGCACCACCGGCAAGGGCGCGCTGACCGGCACGGATCCAAAGACGGTGGAGGCGTTGACCCACACCCTGCCGTTCGTGGTGGCCAGCCGCACCAACACCACCTCCGCCTCGCCCACCGCCCTGACCGGGGCCGGGGTGCAGCGCACCTCCACCGGCGGCAGCGGCTCGGGCGCTACCCAGTCGGGCACGGCCATCTCCACCGCCGCCTCGCGCATGACGCCGATGCCGGCCTTCTCGACCTATTATCCGAACTCCACCCCCGTCTCGGTGAACCACCAGAACCTATCCGTATCCGCCACAATCTCGTTCAACCTGCCGGCGGACAAACACCTGTCCGACGCCCAGACCGCGATCCAGAACGCCATCGAGGCGATCCACATGCCGGCTTCGGTGCATGGCTCGTTCCGCGGTTCGGCGCAGCAGTTCCAGCAGTCGCAATCGAGCCAGCCGGTGCTGATCCTGGCGGCCCTGGCGGCGGTCTACATCATCCTCGGCGTGCTCTATGAGAGCTATGTCCACCCCATCACCGTGCTCTCCACCCTGCCGGCGGCAGGCGTGGGCGCGGTGGGCGCGCTGATGCTGTTCCGGGTCCAGTTCGACCTGATCGCTCTGATCGGAGTGGTGCTGCTGATCGGCATCGTCAAAAAGAACGCCATCATGATCATCGACTTCGCCCTGGTGGCGGAGCGCGAGGAGGGGCTCAATAGCAAGGACGCCATCCACAAGGCCTCTATGCTGCGCTTTCGCCCCATCCTGATGACCACCTGCGCCGCCATCCTCGGCGCCCTGCCGCTGGCCCTTGGCTTCGGCGAGGGCGGAGAGCTGCGCCGCCCCCTCGGCATCGCTATCATCGGCGGGCTGGTGGCCAGCCAGGTTCTGACCCTTTTGACCACGCCGGTGGTCTATCTCTACATGGATAAGCTCCGTAAGCCGCGCCGCCGCACCACCATGGGCGACCGTCTGCGGGGCCGCCGATCACCCCCGGCCGCGCCCGCGCGCCCGCAAGGCCAAACCCCATGACCGTGCTTCGCTCCTTCCCCCGCGCCTGGCGCCCTGTGGCTTCGAGCCTGATCGGCGCCCTGCTCCTGTCAGGCTGCGCCGTGGGGCCGAACTATCATCGCCCGGACGTGGTCACGCCGCCCGCCTTCAAGGAAGCGCCCAGCGCCAGGAACGGCTGGGTTCCCAGCCGGCCGATGGACACCATCGACCGCGGCGCCTGGTGGTCGGCCTTCAACGACCCGGTGCTGGATGGGCTGGAGAAGAAGGTCGTCATCTCCAACCAGACCGTGGCCCAGGCCGTGGCCGCCTATGACCAGGCTCGCGCCCTGACCTCGGCGGATCGCGCCAGCCTGTTCCCGAGCCTCAGCCTGTCCGGTTCGGGCACGCGCTCGGGCAGCGGCGGGGGCGGCGGTTCCGGCTCCACCTTCGTGGACTCCAGCGGCAATGTGATCTCCGGCGGGTCAGGCGCGACAGCGTCGAGCCGCTACGCCGCCTCGGTGGGCGCCAGCTGGGCTCCGGACGTGTGGGGCCGCATCCGTCGTCAGGTGGAGAGCGACAAGGCCGCCGCCCAGGCCAGCGCGGCGGACCTCGCCAACGCCACCCTGTCAGCCCAGACCGAGCTCGCCACCGACTATTTCAATCTGCGCATCCTCGACGAGCAGAAGCGGCTCTATGACGAGACGATCGCCGCCTACAAGAAGTCGCTGGCGGTTTCGCAGAACCAGTACAAGGCGGGCACCATCGCCCGGGCCGACCTGATCACGGCTCAGACCCAGCTGCTCTCCACCCAGGCGGCGGCGGTGGATGTGGGGGTGCAGCGCGCCCAGACCGAGCATGCCATCGCAGTGCTGGCGGGCCTTGCGCCGTCGGAGCTGACCATCGCCCCGACCACCATGGCCTATGCCCCCGCCATCCCGACACCGCCGCTGGAGCTGCCGTCCGAAGTGCTGCAGCGTCGTCCGGACATCGCCGCCGCGGAGCGACGCGTAGCCTCGGCCAATGCGGCCATCGGCGTGCAGGTGGCGGCTTACTTCCCGTCCATCACCCTTAGCGGTTCCTACGGCTTCAGCGCGTCGAACCTGTCCACGCTGTTCAACAGCGCCAACGACGTCTGGTCCTATGGCGCGAATCTGGCGGAGACCGTGCTCGACTTCGGCGCCCGCCAGGCCCGCGTGCGCCAGGCCAAGGCGGCCTACGCCCAGCAGGTGGCGGCCTATCGCCAGACGGTGCTCACCGCCTTCCAGGGGGTCGAGGATCAGCTTGTGGCGCTGCGGGTGCTGGAGACGGAATCCAAAATCCGCGACCAGACCCTGGCCTCGGCGCGTCAGGCTGAGCAGCTGGCCCTGAACCGCTATCGCGCGGGGCAGGTGGATTATACCACCGTGGCGGCGGCCCAGGCCACGGCCTTGCAGAGTGCGCAGGACGTGCTCAACATCACCAAGTCGCGACAGAACGCCAGCGTAGCCCTGATCGAAGCCCTAGGCGGCGGCTGGACCGCGGCGGACCTGCCGAAGAAGTAACGGCTAGTTCCCGCCGCGCTCGCGGGACGCCATCCAAAGCTGTTTCAGAATGCGCAGATGCGGCGTGTCCGCTTCATGCAGGCCGTGCTGGTGCTCGAAGGCGAGGCCGATCAGCGGATAGCGCCGCCACGCCACGTGGGCGTCATAGGCGATGGCGGTCTTCAGGTCGACGAGGAACACCTTGTCGGGCACGGCCTGGCCCTCGGGCAGCTGGATCTTGGCCCCACCGGTGGTGATGTCGCGCACCACGCAGTCCAGCGAGAAATAGTCGCCATAGACCAGCTTGCCGCCGATATAGGCGCGCTGACGCGGGCTGGTGCGATCGTCCTTGGCTGGTGCGGGTTCCGACATGGGGCGACTCTGAAGAAGCGCCCCAGAGGCTAAGCCGCTGAGCTTAAGACTCCGTTGCTATCGCCTGGGCGGCGCGGTCGGCGATGGCCCGGTCGTTGGTGAAATAGAGCCAGACCATCACGCCGAACCCGATCAGCATGAGGACCACGCCCAGCCACAGCACGCCGTGAACGTCGCGGTTTCCTACGACCAGGGCCGCTAGCAGCGGACCGATGGCTCCGCCGAAGACCTGGGCGCCGGCGCTCTGCATGGCCGAGCGGCGGGTGGGGTCCGCGTCGATGATCATCGGCACCAGGAAAGGCCCGACCAGCAGGGCGACGATGCCGGACAGACAGTTGGCGGCGATGAAGACGAGGGCGGGTGGGTGCAGGCCGAAGACCAGCCAGACCAAAAGGAAGCTCGCCACCGTGGCGGCGAATACCGGCAGGTAGCGTACCCGCCCGGCCAGCAGCGTGGACAGGGCGCCGCCGAGGATCTGGGCGGCGAGCGAGGCCCACACCGCTGTGCGCGCCACGTCCGAGCTCAATCCGGCCCGATGGGCGATGGGTTGCAGATACACCGCCACCGCCCCGTTGGCGGAGACGAAGATCACCGTCGCGGCGAGGGCGATCAGGCCGCGCACGGGCAGGGCTCCGGTCACCCCTTGCGCCTGCATCAGCGGCCCGTACCGGTCCGGGGCGAAGATGGCGGCGGGCAAGCCGAACAGGCAGACCAGCCCCATCACGGCATAGCCGCCGTCCGCTCCGGAACGAGGAATGATCAGGAAGGCGTAGAGCAGGGCTAGGGTCAGCTCCGACCCCACGCGCGCGGTGAAGAACACCGCCGCCCAACGCTCGGGCGTGACGCTGCGGGCGATCATGCCGACGGTGATCCACAGCAGCAGGCCTTCGGGAACGCCGGCCGCCGCCCGGATCAGGAACACGCTCATCCCGTGAGCGTGATAGGTGCCCACATTGATGGCGGCGAGCACCAGGCTGGCCCCCGCGCCGATGGCCTTCAGCCGCTCCGGCTTCAGGAACACGCCGGCCAGGCCGGTGGAGATGCCCATGCCGAACAGCTCCAGCATGGCGGTGACGCCAAGGCCGGCGGGGGTGATGCGGTGCTCGTCCACCAGGGCGCCGAGCAGCGCCGGACCGACACCGATGACGAGAAGAGAGATCATACCGAAGGCGATGACCGCCGCCGCCTGCAAGGGCGGCAGGTCGTGCCCGTCCACCTCGTGCACGACGCCGCTATGATCCTGCGCCATCCCGATCCCCCCGCGCGAACTCAGGGCTCGTCACAGGAACATATGTAACCGGAACGTCCGGTCAGCGTCTAATTAATTGCGGTTAAGCTCTACCTTTTTGGCGCTTTGTAGTAGTGCCCGCTGTGGTTGAAGGCGTCGCTCCCGCGCATGACCGACGGGCCAAGAATAACGACGAACAGCACCGGCAGGAAGAACAGGATCATTGGCACGGTGAGCTTGGCGGGAAGCTGCGCCGCCTTCTTTTCCGCTGCGGCGATCCGCATCTCGCGGTTCTCCTTGGCCATGACGCGCAGAGCAGAGCCGAGGGGTGTGCCGTAGCGCTCGGCCTGGATCATGGCGGTGACCACGGCCTTCACGCCCGGATGGTTGGTGCGCTTGGCGAGGCCCTCATAGGCCATCCGGCGCTCGGGCAGATAGCTCAACTCCGCCGTGAGCAGGGTCAGTTCCTCGGCCAGTTCGATGGAGGCGCCGCCCACTTCGCCGGCCACCTTCTGGATGGCCGCTTCGATCGACATGCCGGCCTCGACACAGATCAGCAGCAGGTCGAGCGCGTCTGGGAAGGCGTGCATGATCGATTCGCGGCGCTTGTCGGCCTTGTTCTTCACGTACATGTTCGGGGCATAGTAGCCGCCGACGAACAGGGCGACCACGGCGCACAGGCGCGTGGCCGGCGGCAGGTTCAGCCCGTTCAGCCCGTAGAAATAGATCACTGCGATCAGGGCCAGCAGGAAGGGCGTGACCAGGCGGAAGAAGTAGAAGGTCGTGACCGGGCGCGGGCCGCGGTAGCCGGCCTGGGCCAGCTTGTCGACCACGCTTGAATCCTCCAGCAGGCGCGACAGCTGCAGCCGGTCGACGATGTTCTTGATCGTGCCTTCGTCGGTGCGGCGCAGGGTCGAGGTCGCCTGTTCGCCCTTGCCGCTGTTCAGGGCCGCGCGCGAGCGGCGACGTAGCTCCTCGCGTCGTTCGGCCACCGACTTCATCCGCGCGTCGAGCTTGTCGCCGCGCAGGGCGGGCGCCGCCAGGGTCATGATGGTGGCGAAGGAGGCGATGGCGACGGCCGCCGTGACCACGTTGGCGGGGTTGGTGGCGATTTCGACGAGGCTCATGCGCGCCGCCTCAGAACTTGAAGTTGATCATGCGGCGCATGACGAAGATGCCGGTGGCCATCCACACCGCGCCGAACAGCAGCATGGCGTGGCCCCGCGGGTCTTCGAACAGGGGCATCATGTAGGCCGGGGTGGTGAAGTAGACGAGCGCCATGATCCCTGGCGGCAGGGAGCCGATGATGCAGGCGGAGGCCACCGCCTCGCCGGACATAGCCTTGATCTTCTCGCGCATCAGCTTGCGCGCGCGCAGCACGCCGGAGAGGTTGGACAGGGCCTCGGCCAGGTTGCCGCCGGTCTTCTGCTGGATCGACAGCACGATGGCGAAGAAGCGCACCTCGGAGGTGGGCATGCGCTCGTACATCTTCTCCAGCGCCTGATCGATCGACATGCCGACGCCGAGATTCTCAACCAGGCGACGGAATTCGGCGGCCAGGGGTTCGGGGCTCTCCCGGCCGATCACGCGCAGGCAGTCCATTACCGGCAGGCCCGACTTGATCCCGCGTACGATCACATCCGTGGCGTTGGGGAATTCCTCAGTGAACTTCTTGATCCGGCCCTTGGTCAGGAAGCCCAGCACCCAGCGGGGGAGGCCGAGGCCGGAGGCGAAGCCGACGCCGAGCGCGATCAGCGGATTGTGCATCATCACGAAGGCGACGAGCGCCAGGGTGAAGCCGAGCCCACCGCAGATGATCCAGAAGGTGCGCACCGTGATGCTGAGACCTGCCTGACGCAGGCGCGAATCGAGGGTCTGCTTGGCTTTGCGGGCCTGCTGCTCGTTGATCTTCAGGTTCTGCAGAATCTGTTTGCGCCGGCCCGCCTGATCGAGCGCCGCGGATTTGACCTTGGTCTTTTCCAGCTTGGCCCCGCCCGAGGCGACCGCCAGGCGCTTGGCGCTGGCCCCGCCCTCGGAACCGCTGCCGGCGAACGCCCAGCCGAGGCCGCCTAGCACCAGGAAGGCCACCAGCACGAAGCCGATCATGCCCAGCATCGGTCCTACTCCGCCGCGTCGAGGGCTTCGGCCAGCTCGCGCTCCAGGCCGTAATAGCGGGCGCGGTCCCAGAACCGAGGACGCGCGATACCGGTGGAGCGGTGCCGGCCGATGATCTTGCCGTCCTTGTCTTCGCCGGTGATCTCGTAGACGAACAGGTCCTGGGTGATGATCACTTCGCCTTCCAGGCCCAGCACCTCGGTGATGTGGGTGATACGGCGCGAACCGTCACGCAGGCGGGCGGCCTGGACGATCACGTCGATGGAGCCGACCACCATCTCGCGGATGGTCTTGGAGGGCAGGCCGTAGCCGCCCATGGTGATCATCGATTCCAGGCGCGACACGGCCTCGCGGGGCGAGTTGGCGTGCAGCGTGCCCATGGAGCCGTCGTGGCCGGTGTTCATGGCCTGCAGGAGGTCGAACGCTTCAGGGCCCCGGACTTCGCCGACGATGATACGCTCGGGGCGCATCCGCAGGCAGTTCTTGACCAGGTCGCGCATGGTGATCGCGCCCTGGCCTTCGAGGTTGGGCGGACGCGTTTCCAGGCGCACCACGTGCGGTTGCTGCAGCTGCAGTTCGGCCGCGTCCTCGCAGGTGATGACCCGCTCCGTGGGGTCGATATAGGCGGTCATGCAGTTCAGCAGCGTGGTCTTGCCCGAACCCGTACCGCCGGAGATCAGCACGTTGCAGCGGCTGGCTCCGATCACGCCCAGCACCTTGGCGCCTTCGGGACTGATGGAGGCCCAGTTCTGCAGGTCCTTCATGGTCAGTTTGTCGCGCCGGAATTTCCGGATCGTCAGGGTGGGACCATCGAGGGCGAGGGGCGGGGCGATGACATTGACGCGGCTGCCGTCGATCAGGCGCGCGTCGCAGATGGGCGAGCTTTCGTCCACGCGGCGGCCGACCTGCGACACGATCCGCTGGCAGATGTTCATCAGCTGCTGATTGTCGCGGAAGCGCACATTGGTCAGCTGCACCTTGCCCTGGACTTCGATGAAGACCCGGTGCGCGCCGTTGACCATTATGTCGGCGATGTCGTCCCGCGCCAGCAGGGGCTCGAGCGGGCCATAGCCGAGGACGTCGTTGATGATGTCCTGAACGAGGTGGTCCTGCTCGACGCCCGACATCGAGACGTTCTTGATCGCCACCAGCTCGGCGACGATGTCGCGAATCTCTTCCGCAGCCTGCTTGTGGTCGAGCTGGGCCAGCTGGGCCAGATCGATGGTGTTCAGCAGGGCCGAGTAAATCTGGGTCTTGGTGGCGTGATAGTAGTCGCTCTGCTCGCGCACCACCTCGGTGATGACGGCCTTTTCGCCATCGGCGCTGCTGGTGACCTTGCGGTGCACCGCATCGCTGCCGGCGCGCTTGGCGGCAGGATCGGCGACGGCTGCGGCCGGGGCGGGGGCGGCGGGCTTTTCGACCACTTCCTGGCGCTGTGGACGCGTGGCGATCTCGGCGCCCGCAACAGCGGGCGGGGGCGGAGCCCGGTCTCCATCGGCGAAACTACGCTTGCCGAACATTCGGTCAGCCACGCTTCAGGAGTTTGTCGAGCATGGCGATGCCCGTGGACTTGGCGGCCGCGGCGACCGGTGCGGCGTCGCGACGCGACAGCTGCTGGGCGAATAGGGCTAGGCCCTCGGAGGACTTGGCTTTGGGGTTCACCTCGAACACCATCTGTCCATTGTTGGCGGCCTTGCCGAACAGCTTGGGGTCGAAGGGCAGCACGAGGGCGGGTTCGATCTGCAGCGCCTTGGCGAATTCCTTGACCGGAATTTCCGGACGGCCCGGCGCGCCGACCTGGTTGAGGATCAGCTGCGGCGGGTGATCGTTCGGGCGCGCCTTGCGCACCAGGTCGATCAGGTTCTTGGCGTTGCGCAGGGAGGCGAGGTCGGGCGTGGCGGTGACCACCACATCGTCCACCGTCATCATCATCCGCCGCATCCAGCCCGACCACACGTGCGGCAGGTCGAGCACCACATAGGGGGCGGTGGAGCGGATCTTGGAGGTGACCTCCTCATAGGCCTCGATGGAGATGTCGTAGTCGTCGTCGAGGGAGGCCGGGGCGGCGAACAGGCTGAGGCGCTCGGAACACCGCGCGGTCATCCGGTCGAGCAGGGTGGGGTCCAGCCGGTCGGGCTTCAGCAGCGCGTCCGCCACGCCCTGCAGCGGGTCCTGGTTGAAATCCAGCCCCGCGGTGCCGAAGGCCAGGTCGTAGTCCACGATCACCGTGTTGGACTGGGTCCCCTCGGAAATCTGGTAGGCGACATTGTGCGCCAGGGTGGAGGAGCCGCAGCCGCCCTTGGCGCCGACGAAGGCCAGGGTGCGGCCCACGAACGGGGTCGCCGGATCGGCATAGAGGCCCGTCACGGCGCGGATCAGCTGCAGCGGCTGCAGCGGCGGGACCAAATACTCGCTCACGCCCCGGCGCATCAGGGCGCGATAGAGGGTGATGTCGTTCTGCGAACCGATCACCACCACCTTGGTGCCCGCGTCGCAGACCTCGGCCAGGCGGTCCAGCCCGTCGATCAGGGTCTGGGCGTGTTCGTTGGATTCGACGATGATCAGAGCCGGGGTCGGCTGGTTGGCGTAGCGGTCCAGTGCATCGAACAGGCCGCCGGGGATCACCTCGGTGGTCGCGCGCGACAGACGCCGGTCGGCGGCGGCGTACTGCACCAGCTTGGCGGTCTCGGCCCGCTGGCAGAAGGCGTGGATCGAGATGCGCGGAACCGAATGCTCGCCCAGCGCCGCCTCGGCCCCCGCCAGCAGCGCGCCGACCGGATTGGAGGTCGGCGGCGCGGCATAGCCGGGCGCGTCGAGGGCGAAGTCGTCGTCCTCATCCGCATAGGGACCGGCGGCGGGCGCGGCGGCCTTGGGCTTGGGCGCGAACGGGTCGGGCGCGCCGCCGAAGTCGTCGGCCGCGTCGAACGCGTCGTCTTCGAGGTCGTGAAGGGCGGCGCGAGAACTCATTGCTTCACCACTTGGGACACCGAGCCGTCGGCCTGGTTGTCCTTTTCCGAGGAGGTCGTCTTGCCGTCGCGGTACTTGCCGAGCACCACCATGCGGCGGGTATTGTCGGCGGGGGCGAGCGGCACATTGCCGGCGAAGTCGGCCGGGTCGGCGATCTGGGCCGCGAGATTGGCGGCGATCACGCAGCCGAACCGGTTATAGGGCTTGTTGTCCTTGGTGGCGCTGAGGTTTTCCCACGGGATATCGCGGCAATCGGGGCCTTCGGCGACCAGGTGGGTGAAGCTGGCCAACACGACCGGCTTGGCGTTCGGCCCGCCGCCGGCATAGCCGATGAAGCGGATGTGATCATAGGGCACGCCCATCACGCCGAGGGTGGAGGTGACGGACTGGGCATAGGACTTGGCGCCCTGCACGTCGGCGCAGTCGTCCGGGGTCTGGATGGTGATGTAGCCGGCGCCGGCAGCACGCCAGCGGTCGGCGAAGCCGGCCAGGGCCTCGCGCTGGTTGGCGCTGACGCCTTCCAGATGCACGCCGAGCGCCACCTGTTCGGGCGCCTCGTGCAGGCCGATGGCGAACTTGTCGAGGGCGGTGGGCGGATGCTCGTTGAGGCCGGTCACCGGCGGCGGGGCCGAGGCGCAGCCGGCGAGCAGGCCGAGGGCGACCAGGCCGCCGAGGAGGTTGAGGGTCTTAATCGACGACATAACCGACCGGTCCCTGATAAGCGCCGCCCTTGGGAGCGACCACTGGTTTGCCGAAGCTCTTGTTCAGGCGACCGAACATGGTGGTCTCCAGATCGGAGGCGAGCTCCAGACCGTCAGCGGGCGTCTGCAGATTGCCCGGCGCGGTCGGCTTGACGAGGTAGGGGGTGACGATGACCACCAGTTCGGTCTCGTTGTTCACAAAGTCGCGCGAGCGGAACAGGGCGCCCAGAACCGGCAGGTTCTGCAGACCCGGCAGGCTGTCCAAGGTCTGCTTGGCGTTCGATTGCAGCAGCCCGGCGATCATCAGGCTCTGGCCGGAGGGCAGTTCGACCGAGTTCTCCACCCGCCGCACGTTCAGGCCGGGGATCACCAGGGCCGGAGAACTGGTCGTCGTCCCGCTGGAGGTCGTGCTCGAGCTGGTGAGGGTGAAGCCGTTGCTGTTGTTAAGCTCGGAGACTTCCGCTGAGAGTTTCAACGAAATCCGGCCCTTGGACAGCACGATCGGAGTGAAGCCGAGGCCCACACCATACTGCTTGAATTCGACGGTGACGCGGCCGTTATTGTCCTGGCCCACCGGCACCGGGAATTCGCCGCCGACGAGGAAGTGGCCCGCCTCGCCCGAGACGGTGACGAGGTCGGGTTCTGCCAAGCTGCGCACCAGCCCGGCGCGCTCGAAGGCGTTAAGGGTTGAGTTCGCCTTGTTCAGGCCGTTGGAGCCCACCGTGGTCTGTGCCGTGGCGGTGGAAGGATTGCCCACCGTCGTGCCGCTGTTGCCGTTGACATAGGTCGGATTGCCCGGCTTCACCACCTGATAACAGGTGCCGCTGACGCCGTTGGCGCAAGGGACGATGATCTCGGGCTGCTGCGTCGTATCGAGGTTGTAACCCCCGGAGAGGCCGCCCAGCAGGGCTCCGCTGACGCCGTAGGTGGCGGCGTTCGCGAAGCTGAACTGGCTACCGCCGATCTGGCCGATTACCGCGCTGAGGTTCACGCCGAGCTGTTTGATGACCGAGCGGTTCACCTCGACGATGCGGACCTTCAGCATCACCTGCTCGCTCTCGCCGACGGAGAGCATGTTGACCACCTGCTCGGGCTTGGAGACGAACGCCTGGGCGATGCGGACGGCGCGGTCGGCGGTGCTGGCGTTCTGCACCTCGCCGGTCAGGACGATGGAGTCGGCCACGGGCTCGACGCGGATGGCGGCGCCCGGCAGCAGGCGGTTCAGGGTATCGCCGAGGGCGCTGGTGTCCTGGTCGACGCGGATGTTGAGGCGCAGGATCGGCCGTCCGCCGCCGTCCATGAAGGTGGCGTCGGTCTGGCCCGAGGCCATGCCCGTCACATAGATGCGGCGGGGCGTCGCGACCTGGACGTCGGCGACCTTGGGGTCGGACAGGACCACGTCGCGAGCGTCGGTGGGCAGGTCCACCGTGGCCATCTTGCCCTTGGGCAGCTGCATCATCCGCACCGGCGCCGAGGCTCCAGCGAGGTCGATGGAGACGGTCTGGGCCTGGATCGCCGGGCCGATGCCGGCGCCGGAGATGACCGGCGCGCCCGCAAGAGCGCGGCCCGACTGCGCCGAGGCGGCGACCGGCTGGAGCAGGGCCGTCGTGGCGGCCAAAAGCGCGGCCAGGCGCAACATGCGATTGGGCGTGCGGGTCATCGGGCCACCATCACGTCGGCGGGAGAGCCGTTGCGGAACACCTTGACCACCGTCGGCGCCGCCGTGACGGTCTGGGCCACGCGGGCGCCGCTGCCGGAGCTGGAGGGGCCCGCGGTATCGGCGTAGGAGCGCAGGATCAGGGTCAGTTCGCCCTGGGACTTGGACAGGGCGAGAAGCTCGGCCTGGTCGGGCGTGACCTCGAGCGTGGCGGTGGCGCCCACGTGGGCGGCGGCGTCCGGGGCCTTCTGCGAACCCGTGGTGGTCTGGTCGATCGCCAGCACCTTGACGTTATGCAGGACGGAGCCGGAGGCGAATTTCTGCTGGCCGTTGATGCCGTCGATCTTGCGGCTCTGCACCACGTCCACATGGTCGCCGGGCAGGATGAAGCCGCCGGCTGCGCTTTCGGCGGACATGGGCACGGCCATGGCGCGCATGCCCGGATCGAGCGAGACGGCCAGCATGCCGGCCGCCGTGCCCTTGACCACCTTGGACTGGACGAGGGGTTCGCCCTTCAGAAGCGGCTCGCGCACGATGGCGCCGACGAAATCGGCGGCCGCGCCTTCCGCGCCGCCGGACAGGACGTCGCGCGCCTTGATCTGGGCGTTGACGGTGACCTTCTGGACCACCGGGGCCTTGGTCGGCGCAGCGGCGCCGTCGGTGATGAACAACGGGTTCAGACCCGACTGGGGCCAGGGCTGCCAGGTGAAGTCGCCCGCGGTCAGTTTGTCGCCGGGCTGCAGGTCATGGGCCGCCACGAGCACGCGGGTCATCGGCGCTTCGATCACCTGAGGCGCGGCGGCGATCATGGTCCTTTTCGGCGGCGACGCGATGGAGCGCGCGAAAAAGGCCAGCCCTACCGAGCCGACCAGCGCCGCCATGACGATCACCGCTATGCGGACGGGACTCATGCCTGCCCTCTCCCCCAGAAATGCCGGAGGCTTGGGAGCCCGCGGCGGAATACCTGACACTCGGTCGAGGGGATTCTCCGCCGCCGCGGGTTAACGCCGGCCTAAGCGCTTTAACTTTCTGGATTTACCGCGTTGGCGACAGATCGCCTCCGTCCTGCGGGCGGCGGGCGTCCTAGAAGGGCAGGAGGGCCGCCTGCGCGATCACGCTCTGCGGAAACGCCACCAGGGCGCCGAAGCAGATGGCGAGGCCGTAGGGGACGTTCTCGCCCGGCGTCATCAGCCGGCCGAACCAGGTCGGGCCGCGCGCGGCGATGGGCTGACCGAGCCGGCGACCCCAAAGCAAAGCCACGGCAAGGCCGCCGCCGGCCAGGGCCGTCCACATGGCGAACGGCAGGGCGGCAGGCCAGCCGAGCCACAACCCGCAGGCGGCGAACAGCTTGGCGTCGCCGCCGCCGATCCAGCCGAGGGCGAACATGGCGATCCCGGCAACCAGGGCCGCGACGCCGACCAGGGCGGACACGCCCATCAGCGGCAGGCTCATCCCCGCCAGCAGGGCGACGGGCGGAAAGGCGGCGATCAGCGCTAGCGAGATCCAGTTGGGAATGGTGTAGCTGGTCATGTCGCGCAGGGCGGCGACGATCACCATGGCCGGGAAGGCGCAGAGCGCGAGGGTGTGCAGCAGCGAGTTCATGCCGTCAGTATCGCGCCGAGGATTGAATGAACCGTTGAGGTTACTTGAACGGGTTTATTTCAGGGCGTTCGAAATATTGCCCATGGCTGTGTAGAGCTTAGTGCCGAGGGTGGTCACAGCAGCGCAGATCACCACGGCGAGCAGGGCGGCGATCAGGCCGTATTCGATGGCGGTGGCGCCGTTCTCGTCTTTGATAAAGCGATCGACGAACGTCATCCCAACCCACCTCGGTAGTTCGACTGCCCAAAGTCATAAAAGTAAAAATAGCGTGGATTCATTTAAATCCCCTTACTATGTGCGAGTGAAACTCGACACTGTTTCAGGGGGGCAAGACTTTGATTGAAAGCAACGGGGCCGCGCCGATGATCGACGCGGCCCCGCCGTACGCTTTTACAGGCTGCGCCGAGCGGCGCAGCGGGTCTTACTTGATGGCGTTGCCGACGTTGCCGAACGAGGTGTTCAGCTTGGTGCCGATGGTGGTCACGGCGGTGACGATGACCACGGCGATCAGGGCGGCGATCAGGCCATATTCGATGGCGGTCGCGCCGGATTCGTCCTTCAGGAAGCTCTTCACGATATTCGACATGCTCATATCTCCTTTTGGCGAGCAGGGCGGGGTCCGAGCCAACTGCTCGCCGAACCCCTATTCACAATGAGGAGAATGGCGGTTGATCCCTAATTCCAAGTGAATCAAAAGTCGAATACATGGTTTATTTGCGTTTACCAGATGGGACAACTTGTCCACAATCGCTGTATAGACTTAGGAAATCAACGTAAACGAGCATTAATGCGATTATTACTGTTAAATTTACCATGCCCTCGATTCTTTCGGTGAGGCGCGTAAGCTGGTCGCATGCCGCTACAGAACCGCGTCGATCCGTTTGGGCAGATCATAGCCACCCCGGAACGCGGGGCCTGGATGGGCAATCGGGGCCTGCTGCACGATGCGCACCAGAACATCCGCCGCCCCTATCGCCTGAAGGCCTGGCTGACCTGCGTGCTGGAGTTTCGCGGCCGCCGGCGCACGGTGATGTCGCCGGGTCTCTATACCGAACTGTTCTTCATGGACGAGGCGACGGCCTTCGCCGCCGGACATCGTCCTTGCTACGAGTGTCGTCGCGCCGACTACAACCGGTTCAAGGCGGCGGCCGAGGCGGGGTCGGGACTGACCCTGCCGACGGCCGGCGACATGGACGCGACCCTTCATGCCGAGCGAATGGATCCGTTGGGCGACAAGCGAAGCTATGGCGCGCCCCTCGCTGACCTGCCTGACGGCGTGATGATCTCGCAGGCGGGGGCGCCTTGGCTCAAATGGCAGGAGGAATTGCACCGCTGGACGCCCGGCGGCTATACCGACCGCCGACCGCTGGGGAGCGGTGAAGCCCAGGTCCTGACCCCGCACCTCACCGTCGCCGCCTTGACTGCGGGCTATGTCCCGCAGGTTGGCCTGGACTGAAGGGGCGCTATTCGCCCGCCCGCGCCGCCGTGGTCAGACCGACCGAGGCTTCAAGGGCGTCGAGGCGCTTGTTCAGGTGCTCGCGGTCCCAGTCGCGCACCTCGCCATGGCGGGCTTCCTGAGTGGCCAGTTCGGCGCGCACCGACTTGATGTCGGCCATGGCCTTCTTCTGCCTGGCTCCGGTGAGTTGGGTCTTGGCGCGATCCTCCACCCGGTCGATGCGCGCCTTCACGTTGTAGAAGGCGTTTTCGCTGTGCCCCACATAAGGATGGTCGCCCGCGCCGGGCGCGGGGTTCACGGCGTTGGCGCTATCGACGCCAGGTCCGAACTCACCCTTCGGGGCGTTGGTGGTGGTGACCGTATTGTCCGGCGTGGCCGGCTGGCCGTCCGGGGCGGTCACCGGGGCGGGCACGTTCGGCGGCGGAACGGTCGAGGTGGTGGTCTGAGCCAGGACCGGTGCGGTGCTCAGCAACAGGCCCGCCAATCCCAGCGCGAACAGAGGCGTGGTACGCATGTCGATCTCCTTCATTCCCCCGCGCCGCCACAACGCGCGGCAGGGCAGAGGGATGCAGGACGCCTAGCGCGCCGATTTCGCGGGGACGGTCTCGGTCGTGTCGCACGAGCCGTCGGCCAGCACCTTTGGGTCGCCGGGGAGGGCGACGCCCCAGCGCGGCACGCTGCACTTGTCGCGCGACAGCCAGTGAGCCACGTCGCCGCCGTCGAGATAAAGGCCGATGGCGATGCTCTTCGGATTACCCTTGCCCCAGCGGTCATGCACGTGTGCGGCGCTGGCCGCAACGTCGAGTTCGCTGGCCTGGCCGAGCGGCATGGAGGTGGCGACATAGCCGCCATAGCCATGGTTGGAGACCTCCAGCCCGACCTCGCCGTGGATCTGGCGCGGGCCGGTCAGGGCGGGATCGACGGAATCGGGGTTGGCGCCCTGCACGGGCTGGGAGTCCGCGGCCAGCCAGTCGGCGATCTGATCGGCGGTGGCGTCGCCGGAGGAGAACATGCGCTTGGGCCGCGCGGGCGGGGAGACCGGCTTGGTCTCCGGCGCGGCGGCCGCGGCGGCGACCACGGAGGCGGTGTCGTCGTGATCGCGGGCGACGGGCGCGTCGGCGGCGACGGGCGCGGACGTCTCCTGGGCGAGGGTGGACGAGGCTGCGGCCAGGCACGCCGCCAAGAACAAGACTGCCGCTACGCTACGCATGACCCTTAGCCTCCAACGCCCACAGCTTCGCTCGGGAACAGTGCGAAAATGAGGCGGCGTCGTTTCGGTTTCCCGGCCCCATCGATTGGAGCGCTTTCGGGCGGCGAACCGGTGTCCATTTCGCCTGAAGACGGCCTAGCTATCGCAGAGACGGAAGTGCAGGTCCATGTTGGCCTCTTTCATCACCCGTCCGGCGGCGTGATAAAAGTCTTCGGCCATGCGCGTCAGGCTGTGGCGCGCCACGACCTCCACCCGCACGAGGCCGCCGGCGAAGCCGGGCCAGACGCCGCGGATCTGCCCGGTCTCCACGAAGGCGATCTGGCTGTTCAGCTTCACACGCAGGGCCTCGAGGTGATCTTCGTCCTCGGGCGGTTTCCAGGTGAGGGGATCGGACACCACGAGCACCGGCGTGGCGGTGTCGTCCTCCAGATAGACGTAATCGACGAGATCGGCTTCCAGGATAGACATCACCAAGCCCCCTCCCACAACGGCGAGCAGCTTACTGAACGCCGCTTCGCCTGTCCGAGGATGAGGGTCCGCCCGGCTGGGTGAAGGATTCGTGACCGGCGCCCATCGGCTGGGCGTCGTGGCGTCGTGACGGGCAGATGCGGGGCGGGCTGGCGCTCTCGCCGCCGGAGTGCTGACAGCAAAACGCCCCCGCCACGACGCCGGAGCGCGGAGACGAGGGCGGCTGAAGGACGAGGATCGTCCCTCGAACGGCCTACATGGGCTTGGCGCCCGGCGTGCCGCATTTGGCGAACTTGCCCTTGGCGTCCTTGCACTTGACCGGCTTCATCGGCGCGGCGGCGGGGCACTTGGTGAACTTGCCCTTGGCGTCCTTGCAGGGCGCGGCGGAGGCGCCGAAGGCGGCGAAGCTGAAGGCGAGAACGGCGGCTGTGGCGATGGCGCGACGCATGGGAATCCCCCAAGGGTGGTTGATGACCCGGTGACGCTCTCACGGGTCGCCCCATGCGGCAAGCGCCCGGCGCCGATCTTAGCCTTCGCCGGTCCAAAGATCTGTCGCCGGCGCCAAGCTTCGACGGGGGCTGAGTTTTGGAGTGATGTGTTGCTGACAGTCTGATGTCAGCAGCGAACCCGAATGGCGCGGCGCCGTTCCCTAGCCAACCCTCCGTCCAAAGCCTACCTTTCCTCCATGGCACGTCCCCGCTCGACCCGTACGGTCAAGTCGTCCGCTCCGATCGATCTGACCCGCGACCTCGACTATGCCGATGGCCCGCCCGGCGTGGCCGAGGCGTCGATGAAGTTCGTCATGGACGTGGCCCCGAGCGTCGCCGCCGCCTGGGCTCCGCATAAGCCGTCGCGGCCGCAGAAGTCGGAGGGCGGGCGCAAGTTCGAACTCGTCGCCCCCTACCAGCCGGCCGGCGACCAGCCCACCGCCATCGCCGAACTGGTGGCCGGTGTGCGCGAACATGAGAACGATCAGGTCCTGCTCGGCGTAACCGGCTCCGGCAAGACCTTCACCATGGCCAAGATCATCGAAGAAACCCAGCGGCCGGCATTAATCCTGGCGCCCAACAAGACCTTGGCGGCGCAATTATACGGAGAATTCTCGAATTTCTTCCCTAACAACAGTGTCGAATACTTTGTAAGTTACTACGATTACTTTCAGCCCGAGGCCTATGTGCCGCGGACGGATACCTATATCGAGAAGGACAGCTCGATCAACGAGCAGATCGACCGGATGCGCCACTCCGCGACGCGGGCGATCCTGGAGCGGGACGATGTGATCATCGTCGCATCCGTCTCGTGCATATACGGCATCGGCTCGGTGGAGACCTACACCGCCATGACCTTCAGCCTGGAGGTGGGCGAGCCGGTGGATGAGCGCAAGCTGATGGCCGACCTCGTGGCCCTGCAGTACAAGCGCAACGATCAGGCCTTCAGCCGGGGCACCTTCCGACGGCGCGGCGATGTGATCGAGGTCTTCCCCGCCCACTATGACGACCGAGCGTGGCGCATCTCCCTGTTTGGCGACGAGGTCGAATCCATCGCCGAGTTCGACCCCCTCACCGGCAAGAAGACCGGCGACCTGCCGTCGGTGAAGTTCTACGCCAACAGCCACTACGTCACCCCGCGCCCCACCCTGAAGCAGGCCATCGACCACATCCGCCAGGAGATGATCGAGCGCGTGCAGTGGTTCACCGACACCGGCAAGCTGCTCGAAGCCCAGCGGCTGGAGCAGCGCACCCGCTTCGACCTCGAGATGATGGAGGCCACCGGCTCCTGCGCCGGCATCGAGAACTACAGCCGCTACCTCACCGGCCGTCGCCCCGGCGAGCCCCCGCCCACCCTGTTCGAATACATCCCCGAGAACGCCCTGCTGTTAACAGACGAGATCCACCAGACCGTCCGCCAGATCGGCGCCATGTACAAAGGCGAATTCCGCCGCAAGACCACCCTGGCCGAGTACGGCTTCCGCCTGCCCTCCTGCATGGACAACCGCCCCCTCAAGTTCGAGGAGTGGGACGCCATGCGCCCGCAGACGGTCCACGTCTCCGCCACCCCCGGCCCCTGGGAGCTGGAGCGCACCGGCGGGGTCTTCGCCGAGCAGGTCATCCGCCCCACCGGCCTGATCGACCCGCCGGTCGAGGTGCGCCCCGTCTCGGCCCACGGCGCCAGCCAGGTGGACGACGTGATCGCCGAGGTGAAGGACACCGCCCTCAAGGGCTACCGCTCCCTCGTCACCGTCCTCACCAAGAAGATGGCCGAGGACCTCACCGAATACATGCACGAGCAGGGCGTGCGCGTGCGCTACATGCACTCGGACGTGGACACGGTGGAGCGCATCGAGATCATCCGCGACCTGCGCCTGGGCGCCTTCGACGTCCTCGTGGGCATCAACCTGCTGCGCGAGGGGCTGGACATCCCCGAATGCGGCTTCGTCGGCATTCTGGATGCGGACAAGGAGGGCTTCCTGCGTTCGGAGACCTCCCTGGTCCAGACCATCGGCCGCGCCGCCCGCAATATCGACGGCAAGGTGGTGCTCTATGCCGACCGCATCACCGGCTCCATGGAGCGCGCCATGGCCGAGACCCAGCGCCGGCGCGAGAAGCAGCACGCCTACAATATCGAGCACAACATCACGCCGGAGAGCGTGCGCCGCGACATCGCCAACATCCTCGACAGCCCCTACGAAAAGGGAGACGGCCGCATCAATATCGACGCCGGCGTGGCCGAGAACGCCAAGCCCTTCCTGGGCTCCAACTTCCAGACCACCCTGCGCGACCTGGAAGGCAAGATGCGCGAAGCCGCCTCCAACCTCGAGTTCGAAACCGCCGCCCGCCTGCGCGACGAGATCAAGCGCCTGAAAATGCTCGACCTCGAATTCGCCAACGACGTCATGACCGCGCCGGGCGAAACCGCCGACAAGGCCGAACCCGCCCGCCAGCGCAAAGCGGCCAGGGCGGAAGCGCAGGAACGGTTCAGGAAGGGGCGGCTGTAGGCATTAGAAGAGGCGTTCAGGCGTCCATCAACGCCAGAGTCGGTAGTCCACCCCGGTGTTTGCTCTATTCTTCTGGGTTCCGGCCGTTCACGGTGAGGAGTAGGGTATTTGGACGACGAGGAACGCTTGACGCTCGGCGGCGCGCTCTTTAGCCCGAGCGCTTCCCGCGCATAGGAGCCGTCATGCCCACCCTCGCCCTTCTCCGCCACGGCCAGAGCCAGTGGAACCTGGAGAACCGCTTCACCGGCTGGGTGGACGTGGACCTGACCGCCGAGGGCGAGGCTCAGGCCAGGCGCGGCGGCGAACTGATGGGCGAGGCGGGCCTGGTGTTCGACCGCGCCTATGCCTCGGTGCTCACCCGCGCCATACGCACCGGCAACATCGCCCTGCAGGCCGCCGACCAGCTCTGGATCCCGCTGGTCAAGGACTGGCGGTTGAACGAGCGCCACTATGGCGGGCTGACCGGAGGCAACAAGGCGGAGGCCGCCGCCAAGTTCGGAGACGATCAGGTACATATCTGGCGCCGGTCCTACGACATTCCGCCACCGCCGATGGAGGCCGGATCGGAATACGACTTCACCAGGGACCGCCGCTATGCCGGATCGCCCATCCCGGATACCGAGAGCCTGAAGACCACGCTCGACCGCGTGCTGCCCTA
This sequence comes from uncultured Caulobacterales bacterium, assembly GCA_903862425.1. Classification (GTDB taxonomy): domain Bacteria; phylum Pseudomonadota; class Alphaproteobacteria; order Caulobacterales; family Caulobacteraceae; genus CAIOYC01. The sequence goes on along the minus strand of CAIOYC010000023.1, from coordinate 13,673 downwards.
CTGGACCGCCGAGATCGCGCCGAAGCTGACCGCGGGCGAGACCCTGCTGGTCGCCGCGCACGGCAATTCCCTGCGCGCCATCGTCAAACACCTGTTCGCCGTGCCCGACGACAAGATCACCGGTGTGGAGATACCCACCGGCAACCCGCTGATCATCGAGCTCGATGGCGCGCTGAAGCCCACCGCAGCCCGCTATCTGGACGAGGCGCGCGAAGAGCCCCTGCCTCCCATCGGTTAAGGCTTGGCTGTAAGTCGCCCTTAAGACGCGGTGTGGCAGGGTAGGGGCCTTAGTCGCTTACCAGGCCGTCACCATGGCGCAGACCGCTGTCACCTATCGCCCGCTCAGCCAGGCTGAGGTGGATGTGATCTGTTCGCGCCACGACCGTCTGTGGAAGGCCAAGCCGGGCGGCGCGCGTGCCATGTTCGCCTTCACCGACCTGTCCGGCCTAGACCTGTCCAAGCGCAATCTGCAGGACGCCGACTTCTCCGGCGCCATCCTGTCGGACGTGAACTTCGAGGGCTCGACGCTCGACAGCGCCAATCTGTTCGGCGCCGATATGCAGAACGCCAAACTGATGGAGGCCTCTCTGCGACGGGCCGACCTGCGCGGGGCCTGCCTGCGCGGCGCCAATCTAACCGGAGCGGACCTGTTCGAGGCGGACCTGCGCGAGGGCTCCATCGCCTCGCTGGACGGCGATCGGGGGCTGCGCATTCACGAGCCCACGCGAAAGGTCGCCGACGCCCAGGGCACTAATCTGCGCGGCGCCAACCTGCAGCGTTCGCGCCTGTCCGGCATCATGGCCGTGCGCGCCGACTTTACCGATGCGGTGATGAAGGACTGCAAGCTGGTACGCGCCAACCTGAAGCAGGCTACCTTGCGCGGCGCCGACCTCGCGGGGGCGGACCTGTCGAGCTGCGACCTCTCCGGCGCTGACCTACAGGACGCCATCCTGGTGGGGGCGAAGACCTCCATGTGGACGGTCGATCAGGCCAACATGACCAATGTGCTCACCGACGCCCCGCATGGCGCGCCGCTGTCGAGCCTGCCCTATGCGGAGATGCTGGCCCGCCACGCCCTGTGGTGCGAGACCGGCGGTGCGCACGGGGAGCCCTCCAGCTTCGATGGGGCGGACCTGCGCGGGTTGAAGAGCGTGCGCACACTGAACCTCACCGCCCTGTCGGCCAAGGGCGCGGTCTTTTACGGCCTCGACATGGAGGGCGTGCAGATGCAGGGCGCGCATCTCGAAGGCGCCGACCTGCGCGGCTGCAACCTGCGTCGGGCCGACCTGCGCGGCGCACGGCTGGCGGACGCAAAGTTCTCCGGAGCGGACCTGCGCGAAGCCCATCTGGGCCCGTTGATGATCCGTCAGGACCGGCTCCTGCCCACCGATCTCACTCGCGCCAACTTCAAGGGCGCCGATCTCACCCGCGCCGACCTGCGCCGCGCCAACATGAAGGATGCCGATTTTGAACGCGCCATCATGGTCGGGGCCAATGTCCGCCTGATGGATCTGGTGGAAGCCCACACCGCCGGGGTCCAGGGCCTGCCGCGCGACTGACCGGGCGACGGTTAATCAGTCCGCTACGCCCTTCCTGCTAAGCTATCGTCAAGAAGCCGCGGAGGCAGCCCGAGTGTCGAATCCTAACGTTCGTCGTCACATGACCCAGGGGGAGCTTACGGTAACCTTGGACGCCCATGAACGATTGATCGAGGGCAGGCCAGGCGGTCGCAGGGCGGTGCTCAATTTCGCCAACCTCGCCGGGCTCGACCTGTCCGGTCGCAACCTGACGGAAGCCGACCTTTCGGGCGCCATTCTCGAAGGCGCCAAGGCGCTCAAGACCAATTTCGAGCGCGCCAATCTATTCGGCTCCGACCTGCGCCGCGCGGACCTGAGGGGCGCGAACCTGCGCCGGGCGGACCTGCGCGGGGCCAGCCTGCGCGGCGCCAACCTCGGCCAGGCGGACCTGTCCCAGGCGGACTTCCGGGTCGGCCGCATCGCTGTGGCGGACAGGTTCAAGGGCCTGGAGTCCATGCGCCACGTCATGCGTCCGGGCGAACTGGACGAGGCGAACCTGGCGGGCGCCACCCTCGATGGCTCGCAGATGGACGGCTCCTCGGCCTTTCGCACGGACTTTACCGACTGTTCCATGCGCGGCGCCAAGCTTTCCGGCGCCAATCTGAAGGACGCGAATCTCTCCGGGGCCATGCTGCAGGATGCAGAGATCGGGGGGGCCAATCTCGAGGGCGCGAACCTGCGCGGCGCGGTGCTGGTCGGGGTGGACGTCACCCGCGCCAGGATGAGTGGGGCGGACATGTCCGGGTCCCTGCGCGACCCTCCCGGCGACAACAGCGCGCGGGCGGCGACCCTGCTGGCGCTCGCCATGGGCAATCAGCAATGGCTGGAGAGCGGTGGTCGCGACGGACGTCCCGCGGCCTTCGATGGGGAGGATTTGCGTATCCTCGGCGCGGCGCTGAAAGGTCTGCTCCTGCCGGCCCTGTCTGCGCGGGGCGCCTGCATGGTCGGCATGGACCTGTCGGGCGCGCAGTTGCAGGGGGCCAATTTCGAGAACGCGGACCTGCGCGGCGCCAACCTCAACGGCGCGGACCTGCGCGGGGCGAGGCTGATGGGCACCAACCTGACAAAGACTTCGTTGCGTCAGACCAAGCTCGGACCCCTCGCCATCGCGCCCGGCCGCGCCACGCCCGCCAACTTTACCGGCGCGCGTATGCGCTATGTGCGCGGGGAGGGGATGGACGCCCCCGGCGCCCTGTTCGACAAGGCCGACCTGCACGCCGCCGCCCTCACCGGCGCCAACCTCGCCGGCGCCAGCTGGAAGGACGCGATCCTCGACGGCGCGATCGGCCTTATGGCGGCTTAGGCAGCCGCAGCCGACGTTTTACTGTTTTCTACGACGTAATTTCCCCCCGACTCTGATCTTGCGACGACCCTGCTTTAGCGCGATGTAGTCTCCCAATGGCTCATCTGGTGATTTGACCCATCCACCAGAGCGATAAACATCTTTTGTTGCTGAGCTTTCGACGACGTCGGCCGCCGCCTCATCCAGTTCCTCGAGCTTTGCAATAGCTCGGTTTTGCTTGTGGCGGTTCCTGCGGTTCTCGAGCGCTTTACGTAAAGGGATCGCCTTGCGCGCCGCCTTATCATTCTGCCCGTAGGTGTTCCGACGATCCTTGCGAAGGCTCAGCGCCTTTTTTTGCTGGGGCGTCTTCGCCGCAGGAGGATCACCTTTCGTCATCAGCGAAGGCTGCCTTGTTCAGCCGTAAGCTGCAAGGTGCGAAATCAAACGCGAGGCAGCAAAAAGGGCGGCCCGTGAACGGACCGCCCCGCTTGTTCAGCGCTCGATAAGGCTTAGGCGGCTTGCGCCGTCTGACCTTCGATCAGGGTGGAGGTCGAGGCGGCGGCTCCGACCTGAGCATTCTGACCGATCTCGATCTTCCGGGCCTTAAGGCTCTCCGGCAGTTCGCGCTTCAGAGCGATGGAGAGAAGGCCGTCCTTCAGGTCGGCTTCGGTGACCAGCACATAGTCCGCCAGCTGGAAGCGGCGCTCGAAGTTGCGCTCGGCCAGACCGCGATGCAGGTATTGCCGGCCCTCGTCATTGGCGGCCTTGTGGCCGGTGACGGTGAGCAGGTTTTCCTTCACCTGGATGTCGAGCTCGTCAGCCTTGAAGCCCGCCACGGCGATCTCGATGCGGTAGGCGTTCTCGCCCACGCTCTCGATATTATAGGGGGGATAGCCGGTGGGCCCTTCGGCCTTGGACGCGGCCTCGATCAAGCTCGCCAGACGGTCGAAGCCGACAACGGAACGGTAAAGGGGGGTAAAATCGACGGTACGCATAAGAACCTCCTCAAGAGCAAGGTTGTACGCCCCGGCCTGCGTGTGCCGACGCGCTATGAATGTTGGACCTGAAGACCCCGAAGGCGCCTTGGCGGTCCGCCCGAACCCGACATCGGCGTCCGTGCAGAACCAAGATGGGAAGCGTCCCGGATCGTGCAAGAGGGCGGATCACGCGGCATGGGACCCTAAGAGGGGCCTTGCTTTCGCCACGCAGCCGAAAGAGGGTGCGCCCTTCCAATTTCGGGGCTACCCATGACCAACCGACCCTTGATCGCGGCCCTGGCCGTGCTGTCGCTCAGCCTGTGCGGCGCGGCCGTAGCGGCTCCCAAGACGGGCATCCCCGGCGCGGTCAAGGTCGGCCCACCGAAGTTCGCCGAGGACGGCCCGCTCATCGAGGCCATCAACGGGGCCTGGCGCCCGGCCGCCGACAAGGCGCGCGACCCCGCCCGCCATCCGCTGGAGAGCCTGACCTTCTGGGGTCTGCGTCCAGGGGCCACCGTGGTCGATCTACAGCCGGGGGCCGGGTACTGGACCCAGATCATCCCCCCCTATGAGCGGATCACGGGCGGGCGCTACATCGCCGGGGTGGCCGACCTGAACAACCCGAAGATGACCGAGGGAGGCAAGAAGGGTCGCGCCGACTTCGCCGCCAAGTTTTCTGACGAGAAAATCTATGGAAAGGTGGAGCTGACTAATTTCGGCGCTGTCTCCGCCCCCTTCGCCCCGCCCGGCACGGTGGATCTCGTCATCACCTCGCGCGAGCTGCACAACTGGGGCGGTCGGCTGGACAAGATCATGGGCGACGCCTTCGCCGCCCTGAAGCCGGGCGGTTTCTTCGCCGTGGAGGATCACCGCGCTGATCCTCGGCCCGAGGCCGCCGGGCTGAAGGACGGCTATATCTCCACCGCCACGGTGGTCGAAGCGGCGAAGAAGGCGGGCTTCGTGCTCGACGCCTCGTCGGAGGTGAACGCCAATCCCAAGGACACCAAGGACCATCCCTTCGGCGTATGGACCCTGCCGCCCACGCGCCAAAGCACTGCGGACGGCAAGAGCGCCGACCCGGCCTTCGATCACGCCAAGTACGACGCCATCGGCGAGAGCGACCGCATGACCCTGCGCTTCAAGAAGCCGGCCTGAGCGACGATGACTCGATGAGCTCGGCGATCCTCTCTCGGCGCGTTCTGCTGACCGGCGTCGGCGCCCTGGCGTTGAGCGCCTGTGGCCGCAAGACCAAGCCGGCGGCGGCCAACACCGCCGCGCCGGCTAGCGACCAGCCCGATAAGGGCTCGCTCGAATGGGCGGTGGGCGGCGACTGGCGCACGGCGGCGGACAAACGGCGTGATGCATCGCGCCATCCGCTGGAGACCCTGCACTTCTTCGGCCTGCAGCCGGGCATGACCGTGGTGGAGATGTGGCCCGGCGCAGGCTGGTATACCGACATTATCGCCCCCTTCCTGAACGCCACTCATGGCAAGTTCTACGCTGCGGGCTTCGAGACGCCCAATCCGGACGACCGGGCGGCGGACCAGATCGCGGCGGCCTATCGCAAGATGATCACCGACAAGCCGGACCTCTACGGCCCGGTGGAATTCACCGCCTTCGGCCCCCACTCCGGTCCCATCGCGCCAGCGGGGGCGGCGGACATGGTGCTGGCCTTCAACCTCAACAGCTGGATGGCGGCGGGTCTGGCCGAGAAGGCCTTCCGCGACGCCTTCGCCGCGCTGCGAGGCGGGGGGACGCTCGGCATCGAGCAGCCGCGCGCGCCGGTGGGCGGAGCTCAGGACCCGATGGCCACCACCGGCTATGTGCAGGCCGACTATGTGAAGCAGATGGCGGGCGAGGCGGGCTTCCGCTTCGACGGCTCCAGCGAGATCAACGCCAATCCGAAGGATAATCACGACCATCCTTTCGGGGTCTGGACCCTGCCGCCCGCGCGCCGCTCCTCACCCATCGGCAAGCCGCCCAATCCGCTGTTCGACCACAAGAAATACGACGCCATCGGCGAGCCCGACCGCATGACGCTGAAGTTCATCAAGCCGTGATCCGGCGCGCCGTTCTCAGCGGCGCCCTGGCCGCCCTGTTGTCCGCCGGTCCAGTGCTGGCTGAGGCCCCTGCGGAGACCGGGCCGACGGAAAGGGTCATGGACGCGCTGAAGGTCTTTCCCTTCCTCGACCGGTTCTATGGGGTGGCGGCGGAAAAGCGCTCGCTGATCATCCTGCGCTATAATCTGACCCATGACGGTCGCCCGGCGACGGATGTGAAGATCAGCCTGCTGGTCGGCGACCAGCGCATTCCCATACCTCTGTCGGCGCGCGGCAAGGTGGAGCGCCTGCCCACACGCGCCGAGCTCGCCGCCCACGCCCAGGTGGCGATCGAAGCGCCTGCGGCGGCAAAATTCCGTACCCGTATTGCGCTCGATACGACAATCACCCCGACCCAGGAGGTCGATGCCGCGACCTGCGCCCAGGCCATTAAGCAGATCAACCACGCTATCGCTCATGCCGCTGGGGTGCTGTCGATCCTGGCCCCGAAGTTCAAGGCCACCACCTTCGAGGGCGCGGACTCCGGCGTCGCCGTCCTGGCGGATGGGAGCACCGCGCCCCTGCCGCTCATCGACGGACACCCCGCCTATGACCCAGCCAGGATCAAGGACGCCAGGACCATCCGCCTCGACAAGGCGCCCCGCCTGATCAGCCTGGAGCAGTAGGCCTAGGGGCGCAGGGCGAAGGTGCTGGGGCCGGTCTTCAGCAGGCGCTGGGCCAGGTTGGCGAACTCGCACAGCAGGGGCCGGGTGTCGCGCGGGTCGATAATCTCCTCGGCCAGGAAGGCGTCTGCCGTGCGGAAGGGCGAGCGCACGGCCTCCATCTTGGCCCTCAGTTCCGCCAGCAGAGCTTCGGGGTCTTCCGCCGCCTCGAGGTCGCGCTTGTAGGCCGCCTCGATCCCGCCCTCGACCGGGAGCGAGCCCCAGTCGCCGGAGGGCCAGGCGTAGCGGAACTGGGCGCGGGCGTGGTTCCTTACCGCCGCGCCGGCGATGCCGAAGGCCTTGCGCACCATGATCGTGCACCAGGGCACGGTGGCCTGGTAGACGGCGGACATGGCGCGAACGCCGTGGCGGATGGTGGCGGCCTTTTCCGCCTCCAGCCCGATGGCGAAGCCGGGCACATCGACCAGATGCACCACGGGCAGGTGGAAGGTCTGGGCCAAGTCGATGAAGCGGATCAGCTTGTCGGAACTGTCGGCCGTCCAGGCCCCGCCGGCGATGTAGGGATCGGAGGCTATCACCGCGACCGGCCAGCCGTCGATGCGGGCCAGTCCTGTGATGGAGGCGCGGCCCCAGTAGCGGCCGATCTCGAAAAACGAGCCCTGGTCGACCAGGGTCTCGACGATGGGACGCATCTTGTAGACCCGGCGACGTTCGCGCGGGATGACCTTGATCAGCGCCTCGTCGCGCCGGTCGGACGGATCGCCCGTCTCCACGCGCGGCGGCAGTTCGTCGATGGAGGAGGGCAGGTAGGACAGGAAGCGACGGACTGAGGCCATGGCTTCTTCCTCGCTGTCCACCGCCTCGTCGCAGACGCCGTTCCTGGCATGGATCTCCCAGCCTCCGAGCTCCTCCTTGGTCAGGTCCTCGCCCAGCGCCTTCACCACCGGCGGGCCGGCGGCGAACACCTGGCTGAGCCCCTTCACCATCACCGCATAGTGGCTGGCCGCCACCCGCGCCGCGCCGAGCCCTGCGCAGGGGCCAAGCGCCATGGCCACGACCGGCACATTGGCCAGGTTCTCCACCGACACGCCCCAGCCGGTGACTTCGGGGATGTAGGTGCGCCCGCCGGTGTCCAGGGTGCGCACCGAGCCGCCGCCGCCGGTACCGTCGATGATGCGCACGATGGGCATGCGCCACTCGCCCGCGCTCTGCTCGGCCAGCAGCATCTTGCGGCCGATGGAGGCGTCCGCCGCCCCGCCGCGCACGGTGAAGTCGTCGCCAAGGACGACCACCGGCCGGCCCTCGATCCTGGCGCGTCCGAAGATCATGTTGGCGGGCAGGAAATCGACCATCCGCCCGTCTTCGTCATAGGTCGCGCGGCCGGCGATCTTGCCCACCTCGTGCAGGCTGCCGGGGTCGATCAGGGCGTCCACGCGCTCGCGCACCGTGAGCTTGCCGAAGCTGTGCTGGCGGGCCACGCGCTCCTCGCCACCCATCTGCTCGGCCAGCGCCTCGCGCCGTCGCAGCTCCTCGATTTCAGGCTCCCAGGACATGCGGCTTTCCTTCTGGCAAACGAACAGTATTTACTCACCGAACCGGCCGCGCGCCGGACAGGGGAGTGCGATGGCTACGCTGGAAGAGATCACCGACCGATTCAAGCTCGCCGTCGGGGCCGACAGTGGTCTGGGCAGGACGCTGAAGTTCGATTTCAAGGATGGCGGCTACATCTATATCGACGGCGGCAAGGTCTCGAACGAGAATCTGCCGGCGGACTGTACGGTGATCGTCTCCCACGAGAACTTCGAGAAGCTGGCCAAGGGGCAGCTCGACCCCACCATGGCCTTCATGACCGGCAAGCTGAAGGTCAATGGCGACATGTCCGTGGCGATGAAGCTGCAGCCGCTCCTGGCCAAAGCGCGTGGGTGAACCCGCGCCGCTGGTCTCCATTCCCGCGGCTCTGCCGCCGCCTGGGGTCGCGGAATGGTATGAGGGACGGGACGGAGCGAAGCTGCGCGCAGGCCTGTTTCCTGCCGGGGGCCATGCCCGCGGCTCGGTGATCCTGAGCCCCGGCCGCTCTGAGCCGATCGAGAAGTATTTCGAGGTCGTGCGCGAGCTGACCGGACGCGGCTTCGTGGTCCTGGTTCACGACTGGCGCGGGCAAGGGTTGTCCGAGCGTTCGCTGGACGATCCGCTGGCGGGGCACGCCAAGGGCTGGCGCACCTTCCTGCACGACTTCGACCGGATGCTGGGGGTATTCGAAGGACGCCTGCCCGAGCCGTGGATCGCCGTGGGTCACTCCATGGGCGGGGGGCTGACGGCCCTGGCCCTCGCGGAAGGCGAGGACCGGTTCGTGGCGGCGGTGCTTTCCGCCCCCATGCTCGGCCTGAACCTCGGCCGGGTGCAGCCCCGCGCGGCGGCCGCCCTAGCCCGTTTCATGACCCTGATCGGCAAGGGCGGCGAGTACGCGGCGCCCGCCATCGACCCGTTCTCAGAGACCTTCGACGGCAATATCTTGACCCACGACCAGCCGCGCTATGAGCTGTTCAAGGCCCAGCTGCACGCCAAGCCCGAGGCGCGCATCTCCGGTCCCACCTTCGGCTGGGTGCTGTTCGCCCTCAGTCTGTGCAACCGGGTGCGAAAGTCCAGGCGCATCGACCGGCTGGCGATTCCGCTGGTGATCGTGCTGGCCGAGCAGGAGCGTCTGTGCAGCAATCCCGCCGCCAAGGCCGTGGCCCGACGCGCGCCGGAGGGCAAGTGGGTGGAGGTCCCTGGGGCCTTCCATGAGATCCTGATGGAGACGGACGAGCGCCGCGCGGTGTTCTGGGCCGAGTTCGACGCCGTGGCGGACGAGGTCGCGCCGCCCCGCTAGGCCAGCAGGCCGATCAGTTCATCGCGCACCCGCTCGTCCCCCGCGATCAGCATGTTCCCGCCGTTCGGGCCGATGGTGTCGCCATTCCAGTGGCTGATGAAACCGCCCGCGCCTTCGATCAGGGGGATGGCGGCCTCGATGTCCCAGGCTTTCAGGCCCGTCTCGATCACCGCGTCCATCGCTCCCATGGCCACCATGGCGTAGGCGTAGGCGTCGCAGCCGAAGCGGGCCACGCGGGCCTTGGCGCGCACGGTGGCCCAGCGTTCGGCGTCCTGGCCCTTGAAGATGTTCTGGTCGGTGGTCGCGATCAGCGCCTCGCCGAGCGATGCGCAGGTTCGCACCCGAAGCGGATAGATGTCGCCGCCTCGCACCAGGCTGGAGCCGCGGCGCGAGCCGAGGAAGACCTCGCCGATATAGGACTGGCCGATGGCGCCGACGACGGGGCGGCCCTGATGGCGCAGGCCGATCAGGGTGGTCCAGAGCGGCAGGCCGGCGATGAAGGCGCGGGTGCCGTCGATGGGATCGAGCACCCAGACGAATTCCGCGTCCGGGCGGTCCTCGCCGTACTCCTCGCCGATCACGCCGTGGTCGGGATAGCGTTCGGCGACGAGGCGGCGAATGGCCGCCTCCGCGCCCTTGTCGGCCAGGGTGACGGGATCGAACTCACCGTTCTTGGCCGGACCCTTGTCCTCCAAGCCGTTTCCAACGCCAGGGTCTGGGCGGAACAGGGGCAGGATCACTTCGCCCGCGGCGTGCGCAAGCTCAAGGGCGAAGGTCTCGAGGGTGGAAAGTTCGACGTCGGCCAGGGTCATCGGTTCGGATTACCCCGGCCTTGTCGATAGGGAAAGCAACTGAACGCGTACTGGGGAACGCTTACAGGTAATGAAAACTTAGAGCGCGGGCTCGTTGTTGAGGGACTTGGCAAGGTCGAGCAGGCGGCGGCGCGGACGTTCGCCGAGCTGATAATAGGCGCGGATCAGATCCATGGTCTCCTTGCGGGCCATGACCTCGCCGGCGCGGGGCTCGGCGGGAACGGCGACCGGCAGGGTCGGCTGGGCTGCCTGCCGCGCCGCGGCCTCGGACAGGCCGTCGTAGAAATAGCCGATCGGAATCTCCAGCGCTTCGGACAACTGCCACAGGCGGGCGGCGGAGATGCGGTTGGCGCCGCACTCGTACTTCTGGATCTGCTGGAAACGGATGCCGACGGCGGAGGCCAGCTGCTGCTGGGTCAGGCCGAGAAGGCGGCGGCGGCGGCGCAGGCGGCGCCCCAGGTGAAGGTCGATGTCGTTAGCCATAAGGCCAGTCCCCCCAATCGATCGTGTCGTCCCGCGATGGGACGGCTCCTCTCCACAGGGGCAAGGCCCATGCCGAAACTCGCGGCGTAAGCGAAACACGAACGCTGGACAGGGAAGTTAACAGCCTTTGTTATCTGTATCGCGACGGTCGAATGACGCACCCTTATCCTGGATGATACTGATCAAATCTCATTCATGCCGTGTACGGAACGCCCGCGCATTGGCCGAAAACAGTCATCCGACACGCGAAAAGGCCCCGGCGATGCCGGGGCCTTCCGCGATCTAAGCCGCCTTGCCGCGTATTAACGCTGCGGCGAGGTGCTGGTCGGCGGCGGCGTGTTGGCCGGGGCCGAGCCGGACGGACCGGTCGAACTACCCGTGCCGCCGGTCGACGAGGCTGGCATGTTCGAGTGGCTATGGCCACGACGGGTCGTGCCGGATGTGGTCGACGGCATCGAAGGCTGGGTCGCCGGGGCGGCCGTGCTGGTCGGATCGGTCGGGGAACCGGGCGTCGCCGGAGAGCCGGACGGATTGGCCGGAGACGGCGTGGACGGAATGCCGGGCGCGGTCGCAGCGCCGGGGCCGGCGCCGGCCGGGCTAGGCGGCGCGCCGCCCGGAGACGTCTGGGCGAAAGCGGCGCCGGTAGACAAAAGGGCGACAGCGCCCGCGGCGAGAAGCATGTTTCTCATGGGAGGGTCCTCGTTGTGGCGCGCGGTGAAATCACGCACGCGCCTTATGGATTGAACCCTGACTAAACGGCCCTTCTCACAGGTCGTTGCCAAAAGGACACAAAAACCATGGCTGCGCTTCTAACGCAGATGCATGGAATTCATGCCGGAATGCTTGCGTCCTAGTCCTCCTTGACCTTTCGCTTGCGGAAGGAGGGGTTCAAGACCTGCTTGCGCAGCCGGATATTCTTGGGCGTGACCTCGACCAGCTCATCGTCGTCGATATAGGCGATGGCCTGTTCCAGCGTCATGCGCTTGGGCGGGGTGAGGCGGATGGCCTCGTCCTTGCCGGAGGCGCGCACGTTGGTGAGCTGCTTGGCCTTCATTGGATTGACGTCGAGGTCGTCCATGCGGGCGTTCTCGCCGATGATCATCCCTTGATAGGTCTTCTCGTTCGGGCCGACGAACATGGTCCCGCGCTCTTCCAGGTTCCACAGCGAATAGGCCGCCGTCTCGCCGTCGGAGTTGGAGATCAGCACGCCCTTGCGCTGCTGGTCGATCGCGCCCTTGTGCGGCTCATAGTGCGAGAAGACCCGGTTCAGCACGCCCGAACCGCGGGTGTCGGTGAGGAACTCGCCCTGATAGCCGATCAGCGAGCGCGAGGGGGCGACCAGCTGAATGCGGGTCTTGCCGGCGCCGGACGGTCCCATGTCCTTCAACTCGGCCTTCCGGGCGGAGAGCTTTTCGATGACGATGCCGGTGAACTCGTCGTCCACGTCGATCACCACGTCCTCGATGGGCTCCAGGCGTGCGCCGGTCTCCGGGTCCTTCTGATAGACCACGCGGGGCCGCGAGATCGAGACCTCGAAGCCTTCGCGGCGCATGCCTTCGATCAGCACGCCGAGTTGCAGTTCCCCGCGGCCGGACACCTCATAGGCGTCCTTGGCATCGGTTTCCTTGACCTTGATGGCCACGTTGCTCTCGGCTTCCTTGAGCAGGCGCGCGGCGATCACGCGGGATTGAACCTTGTCGCCTTCCTTGCCGGCCAGGGGGCTGTCGTTGACGCTGACGGTCATGGAGATGGTCGGCGGGTCGATCGGCTGGGCCGGCAGGGCCTCGGTGACCTCCATGGCGCACAGGGTATCGGCCACGGTGGCCTTGGACAGGCCGGCGATGGCGACGATGTCGCCCGCCTCCGCGCCCTCGTCCACTGGCTGCCGCTTCAGGCCGCGGAAGGCCAGCACCTTGGTGATGCGGCCGCGCTCGATCTCCTTGCCTTCGCGATCCAGGGCGTGGATGGCCATGCCGGGCACGGCCTTGCCGGCCTCGATGCGGCCGGTGAGCAGGCGGCCCAGGAACGGGTCGCTTTCGATCAGCACCGCCAGGATGCGGAAGGGGTCGTTGACGTTCTTGATCACCGCCGGCTCGGGCACGTGCTGGACGATCAGGTCGAACAGGGGAGCCAGGGTTTCGCTCGGCTTGTTCATGTCCATGGTCGCCCAGCCGTTCTTGCCGGAGGCGTAGATGTGCGGGAAGTCGAGCTGCTCGTCGCTCGCCCCCATGGTGGCGAACAGGTCGAAGGCGTCGTTCAGCACCCGGTCCGGATCGGCGTGCGGGCGGTCCACCTTGTTCAGGCAGACGATGGGGCGCAGGCCCATCTTCAGCGCCTTGCCGAGCACGAACTTGGTCTGCGGCATGACGCCTTCCTCGGCGTCCACCAGCAGGACGCAGCCGTCCACCATGCCGAGGATGCGCTCCACCTCGCCGCCGAAGTCGGCGTGACCGGGGGTGTCGATGATGTTGATCCGGGTCTCGCCCGCTTCGCCGTGCCAGAGCACCGAGGTGCACTTGGCCAGGATGGTGATGCCGCGCTCGCGCTCCTGATCGTTGGAGTCCATGGCGCGCTCGACGGTCGCTTCATTGGCTCGGAAGACGCCGGACTGCGCCAGGAGCGCGTCCACGAGCGTGGTCTTGCCGTGGTCGACGTGGGCAATGATGGCGATGTTGCGCATAGACATGGTGTTGGGACGGCCTGAAAGGTCGCAACGCGGAAGGCGGCGGACGTGAGGGGAGTTGCGGCGGGCTTTTACGCTGCATCGCCACGAAACGCCAGCGGCGGGTTTCGTATGCCTTTCGCTCCGGTGGGAGCAGGATTTTGGACGCACCTGCGCGCTCTACGGCTGCAAACCGGTGTGGGGAGGGTGCGGAGCATCCCGGCCCCGTCCGGGACCGTGGGGGAGTGCGCTGTGTGTTTCGACGAAGCTGAGATGCTCCGCGTGATCC
>CAIOYC010000022.1 GCA_903862425.1 uncultured Caulobacterales bacterium | reverse complement strand
GCGTGGGATGGTAGAGACCGGGTCGGAAAATGGCCCGCGATCACGCCCACGAAGCCGAAGGGACCTGGGTCGCGCCAGGCGCCCCGGAGGCGCAACGGATCACGCGGAGCATCCCAGCTTCGTCGAAACCCACAGCGCACTCCCCCACGGTCCCGGACGGGGCCGGGATGCTCCGCACCCTCCCCACACCGGTTTGCAGCCGTAGAGCGCGCAGGTGCGCCCAATCCACCTCGTGGAGACCGCTTTCGCGAACGGGCGTTACAGGTTGGTCCTGAGCCAGCCCACGGCCTTGGCCAGGGGGCCGGTATAGGTTCCGGCCTGAAGATGGCGCGGCGCCTGTTGCTGGGCGATGGCGATCTTGATCTGGGCGGCTTCGCGCGGACCGAAGGCGGCGCGCTGCAGCACCCCGGCGGCGGCGCTGAAGGCAGGACCCGAGGCGCTGTCGGCCAGGTGAGGCGCGCGGCGCGGACGGCCCAGACGCACCGGGCGGTCGAACACGCGAATGGCCACCTCGCGGGCCCCGGCCAGTTCGGAGGCGCCGCCGGTGAGGATGACCCCCGCCGCCGGATCGATCGGGATTCCGGAGGCCTTGAGCCGGTCGCGCACCAGCTCGAAGGTCTCCTCCACGCGCGGAGCGATGATGCCCTTGAGCAGGGAACGGGGGGCGACCACGGGGCCGGCGCCGGGATCGTCGCCGCGGGGCGGGGTCTCGACCATCTCGCGGTCCTCGCCGGTGGAGGCGATGGCCGAGCCGTGCAGGGTCTTCAGGCGCTCGGCCCCGGCCAGGGTGGTGGACAGGCCGCGGGCGATGTCGTTCGTCACGTGAGCGCCGCCGACGGTGAGGCTGTCCACATGGAGCAGGCTGCCGCCGCCGAACACGGCCACGGAGGTGGAGCCCCCGCCCATGTCGATGCACAGGGCGCCGAAGTCCATCTCGTCCTCTTCGAGCGCGGCGAGGCCGGAGGCGAAGGGGGCGGCGACGATGCCCTCGAGCTGCAGGTGGGCCAGTTCGGCGCAGTGGGCGTAGGTGGCGTAGGCGGTCTCGGCCATGGTCACGACCAGCAGCTCGAGGCCGAGCTTCTGCCCGTACATGCCGCGCGGATCGCGCACGCCGAACTGATGGTCAACCGTCCAGGCCACGGGCAGGAGATGGATCGGCCGGCGGCCGGGGAAGCGGGCCTGGGCCAGGGCCATCTGGATGGCGCGCGACAGGTCCTGGTCGGTGATGGGGCGCGCGCCGAGCGACACCGCCGCCCGTACCCGCGCCGACGCCAGCTGTCCGCCCGACGTGGTCAGGGTGACGCCGGACACCGAGACGCCGGCCATGGCCTCCGCCCGCTCAACCGCCTGGGCGAGGGCGCTCGCCGCCTCTTCCAGGCTCACGATGGCCCCACCCCGCACGCCGCGGGAGCGCACATGCGCCACGCCCGCCACCTGTACGGTTCCGTCTTCGCGGCGCACGCCATCGGGCTTCATGATGAAGCACCCGATCTTGGAGGCGCCCAGATCGACCGCCGCCACTAAGGGCGTGCGACCTCCGGTGATCACCTTCAGGCCCTCACGCGTATCCCGCCGGTCTTCGAACCGCGACATCGCCAACTCCATCCTCTGCACCTGCGTTTTGCAGGCGTTCAGCCCCAGCCAAACTCGTTACAAGCCCGACCCTTCGGATCGGACACCCACTCAGTCACACCTACTCAGGCGGTCCCCACAACCGCCGTAGTCGCCGCCGCCGGGGATGCGCCCTTCATGCGCACCTCCGTGGAGGCCGGATCGCGCAGGTCGATCCGTTCGAAACCCAGGTCCAGACAGTGCAGCCGCGCGTCGAGCTGGTCGAAGCGGATCAGCGCTCCGTCCTCGTCCTTCGCCGGCAGGTCGATGACCCCGCCGTCCTTCAGCGACAGCCGCCAGCGGCGCGCGTCGATCCGCTGGAAGGCGTCGATACGCGCCATCAGGCGAGGCCGCGCGGTGATGAGCGGCAGGATCGCGGCGGCCGCCTCGTTGGCGCCCTCCCCCACGATCAGCGGCAGTTGCGGAAAGCCGCCGGCCTCGGCTTCGGGGATCACCGCCCCGTCGGCGTCCACCACATTGGCCGCGTCGCCGTGCTGCCAGACGGCCAGCAGGGTGCGCGGCTTGACCGCAACGACGATGGTGTCCGGCAGCAGCCGCTGGACCTTGGCGGACTTGACCCAGCCGACTCCTTCCACCCGCTCGCGCAGGCGGTCGAGATCGACACCGAGGATAGCGTCGCCGGGATTGAGGCCCGCCGCCTGGGCGATGGCGGGAGCGGACAGGGCGTCGCCGCCCTTGATGGTCAGCTTGTTGAGGCGGAAGCCGACGGCGATGCCGAGCCGGTCGCCGATTCCGCCCACGCTACGGCCGACCGAATGCGCGCCGCCGACCGCCATGGCCAGGATCGCCGCCGCGCCGACCACGGCGGCGGCCGTCCACACCGCCATGCGCGGATCGACGCCGACCGAGGCGGCGCCCTTCAGCTTGGTCGGCGAATAGGCCGCGCCCGCCGCAGGCGTTCGACCACGAGGGGCGCCGCCGCCGCGCGCGCCCTTCCCCGATCCACGGATCACCGCCGGCATGAGATCACCCGGAGCATGAAAATCACCGGGGACATGAAGCGTCTTCCACCATCCAGAGCACCAGAGCGTCGTAGTCCATCCCCACATAAGCGGCCTGCTCGGGCACGAGCGAGGTCGGCGTCATGCCGGGCTGGTTGTTGAGCTCCAGCAGAACAAGATCGTCCTTAAGATCGTCATAACGGAAGTCCGACCGGGTAACCCCTCGGCAACCCAGCGCCACATGGGCGAGCTCGGCCTGGCGCAGGGCGGCTTCGGTCACATGAGCGGGAATCTGCGCCGGCAGGATGTGCTTCGAACCGCCCTCGGCGTATTTCGCCTCGTAATCGTAGAAGCCCGTGGCGGCGATGATGTCGGTGACGGCCAGGGCGCGCGGGCCGGTCTTTTCGCCCAGCACGGTGACGCACATCTCGCGCCCGGCGATATAGGGCTCGACCATGATCAGCTCGCCATAGGTCCAGGCGTCGGAGGCCAGTTCCTGCGGCGGGCGGTTGGCCCCCTCGAACACGCGGAACACACCGACGGAGGAGCCCTCGGCATTGGGCTTGACCACATAGGGCGGTGGGATGACGTGGTCGTGCGCCGCTTCGAACCGGTCGAACAGGCCGCCCCCGGGCACCTTGACGCCCGCGGCCTTCAACACCGCCTTGGACTTGTTCTTGTCCATGGCCAGGGCGGAGGCGAGCACGCCGGAATGGGTATAGGGGATGGCCAGGGTCTCGAGCACGCCCTGCACGCAGCCGTCCTCTCCCCACACACCGTGCAGGCAGTTAACGGCGACTTCGGGCTTAAGCTTGGTCAGCACCTCGGCGAGGTCACGCCCGGCGTCGATAGCGGACACCTTGGCGCCCAGCCGCTCCAGCGCAGCCGCGCAGCCACGTCCCGTCGAAAGCGAGATTTCGCGCTCGGACGACAGGCCGCCCATGAGGACGGCGATATGGCGACCGGCGAGAGGAAGAGGCATGCGGCGGCGGGTCCAGACGGAAGCGGCCACATCACCTCAGCATGGTTTATGGGTCGTTAGCGGGCGTGGTTAACGGACCTAACTCGACCGATGTTCGACCCCGCCCGCCCTACTTCAATAAGGCTGGTAAACAACGGGCGGCTGGCAGCCGCATTGCTGGCCGTAACCGTAAGCGGGCGCCGGATAGGGCGCGGGCTGCGGATAGGCGACCGGCGCGGCGTAACCGCTCTGGTAGCTGCCCTGATAACCGCCTTGGTAGGCGTATCCGCCCTGATAGCCATAAGCAGGCGGCGGCGGGGGCGGCCCGCCGTTGCCGTAATAGGCCTGGTCGCCATAGGGCTGGGCCGCCGGCTGAGCATAGGTGCCCGGGCCATCGTCGTGGCAGCCGCCGGGCAGACCGATGTGCGCGCCGGCCCCGGCATTGATGCCGAGCACGGTCACGCCCGCATGGGCTCCCACGAGGGTGAAGCTGCAATCCGGGCTGCCGACGCCCACGCCGATATAGGCGCCGGTGGCGTAGGGCGCGCGCGGCGCCTCGCCATAATAGGACTGGGCGTGCGCGGCCCCGACGGACAGAACGGCAAGGGCGCTTGCCCCGATCAGCATCTTCAACATGGCCTGGATCCCAGCGTGACAGTTACGCGGCAAACGCCGAAACTTCCATATGGATGCACGGCTACGCCCGACAGGCGAAAGAATTCCCTTCCCAGTCAAATAGTTCACCGGATTGGGGAATCTGGCCCCTCACCCGCGACCGAATAGGCCAGCGACCGGCCGACCCGCTTCACTTCCCAGTTCAGCTCCACGCCGAGCTTGCTCCTCACATCGGCGCGGACAGTTTCGCCGAGGCCTTCGAGGTCGGCGGCGGTGGCTTCGCCGGGGTTGATCAGGAAGTTGGCGTGCTGGGGCGAGAACATGGCCCCCTCCCCACTCACCTTGTGCAGCTTGCCGCGCCAGCCCGTCTCGTCCACCAGCTTCCAGGCGGAATGGCCTTCGGGATTGCGGAACGTAGAGCCGCCCGTCTTCTCTCGGATCGGCTGGGAGGTTTCTCGACGGGCGGTGATCTCGGCCATGCGCGCCTTCACCGCCGCCGGGTCGTCGGGCCGTCCTTCATAGGTCGCCCTGAGCACGATTCCGTCGCCATCCTGCACGTCAGAATGGCGATAGCGGAAGTGCAGGTCGGCGTTAGACCAGGTGCGCACCTCGCCGTCCCGACCCATGACGCGGGCGGAGGCGAGCACGTCTTTGGTTTCCTGCCCGTAGCAGCCGGCATTCATCACCACCGCCCCGCCGATGGTCCCGGGCACGCCGGTATAGAATTCCAGACCGCTGATCCCGGCTTCGCCTGCCGCCTTGGACACCTGGGCGTCCAGCGCCGCGGCGCCGGCGCTGACGGTCTGGCCATCGGTGGCGATTTCGGCGAACGCTCGCCCGAGCCGGATCACCACCCCCTCTACCCCGCCGTCGCGGACGAGCGTGTTGGAGCCGACGCCGAGCGTCATGACCGGCACACCGGGATCGAGCACCTTCAGGAACTGGGCGAGGTCGGCTTCGTCCCTGGGCAGGAACAGCACGTCCGCCGGCCCGCCGACGCGCAGCCAGGTATAGGGCGCGAGCGGCGCATCCAGCGCGATCCGACCGGCGACCGCGGGCAGGCGATCGCGCCAACCGCTCATCCCAGCGCTTCCAGCTGGCCCGGCAGGGCGTAGGCCCAAGCGGTGATGTCGCCGGCGCCGAGGCAGACCACGAGGTCGCCCGCCTTGGCCTCCTCGGCGATCATGCGCGGCAATTGGGTGACCGCCTCCAACGGCTGGACACGGCGGTGGCCATAGCGGCGCATACGCTCGACCAGGGCATCGCGGTCGACCCCTTCGATCGGTTGTTCGCCCGCCGCATAGACGTCGGCGACGATCACGCTGTCAGCGTCGTGAAAGGCGGCGGCGAACTCGTCCATCAGGTCGCGAAGGCGGGTGTAGCGATGGGGCTGGACGACGGCGATCACCTTGCCTTCGCCGCCCGACTGGACCTGCCGCGCGGCCTTGAGCACGGCGGCGATCTCGACCGGATGATGGCCGTAATCGTCAACCACTCTGATGCCTTTAGCGAGGCCCGTGGTGGTGAAGCGGCGTTTGACCCCGCCAAAGCTCATCAACCCCTCGCGGATCGCCTCCGCCGTCACGCCCAGCTCGCGCGCCACGGCGATGGCGGCCAGAGCGTTGGACATGTTGTGCTGACCGGTCATGGGCAGGCGCAGGTTCTCGTAGATCACCGGTTCGCCGTCCCGCACGGTGATGCGTACATCGAACTCGGTCCCGTCCGGTCCCATCATAATGCGGGTGGCGCGCACCTCGGCCTGCGGATTGACGCCGTAGGTGACCAGGCGGCGGTTCTCCACCCGGCTGGCGAGGGCCTGCACCTCGGGATGATCGAGGCAGACGGCGGCGAAACCGTAGAAGGGGATGTTCTCCACGAAGTCGCAGAAGCCCTTCTTCACCGCCTCGAAGTCGCCCCAGTGATCCAGGTGCTCGGCGTCGATATTGGTGACGATGGCCACGGTCGACTTCAGCCGCAGGAACGAACCGTCGCTCTCGTCGGCCTCGACCACAATCCAGTCGCCGTCGCCCACCTTGGCGTTGGTGCCGTATGCGTTGATGATGCCGCCATTGACCACCGTCGGGTCGAGGCCGCCCGCGTCGAGCAGGGCGGCGACCATCGAGGTGGTGGTGGTCTTGCCGTGCGTTCCGCCCACCGCGATGGAGAACTGCAGCCGCATCAGCTCGGCCAGCATCTCGGCGCGGCGAACCAGCGGGATACGCTTGTCGCGGGCCGCGACCAGCTCAGGATTGTCCTGCTTGACGGCAGTGGAATAGACCACGGCGGAGACGTTGCCGACATTACGCGCGTCGTGACCGACGAAGATCTCCGCGCCCAACGCCGCCAGCCGCTCGGTGTTGGCGGAGGCCTTGGCGTCGGAGCCCTGCACCTTGTAGCCGATCTTCAGCATGATCTCGGCGATGCCGCTCATGCCGATGCCGCCGATGCCGACGAAATGCACCGGGCCGATGTCGAAGGGGGTGGGGCGAAGCTTGCGCGGACTCATGGACAGCGTCTTACCGTCCCCGCCGTCAGTTCGCTACCCGCTCCACGAGATCGGCGAGGCGGGCGGCGGCGTCTGGGGTAGCCACGGAGCGGGCGGCGGCGCTGCGACGAGCGAGCTCGGTGGGATCGCCCAGGATACGCATCAGGCTCTCGGCCAGACGGTCTGGGGTAAAGTCCTTTTCCGGGATCGCCTCGGCCGCGCCCGCGTCCACCAGAAGCTTGGCATTGAAAGTCTGGTGGTCGTCCATGGCGATGGCGAGGGGCACCAGCACCGAGGGCAGACCGACCACCGCGAGTTCGCACACGGTGGAGGCTCCGGCGCGGCCGATCACCAGGTGCGCCTCCGCCAGCCGGGCGGCCATGTCGCGGAAGAAAGGGGCGAGCTGGGCGTCGACCAGGGCATTGGCATAAACGCGGCGCGCGTCCTCCATGGCCTCGGGACGAGTCTGCTGGGTCACGTGCAGGCGATAGCGGGTATCTTCCGGCAGGCGGGCGATGGCTTGCGGCACCGCTTCGGACAGCAGGCGAGCGCCCTGGCTGCCGCCGGTGACCAGAATGCGCACATTGCCCGAGCCAGGATCCGGATAGGGCTTCTGGCCCAGCGCCTGGATATCTGGGCGCACGGGGTTGCCGACAACCGAAACCTTGGCTTTCACCTTGGCGGAGGCCTTTTGCAGCGTCGGGAAGGCGCAGGCGACGGCGCTGGCCTTGGGCGCGAGAAAGCGGTTCACCCGCCCCAGTACCGCGTTCTGCTCGTGGATCACGGTCGGGGCCTTCACCGCCGGGGCGGCGAGCAGGGCCGGCAGGGACGGATAGCCGCCGAAGCCGACTACGACGCTCGGCTTGATCCGTTTGAAGGCCAGCCGCGCGCGGGCGACGCCATTCAGGATCTTCATCCCCCCCAGCGCCATGCCGACAGGGTCGCCCATCTTGAAGGTAGCAGCGTCCAGCGCCAACCGCTCCTCGGCAGGGAATTCGTTAGCGTACTCCGCGCCGCGCGTATCGGTGGCGAGGACGATCCGCCAGCCTCGCGACGACAGCTCGCGCGCCAGGGCCTCGGCGGGAAACAGGTGGCCTCCGGTGCCCCCGGCCGCCACCACAGCAATCTTGCCGCTCATGGGGTCAGTCCGCCGCGCCGATGAAGTCACCGGAGAGCGAACGCGGGCGGCGGCGCGTCAGCGCCAGCGCCATGCCCAGGGTCAGTCCCATGGCCAGCATCGAGGACCCTCCGTAAGAGATGAACGGAAGGGTCATGCCCTTGGTCGGGATGATGTTCAAGTTCACCGCGACATTGATCAAGCTTTGCAGGCCGACAAGGACAAACAATCCCGCCGCCGCCACCTGTTCGTAAGCGTCCTCCAGCTTCATCGCCCGATAGAGGCCACGCACCACGAGGAAGCCGAACAGCGCGATGAGGGCGAGGCAGAAGATCAGGCCGTACTCCTCCGCCGCCACCGAATAGATGAAATCGGTGTGCGCTTCGGGCACGCCGCGCTTGAACACCCCCTCGCCCGGCCCGACCCCAAACAGGGCGCCGTGATGGATCGCGTCGGCGGCGCGGTCCACCTGCCGTCCGGTCTGACCCGAGGTATTGAAGAAGGTGGCGAGACGCTTTTGCGAGTGCCCGTGCGTCAGCAGCATGACCGTGAACGCCGTCCCCGCCGCTCCCATCATTCCCGCCATCCACAGCATGGGCACGCCGGCGACGAAGAAGGCCGCCCCGAAGGCGCAGGTGATCAGCAAGGTCTGGCCGAAGTCGGGCTGGCGGATCAGCAGGAAGGCCGGGAGCGCATAGAGGATGAAGGCGATGAAAATCCCCGGAACCCCCTGCCCCTTCTGGCTTTCGGAGAACATCCAGCCCGCCAGGACGATCAGCGCCGGCTTCATGAACTCCGACGGTTGCAGGGAGAACCCACCAAAGGAAATCCAGCGATCGCCGCCCTTGGCCGCGTGGCCGATGATCGGCAGCACCAGCATGACCAGGATCGAGATGAGGTAGATCGCCGCCGACAGCCGCCGGATCCCCCGCGGTGACAATACCGAGACACTCACTAGGATGCCCACCGAAAGCGCCCCGAACAGGCACTGGCGCAGCGCGAAGTAGAAGGGGTTGGCGAGGTGAAGCCGCGCCGCCGCGCTTGGGCTGGAGGCGAAGGACATCATCACGCCGAGACCGATCAGCGCCAGCACCGTCCCCAGCAGGAAGCGATCGGTGGTCCACCACCACACGCCTAGAGCGGACCGGTCCGTCCGCGCAAATGGATGCGCGCGCGGCTTGGAGTCGTAGATCGTTTCGAACGTGGTCATGGCCGATGCCGACCATCGCCGAACGTGGTGAACGAATAGTTGCGGCCAAGCTGGAGAGTGACGGCGGCCGCTTCGCGACGCTCCGAAACCCGTTGCCTTGCCTCACCAGGCCCTTACCCTGACCCACAAGAAAACAACGATACGGGAGATGACGATGACAGGACGGGTCGAGGGGAAGGTGGCGCTGGTGACGGGCGGGGCGAGCGGCATCGGCCGCAGCTGCGCCGAACGGCTGGCGGCCGAGGGTGCGACGGTCGTCGTCACCGACGTGCAGGACGACAAGGGCGCGGACACCGTCGGGCAGATCACCCAGGCCGGCGGCAGGGCCGACTATCACCGTCACGATGTTACCGATGAAGCGGCATGGGAGAATGTGCTCGGCGCGGTAAGGCGTGCGCACGGCCGGCTCGACATCCTGGTCAACAACGCCGGCATCGGCATCGGTGGCTCGGTGCTGGAGATGAGCCTGACCGACTGGCGCAGGCAGACGGCGGTCAATCTCGATGGCGTCTTTCTCGGGGTGAAGCATGGTGTTCCGCTGATGCGCGCCTCGGGGGACGGCGGCTCGATCATCAACATGTCATCGGTGGCGGGTTTGAAGGGTGCGCCCACCCTGGCCGGCTATTGCGCCACCAAAGGCGGCGTCCGTCTCTTCACCAAGGCCGTAGCGATGGAATGCGCCAACGCGCGCGACGGCATTCGCGTCAATTCGGTGCATCCAGGCATCATCGAGACGCCGATCTGGCTATCCATCGTCGATCCAGTCAATCCGGGCGCCAATGCTCCGCCTGATCTGGACGCCATGGCGGCGCTCGGCGTGCCGATGGGGGTGAAGGGCTATCCGGCCGACATCGCCAACGGCGTCCTGTGGCTAGCGAGCGACGAGAGCCTTTATGTCACCGGAGCCGAGCTGGTGATCGACGGCGGCCTCTCGGTGCGCTGACAGCGGTCGAGCGCGACGTCAAAGGCTTTCGGCGGCGTCGCGTATCAGCCACGCGAGGGCGTTCTTCGCCGCGCCGGCTCGTGCGCGACGCTAGCGCGGTTGACGAAGCGGGTGCGGGTGGGCACTCAGGACCCATGGCGCAGGGGTTCTCTCCCTTCAAGGATATGCAGGTGAAGGATGCCGGCCGCTGGCTGGCGATCGCCGCTGTGGGCGTGCTCAGCCTCGTGGCGGTGGGCGGCTTTTCGCTGGCCATCTATGCCGCCTGGCTGTTCCATGACCTGCCCGACGCTTCGCAACTGGCCGAATACCGCCCACCGACCTCCACCCGCGTCTATGCCTGGGACGGCACCCTGATCGGGGAGTTCGGCAAGGAGCGCCGGATCTTCGTGCCCTATAACGAGATCCCATCCCTGCAGGTGAAAGCCTTCCTGGCGGCGGAGGACCGCAAGTTCTTCGAGCACGGCGGCATCGACATCTCCGGCCTCGGCCGCGCGCTGACTCGCGATGTCTGGAACCTGGCGCGGGGGCGCAAGCTGCAGGGCGGCTCCACCATCACCCAGCAGGTGGCCAAGAACGTTCTGCTCTCGAACGACCCGACCTTCGGGCGTAAGATCAAGGAAGCCATCCTCGCCCGGCGCATCGAGGAGACTCTACCCAAGGAGCGCATCCTCGAACTCTATCTGAACGAAATCTGGCTGGGCTACCGCAGCTATGGCGTCGCGGCGGCCGCATTCAACTATTTCGGCAAGCCGCTGAACGAACTCAGCATCGCCCAGATGGCCTATCTGGCGGCCCTGCCGAAGGGACCGGACAATTACCATCCGATCCGTCACCGCACCAACGCCATCGGCCGTCGCAACTGGATCATCAGCGAAATGGCCGCCATGGGGGCCATCACGCGGCCGCAGGCGGAGGCGGCCATGCACGAGGACCTCAAGGTCCAGACCACGCCTGAGCGCGCCCACTATCGCGACGCTGACTATTTCGTTGAGGAAGCCCGGCGCACAGCCCTGAACCAGCTCGGGAAAAAAGCCGAGGACGGCGGGCTCTACGTCAAGACCACGCTCGACTCGACCCTGCAGACTTCCGCCCGCGTTGCGCTGATGAAGGGCCTCGAAGCCTACGACCACCGGCATGGCTGGCGCGGCGCCTGGGGCCATACCGACTTCGCCGCCGGCTGGGAGAAGGAAGCCACCGGCAAGGCCGCGCCAGCCGAACGTCGCGCCTGGCGCCCCGCCGCCATCGACCGGATCACCGGCTCTCTCGTTCACGTGGTGCTGCCCACCGGCGGCGCCGGCGACCTTGAGGCCAAGGATGTGGCCTGGGCTAAGGCGACCAAGGGACTGAACGTCGGAGACTTGATCTTCGTGGAGCCGACCGAGGGCGGAAAGCTCTATAACCTTCGCCAAATCCCCACCGTCAACGGCGCCATCATCGCCATCGAGCCGCATTCGGGCCGGGTGCTGGCCATGGTCGGCGGCTATTCCTTCTCTCTGTCGAAGTTCAACCGCGCCACCCAGGCTAATCGCCAGCCGGGTTCCTCGTTCAAACCCTTCGTCTACGCCACGGCGCTGGAGAACGGCTTCACACCCGCCTCCATCGTCTCAGACGATCCCATTTCCCTGACCGGCGCGAACGGTACACTTTGGGAGCCTGAAAACTACAAGCACGAGACTTCGGGCGCGGGGCCGATCCGCAACGGCCTGGTCTATTCGCGCAACCTGATGACGCTGCACATCGCCATGAAGGTCGGGATGAAGGCCATCGCCGCCAACGCGGTCAAGTATGGCGTCGTCGATCACATGGATCCGGTGCTGGCGATGGCCATCGGCGCGGGCGAGACCACGCCCTTCAAGATCGTCGGCGCCTATTCCGCCTTCGCCAATGGGGGGCGCCGGATCGATCCTCACCTGCTCGAAGAAGTCGGCGACCGGAACGGCCAACTGGTCCTGCGCGCCGACAAGCGCGAATGCCCGCACTGCTCGGACCCCTTCGGCGGTCAGGACAGCCCGCGCATTCAGCCGGCGGGCAACCAAGTGATGGATCCCATCACCGCCTACGCCATCACGCTCATGCTGCAGGGCGTTGTGCAGAACGGCACCGGCTCGGCGGTTTCTGCCCTCGGCTATCCCTTGGCGGGCAAGACCGGCACCACCAACGACTACCGCTCGGCCTGGTTCGTCGGCTATTCGCCCAACCTCGTGGCCGGAGTCTTTGTCGGCTTCGACGACAATCATTCGTTGGGTGAAGGCGAAACCGGCGCCGTGGCCGCTGTGCCGATCTTTATCGACTTCATGCGCGAGGCCTTGAAGGGCCAGCCCAAGACCGATTTCAAGGCGCCACCGGACACCAAGTTCATCAACGTCAACGGCCACCGCGAGGCCTTCCGCCCCGGGCAGATGCCCGAACCCGCCGCGCCCAAGCCCGAAGGCCCAGTGCCCTACAACCAGATGCCCCTCGACCTGAACGGCCAGAAGCCCGGCCAGAACGCGCCGACACCCGCGTCAGCCGCCGCTCCACCGCCTCCGCCGAAGAAGGTCTCGGACGACCTGAAGGGGCTTTATTAGGTCAGCCCCGGCTGGCCTCAGCGCATCGCGTACTTGGCTTCCTGGACGAAGTAGGCGTCGATGGCGTCGGCGAGGCCGCCCATGAAGGCCTTGCGGCGCTCGGGATCGGCGAGCACGCGTTCGTCTTCCGGATTGGTGACGAAGCCCATCTCCAGCAGTACAGCGGGCACCTCGGGCGCCAGGAGCACCATGAAGCCCGCGTCGCGGTGGCTCCGGCGCAGCAGCTCCACCTTGTCGGCGATCTTGCTGAGCACTGTCTCGGCGAAAACGGACGAGCGGTTCTTGGTTTCACGCTGAGTGAGGTCGAGCAGGATGCGCTGGGTGGCGGCGTCCTGGCCAGGCAGCGCGACGTTCATGAACCAGTCCGACTTGCCGAAAACACCCCGCGCCACGCGGTCGGTGCCCTTTTCCGAGAGGGTATAGACGGTTGCGCCGCGGATGGCCGGATCGCCGCCTGAATCGGCATGCAACGAGATGAACAGGTCGGCATTGGCGCGCCGGGCGATCTGCACGCGCTGCTCGAGCGGCACGAACACGTCGGTATCGCGGGTCATCACCACCTTATAGCGACCCGACTTCATCAACCGGTCGCGCAGCGCATGGGCGGCGGCCAGGGTCAGGTCCTTCTCATGCTTGCTGGCGCCGAGCGCACCGGAGTCCTTCCCGCCGTGACCGGCGTCGATGACGATCACCTTGGGCGCGCCCGGGTCGGGCAATGGCGTGGCGGTCGGCGCGTAATCGACCGTCTTCAACACAGCTTTGCTCGCCCTTGCGGACGCGTTGACCGGCGAAACAGGCGCAACGGCATCGGTCGAGACATCGATTACGTATCGGTAGACGTTCAGCCCATCGCCGGCCGGCAACAGGAAGCGACGCTTGATCTGCCCGCTTTTGACCAGGTCGAGCTTGATGCGCGCGGCGCCGGCGGCCTGGTCGATGCTCCAGCCCTTGACCAAGCCGGCGCCCGGCCCGCTCATGTCGCCACCCGCAACATCCACCTTGGGGAGGGCGACGACCACCTGCTTGGACGGCGTCTCGGCAGACAGCAGCTTGCCGGTGACGGCCCGGTCCAGTTCGATCACCACGCGGGTCTGGCTCTGATCGCCGCCGACCCGTACCTTCAGCACCCCGGCTTCGGGCGTATGCCCCGCGACGACCGCCGCCGACGCCGCGCCCACTGCCGCCAGCACCGAAACGGCCAGCAGCCCTCGCGCGATGCGCCCGCCGAACACGCGTCTCAGCTCCGCCGCGATGGGCATGAACAACTCCGGCAACCCTGGTAGACCTCCTTGTAGGCGCCGCTCTGTAGACAAACGGTTAACCACTGCAACGCGCCGCAGGTTGTATGGGCCTGCGATGGCCTTTGCCTTTTGCGCTGGAGTGTTGCAGACTCCATATGTGCGTATGCGGCCGTCCTCACACGAGGCGCCGGCCGCGCGCAACATGAGCTCCCCACCACGTCGTTGCGGCGGGAGGACGGGCTCCACCCTCTCAATCGGCGCAGGCCTCATGGCTCGCGCCAGGACACGATGAACCCCATGGGTCGCCTGGATTTCGCCCCCTGTCGCCTGGAAAGGACGCAGCGCTCGACGCTGCGCGGCGACGGGAATGCGCGCGCCGGCGACCTCATCCGGCCCCCGAGCTCGAAGCTCGGCGCGCGCCGCGGAGAAGACTTTAATGACCAAAAGAATGTTGATCGACGCCGCCCACGCGGAGGAAACCCGCGTCGTGGTGGTGGATGGCTCCCGGATCGAGGAGCTTGATTTCGAATCCGCTTCGAAGCGCCAGCTTCGGGGCAATATCTATCTCGCCAAGGTTACCCGCGTAGAACCCAGCCTGCAGGCCGCCTTCATCGAGTATGGCGGCAACCGGCATGGCTTCTTAGCGTTCAACGAGATCCATCCGGACTATTACCAGATCCCGGTCGCCGACCGCGAAGCCCTCATGCGCGAGGCCGCCGAAGAGGACGACGAGGACGAGGGCCACACAGCGTCTGATGACGATGACGACGATATGGACGCTGAAGTGGAGCGTCGCCGTCGCCGGCTGATGCGCCGCTACAAGATCCAGGAAGTGATCAAGCGCCGGCAGATCATGCTGGTGCAGGTGGTCAAGGAGGAGCGCGGCAACAAGGGCGCCGCCCTCACCACATACCTGTCGCTGGCCGGCCGCTATTGCGTCCTGATGCCCAATACGGCGCGGGGCGGCGGCATCAGCCGCAAGATCACCAACGCCGCCGACCGAAAGCGCCTGAAGTCGGCTACCAGCTCGCTGGATGTGCCGCACGGCATGGGTCTGATCGTCCGCACCGCCGGCGCCGCGCGCACCAAGGCGGAGATCAAGCGCGACTATGAATACCTGTTGCGTCTGTGGGAGAACATCCGCGACAAGACCCTGCAGTCCATCGCCCCGGCGCTGATCTACGAGGAGGAAGACCTCGTCAAACGCGCCATCCGGGACATGTTCGACAAGGACATCGACTCCATCGAGGTGGAGGGCGAAGGCGGTTACCGCGAAGCCCGCGACTTCATGCGGATGATCATGCCGTCACAGGCCAAGAAGATCGTCCACTACCGCGACCCGACCCCGCTGTTCGTGCAGCGCCGGGTCGAGGATCAGATCGCCCAGATCCATTCGCCTACGGTACAACTGAAGTCCGGCGGTTATCTGGTCATCAACCAGACCGAAGCCCTGGTCGCCATCGACGTGAACTCCGGCCGCGCCACGCGCGAGCGGAACATCGAGACCACCGCCTTCAAGACCAATATGGAAGCCGCCGAGGAAGCGGCTCGCCAGTTGCGCCTGCGCGACCTCGCCGGCCTCATCGTTATCGACTTCATCGATATGGAGGAGGGCAAGAACAACCGCGCGGTCGAAAAGCAGCTGAAGGATTGCCTCGCTGCCGACCGGGCCCGCCTGCAGATGGGCAAGATCAGCCAGTTCGGCCTTATGGAGATCAGCCGCCAGCGCCGTCGTCTGGGCGTGCTGGAAGGCGCCACCAATATCTGTCCCCACTGTCAGGGCGCGGGCCGTATCCGTTCGGTGGAGAGCTCGGCCCTCGCCGCCCTCCGCGCCATCGAGATGGAAGCCGTCAAGGGCGGCGCGGGCGCCGTCACTGTGCGCATGCCCACCCCGGTCGGCCTTTATGTGCTGAACGAAAAGCGCGCCTACCTGTCGGGCGTGAACGATATCCACGGCTTGCATGTGACCATCGCCCTGGACGACACCCTGGCGGCGGCCGAGCAGACCATCGAGCGGACCGAAAGCCGCGAGGACTTCGTTCCGCGCAGCCTGCCCGCGCCGGCGGCTGTCACCAGCGAGCCGGAATGGGTCGAACCCGTCTTCGCTGACGAAGATGAGGACGATGATGCGCGCGACGCAGATACCGTCGTCGAAGCCAAGGAAAGCCGCGAAGAGCGTGGCGGCGCGGACGAAAGTCGCGGCGAACGGGGTCGTGGCCGTCGTCGCCGCCGTCGCGGCGGTCGGGGCGAGCGCGATGAGCGTGGTGAGGACAGCGCCGAGCGCGCCGCCCTCACGCCCAGCGAACTCGATACGGCCGAGGAAGACGAGGAGACCAGCGAAGGCGGCGCCCCTGGCGAGAGCGAGTTCGACGCTGACGGTCAGCGTCGTCGCCGCCGGCGCGGACGGCGCGGCGGTCGCCGGATGCGCGAAGAGGGCGGCGCGCCCGATCCTTACGGCTGGGTCCACCCCCACGGCGGCTACGACACGCCGCACCCGAAGGACGATCCCTATGCCTGGAAGGACCCGCACGGTCGTCCGGTTCGCTTGAACGATCAGCTCACGCCCATCGCTGCGGCATCCGTCGCTGCGGCACCGGTTGCTGCACTCGCCGAAACCGTGGCGCAATCGGCTCCGGTCGCTGTCGAGCCCGTGGCTGAGGCGCCGCGTCGGGGCCGTCGGCGTCGGGGCGGCGCGGATCGCGATGTCGCGCCGGTTGAGACGACTCCGGTCGATCTTGCTCCGGCCGAAGCGCCTGCAGTGGTCGAAACGGCGCCTGAGGCCGAACTGGTCGAAAGCGCGTCCATCGATGTGCCGGCGCCCAAACGGCGCCGGGTGAAGAAGGCCGACGCTGCGGTGGAGACCACTCAGGTCGTGGAAGCGGTTGCTGAACCAGCCGACGCCGAACCTGCCGCCAAGCCGAAGCGTGCCCGCAAGCCCAAGGCCGGCCCGGTCGAAACTCTGGTGGAATCGGTGGTGGAGTTCCTGACCCCACCCGCTGAGACCATCGCCGAAGCCGAGAAGCCAATCGTGGCCGTTGAGCCTGCCGCACCCGCGACACCCGACCCGGCTGAAATCTCCGCGCCTCCTGAAAAGCCGAAGCGCGGTTGGTGGGGGTTGCGCCGCTAAGGCCGAGCCGCTCGAAAGACTAACGGGCGCGCATGGGGAATCCGGTTTCACCGCCCTGTGCGCGCCTGACATAATGAAAGCCCTTTTCTCGGCCTCAATGCCGAGCCGAACGGCGCTTTCAACCGCGACGGGCTGGGGACCTTAGGAGCGCACGACCCGATGGCGATCATGCTGAGGGCCAAAGGACTGGACGCCGGCAAGGCCATTCGCCACGCCCTGTTGGGGGCGGGCGCGCTGGCGGCGGCTACGGTCGGCCCGCTCGCTACGGTGGCCTATGCGCAGCAGGGCCAGCCGCGCACCATCGAAGATACCGAGGTGGACGAGATCCTGCACAAGGAGTGCGATCCGGTCTTCGCCGCTGCCGGGATCAATCCCAAGGACATGCATATCCTCCTGATCGAGGACAAGGAGCTGAACGCCGGTACGGCGAACGGCCACCTGATCGGGCTCAACACCGGCACCATCGCCGAAGCCAAGACGCCCAACGAACTGATCGGCGTGATGGCGCACGAAACCGGCCACGCCGCCGGCGGCCACACCGTACGCGGCGAGGCGGAGATGCAGCGCGCGGCCATGAACCCCATGCTGCTGACCCTCGGCCTCGGCCTGCTCGCCGCCGTGGCCGGCGCGCCGGATGCGGGCATGGCCCTGATCGGCTCCTCCGGCTATTTCGGCACATTGGGCGCCATCGGCTATTCGCGCGAGCAGGAGAGCCGCGCCGACCAGGCGGCCATCACCTATCTGGAAAAGGCGGGCGAGTCCGGCCGGGGCATGGTCGAGTTCTTCGACAACTTCCGCTACCAGGAGGTGTTCGAGGAGGCTCGGCGCTACAAGTATTTCCAGGACCACCCGATCTCGTCCGAACGGATCGAGGCCCTGCGCCGCCGCGCCGAAGAGCAACCCCACTATAACGCCGTCGATCCGCCGGAACTGGTGGCCCTGCACGAGGTGATGAGGGCCAAGCTGTTCGCCTTCACCCAGCCGCCGCAGCAGACCTTCATCAAGTACCCCGAGAACGACACCAGCTATCCGGCCCGTTATGCCCGCGCCATCGCCTATTACCGCGAGACGGAGATCGACTTCGCCCTTCAGGCCATCGCCGGCCTGATCGCCGACCAGCCCAACAACCCCTACCTATGGGAGCTGAAGGGCCAGGTGCTGTTCGAGGCCGGGCGGGTGAAGGAGAGCGAGCCGGCGCACCGTCGCTCGGTGGAGCTGAAGCCCAACGCCCCCCTGCTTCAGATCAACCTCGCCCGCGCCATCCTGGCCCAGGACGACGGCAAGCGCGCCGATGAAGCGATAGAGCACCTGCAGAAGGCCCTGGCGGCCGATCCACAGAACGCCTTCGCCTTCGCGCTCATGGCCCAGGCCTATGATGCCAAGGGCGATGGCGGCGCGGCGCGCCTGGCCTCAGCCGAGGAACGCTATGCCCTTGGCGACATGGTCCAGGCCCGCGTCTTCGCCCTGCGTGCCCGCGAGCTCCTGCCTAAGAACACCCCCCAATGGCGGCGCGCCACCGACATCGTCCTGGTCGCCAACCCCGGCAAGGACGACCTGCAGCGGCTTGGTGGGTGAGGATTATTCCCTGCGCGCCACTGTCGGTACATCAGCTATCGGATTTGGCGCCGACGGCGGCCTAGGACCGATCGTGTTGCAGACCTTGAAGAGCCCTCCCTATAAAGTTGGATGAAGTTGTCTTTCGGCCCCTACTGGCAAGAGCATCTATGGGCTTCGCCTTTTTGCATCCGGTTCGAGCTGAACAAGGGCGGCTCAAAGGTCCGCATGTTCACGAGCAGTTATGACAGGGCGCGAACCCTCTTGCGTGCAGCGCTCCCAGACAACGAGGTTGTCGCCATCGTCGCTTCCAACCCACACGCGACCAGGCGAAGCGTTAGGCGGCATGGCTGGGCGAGCGGAGCGCCGTTCGATCATCTCGCGGAAATGGGCGTGCAGACAGAGCCGGCTTTAGCGGCCTGGACTGGCGCTTGGTGGGAGAGTGATGAGGCGGATAAGGCCAAGCCATGGCATCAGCGCGCCGTTCGCCTTAACTGGGATGAAGTGGACATCTTGCTCTGGAACCAAATCGCCCATGACCTCGGTGTGCGGCCTCAGGCTGACGTGCTTTCCAAGTTTGTTGACCTTGATAGGGGTATTTCAGTCAACGCCTATGATGATCGAGGAATGGATGTAACCGCCTTGAACGCCGAGGCGATCACCGATCTATACATGCGCTTCGACGAATGGTTGCTCGACCACGACCGACCCAGAATGCTTGAAGCGTTCCAGCGCTAATCCGAGGTCCGTTCACCATCCATATCAGGCGTTCTACACATCCGCTTTATGCATGGACGGCGACGGGTGGATGTAGCGCTGCACGGTGAGCGAGGTGAGGTGCAAGCCCCAATGGTTAAGATTCGCCGCGTTGGTTCGTCTCATTGACCATGTCGCCCCGATCCATCAGGAATTCGCCCATCGTTTCCTTTGGGGGGAAAACCTCATGCGTCTCGCGCTTCCCGCACTGCTGCTGACCGCCGCTCTGGTCGCCCTGCCTTCCGCCGGCTGCAGCCAGGAGACCGGCGGCGACCGCGCCTTCGGTGAAAAGGTGAAGGCCTACATTCTTCGCCACCCCGAAGTGATCGAAGAGGCGATGAATGCTCTGGCCGCCTCGCGCCAGGCCTCCACCGATCGCGAAGCCCGTGTGGCCCTCGGCGCCAACCGCAGCCTGCTCGAGCGCGACGGCGACGACTTCGTGGCCAACCCCAACGGCAAGGTCACCGTGGTCGAGTTCTTCGACTACAAGTGCACCTACTGCAAGGCCTCCGCCCCGGCGGTACTCGACATGATCGCCAAGAACCCCGACGTGCGTTTCGTGTTCAAGGAGATGCCGATCCTGACCGATACGTCGAGTCACGCCTCTGAAGCGCAGCTTGCCGCCAACAAGCAGAACGGCAAGTATCTCAACGTCTTCGGCGCCCTGATGCAGGAGCACGCCCTGGACGATAGCGGCGTGCAGCGCATCATGAACGAACATGGCGTGGACGTGGCCCGTCTCGACCCGGCCGCCAAGGCCGCCGCCGACAAGCACATCGCCGAGACCAAGGCGCTGGCCAAGTCGATCGGCGTCGAAGGCACACCGGCCTTTATCGTCGGCGACCACGTGATCGCCGGCTGGATCCCCGAGGAATTGCAGGCCAGCATCGACGAGGGTCGCCGCCGCGAGGGACGCGGGAGCTGATCCCGCTTGGCGCGCGACCCTGACCGGCAGGGCCTCTGGGACGCGGTCGACGGCTATTTCAACGCCGCGCTGATCCCGCCTGACCCGGCGCTCGACGGGGCTCTAGAGCGTAGTCGCGCGGCGGGCCTGCCCGCCATCGCCGTGGCCGCCAACCAGGGCCGGCTGCTCAACCTGCTCGCAAGTCTGATTGGGGCGCGGCGCATCCTTGAGGTAGGGACGCTCGGCGGCTATTCGGCCATCTGGCTGGCGCGCGCCCTACCCGCGGACGGCCGGCTGGTGACGCTGGAGATCGATCCGAGGCATGCCGAGGTGGCGATGGGGAACCTCGCCGCCGCCGGCCTCGCCGACCGGGCCGAGGTGCGCACCGGCCGCGCTATCGATCTACTGCCCGATCTCGAGCGCGAGGCGCCCTTCGACCTAGCCTTCATCGACGCCGACAAGCCCTCCAACCCCGATTATTTCGACTGGGCGTTGAAGCTGGTTCGCCCCGGCGGCCTGATCGTCGTCGATAACGTCGTGCGGGCCGGCAAGGTGGTGCAGACCGACGACGCCGACGCCAATGTGGTCGGCGTGCGCCGACTGGTGGACAAGGTCGCCGCCGAACCCCGCGTCGAGGCCACCGCCCTGCAGACCGTCGGCGACAAGGGCCACGACGGCCTGCTGATCATCCGGGTCAAGCCACAGAGCTTGTGACTCCTTCGTCACAGGGCTAAAAGCCCCGCTCCCGCCGGGCGGGACTCACCGGGCCGGAGCCGCATGCCTAAACCCCTCTACGTGCTGAATGGACCGAACCTCAACCTGCTCGGAACCCGCCAGCCCCATATCTACGGCGCGGACTCGCTCGACGACGTTCGACAGCGCTGCGAGGCCCGGGCCGCCGCACTGGGCCACACGATCGTCTTTCGCCAATCCAACAAGGAGGGCGACTTGGTTGATTGGCTGAACGAGGCGGCGACCGCGGCCTCGGCGGTTGTGCTTAACCCTGCCGCCTACGGCCATACCTCTGTGGCCATCTATGACGCGATCAAGGGTATGCAGACCCCGGTGGTCGAATGCCACCTGTCGAACCCGCAGGCCCGCGAGGCGTTTCGTCATCACAGCTACGTGTCCATGGCGGCGGTCGGGACTATTTCCGGCTTCGGCATCCGTAGCTACGAACTGGCGCTCGACGCCGCAGCCGGTCTGGTCGCCGCTTAAGAGCGACGGACCGCCAGAGAAGGTCTCAATGAACGATACCCCCGACATGACCGAAGACGCCAAGGGAGCCCTTGGAGACAAGAGCGGGGGCGCGATCGACACCCGCCTCGTCCGCCGCCTGGCCGACATCCTCAAGGCCACCGATCTCACCACCATCGAGGTGGAGCAGGGCGATCTGCGGATCCGCGTGGCGCGCGAGATCGTGGTGCAGCAGGCCGCCGCCGTGGCGCCGGTGGCCATGGCCCCCGCGCCGGTCGCCGCCGCCCACGTCCCGGCAGCCGCGCCCGCCGCGCCGACCGAGACCGCCGCTCCAGCCCGCGCCGCCGGCGATCTGGTCAAGTCGCCCATGGTCGGCACCGCCTACCTGCAGGCTCAGCCCGGCAATCCGCCGTTCATCAAGGTGGGCGACACAGTCACGGCCGGCCAGACCCTCATTATCGTCGAAGCCATGAAGACGATGAACCCCATCGCCGCACCGCGCGCTGGCAAGGTGGTGGAGATCCTGGTCGGCGACGCCCAGCCGATCGAATTCGGCCAGCCCCTCGTGGTCCTGGAATAGGCGCGGGCGGATGTTCACCAAGATCCTGATCGCGAACCGGGGCGAGATCGCGCTCAGGGTCCACCGCGCCTGCAAGGAGATGGGCATCTCCACCGTCGCTGTGCACTCGGAGGCCGACGCCGGCGCCATGTGGGTGCGCCTGGCGGATGAAAGCGTCTGCATCGGCCCGGCCCCCGCAGCTAAGTCCTACCTCAACGTCCCCGCCATCATCGCCGCCTGCGAGATCACCGGGGCCCAGGCCATCCACCCCGGCTACGGCTTCCTGTCCGAGAACGCCAAGTTCGCCGAGATCGTCGGCGCCCATGGCCTGACCTTCATCGGCCCCAAGCCCGAACACATCCGTATCATGGGCGACAAGATCAGCGCCAAGCAGACGGTGAAGGCGGCAGGCATCCCCGTGGTCCCCGGCTCGGACGGAGGCGTTGACGGTGTCGAGGAGGCCATGGCGGCGGCCGAAAGCATCGGCTTCCCG
This sequence comes from uncultured Caulobacterales bacterium, assembly GCA_903862425.1. GTDB lineage: Bacteria > Pseudomonadota > Alphaproteobacteria > Caulobacterales > Caulobacteraceae > CAIOYC01. The sequence goes on along the minus strand of CAIOYC010000022.1, from coordinate 1,347 downwards.
GTGCTGATCAAGGCGGCCTCCGGCGGCGGCGGTCGCGGCATGAAGGTGGCCAAGGACCGCGAGAGCCTGGCCGAAGCCGTGCAGACAGCCTCCTCCGAAGCCAAGGCGGCGTTCGGCGATGGCACCGTCTACATGGAGCGCTACCTCCAAAGGCCGCGCCATATCGAGGTGCAGGTGATCGCCGATGCGCACGGCAATGTCTGTCACCTCGGCGAGCGCGACTGCTCGCTGCAACGCCGCCACCAGAAGGTGCTGGAGGAGGCCCCCTCCCCCGCCATCGACGCCGCTGCCCGCGAGAAGATCGGCAAGATCGTCGTCGATGCGGTGGCGGCCATCGGCTATCTCGGCGTCGGCACCATCGAGTTCCTCTACGAGGACGGCGAGTTCTTCTTCATCGAGATGAACACCCGCCTGCAGGTGGAGCACCCGGTCACCGAAGCCATCACTGGCATCGACCTGGTGCGCGAGCAGATCCGCATCGCCGCCGGCCTGCCGCTCTCCTTCACCCAGAAGGACGTCATCTTCGAGGGCCACGCCATCGAATGCCGCATCAATGCGGAGAACCCGCGCACCTTCACCCCCTCGCCCGGCCTGGTGACCGAATTTCACGCGCCCGGCGGCCTGGGCGTTCGCCTGGATAGCGCCGTGTTCGCGGGCTATTCGATCCCGCCCTACTATGACAGCCTGATCGGCAAGCTGATCGTTCACGGCCGCGACCGCGCCGAGGCCATATCGCGCATGAACCGGTGCCTAGGCGAAATGGTGGTCGGCGGCATCGAGACCACCACGCCCCTGTTCCTCGATCTGCTGCACGAGCCGGATATCATCGCCGGCGACTACCACATCCACTGGCTCGAACAGTGGATCGCCAAACAGGGCTAGATCAGACCCCAAGGTGTGGATAGCGGGGTGGTTATCCCCGCTTTAGGCACCTTTCCCCATTGGGGGGGAAGGAGTCATGGGTCGCCTTCTTCTTGCGCGTCCCTTTCCCACGCCCCCTCTATCAGCGCCGGCGGCAGGTCGTCTTCGGTGAGCAGGGACCAGTCGGGTTCGGTCAGGCCCTTGGCGCGGGCGGCGGCGGCGACGCGGGTGCGCTGGGCCGCGAAGCGGTCAGCGGTGAGGGGGTCAGCGGTGAGGGGGTCAGCGGTGAGGGGGTCAGCGGTGAGGGGGTCAGCGGTGAGGGGGTCAGCGGTGAGGGGGTCAGCAGTGAGGGGGTCGGGGCTGGACTCGTCCTCGTCCTCTGGACAGTCCAGGGTGTCCAGACCCTCGAAGGTTTCTTCGTCCTCACAAGGGTTTAGCCCCGCTTCACCTGCTGGACACGTGTCCACCGGCTGGACTCCCTCCAAT
>CAIOYC010000021.1 GCA_903862425.1 uncultured Caulobacterales bacterium | reverse complement strand
GCGTCCGGCCCGTCCGTGGGATGGTAGAGACGGGGTCGGAAAATGGCCCGCGATCACGCCCACGAAGCCGAAGGGACCTGGGTCGCGCCAGGCGCCCCGAAGGCGAAACGGATCACGCGGAGCATCCCAGCTTCGTCGAAACCCACAGCGCACGACCCCACGGTCCCGGACGGGGCCGGGATGCTCCGCACCCTCCCCACACCGGTTCACCGCCGTAGAACGCGGACGCCTGCCTAGGCGTTGGCGGCGGGGGGCAGCGTTCCGCGCTCGGTATCCTTACGCATGGTGCGGCCCACGAGCTTGTCCCAGTTCAGCAGCGAGTTGAGGTGGGTGTAGATCTGCTGCAGCGCGCCGGTATCGCGAAGCTCGGCCAGCTTCTCGGCGGGCAACTTGTTCAGCTTCTCCTCGGAGACGCCGAAATAGTCGGCCAGCTTGACCGGCTCGCCGGGCACGTCGTTCTCCATGGGGGTGAACATGGCTTCCTTCAGCTCGAACAGGTCGAGGCCCTTCAGCACCTCCACGAAGCTGGCGGTCCGCTGGCGCTCGGCCTCGAAGCTGGTGCAGAACTCGATGGCCTGCTGGGTGAAGGTAGAGGGCTGGCCGTTCTCGAACAGCGGGATCTGGCCGTTCACCTGCACGGCTTCGGCGTCGCGCTCGATGCACACGACGAGCTGGCCGGTCTGCTGATCGTTGGCCAGCACGAAGGGATAGCGGCGGATATAGGCCGGGGCGTAGGTGTCCTGGTCGAAATAGCCGTTGTCGGCGATGAACATGTTGTCGTTCTGGCGGATGCTCATCACCGCCAGCGGCTGGTATTCATCGCCGGTGAAGATGATGGGGTAGTTGAGGCTGGCCGGACCGAATTCGGTTACCGTCAGCGGCACCGCATGGGTGGAGCGGACGAAGTCGAACGGGCGCTCCACCGGCGTCAGGCCGAGCTTGGCGTGGGCCTGGGCGTTCAGGGGCTCGGGCCGCGAATAGAGCAGCACGGTGCCGGTGAGCTCGGGGGCGCCGGTTTGGGTGTCGGTGGCCATGTAGGGGATGCGCCTTGCAGTCGCTGGTCGGGAAAAGGTCGGCGGGGTCTAGCCCAACCGGGGCCGCGGAGCAAACGTGGCCGTCCGTCGCGGCGATGGTCGGGCGCGGCGCAGGTCGGGCGCGGGCGGCTTCAGGCCCTGAACGACGGGGCGCGGCTGTAGCTACCCATGGTCTGCTGGATCAGCCGCCCGCCGATCACCGCCAGGATGCCCGCCCCGATCAGGCCCGCACCCGCATCGGCCCAGCGCAGGCCGAGCAGGGCCCCTGCGCCGAGGCCCACCAGGGCCAGCACCGCCACCGCCGCGTCGCCCATCATGTGCAGGAGCACCGAGCGATGATTCAGATCCTCAGGCGAGCCGCCGCCGAGCGCCAGCACGGTCAAAAGGTTGGCCAGCAGGCCGAACGCCGTCACCGCCATCGCCGGCCCGTAGGACACGTCCGTCGGGGCGCCGAACCGCGAAATGCTCTCGAACGCCAGGAGGACGGCCAGGGCCACCACCACGAGAGCGTTGACCACCGCCGCCTCTCCGGCCTCGCCGGGTGCGCGATGGCGGGCGGTCGCCGCGCCCCAGATGGCCAGCAACAGCGCGCCCACATGGACCATGGAATGCAGACCGTCGGCGGACAGGGCCAGGGAGCGGGTCAGAACCCCGCCCATCAGCTCGCCCACCGTGGCGGCTCCGCAGACCACCAGCGCATAGATCAACCGGCGAAGTTCACTCGGCCCAGACATACAGACGGCTCAGAATTCCTTGGTCATGCCGACGAAAAAGCCCCGGCGCGGCCCATACTGGGGCGCGCCGACGCCGACGCCCGTTCCGTCGCGGATCTCGTACACCTTATCGAACACGTTGATCACGTCCAAGCGGCCCTCCAGCTTGCCGATCACCGGCATGTCCCACTTGTGCGAGACCGAGAGGTTGACCTGGATATAGTCCGGCAGGGCGTCGCCGTTGGGCACGTCGCCGTCCTTGCGCAGTCCCGAGCCATAGAGCAGATCGAATCCGGCGGTGGAGCCGCGCAGCACCCCGTCATCGAACTTGTAGGCGGCTCCGGCCGAGGCCGTATAGGTCTGGTCGTGGTCCAGATAGATGGGATGGGTCTTGATGTAGGCCAGTTCCGCCGGGTCGAAGTTGAACTGGCTGGAGGTGATGTTCTGGCCCTGAGCCTTGGCCACGGCGAAGTTGGCATAGGCTGAGATCGGGCCGCGGTTATAGTTGGCGCTGAACTCAACGCCTTTGATCGTGCCGCTCTGATAGTTGAACGGGGTCAAGATGATCGGCGCGCCAAACTGGCCCTCGTCCAGAAGCTCGGTGGAGGTGCGGTAATAGCCATCGACGCCCAGGGTCAGGCCCTTCAGCGCACCATTGAACTTCTGCTCCAGGCCGAGGTCGTAATAATTCTGCCGCTCGGCGCGGGGGGTGTCGTCCACGAGATTGGGGGGGGCGGCCGAGGTGCCGACGAACTTGGCCACGGCCTGCGATCCTACCAGCTCGAACGGCGGCGGGGTGAAGTAGCGGGCATAGCCGGCGTGCACGGCCATCCCGTCGAGCGGCGTCCAGACCGCGTTGACCCGCGGCGAGAGCTGCATCTCGTTGCGATAGCCGTTCACGTCGTCGAAGCGCAGGCCGTAGTTCAGCACCAGCTTCGGCGCGAGCTTCCATTCGTCCTGCAGATAGGCGCTGTAGGTGAACTGGTCCTTGCCGCCCTTGTCGGCGATGGTGATCGGCGCGCCGGCCTGGGCTCCGGCCCCGTCCACGGGAAAGACATTCGTCAGCGTGTTGGAGGTGGCGCGCTCGCCCTGCAGGATGATGCCAGCGCGCAAGGTGTGGGCGTCGTTCAGACGGTAGACGCCTTCGTTCTGAAGCCCAACCGCGAAGTCTTTCTTCTCGGCCGCCTGGGCGATGCCGTTGAACAACAGCTCCCCCGTCACGTCGGGACGGTAGGTGAGGGTGGAATAGCGGGTGAAGAGCGAGCTCTGCAGCGTGACCTTGCCCTCGTCGTGCAGCCACGAGGCGATGCCATAGCCGGTGGTTTCGCGCTGGGTCTCGTCCAGGTTCTGGCTCGGAAAGTTGGAAGCGCCGGCCAGGGTCCAGGTTCCGTCCGGTTGCAGCCCCACGGGGTTGGGGATCTGGAAGCGCTGGTTGGAATAACCGGCGATCACCGACACCCGGTCGTTCTGGCCGATATTGCGGTCGCCATAGACGAACAGCGAGCCCTGGTCGGACCGATCGTGGTTGGGGGTGGAGGAGCCGTCCGTCGACTCGATGCCGAGCTGGGTACGCTTGAAGTCGGCCGAGACGAACAGGTTGGTCCCATCCACGCTCGACCCGTACTCGAAGCTCGGCTCGTAGGTCCCGTGGCTGCCGCCATAGATCGACACCTGGCCGCCGTTGTCGAACAGGCCGGACTTGGTGGAGATATCGATCACCCCCGCCGTGCGCAGGCCGTACTGGGCGGGCATGGCTCCAGTGATCAGGCTGAGCTTGCCTACCAGGCGCGGCGACAGGGTCTGGCCGAAGACGGCGATACCTTCGGGCAGGATCACCCCGTTCAGCCGGTATTGGATGCCGTTATGGTCGTCGCGGATGTGCAGCTGGCCAAAACCGTCCTGCACCACGCCAGGCAATTGCAGGACGACCTGATTGAGCTGTTGGTTGTCGCCACCTGGCAACGCCTGGATCGCCGCGTTGTCCACAGAATAGGTGGTCGCGCCGAGGCTGGGTTGAATCGATTCCCGCGCGTCGTTCAGCCTGTGCGCCGTGACCACCACATCCTGGGGCGGCGGGCTGGCCGGCGCGCCTTCGGCGACGGCGTCCGCTTTGGCCGTGCCTGCGGCGGTCGCCAAGGCAAGGAGGCTCACGGCGGCGAGCAGGATGGACGAACGGTTCATGAGGCCTCGACGTAGGGGGAGGTGATACCGATATAATGTATCGAGATGCTGTTAGAATGTAACAGATCGGCGCGTCAAGCCCCGCTTGCGGCCTTTCAATCGGTGATGCAGGGTTTTTTGATGGCGGAATGCGAACATGACCACGATGGACCGGAGGGATTGTCCGGCCATCATCTGAGCCACGCCCTGCACGATGCGGAGGACCGGTGCGTGCGCGCCGGGGAGCGTATGACCCAGCCCCGCCGCCGGGCTCTGGAGCTGTTGCTCGAGGCCGGCAAGCCGATGAAGGCCTATGATCTGATCGAGATCTTCGGCGAGGACGGGCGTCCGGCCAAGCCTCCGACCGTTTATCGCGCGCTCGATTTTCTGGCCAAGCTCGGCTTGGCGCACCGGATCGAAAGCCTCAACGCCTATGTCGCCTGTGAAATGGGCGAGCGAAACCACGCCGCCGCCTTCCTGATCTGCGACTGCTGCGGCGCGACGGAGGAGGTGGAGCCCTTCGCCCCCGAAAAGGTGCAGGCCGCCGCCTCCAAGTCCGGCTACATTATCGAGGCGGTCACCGTGGAGGCCCATGGTCGTTGCGGCGCTTGCGCTTCGTAGGCTCGGCCGCAAAACAATGAACGAAGCGGGAGGGTGTGTGGCCGAGGCGGTGGAAATCTGGCGCGGCGGCGTCAACACCTGGGAATGCGACGAGATGGGGCACATGAACGTGCGCTTCTACGTCGCGCGGTTCATGGAAGGGCTGGGCGGCATGGCCCTGCGCCTCGGCCTGCCCGACGCGTTCAGCCCCGCCGCGTCATCGACCCTGCTGGTCCGCGATCACCACATCCGATTCCTCAAGGAGGCCCATGCTGGCGCGCCGCTCCACATGGTCGGGGGCGTGGTCGCCATGGACGCGACCAGCGCCACGATCCTGCAGGTTCTGCTGCACACCCGCACCAACGCGCCCTGCGCCACTTGCATCACTCGGGTCCAGCACGTGGATGTCAGCGGTGCGCCGCTGGTCTGGCCGGAGGCTGTCCGCACCGCCGCCGAGGCGTTGATGGTGGAAGTGCCCGCCCACGCCGCGCCGCGCAGCATCACCACCGACGCCGTTCAGTCCATCGCCAGCCTGGAGGCCGCCGACCGTCTGGGAGTCGGCTGTGCGGGACGGGGCCTGATCGCGCCGCAGGACTGCGACGCCTTCGGCCGGATGCGGCCAGAACTGTTTATAGGCCGCGTGTCGGACGGCGTGTCTGGCCTGCTCGCCCCGGTGCGCAAGGCGGTGATCGAGGCCGCTGTAGAGACGCCCAAACGGGTCGGTGGCGCGGTGCTGGAATATCGGCTGATCTATCTGAACTGGCCGCGCGCTGGGAGCCATATCGAGCTGCGCTCCGGCCTCAAGGGCTTCGACGACAAGACCCAGCGCATGGTGCACTGGCTGCTCGACCCGGTGACCGGCAAGCCGTGGGGCGTATCCGAGGCGGTAGCGGTCAATTTCGACCTCGATACCCGCAAGATCATCCCCATCGCCCCCGCCGCCCGCGAAGCGCTCCAGCCCTTCGTGACGGCGGGATTGGGCTTCTAACCCGCCGCCAGCGTCTCGGTGAAGACACGGCCGGCGGTGGTGGCCTTGGCCGGGCCTAGGACGGCCGAGGCGGTCCTGGCCCCGGCGATCATCCGCTCGCCCACCCGGCGCACACCTTCCAGGTCCACCGCGTCGATCTCGGCGGCGACCTCGCTGGTCGGGAACAGGCGGTTGAAGAACAGGGCCTGAGCGGCGTTCTGTTCTGCGCGGGCCAGGGGCTGCTCGCGGCGCATGAAATAGCCGGCGCGGACCTGGGCCTTGGCGCGGGCCAGTTCGCCTGGCGTGGCCTGCGCCGCCAGCCGCTTGAGGATTTCCGCCGTCAGCCGCGCCGCCTCGCCCGCCTTGTCCGCCGACGTGCCGGCATAGACGCCCACCAGCCCGGCGTCGTCATAGGCGTCCTCGTAGGCGTCGATGGCGTAGGCCAGGCCCCGGTCCTCGCGCACCTCTTGGAACAGGCGGGAGGACATCCCGCCGCCGAGGATTTCCACGAAGGCGCCTTGGGCGAAGATGTCGTCGTGACGCCGGTCCAGCCCCGGCAGCATGAGCACGAGGTGCGCCTGCTCCAGCTTGCGCTTCTCCACCGCATGGCCGGCGGCGAAGGCGGGGGCGGTGGGCGCGGGCAGGCCGGGGGTGGACGGCATGTCGCCGAAAAGGGCTTCGGCGAGGCGCAGAAGTTCGTCCTCGTCCACGGCTCCAGCGGCGGAGACCACGATCCGGTCGGGTGCATAGAGCCCCTGGTGGAAGGCGGAGAGGGCATCGCGGGTGGCTGGGGCAAGGCTTTCCACCTTGCCGAGGATGGGCTGGCCGAGGGGATGCTCGCCGAAGGCCGCGCCGAGGGCCAGTTCGAACACCTGATCGTCGGGCTGATCGGCCGCCTCGGCGATCTCCTGGGCGATCACGTCCTTCTCGCGCTCCAGCTCGGCGGCGTCGATCACCGGGCGGCGCACGAGGTCGGCCAGCACGGCCATGCCGAGCGGCAATCCGCCCTTCAGGCAGCGCACTTGGAAGCTGGTCCGTTCCTGACCGGTGGCGGCGTTCACCTGCCCGCCCTCGGCCTCGATCACCTCGACGATGTCGCGCGAGGAGCGCTGGCCGGCGCCCTTGAACACCATGTGCTCCAGCATGTGCGCCCAGCCGGCCGTGGGCGGCGTTTCCCAACGCGCGCCGCCCTTGATCACCACCGACAGGGCCAGGCTCTCCAGCCCGGGCAGGGGATCGGCGATGACGCGCAGGCCATTGGACAGGGTGTGGATACGCGGCGTGCTCATCGCCCAGCCCTCACGAAAGCCTTCACCGCCTCGATATCGGCAGGCAGACGCGTGATGCGCTCGGGCCTGGCGAACAGATCGCCGACACGGGCGGGCAGGGCCGGATGTCGACCCGTCGCCGCCTGCACCGCCTCCGGAAACTTGGCCGGGTGCGCGGTGGACAGAGCTATGATGGGGCCGTGATCGCCCATCCTTAAGGCCGCTACGGCAACGGCAGTATGCGGGTCGATTAGCATCCCCGTCTTCGCCAAAGTTTCTTTCATCGTCTCCGCTGTAACGCCCTCGGCGACGGAGACGCCTGGATAGTCGTCAGTGATCCAATGGAAACCCTGATCAGGAAGGCTGATACGCCCTGTCGCACCAAATTCGGCGAACGACTTCACGGTGAGTGAAGTATTGCGACCAACTCGCTCGAAGAAAAAGCGCTCGAAATTGGAAGCAACTTGGATGTCCATCGCTGGCGATTGGGTATGAACAACCTCGCCCTTCTCGTACACCTGCGTCGCTAAGGCTCGACTGAGGATATCATTGGAATTGGTGGCGACGAGGATTTGCTTGATCGGCAACCCCATCTGCTGGGCCACATAGCCAGCGAAGGCGTCGCCGAAGTTACCCGTCGGTACTGAGAAACTGATTTCCCGCTCCGGCGCACCGAGGGCCACGGCGGAGGTGAAGTAGTAGACGCTCTGGGCCACGATCCGCGCCCAGTTGATCGAGTTGACGCCCGAGAGATCGACCTCTCGCGCGAACGTCTGGTCGGCGAAGAGGGCCTTCACAATGGCCTGGCAGTCATCGAAGGTGCCGTCCACGGCTATGCAGCGCACGTTTTCCTCGGGCGCAGCGGTCATGAAACGACGCTGCACCTCGCTGATCCGCCCGTGGGGAAAGAGCACGACAAGGTCCACGCGCTTCGAACCCCGGAACGCCTCGACCGCAGCGCCGCCCGTATCGCCAGAGGTGGCGCAGGCGATGGTCAGCTTGCGGCCGCGCTCGGCCAGCGCCCGGTCGTAAAGCTGGGCGAGGAGTTGCATCGCCACGTCCTTGAATGCGAGCGTCGGGCCGTGGAACAGCTCTAGGAGCCATTGGTCGGGCGCGATTTGGACCAAGGGGGTGACGGCGTTGTGGGCAAAGCTGGCATAGGCGGCCTCGGTGGCGTGCGACGCCTCGTCGTCGGTCAGTGCGCCGCCCGCGAACTGCTTCAGAATGACCGCTGCGACTTCAGCATAAGGCTGGTGAGCGAACCCGGCGATTTCCTCGTGGCTCAGCTGGGGCCAGCTCTCGGGCACATACAGGCCGCCGTCGGGGGCGAGGCCGGCGAGGAGCGCCTCGGTGAAATCCACCGCCGGCGCTCCGCCGCGGGTCGAGATGTAGCGCATATCAAGTCGCCTTTCGCCGACGCCTCACGAGGGCGGCGATGTAGATGGCCCACAGGGCGGCCGCCAGTCCGAACCAGGTGATGGCGTAGCCGAGGTGGTTGTTGGGAATGTCCGTCGGCGCGGGCAGGGGCTTGATCGAAGACGTCGCCGCCGGCCTTTCCAGGAACAGAAAGACGGGTGCGACCTTGGCCGCGCCGAGATAGCGCGCCACTCCCTGCACGTCGCGCCAGCCGAACTCCCCGGCGCCGCTCAGGGGGGCGACCATGAAGGGCGCGTGCTTGGGCGCGGTGCGCATCACGCCGACGATCTCGGGCGGCGCGGCAAGGTCGCCCTCGCCAGCGCGGGCGCTGTCGGCCTCTACACCGAGGTCGAGCAGCACGGCCGGATAGGGGCCGTTCGCCAAACGGCACAGCACGATGGGGCGCCAGGCAGGGCCGTCGTCTGTCACGGCATAGATGTGTGCGGCCGGCGCGGGCGGCGCGGGCTCGCAGGGCGTGCTCACGCGGATGAAATCCACGTCGCGTCCGGCCTGCAGATGGTTCAGCGCCACGTTCAGCGGTTCGGCGGGCGCGTATTTCAGCGCCTCGATCCGGGCCAGCATGTGGGTCTTCCACTGCAGCCGCTTCACCTGCCAGACGCCGAGACCGCACAGCACCGCCGTCGCCATGATCACCAGGATCAGGGTGAGGATGGAGAACCCATTATTGGGCTTACGCCTAGCCATTGGGTCCCTGCAGGCGGCCGACGCCGGCCTTGTTGTGGAATTGCAGGGCGATAAGCAGGCTCTTGGTGGGGCGTAGCAAAGCCAGGCAGGCGATCAGACCGACCAGCGGCCAGGTAAGCAGCAATACCCACCACGGCGGTCGCGCCGCCACCTCATGGAAAACCATGCCGAAGCAGGCGATGAAGCCGGCGATCAGGATGACGAACACCGCCGGACCGTCACCGGTGTCTGCGGACTTCAGGTCGAAGCCGCAGGCCTCGCACACCGGCTTGACGCTCAAGAACCCGGCGAACAACGGACCCCGGCCGCAGTTGGGACAACGGCACAGGAGCCCGGCGCGGATCGCGCCCAGCAATGCGGGCGCGCCGCTCACCTTCCCGCTCAGTGGAGCTTCGGCAGGGTGACGTAGATGAAGGCGAACAGGAACAGCCAGACCACGTCCACGAAGTGCCAGTACCAAGCCGCGGCCTCGAAACCGAAGTGCTTCTTCGGGGTCATCTGACCGCCGAGGATACGGAACAGGCAGATGGCCAGGAAGATGGTGCCGATCAGCACGTGGAAGCCGTGGAAGCCGGTGGCCATAAAGAAGGAGGAGCCGTAGAGGCCCGCCGCCTGGCTTTCGGTGTTGAAGAACAGCTTCTCCATGATGATCTCGCGGTACTCGTAGGCCTGCACGCAGGTGAACGAGATGCCGAGGAGCACGGTCAGGATAAGGCCGTTGCGCGCGCCCTTGCGGTCGCCGTGCTGCAAGGCGTGGTGCGCCCAGGTCACAGTGGTGCCGGAGGTGAGCAGGATCAGGGTATTGATCAGCGGGAAATGCCACGGATCGAGCACCTCGACGCCCTTGGGCGGCCACTGCATCCAGGCGTTCCGCACATCCTCGATGGCCGAGAAGGTCCGCACGTGATGGAACAGGGCCATCTCGAAGAAGATCCAGAACCAGGCCACGAAGAACATCACCTCCGAGGCGATGAACAGCACCATGCCGTAGCGCAGGCCGATGGAGACGACCGGAGTGTGGTCGCCCTGGCGGCTCTCGGCGATCACGTCCGACCACCACCCGAACATCGTGTAGAGGATGCCGAACAGGCCGACGGCGGCCAGGATCCAGTTGCCCTTGGGCACGCCGAACACGCCCTTCAGTCCGGCGACGATGCCGGCGGTGAACAGCATGGCCGCGAGCGAGCCGACCAGCGGCCATGGGCTCGGCTTCAGCAGATGGTAGTCGTGGTGGACGCCTTCGTGGGTGGACATGGGCGGACTTCTCGAACCCCTCGAGCCGAATATCAGAGTTATCGCCTGCTATAGCCTCGCGTTCCCCCGGAAGCCAAGCGGGAAACCGGCCTTTGCGACGGTCTTTCCGCGCCTAACGCCACGCCTTGAAATGCTTGGACAGCTTCAGGCCCTGGCGCTGGTAGTGCGAGCCGTCGAAGCCGTAAATCTTCGAGGGCCGTTCGGCGAGGGGCTCGAACACCAGCCGGGCTACCGTCTGACCGTCCTCCAGCAGAAAGGGCGTCTCGTGGCTGCGCACCTCCAGCACGCCCCTGGAGCCGACGGCGCCCGCCTCCTCGGTCCCGAAGCCGGGATCGAAAAAGCCGGCATAGTGGACGCGGAACTCGCCAACGGACGGGTCGATCGGTGTCATCTCCGCCGCTTCCATCACAGGGATCTCAACCGCCTCCTTGGAGGCCAGGATATAGAACTCCCCAGGGTCGAGCAGCAGTTCGCCCACGCCAGAGCGATTGATGCGCGCCTCCAGCGGCTGCCAGAAGTCCTTTGGGTCGTGCCCGTTCTCGTGGTCGAGATCGACCACCCCGGCGTGCCGGCGCGCGCGGAAGCCGACCACGTCGCCGGTCAGGTCGACACCCACGGAGGTTATGCGCTTGATGCCGCTCTCACCACGCTTCAGCCGCAACTGGTTCAGGCGCGTGCCGGTGCGGACCAGCACCGAAAAGGTCTGTGGCGCGATCTCCACATAGGTGGGGCCGTGATAACCCTCGGCCACGTCGTCGAAGGCGACGGAATGATCGGTCAGCAGGCGCACGAACACATCGACCCGGCCGGTGGAGCTCTTTGGATTGGCGCGGCCGGATACGCCGGGCGGCAGGGCCAGGCGCTCCTGCAGCTCGGCGATGTAGACGCAGCCGCGTTCGAGCACCGCGCCCTGGGTCAGGTCGAGTCGGTGCATGGCCACCTCGTCCAGCCGCTCCGCCACCGTGCGGCCCTTGCCGGCCAAGAATGAGGCCCGCACCCGCCAGACACTGGCGCCGAGGCGCAGGTCGAGGCTGGCCGGCTGCACCTGGATGGAGGTGAACGGCGTCTCCGCGGTGATCCCACGCTCTGCGATCAAAGCCTCGATCGACTGGTAGGGGAGAATGCCGGTTGGCCGGCTCGAGCTTTGGTCCGTCATGGGACTACGCAGCCTTACCGAAGCCCGCCGCCAAGGCAAGGCTTGTCCCCATCAGTGCGCGCCGGCCTCAGTCTCGGGGGCGTAGGGTTTGCCGTCGCTCGAGAGCAGAATGGCCAAGGGGCGCGTGCTCGTGAACTCGGCCAGCAGGGCCATGGCCAAGACGGTCAGCGGGGTGGACAGGAAGGCGCCGGTGACGCCCCACTCCACGCCCCAGAACGCCAGCGCCAGCAGAACCACGATGGGATCGAGATTCAGGCTTCGGCCCTGCATGCGCGGCTGCACCACGTGGCTGACCGCGAAGTGGACCGCCTCCAACCCGACCACCAGCACCACCGCGCGCCATAGGCCATCGAGCTCCACGAGGCCGAACAGGGCGGGAAACAGCACACCAATCGCGGCGCCGATGGCGGGGATGTAATTGGCCAGGAAGATGATCAGGCACCAGAAGGCGATATGCGACAGGCCCATCGCCGCCATCAGGGCCGCCGACAAGGCCGTGATGAGCAACCCTACCACCGTCTGCACCCACATGTATTGCTCGACCCCGTGACGGATACGGTCGAACACGCGGGCGGCCTCGATCTTCCCGCTCGGCGTGGTGAATAGTTCGGCCGCCTTGGCGGTGAAGCCCCGGCGCGAGGCCAGCAGGAAGCCGAGATAGATGAAGGCGAACAGCAGAATCTCGCCGCCATGGCTGAGGCCAGCCACCACAGGCCCGGCATAGTGACCGGGATTGAACTTGTGCAGCAGGTCCGCCGAAGTGGGCGTGACGGCGAGGCCGAGGTGCTGGGCTCCCATGGCCAGTAACGCGTCAATACGTGCGGTATAGTCCGGCAGCTTGGCGGCGAAGTCGGCGGCGTTGTTGGCCGTTAACCAGACCGTAAGGACGAGGACCGCCGCGATGAAGGCCACGGCCAGGGGCATGGCCAGCTTCTCCGGCAGCCATTTGGCCCTGTGCCCGACCCCGCGCGCCATGCCGTCGATCATGAACAGCAGGAAGACCGCAAGCGCCAACGGCTCCAGAATACGGCGCAGGGCCCACAGGGCGAAGCCGACGAGGATCGTGGCGGTGATGATCCCGGCGATCTTCAGCGGCGCGAGTTGAGTTAGCGCCTGAAGCGGGGTCTGTGCTGCGGCCGGCGCCGGCGCGGATTGGTCGGTCATGTCGGCCTTCGCGTGGATATGAGGTGAGGTTAGCGGCGTGTGTTCGACCTGTCGTCGCCAAAAGCACCGCTTCGAGAGGAGGCCAACAAACGCTTGCGCCACAGCCCGGTTGCATCTGGGACGACGCGGGTGGAAAGTGGCATACCGAAAACAAAAATTCGTCCATCAAGGGCGTGTGCCGGGAGGACGCCATCATGGCCTGGGATTTCGAGACAGACCCTGAGTTCCAAACCAAGCTCGACTGGATGGACGCCTTCGTCCGCGAAGAGGTTGAGCCGTTGGATCGCCTCGGCATTCACCCCTATGACGTGAAAAATCCCATCCGAAACAAGCTCGTCCGCCCGTTGCAAGCGCGGGTGAAGGCGGAAGGGCTTTGGGCCTGTCACCTCGGCCCCGATCTCGGCGGGCAGGGTTATGGCCAGCTCAAACTCGGCCTGATGAACGAGATACTGGGCCGATCGCACTATGCGCCTATCGTGTTCGGTTGTCAGGCGCCGGATACCGGAAACGCAGAGATCATCGCCCATTACGGCACTGAAGAGCAAAAGAAAAAGTACCTCTGGCCGTTGCTCAACAACGAGATCGTCTCGGCATTCTCCATGAGCGAGCCGGAGGGCGGATCCGACCCCCTCACGTTCAAGACCCGCGCGGTGTTGGAGGGCGACGAATGGGTGATTAACGGTGAGAAGTGGTTCTCCACCAACGCCAAGTGGTCGGAGTTCCTGATTGTCATGGCGGTGACCGACCCGGACGGCGAGCCCTATCGGCGCATGTCCATGTTCATCGTGCCGCGCGACCTGCCGGGGGTGGAGATCGTCCGCAATGTGGGCGTCGGCTATAATGAAGATGGGTCGGAAGGCTATATGCGCTACACCGACGTGCACGTGCCCAGGGACCATCTGCTGGGTGAGCGGGGCGGCGCTTTCGTCATCAGCCAGACCCGGCTCGGCGGCGGGCGCATTCACCACGCCATGCGCACAGTGGGTCAGGCAAAGAAGGCTCTCGACCTAATGTGTCAGCGCGCCGTTTCCCGCACCACCCGCGATGGTCCGCTGTCGAACAAGCAGGCGGTGCAGATGCAGATCGCCGACAGCTGGATCGAACTGGAGAGTTTCCGTCTCCTGGTCCTGCACACCGCCTGGAAGATCGACAAGGAGAAGGACTACAGGAAGGTCCGCAAGGACATCGCGGCGGTGAAGATCGCCATGCCACGGGTCTATGAGGCCATAGCCTCGCGCGCCCTGCACATTCATGGGGCGCTCGGCGTCTCTAACGAGATGCCCTTCGTGGGCATGATCACCGGCGCCCATGTGATGGCCATCGCCGATGGGCCGACCGAGGTGCACCAGGTGACCTTGGCCAAGCAGGTGCTGCGAAACTACAAGCCCTCGAACGCGCTCTTCCCCGCCTATTCAATCCCCAATCAGCGGGCGGCGGCGATGGAGAAGTACGGCGAAGCGCTGGAGGGGCTGGCCGCGCTGGAGGCGGCGGAGTAATCCGGTCGTATGACCGAAGCCGTATCCAAGCCCTGGCCCGCCATGTCGATCGCCGAGGCGCACGCCATCCTGACTGCGCCGGGCGCCCGTTTCGAGACCGAGGACCTGGTGATCCGGGGCGTGAAGACCAGGGTATTCAAGAACGCGCCGCCGACGACCCGGGCTATCTTCGAGATGGGCCGGGCCTTCGGGCCGGATCGCACCTTCATTGTCTATGAGGATGAGCGAGCCAGCTACGAGGCCTTCGCCCGCGCGACCCTGACCCTCGCCGCCGATCTCGCCGCCAAGGGCGTGAAGAAGGGCGACCGGGTGGCGATCATCATGCGCAACCTACCCGAATGGGTCGCGGCCTTCCACGCCGCGGCCATGCTGGGCGCGGTGGTCACGCCTCTGAACGCCTGGTGGACCGGGCCGGAGCTGGAATACGGCCTAGTCGATTCCGGGGCCAAGATCGCCATCCTGGATCACGAACGCTACGAGCGCATGGGCGAGCACATCGCCGCCTGCCGGGCGCTGGAGCACCTCTACGTGACCCGCTCCCCGGCCGGTTTCACGGCCGATAAGACCAGCCGGCTGGAAGACCTGATCGGCGCGACCAACGACTGGGCCAAGCTGCCCGATCGGTCCATGCCTGCCGTGCCGCTTGTGGCCGATGACGACGCGGCGATCTGCTACACCTCCGGCACAACCGGCAAGCCCAAAGGCGCCATCCTTACCCATCGCAATATCACCACCAATGTGATGTCGGGCGCCATTACCCAGGCGCGACGTTTTCTGCGCCGTGGCGAGACCCCACCCGTGCCCGATCCCAGCGTCCAGCGCACCACCCTGCTGGTCGTGCCGCTGTTCCACGTCACCGGCCTCTGCTCCAATCTCGGTCCGCTGATGAGCACCGGCGGCAAGCTCGTGCTCATGCACAAGTGGGATGCGGAGAAGGCGCTCGGCCTGATCGAGCGCGAGCGGGTCAACCAGACCGGCGGGGTGCCGACCATCGCCTGGCAGCTGATCGAGCACCCGGACCGTGCCAAGTACGACCTTTCCTCGCTGGAAGGCGTCTCCTACGGCGGCGCCCCCTCGGCGCCGGAGCTGGTGCGGCTGATCCGCGAGGTCTTTCCCAACGCTGCGCCGGGCAATGCCTGGGGCATGACCGAAACCTCCGCCACCTTCACCGGCCACGCTGGCGAGGACTACGAGAACCGCCCGTGGAGCTGCGGCGTGCCCAACCCCACCGGCGAGGTGATGGTGATCGATCCCGCCAGCCCGTGGCCCGGCCGCGTGCTGGCGCCCGGCGAGGTCGGCGAGCTGTGCGCGCGCGGCCCGCAGGTGGTGCGCGGCTACTGGAACAAGCCGGAGGCCACGGCTGCCGCCTTCCATGACGGCTGGGTGCGGACCGGCGACCTCGCCTCCATCGACGCTGACGGGTTCGTCACCATCTCGGACCGGGCCAAGGACATGCTGATCCGGGGCGGGGAGAACATCTACTGCGTCGAGGTCGAGAACGTGCTCTACGAACATCCCTCGGTGATGGACGCCGCGCTGATTGGCCGCCCGCATCGTACTTTGGGCGAAGAGCCCGTGGCGGTGGTCGCACTGTCACCGGGGACGGCGGCCACCGAGCAGGAGTTGCGCGATCTGGTGAAAAGCAAACTCGCCGCCTTCAAGGTGCCGGTCGCGGTGCACTTTTGGCCCGAGATGCTGCCCCGCAACGCCAACGGCAAGATCCTCAAGACCGACTTGAAGAAGGCCTTGCTGGCGGAGGCGGTCGCTTGAGCGCCCCCTTGTCTGAAGGAGGGCCTTTGATCGTCGGCATCGGCGGCACCACTCGCGCGGGCTCCACCTCCGAACGGGTGCTGGCCCTGGCGCTGAAGGCGGCCGAGGCCAAGGGCGCGCGCACGGAGCTGTTCGGTGGAGAAATCCTGGCCAAGCTGCCCCTGTTTAATCCCGAGGTCTCCGCCGCTTCGCCCGAACGGGATGCGCTGGTCGCCGCTGTACGCGCGGCCGACGGGCTGATCATCGCTTCGCCGGGCTACCACGGCTCCGTTTCGGGTCTGGTCAAGAACGCGCTCGACACCCTCGACGTGCTCAGGGACGATACGCGGCCCTATTTCGATGGACGGGCGGTGGGCGTGATCGTCACCGTCGATGGCTGGCAGGCGGCGGGCGCAACGCTAGGAGCCTTGCGCGCCATCGTCCACGCCCTGCGCGGCTGGAATACCCCCATGGGCGTGGCCCTGAACGGGGCGGCGGCGCGGGACACCGGCGGCCTGTTCGATGGCGAGGGCCGCCTTGCCGACCGCCGCGACGCCTGGCAGGTTCAGGCCATGGCCGAGCAGGTGGTGGCCTTCGCCGCCATGAAGCGGGCCGTCGGCTAAGCGACCAGCGCCGCGCCGTTACAGCGCAGGCCGTTGATGCGCACATCGGCATAGCCCAGCCGGACGCCGAGCAGGCTTTCCAGGGAATTGAGGACGCCATCGAGCGGAACGGCGGCGACGGAGAGCGTCTGACCAAGAGCCGTAGTCACGGGGCCTTGGCCGACGACTAGCCCCAACCCGAGCAGTTGCACCCCGATCTGGGCGTTTCCAACCAGTGACGCCACCGTGGTCTGGGCCAGGTCCTGGGTGCTGACGGTCTTGACCGTATGGGCGGAAACGTCGCCGGATGAGAAGTTCACCGTCTGCCATTGCGCCCCGCCCAGATCGACCACCGAGATCGCCGTCGCCTTGACCAGGCCGAGGTTGAGCAGAGTCGCCGGGTTGATTGTTTCAGGCGTGGTGAAGTCGTCGAGGCCGCTGGTGTTCACCTGACCCAGGGCGATGCGACCCACGCTGGGCGCGACGCTGAGGCTGGCGGTATTGCTGGCGCAGGACAGGGCGGAAAGCTTCGCCTGGGCCGAGGCCAGCTCCACATAGATCGGCACATTCACCAGTGACGCTCCGAGGCCGCCGAGCACGCTCCCCGCGCCGACCTGGGCGCTCACATAGAGCCGCGCCTGGGCGGTGCGTACGATCACCTTCCCCGCATCGTCGATGCCGATCCAGGGCGAGTTGGATGGTCGTTGGCCGATGGCGAGAAAGACAGTGGTGGAGGCGAGGCCGGGAATGGAGGCGCCGAGGTTGAGCTGTACCTGCCGTCCGCCATTGGCCAGGGTGAGAAGGGCGTTTGCCACATCCATGGCCTCGAGCGACACCTTGGCGCCTGATCCGCCCGTCACATGGTCCTGCGCGCCATAGGGGCCTGGCGCGATTAGCAGGCTTAGGTCGGTCTGATTCAAGCCGTTCTCGGCTGCGGCCAAGGTGCGCGCCGCCGCCGCCGCCGTGCTCTGGCCATTGGTGGAGAGCACGTCCGCGAGAGCCTGCATCGCAAGCGGGCTCGACACCTTGGTGGATAGGACCTGCGAATAGCTGGCGCCCTGCAGGGACAGGCGGGTGCGCAAGGCCGCCACATAGTCGAACAGATCGACATTGGCGGTTGCAAGAGCGTTGTAATCCATCGCCGACAGATTGACCGTGGAGCCCGTAAGCGCTGACAGCAGGGCGTTCTCGATCCCGCCGTTCACCGAGGCCAGCCCCGAGCCGATGGAAAAGCTTGCCAGCTGAGCCCGCGCGGCGGTGGCTGTGCGCGAGATATCGAAGCTGGGCCGGCCGATCAGGGCGCCCCCGAAGAATAGAAGCGCCTGGCCGTGCAGCGTCACCTGGGCGGCAGTGGGCGAGGCTCCGCCAGGCACGAACCGGCTTCCGGGGTTGATTGATCCGCTACCGGAGTAGACCCCGGTCACGGTCTGGGCGGTGACCGGACTATCCATCAGATTGGCGTCTGCCGTGGCCTGGGCGGCCAGCTGCGCCTTGGATAGATCGTTGGCGGCGGCGAGGGCGGCCATGTCGGCCACACCTTGCAGGTGGCGGGTCGTCAGATAGATCGAGCCGGCATCCACCGCGACCGCGCCGAAACCGAGGATCATGGGCAGGCCAAGGGCGATCATCATTGCCGCTGCGCCGCGCTGGTCGCGCTTCAGGCGCTTTATGAAGGAGAGCACGCCCATGGTCAGTATCCCCCTAGTCGGATGACCGCTTGGCGGACCACCGTGGTGGACGGCATCGGAGTCAAACCGCGCATGGCCCAGAAGGCCGATCCGGATGCGTCGTAGGTCACGCTGACGGTCATCGCACTAGCGTTGACGTTGAGCGTGGTCGTCACCCTCGACGCGTCGAGGGAGCTGTATCCGCCCACCTCGGCGCTTACGGCCTGTTGTGCCAGGCTTGTCCGCTCGGTTGTGTCGAGTCCGGCCACGGCCGCCCGAGCTGCGTCGTTGGCCAGTTGTTGCACGGAGTGGGAAATCCAGAAGTACCCGCCATATCCGGTGATCCCCGCCAGCATCAGTACGAGCACGGGCGAGAGCAGGGCGAACTCGACCGCCGTGGCTCCGTCTTCTGCACCGCGCCTTCGCATAAGTTGATCTCCAGTTGCAATACAACTAGAAATAGCATCAAGCGGTGAATGATGGGTTACACGCATACCGGGTGCGACGTTCTGCGGCCGGGGTGCGCGCTCGGGTCCGCTTGCGGGTACGTTTCAGCTATGCAACGTCCGGGGCCTGAGGGTTGAGAGGGGAAACATGGCCATTACGCCGCAAGCCTGCCGCGCCGCACGCGCTCTTTTGGGCTGGTCGATGCGCGACCTGGCGAGCCGGAGCGGTGTATCGCTTGGGGCCGTCAATCGACTCGAAGGCGGGGAAGCCACGCCGCGTCGGGGTACGGCCAAGAAGGTAGCGGACGCCTTTCTAACCCATGGCGTGCAGATCGTGGACGAAGCCGCCTATACGGGCGCGGTGATGGTGTACGCGAAGAAAGAAGCCTGACGGTTTTGCTCGGACGCAAGCGGCGGCATTCCGGTAGGGGTCGGCTTGGCTTTATCCTCGCAACGACGCGCAGCTAGGCGCGGCGTCGTTCGCCCTTGCGGACGAACATGGCGGCATCGGCCTCGGCCAGCATCTGCGCCGCCTGCATGCCGGGTTCGAACACGCGGACACCGAAGGACAACCGAATCGGGCCGCCTGGACCCGCCGGAGCGCGCTCCACCGATTGGGCGAGCGTCAACGCCTTGGACTCCGCGGCTGCGCGTCCCGCCCGGTTCAGGATCACGGCGAACTCATCCCCGCCCAGCCGCGCCACCACGTCGCTTTCGCGCACGCCGGCGCTGAGCAGGTGCGCCACGGTCTGCAGAGCCCTGTCGCCGGCCGCGTGGCCGAGACGGTCGTTGACTGCCTTGAAGCCGTCGAGGTCGAAATAGACCAGCGCCGCCTCGGTGCGGTAGCGGCGGCAGGCGGCCAGGGTGCGCGCCAGCTCCCGTTCGAACCCCCGACGATTCATCAGGCCGGTGAGCGCGTCATGGTCGGCCATACGTTCGGCTTCGGCCAGCACAGATTTCAGTCGGACGATCTCTGCTTCGGCCTGGGCCAGGCGACGTTGAAGCGCTAACGGCGCGCCCTCTGGCCCCGGCTGGAGAACGTGCGGTTCGACCGGATGGTCGATGGCGTGGATCACCGTCATGGGCACAAGGTAAACCCACCCGTTGCGGGCGCAAAGCCGATCCTGTAATCCGCCGTTTTGCGCACGGGCCAAAGGCAGGACGGCATGGCGAAGGACGCGAAGACCGCGCCCATCACCCCGAGGGTGGCCATCGTCATGGGCAGTCGGTCGGACTGGCCCACCATGAAATGCGCGGCGGAGGCATTGGACGCCCTTGGCGTAGCCTACGACGCCAAGGTGGTGTCGGCTCACCGCACCCCCGAGCGCATGGTGGAGTTCGCGCGCGGGGCCAGGGCGGCGGGCTATCACGTCATCATCGCCGGCGCGGGCGGCGCGGCGCACCTGCCGGGCATGGTCGCGTCCATGACCACCCTGCCGGTGCTGGGCGTGCCGGTACGCTCCAAGACCCTCGATGGGCTGGATAGCCTGCTTTCCATCGCCCAGATGCCCGGCGGCATTCCCGTAGGCACGCTTGCCATTGGCGAGCCGGGGGCCAAGAACGCTGGGCTTCTCGCGGCACAGATCCTGGCCCTGTCCGATCCCGATCTCGCCGACCGAATCGTCGCCCAGCGGGCCGCCCAGACCGAGTCGGTTGCGGAGACGGTGGAGGACTGATGGCCTTTCCGCTCGCGCCTGGATCGACCATCGGCATCGTCGGCGGCGGTCAGCTCGGCCGCATGCTCGCCCTGGCGGCGGCGCGGCTGGGGTTCCGCGTGGCGGTGCTGGCGCGTGAGGCCGATTCGCCCGCCGGACAGGTATCCGCGGTAGAGATCGTCGGCGGGTATGCCGATGGCGAAGCGGTAGCGCGGTTGGCGGCGCTTTCGGACGTGCTGACCTTCGAGTTCGAGAACGTGGCGGCTGAAGCTCTGGAGGCGGTGGTGGCGCGCGGCGTACCCATCGCCCCACCGGGCCGCGCCCTGGCCATCTCCCAGGATCGGGTTGACGAGAAGATCTTCCTCAACGCCCACGGCCTCGCCACCACCACGTTTGTCGCTATCGACAGCGCCGCCGATATCGGCCCGGCGCTCGCCCAGCTAGGCGCGCCCGCCCTCTTGAAGACCCGCCGCGAGGGCTATGACGGCAAGGGTCAGGTCTGGGTGAAGCAAGCGGACGAGGCCGAGGCCGCCTTCGCCGCCATCGGGGCCAAGCCCGCCATCCTCGAAGCCAAGGCCGCCTTCGTGCGCGAGCTGTCGGTGATCGCAGCGCGCGGCTGGAATGGCGAAGTAGCCGCCTATCCTCTCGGCGAGAACCGACACGAACACGGTGTGCTGCGCACCACCATCGCCCCGGCCGAGGTCGAGGACGGCGTGCAGGCCGAAGCGCTGCGGATCGCCACCACTCTGCTTGACGCCCTCGACTATGTCGGGGTGATCGGGGTGGAGCTATTTCAGCTTGCCGATGGAGCCTTGCTGGTCAACGAGTTTGCCCCCCGGGTGCACAATACCGGTCACTGGACGCTCGACGGCTGCGAGGTGGATCAGTTCGAGCAGCATATCCGCGCGGTCGCCGGCTGGCCGCTCGGGCCCACGGATGCACTGGCGCGGGTGGAGATGACCAACCTGCTCGGCGAGGAGGCCCTTGACTGGCCCGCCCTCGCCGCCGACCCGGATGCGCGCCTGTGGCTCTACGGCAAGCGCGAAGCCGCGCCGGGCCGCAAGATGGGTCACGTCAACCGGCTGTCGATGCTGGAAATGCCCGAATAGGCTAGAGCCGCTTCATGCTGACGATGGGCACGGGCTGGGTCAGGATCTGGCCCTTCATGGCGGCGACCTCGGCCTTGCCTCCGGTGGGCTGGGCCAGGATGGCGCGCACCACCTCCATGCCGGAGACCACGTGGCCGAAGGCGGCGAAGCCTTCGTTGTCGCCGGGCGCGCCGGGATGGGCGTCAAGATAAGGCTGGGCGCTGGCGCAGATGAAGAAGTCGCCGGTGCCGGTGCCGGGGGCGAGGCGAGCCAGGGAGATGGTCCCGGCCACGTGCTTCAGCCCCGTCATCCGCGTGCTCTCGTGCGGGATCGGCGGGAAGCGTCGGGCATAGGCGGAGGGGCCGCCCTCGATGGTTCCCCGCCCCGGTGCGCTCGGTTCGCGGGAGGCGCGGTAGAAGGTCCCGCCATCATAGCGATGGCCATCGACATAGCGCAGGAAGTTCAGGCTGGTGAGCGGGGCCTTCTTCGCTTCGAGTTCGACGACGATCACACCCTTGCCGGTCTGGATCGTCACGCGAGGTTTCGCGCCCGTGGGCTGGGCGAAGACCGGACCGGCCAGAGCCAGCCCTGCCGCGCCCAGAACACCCCGACGTCCGATCCCGGCCCGGTCCATACCGTTCGTCCTCCGACTAGACGACCCGCTCCACCAGCATCGCCTTGATCTGGGCGATGGCCTTGGCCGGGTTCAGGCCCTTGGGGCAGACCTGGGCGCAGTTCATGATGGTGTGGCAGCGGTAGAGCTTGAAAGGATCCTCCAGCGCGTCAAGCCGCGATCCCTTGGCCTCGTCGCGGCTATCGGCCAGCCAGCGGTAGGCCTGCAGCAGGGTGGCCGGGCCTAGATACTTGTCGCCGTTCCACCAGTAGCTCGGGCACGAGGTGGTGCAGCAGGCGCACAGGATGCATTCGTAGAGCCCGTCGAGCTTCACCCGGTCCTTCGGGTCCTGCTCCCACTCGCGCTGCGGCTCCGGGGTGTCGGTCTGCAGCCATGGCTCGATGGAGGCGTATTGGGCGAAGAACAGGTTAAGGTCGGGGATCAGGTCCTTCAGCACCGGCTGGCTCGGCAGAGGCGCGACGGTGACGCTGTTGCCGTAGTCCTCGTGGCCGTGGGTGCAGGCCAGGGTATTGCGCCCGCCGATGTTCATGGCGCACGAGCCGCATACGCCTTCGCGGCAGGAGCGGCGCAGGGCCAGGGTCGGGTCCATGGTGTTCTTGATGTGCAGCAGCACGTCGAGGACCATGGGACCGCAGGCCGCCACATCCACATCATAGGTATCCCAGCGCGGTTGGGCCTCGCCCTCGGGGTCGTAGCGGTAGATCTTGAAGGTCTTGACCGTTTTGGCCCCCTCCGGAGCCGGATGGTGCTTGCCGCGAACGACCTTGGAATTCTTGGGGAGCGTGAGCTGGACCATCAGTAAACCCGCGCCTTAGGCTGGATGTAGGCGATGTCGTTGGACAGCGTGTAGGTGTGGACGGGGCGGTAGTCGATGGTCACCTTGCCGGTCTGGTCGTCGAACCAGGCCAGGGTGTGCTTCATCCACTCCTTGTCGTCGCGATCCTTGAAGTCTTCGCGGGCGTGGGCGCCGCGGCTTTCCTCGCGGTTCAGCGCGCCGTTGACGGTGACCGCCGCCTGGCTGATCAGATTGTCGAACTCGAGGGTCTCCACCAGGTCGGTGTTCCAGATCATGCCCCGGTCGGTGACCCGGATCTGCGGCAGCTTGCCATAGACCGCGGCGATCTTGTCGACCCCGTCCTTCATGGTCTCGGCGGTGCGGAACACGGCGCAGTCGGACTGCATGGCGTTCTGCATCTCGGCGCGCAGCCTGGCGGTGGGCTCCGAGCCCGAGGCGTTGCGGAACTTGTCGAGGCGGGCGAGGTGGCTGTCGGTCCACTCGGATTTGGGCTCGGGCAGGCGGTCGCCGGCCTTCAGCATCTCGCCGGCGCGCAGACCCGCCGCGCGGCCGAACACCACAAGGTCGGTGAGAGAGTTGGAGCCGAGGCGGTTGGCGCCGTGCACCGAGACGCAGGCCGCTTCGCCCACGGCCATCAGGCCGGGGACGATGGCGTCCGGATCGCCGCCGACCTTGGTCAGCACCTCGCCATGATAGTTCGTCGGGATGCCGCCCATATTGTAGTGAACGGTGGGAAGCACCGGGATCGGCTCCTTGGTCACGTCCACATTGGCGAACACCTTGGCGCTCTCGGAAATGCCGGGCAGGCGCTCGTGAATGATCTTCGGATCGAGGTGATCGAGGTGAAGGTAGATGTGGTCCTTGTTGGGACCCACGCCCCGGCCCTCGCGGATCTCGATGGTCATGGAGCGGGAGACCACGTCGCGGCTGGCGAGGTCCTTGGCGGAGGGCGCATAGCGCTCCATGAACCGCTCGCCCTCGGAATTGGTCAGATAGCCGCCCTCGCCGCGCACGCCTTCGGTGATCAGCACCCCGGCGCCGTAAATGCCGGTGGGGTGGAACTGGACGAACTCCATATCCTGCAGCGGCAGGCCCGCGCGCAGCACCATGCCGCCGCCGTCGCCGGTGCAGGTATGGGCCGAGGTGCAGGAGAAATAGGCGCGGCCATAGCCGCCGGTGGCCAAGATCACGGTCTGGGCCGAGAAGCGGTGCAGGGTGCCGTCGTCGAGCTTCCAGGCGGTAACGCCGCGGCAGACGCCATCCTCCATGATCAGGTCGAGGGCGAAGTATTCGATGAAGAACTCCACGGCGTGCTTGAGCGACTGGCCGTAGAGGGTGTGCAGAATGGCGTGGCCGGTGCGGTCGGCGGCGGCGCACGTGCGCTGCTGGGGCGACTCGCCGAAGTTCTTGGTCATGCCGCCG
Organism: uncultured Caulobacterales bacterium; assembly: GCA_903862425.1. Classification (GTDB taxonomy): domain Bacteria; phylum Pseudomonadota; class Alphaproteobacteria; order Caulobacterales; family Caulobacteraceae; genus CAIOYC01. The sequence goes on along the minus strand of CAIOYC010000021.1, from coordinate 53,829 downwards.
AAGGCGCGCTGGTAGATCTTGCCCTCGTCGGTGCGCGAGAAGGGCACGCCCCAGTGTTCGAGCTCGTAGACGGCGGCCGGGGCGTTGCGGACCAGGTATTCGATGGCGTCCTGGTCGCCGAGCCAGTCGGAGCCCTTCACCGTGTCGTACATGTGCCAGCGCCAGTCGTCCTGGCCCATATTGCCGAGCGCGGCGGAGATGCCGCCCTGGGCCGCCACGGTGTGCGAGCGGGTGGGGAAGACCTTGGTGACGCAGGCGGTCTTCAGCCCGGCCTGGGCGCAGCCCAGCGCGGCGCGCAGGCCCGATCCGCCCGCGCCGACCACGACGACGTCATAGGCGTGGTCGACGAACTTGTAGGCGGCCATTCCGAGGCTTTCCTTAGTGGGCGGCCAGCCCGGGCAGGGCGACCTTCAGGATGGAGAAGACGGCGAGGGCGGCGAACAGGCCCGCCACGCCGGTGTTGAGGAGGAGCAGCGCGATGCGCATGGCGGTGTCGTCGATATAGTCCTCGATCACCACCCGCATGCCGACCGACATGTGCCGGGCGGCGATCAGCACCAAAAGGATGGCCAGCACCGCGTTGACCGGCGAGGCAAAGAAGCTTTGCGCTCCCTCGTATCCCACCGGGGCGAGCTTGAGCCCGGCCCATACGGCCCACAGGCAGAGCGGAACGAGGGCGACGGACGTCGCGCGCTCGATGATGAAGTGGCTCACCCCGTGGTGAGCGGCCCCGAGACCGCGGGCGCGGGCCAGGGGTGTGCGGTGCTGCTTGGCGGTGGAGACCATCAGGCTGCTCCCGTCATGAGGGCGATGATCCACACCACGATGGCGGCGACCAGACCAAAGGCGAAGCAGACGATGGCGCTGAGGTTGGCGGTCTTGGGCTCGAAGCCCTTGCCGAAGTCCCACACCAGGTGCCGGACGCCGGCGGCCATGTGGTAGAAGATGGAGACGGTGACGCCGAAGAGTACGAGACGGCCGAGGAAGGTTCCCATGATGCCGGTGAAGTCGGCATAGGCGTCGGACCCGGCGGCAAGACAGAGCGCGCCGATGGCGATGATGAGGAAGCCGCCATAGAGAGCGATGCCGGTGGCGCGGGTCGCGATCGACGCGGCCATGGTGACGTGCCAGCGCCAGACCTGAAGGTGAGGGGAGAGGGGCGCGGGACGGACCACCGCGCTGGGCTTGCTATCGCTCATCCATACCTCACGCCCATAGATCGTCCTGCCGAAGAGACCGGTCCGTCAAACCCGCGCCTCTTTTAGGCCGGAGGGGCAGGGTGTCAATTCAGCTACGCTCGATAACGATTCGCAGATGCGGGGCGGTGGGCGGACGCCGGTCGGAGCGGCGTCCGCCCCAGCGCTCAGCGAATTTCGGACAGCTCGGCCAGACGCGTGAGGTCGCGGCCGCCGTGCAGCGCGGTCAGCACCGGGCGGTCGATCTGGCGCACGGCCTGGTCGAGGGCCTGTTTGGCGCAGGCCTGGTCGGCCGATCGGGCCTGAAGACCGGCAAGCTCGCTGTTGCATACCTGGGCGGCGACGCGGGCCAGATGGTCGTGAAGGCTCTGAACGGCCGCCGGCGAACGGAAATCGTAGGCGGTGACGACGATGGAATGGCTGGCCGCCTCGCGGCCGGGCGGATCGATGGTCTGGGCGGACGCGGCGGACGCGGCGAACGCCGCCACGGCTGCAGCGATGATGAGGTAGGCGCGCATGAGAAGCTCCCTGGCCTTGCTTGGCGGGCGCCGCTCTAGGCGGGTTTGGTGAACACCATCGGTGATTTTGGCGAAGCTTGAATCACAAACCGGTCAAGCTTTTGCGGCCCCTCATCCGCCCACGGACAACACCACCTTGCCGACCACGTGATCGTTCTGGAGATGGTTCTCGGCGTCGGCCGCCTCGTCGAGCGGGAAGACCTTGTCGAGGATCACGCGGACCTGACCGTCGTCGATCATCTTGCCGATCTCAGCCAGCTGGTCGCCGCGCGGTTCGGCCGTGTAGCGTTCGGCGCGGACGCCCGCGGCTTCGGCCTTGCCCTGATCGGGCTCCTGCATGGTGCAGATCAGCGCGCCGCCCCGCTTAAGGGTCCGCCAGGACCGGTCCTGGGTCTCGCCGCCGACCAGGTCGAAGACGAGGTCGAGTTCGCGCGCGATCTCCTCGAACCGCTCGTTCTTGTAATCGATGGCGCGGGTCGCCCCGATCTCCTCGACCAGGGCCTTCTGGCCGACCGAGCAGGTGGCGAACACCTGCGCTCCGGCGGCGCGGGCAAACTGGACGGCGAAAAGGCCGACGCCGCCCGAGGCGCCGTGAATCAGCACGCTCTGGCCCGCCCTCAATCCGCCATGGTCGAACAGCCCCTGCCAGGCGGTGAGCGCTGCGAGGGGAACGGAGGCGGCCTGCAACATGTCGAGAGACTTCGGCTTCTTGGCCACGAGCCTGGCCGGGATCGCCACCCACTCGGCGAAGGCGCCGACTTCGGTGGGCAGCATGGCATAGACCTCGTCATCGACCGCCAGGGCCGAGGCGCCTTCCCCGAAGGCTGTCGCCACACCCGCCACGTCGCGGCCGAGCACGAGGGGCAGCTGGTCGGCCTTCACCGGCGGGAACTTGCCCTCGCGGGTCTTGTAATCGACCGGGTTCAGCGACGCCGCCTTGACCGCGATCAGCACCTCGCCCGGGCCGGGCGTGGGCTTGGCCACCTCATCCAGCCGCATGACCTCGGGGCCGCCGAACTCGTGGATGCGTATCGCCTTCATGGCCAAGCCTTCTGCGCTGATCGACCCGATGCGGGAACAATGCGGGGATAGGGTGTGGGGTTTCAGCTTGGCGGCAGGGTTTCAAGGTTCCGATCAGCGTCTGGACATTTCTGTTCGTGCTGGACAGTCCAGAGTGTCCAGGAATCAAGACTTCCCATGTGAAATCAAAGTCATGCGCACTGGACAAGGTCTAGCCGGCTGGACTCGGGCACCTGAACGAGCCGTCCCTTTTTTGGGTCGCAATTTACGCCGGACGAGGCGCGCGTCTCCAAGCGGCTGAAGCGGGCGTTTCCGTCGCTCTCGATGTCGCCGGTCGTCGTCGATGTCAAAGAGCGTCGGCGCCACCGGGCGCCGTATCCTATCATAACACGGCTTTTCCTGCGGCGGATTGATCGTGGAGAAGGCGGGGAGTGGGTTCGCCCTTGCAGCGGCGCCCTCATTTCCCATATCGGCTGCATCGTCGGCTCTCGTTCCTGTGAGCCTTTGTACAACACCCAACCCACTTGGGGACGGACCCCAAGGGCGCTTCGAAGAAGGCCCTCCGTCCGCCCGCCGCAAGGAGTATCGAGACTAAGATGAGCAAGATCATCGGCATCGACCTTGGCACGACCAATTCGTGCGTCGCCATCATGGACGGCAAGACCCCGAAGGTGATCGAGAACGCCGAGGGCGCGCGCACCACCCCGTCGGTGGTCGCCATTCAGGACGACGGCGAGCGCCTCGTCGGACAGCCGGCCAAGCGCCAAGCGGTCACCAACCCCACCAACACCTTCTTCGCCATCAAGCGTCTGATCGGCCGTAACTTCAACGATCCGGTGGTGGCCAAGGACAAGGGCATGGTGCCCTATGAGATCGTCAAGGGTCCGTCCGGCGACGCCTGGGTCCGCGCCCACGGCAAGGACTACTCGCCGCAGGAAATCTCCGCCTTCATCCTGCAACGCCTGAAGGAAGCGGCCGAAGCCCACCTCGGCGAGAAGGTCGAAAAGGCGGTCATCACCGTTCCGGCCTATTTCAACGACGCCCAGCGCCAGGCCACCAAGGACGCCGGCAAGATCGCCGGTCTTGAAGTGCTGCGCATCATCAACGAGCCCACCGCGGCCGCCCTCGCCTATGGCCTGGAAAAGTCGGAAGGCAAGAAGATCGCCGTCTACGACCTCGGCGGCGGCACCTTCGACGTGTCGATCCTGGAGATCGGCGACGGCGTGTTCGAGGTGAAGTCCACCAACGGCGACACCTTCCTCGGCGGCGAAGACTTCGACCTTCGCCTCGTGGATTTCCTCGCCTCGGAGTTCCAAAAGGAACAGGGCGTGGACCTGCGCAAGGACAAGCTGGCCCTGCAGCGCCTGAAGGAAGAGGCCGAAAAGGCCAAGAAGGAACTGTCCAGCGTCCCGTCCTATGACGTGAACCTGCCCTTCATCTCCATGAACGCCTCCGGCCCGCTCCACCTCACCGTGAAGCTGACCCGCGCCAAGCTGGAAAGCCTGGTCGAGGACCTGATCGCCCGCACCATCGGCCCCTGCGAGCAGGCGCTGAAGGATAGCGGCTACAAGAAGTCGGACATCGACGAAGTGGTCCTCGTGGGCGGCATGACCCGCATGCCCAAGGTGGTGGAGGCCGTGCAGGCCTTCTTCGGCCGCGAGCCGCACAAGGGCGTGAACCCGGACGAAGTGGTGGCCCTGGGCGCCGCCGTGCAGGCCGGCGTGCTGCAAGGCGACGTGAAGGACGTGCTGCTGCTCGACGTCACCCCGCTGACCCTCGGCATCGAGACCCTGGGCGGCGTGTTCACCCCGCTGATCGAGCGCAACACCACCATCCCCACCAAGCGTTCGCAGACCTTCTCCACCGCCGACGACAACCAGTCGGCCGTGACCATCCGGGTGTTCCAGGGCGAGCGGCCCATGGCGTCGGACAACAAGATGCTCGGCCAGTTCGACCTCGTCGGCATTCCGCCGGCGCCGCGCGGCGTACCGCAGGTGGAGGTGACCTTCGACATCGACGCCAACGGGATCGTGAACGTCGGCGCCAAGGACAAGGCCACCAATAAGGAGCAGTCGATCCGCATCCAGGCCAATGGCGGCCTCTCCGACGCGGACATCGAAAAGATGGTCAAGGACGCGGAGGCCAATGCCGAAGCCGACAAGGGCCGCAAGGCCCTGATCGAGGCCCGCAACGCCGCCGACAGCCTGATCCACTCGACCGAAAAGTCGGTGGCCGAGTTCGGCGACAAGGTCTCCACTGGGGACAAGGGCGCGATCGAGTCGGCACTGGCCGACCTGAAGGCGGTCAAGGACGGCGAGGACGTGGAGGCCATCACCTCCAAGACCCAGACCCTCATGCAGGCGTCCATGAAGCTCGGCGAGGCCATGTACGCGGCCCAGTCGGCTGAAGCCGGCGCCGAGGGCGAGCACAAGGACGACGGCGTGGTCGACGCCGAGTTCGAAGAAGTGTCCGACGACAAGAAGTCGGCCTAAGCCCCTGCGATGAAACGCCTCGCCCGGAGTTCATCCTCGGGCCTGCTATATGCAGGACCCGGCGGACACAATCCGGGTGAGGCGGTTTTCGCCAACGTCGCTACATCGGTTTCAGTAGGAAGCCTTATCCTGAGCTTGTCGAGGGGTGGGGCTTTCGGACCCGCGTGTGCGGGCAAGGGAGTCCACGTCTGACATGGCGCGCGACTATTACGAGATTCTGGAAGTCGAGCGGACCTGCACCGAGGTCGAGCTCAAATCCGCCTTTCGCAAGGCGGCGATGAAGCATCATCCGGACAAGAACCCCGGCGATGCCCAGGCCGAGGTGCGCTTCAAGGAGTGCAACGAGGCCTATTCCATCCTGTCCGATCCGCAAAAGCGGGCGGCCTATGACCGGTTCGGCCATGCCGCCTTCCAGGGCGGCGGCGCGGGGCCGGGCGGCGGGTTCAGCCAGCAGGACGCCGGCGACATCTTCTCCTCCATCTTTGGCGACGCCTTCGGCGAAATGTTCGGCCAGGGCGGTCGGCGCGGCGGTCCGGCCCGGGGCCAGGACCTGCGCTACGACCTCGAGATCACCCTGGAGCAGGCCTATGGCGGCGCCGAGGTGGAGATCACCGCGCCCACCACCATCAACTGTGAGGACTGCGATGGTTCTGGGGCCAAGCCCGGCACCAGCGCCCAGACCTGCGTCCAATGCGCCGGCCAGGGCCGCGTGCGCATGTCGCAAGGTTTCTTCCAGGTCGAGCGCACCTGCCCCCGCTGCGGCGGCGCCGGCAAGGTGATCCCCGACCCCTGCCGCACCTGTCACGGCCACGGCCAAGTGCGTAAGAACCGCACCCTGCAGGTTCGCATCCCGGCGGGCGTCGACGACGGGGCGCGCATCCGCCTGTCGGGCGAGGGCGATGCGGGTCAGCGCGGCGGCCCGAAGGGCGACCTCTACATCTTCCTCTCCATCCGCTCGCACGAGATCTTCGAACGCGACGGATTGGACCTGCACGCCACCGCGCCCATTCCCATGTGGATGGCGGCGCTGGGCGGTGAGATCGAGGCCCCGTGCCTGGCCGCCTCGCCGGAGACCGAGCACGACCTGAAGGTCAAGGTAAAGGTCCCGGAGGGCGCGCAGACCGGCAAGACCGTGCGCATCCGCGGCAAGGGCATGCCATCCCTGCGCGGGCGCGAACGCGGCGATCTGGTGGTCGAACTCTATGTGGAGACCCCCACCCACCTTACCGCCAGGCAGAAGGCGCTGATGCAGGAACTGGCCGACAGCTGCAACACGACCGCGGGAGAGCCCTGCCGTCACCATCCGCAGAGCGCCGGCTTCTTCACCAAGGCCCGTAAGTTCTGGGATGGCGTGGTCGGCGAGGAACGCAAGCGGGCCTAGGTCCGCGCGGCCTTCGCTTTCTGCGGTCCCAGCAGGGCCGGTTCGAAGATCAGGGCGCAGATCAGGGTCCAGATCAGCGAGATCATCAGGATCTTGCCCATGCTGGCCGTCCCGGGGTGGCTCGACAGCATCAGGCTGCCGAACGCCGCCCCGGTGGTCAGCGCGCTGAAGAAGACCGCCCGCGCCAGGCTGGATTGCAGCAGGTCGTGCGCTCCGTCCCGCCAGGCCATGACGAAGTAGATGTGGAACGCCACGCCGACGCCGAACAGCAGCGGGAAGGCGATGATGTTGGCGAAGTTGATCGGCTGACCGATTACCACGCAGCTACCCAGCGTCAGGAAGATGGACAGGATGATCGGCGCCAGGGTGAAAGCCACCTCGCGCACGCTCCTCAGCACGATCAGCAGCAGCACGCTGATGGCCACGAAGGAAAGCACCCCCGCCTCGATGAAGGCGAAGGAGATGGTGTTGCCTGCCTCCTGGATCGAGATCGGCCCGCCCGAGGCATTGGGGGCGATGGCCCGCACAGCCTTGGAGAAGCGCACCAGCGTCGCATTGTCGTTCGATGCACCCTTGGGAAAGACCTCGACCCGCGCTTGCCCTTCGGCGGACAGCCAGTCCGCTTTCATCGCCGGCGGCAGGGTCTCCAGCGTCACGGGCTCGGCCAGGAGCATGCTGCGGATCTGGTCGAGCAGGGTGTTGAGGGGCGGGATCAGGGCCTCGGTGGCCTTTGCACGCAGGTCCGGCGATCCGTCGGCCAGCCTGGTCAGGGCGTTGACGAGGCGGCGGGCATCCACGGCGCCGGCGTCCGATCCGCTGGCGACGGCGCCCAGCGACGCCGCCGTCTGGCGCAGACTGTTCACGGTGTCCGCATCGGTTGGCGCGGGTATGAGGTCGAAGGGGTTGAGGGTCGGGTCGAGCAGGGTGTTGGCGTCCTGGATCAGGGCCAGTTTGGGCGCCTGATCCTCCGGCACGAAACTGGTTAAGGTCACCGCCTGCGAGACCTCGGGCAGGGCGGACAAGCGCTTGGCCAGGGCCGCCGCAGCGGCGGGGCTCTGCGTCAGCACGTCGATGGTGCTCGGCGACTGGTCGGGGTCTTTCATCAGGTCCGACAGGGTGGCCATGGCTTCGCCGCGCGGGTTCTTCAGGTGCAGCGGGTTGAAGTCGAACCGTACCCAGATCAGCGAGACCAAGCTGAGCGCCATGGCGATAACGAAGGCCCAGAGCACGAGGCCCCGTCGCCGGACGAGGAAATGGTCGAGCGGGGCCAACGCCCTGTTCCCCACCTCACGGGTCTGCAGCGGGGCCTTCAACACCACCAGCAGGGCAGGCAGCACGGTCAGGGCCATGACCAGGGCGATGATCATGCCGAGGCCGGCAATGATGCCAAGCTCGGACACGCCGATATATTTGGTGGGCAGGAAGGTGAAGAAGCCCAGCGTGATGGCCACCGCCGCCAGCACCAGCGCGCCGCCTATGCCCTGCGCCGCCGCCGCCAAGGCTTCGACGATGTCCGGCTCATGCAGGCGCTCGGCGCGGAAACGCACGGTGAGCTGGATGCCGAAGTCCACCCCCAACCCCACGAACAGCGGAATGAAGGCCACGGAGATCAGGTTGAAGCGTCCCACCGCCATCAGCCCCACCGCCGCCGTCAGCACGAGGCCACTGAGGGTGGCGATCAGGATGGCAAGCATGATCCGCACGGAGCGCACCGCCAGCCAGAGCATGACCAGCATGGCGACCAGCATGGCCCCCGCCACCAGCCAGGCCTTGTCCGATAGCGAGGCGAACTCCTCGTCGGACAGGGGCACGGAGCCGGTAAGGCGGACGGTGACGCCATGCTCGGCGTCGAGGGCGAGCTTGCCCGCCGCTGCGCGAATGGCGGCGCTCGCGTCGGAACCGGGCTCGAGGTCGCCATAGTTCAGCTTGGGCTGGGTCAGGATAAAACGCCGGCTGGGCGACTTCATCGCGCCCGGGCCGTCTTCCAGCAGGGCCTGCCAGGAGAAGAAGGTGGGGCGGCCCGCCTCGACCCCTTCCAGCGCGTCGGCCAGGGATTTCAGCGGCTTGTCGATGGCGGCAAGGGAGGTGTTCCCGGTCTGCACGCCCGTGGCCAGCGTGCCGAGTGCGCCCGCCACGCCGCGGAGGCTCGGGTCGGCGGCGAGGGGGCCTAAGAAGGGCTGGCTCTTGATCAGCTGATCTGTGGTGGCCTTCACCTCCGCCGTGGATTGGAACAGCAGCCCTTCCTTGGCGAAGAAAGCGCCGCCGTCGGGGCGCTGCACGTGGCGGAAGTGGGTCTGATCGGCGGTGAGGGCCGAGGCGAGGCGGGCTGCGGCGGCTTCGGCCAACTCGGGCGTCCTGCCGTCGATGACCACCAGCATGGTGTCGGTGTTCTGGGGGAAGGCGGCGTCCATGGCCGCCTGGTTCTTGCGCCAGTCCACCGTGGGCGAAATCAGCGCCTCGGTGTCGGTGGTCATGGCCGCGTGGCCGGCGGTGTAGAAGAGCGCGCCGATGCAGAGCAGAGCGGTCAGGACCAGCACCGGCCAGGGCCGGGCGCTGCTGAAACGGACCAGATGCGCGATGGGTGAGCCGCCCTTGGCCAAGCCCTGCCTCCTCATGAACGAAGGTGAGCCTTATCCCGGCAGCGAGGGATTGTCAGGCCGATGATCGGCCGAAGCGCAAGCCCGCAAAAGTGAGATCGGGCGGAGGCGCATGGCCTCCGCCCGACGCGTCATCAGTACTTGGCGCGGAAGGTCACGCCGAAGGTGCGCGGCGCGCCGAGGAAGGCGTCCAGCACGCCGGTGCTGTTGGTCGGCACGTTCTGATAGCCGCTGTCGAACGCCACCTGCTTGTAGTTGCGGTCGAACAGGTTCTCGGCCCAAAGCTCCACGGCCCACTGGTCGTTGGTCGGGGCGAAGGCGACGCGGGCGTTGAACAGGGCGAAGCCGGCTTGCTTCTTGCCGGGGTCGAGATCCGAACCGGTGTTGTAGCCGGAGGAGTACTTCGAACCGACGTTGAAGCGCATCTTGTAGGCATCGTTCAGGTGGTAGGTATAGGTGGCCGAGAGCGAGGCCGAATACAGCGGCGCCAGGGACAGGCGCGAACCGCCCGATCCAAGGAAACCGGTGCGGGCGTTCAGCGCCGCGACCTGGGAGGAGTTCAGGTCGTAGCGGGTGTCAGCCACGGTCAGACCGCCCTGGAAGGACAGGTCGCGGATCGGGAAGTAGACGAAATCGGTATCAATGCCCTTGCTGATGATTTTCGGCACCGAATCCACCACGAACACGAGGCCGTTGAAAGTGTTCAGCTGGAAGTTGGTGAACTCCTGGTAGAACAGGGTGGCGTTGAGCGAGAGCTTGCGGTTAAGCAGGGTCGCCTTTTCACCGATCTCATAAGAGTTCACGAATTCGCCGGGGAAGCTGGTGTCGCGGACCGGGGTGATGGTCGCCGCCGTGCCAGGGTTGCAGCCGGCGTCCACGCCGATGGTGCACTGGACGCGGTCGAGGTTGAACCCGCCGGCCTTATAGCCACGCGCGTAGGATGCGTAGACCAGCAGGCGCGGGTCGAAGCGATAGTTCAGCTTCGCCGTTCCGGTGACTTCCTGCTCGCTCTCCGCCTGATGGTTGGTGAAGTTATTGAAGCCGGGGCTCTCGAACGGCAGACAGCCAGCGGGCTGGATGACGCCGGCGATCGCGGCCAGAGCGGTCTTGGTGGCGCCGGCGGGCAGCGAGTTATAGTAGGCGCCGACATTGGCCAGGGCCTGACAGGCCGCGCCGTTGCCGATGTTCTGGTCGGTGTTGTTCAGAACCTTGATGTCGTCGGTGAAGCGCAGGCCGATATTGAGCTCAAGCTTGTTGGTCAGGTGGAAGGTGTCGTTGGTGAACACCGAATAGCTGTCGTTGGCCTGCTTGTAATGGTCCACCGAGCCGTTGCCGCCGACATAGTTGGCGCCGCCGGGCGTGAAGAGGTTGAAGGGCGAGCCGTTCAGGAAGGCGGGGTTGGCGCCGCCGGAGAACAGCAGGCTGAGATAGGTGCCGAACTGGTTGCCGAACAGCACGCTGGAGTTCGAACGCAGATCCTCGTGGCCGATGAAGCCGCCCACCAGATAGTCGATCTTGCCGTAGTTGCCGGCGAAGCGGAGCTCCTGGCTGAACTGACGGAACTCGTTGCTGTTGCTGTCATTGCTGGGCAGGTACAGCAGGTCGGCGGTCGAGAAGTCGGCGTCGAAGCCGCCCACGGTCTTCCAGTCCCGCCAGGCCGTGATCGAGGTCACCGACGCGTTCATGCTCGGGATCTTGTAGTCGATCTGGAGCGAGAGGCCGCCGTCGGTGGTGTTCGACAGGTCCGGACGGTTGGAATAGGCGTTCCGCGCATAGGGGTTGGCGCCGTCGCCTTCGCCCACGCCGCCGGCCAGGGCGCCGACGATGGCGTTGGTCTCGCCGGGGCGGATCACCGTGGCGATACAGCAGTGCTCGGTCCGGTGGCTGTAGTCGGCGATGAAGCGGACCGTCGTATTATTGTCCGGCAGCGCCAGGATTTGACCGCGGATCGTGTAGAAGTCGCGGTTGGTGTCTTCGTGACGCGTGTTCGGACCCGCGCCGGTGTTGACGTCGAAATAGCCGTCGCGCTGGCGGTCGGCGAAGTAGAGGCTGCCGGCCACCTTGTCGGCGATCAGCGGGCCGGTCACTTCGGCCGAGCCGCCGTATCCGCCGTAGTTGGAGAAGGTCGCTTCGGCATTGGCGCCGAAATTGAACTTGGGCGGTGCGGTGACGATGTTGATGACGCCGGCCGAGGTGGACTTGCCGAACAGGGTGCCTTGCGGACCCTTCAGCACTTCGATGCGATCCACATCGCCGAGGTCGCCGAAGCCGACGCCGTTACGCGGGCGATAGACGCCGTCGATCACCACGCCGACCGAGCTTTCCAGGCCAGGGTTGTCGCCCACGGTGCCGATGCCGCGGATGCGGGCGGTGGTGGAGGCTTCCGAGGTGGTGGAGGTGACGAGCAGGCCCGGCGTCAGGAGCGACAGGTCCTTGATGTCTTTGACGCCCGTATCTTGGAGCAGTTGGTGGCTGACCGTGGTGACCACGATCGGCACGTCCTGCAGGCTCTGAGTACGCTTTTGAGCGGTGACGACAATCTCGTCTACGTTGGACGGGCCGCTGGTCGAGGCGCTCGCTGGCGCGGGGGCCGTGGCGCTTTGGGCGGCGGCGTGGCCGGCCGTCATGGCGGTCAAAAGACAGATAGCGGATGCGCTGGCCAACAGCCGGCGGTCGGTGCGATTCATGTTCGCCTCCCTCAGGGTTTCTCCCGGCGCCGCCGGACGTTTATTGAGGGCTGCACCTACTCGCACTTGCGACATGTGCAACCTCAATGCCGCCGCCGTGACGCCATAAAGGTAAGTCTGTGTTGCAGAAGGCACGGTTTCGGTGCGCTAAACACGCGATAGCGCCACGCGGTGGCGCCTATTCTGTCACGAATTGGCTCCAACCGAGGCCAAGGCTCTTTTGGAGAGCGATGTAATCCTGGGTCAACTGGGCCTGGGCGTCGAGGACGCCCTGCTGCGCCTGCGCGCGGCGAAGCTCCGTGTCCAGAACGTCGATCGTCGTCGCTGTTCCGCCCTTTTCGCGGAGCGCCTGCAGGCTCGCGGAACGGTCGGCGGAGGCCTCCACGCGGAGCAATCCCGTCAGGCTGTCGCGCTGCCGGCCGTAGCGGGACAATGAAGTTTCCGCGTCCTGCAAGGCGCTCAGGACCGTCCTGCGATAATTGGCGATGGCCTCCTCATAGGCGCCGCGAGCCTCGGCGATCTTTGCTCGGGTACGGCCGAAGTCGAAGGGTGTCCATTGCAGGAAGGGCGCGGCGGCGCTGGTCTGGTTGGCGTTGTCGAACAGGTGCGAAAGCTGCGGCGCCGTATAGCCGATGGAGCCGAGCAGGGTCACCTTTGGGAACAGGTCGGCGGTGCGCTGGCCGATCACGGCGTTGTACTGCTGCAACTGGCGCTCGGCCTGGCGCACGTCCGGCCGACGGCGCAGCAGGGCGGCCGGATCGCCCACGGCCACCGTCGCGGGCGGTGTCGGCAGGACGCCGAGGGGGGCCAGCTCGGCATCGAGCGCGCCGGGTTCACGGCCGGTCAGCACGGCCAGCCGGTCGAACTGCTCGGTGATCCGCGCCGCCAGCGGTACGAGGTCAGCTTCGGTGGACTGCAGCTGGTTGTTCAGCTGCTCCACGTCGAGGTCGGAGGCCGTCCCGCCCGCGCGACGCTGGCGGGTCAGGTCAAGCATGCGGCGCTCGATCTCGGCATTGCGCCTGGACAGCTCCAGTCGCTGCTGCAACTGGCGCAGGGTCACATAGGCCTGCGCCACCTCGGCCTCCAGGCTTACCTGCACGCCGTCATAGGCGGCCCGGGTGGCGTCGGCCTGGGCCTTGGCGCCTTCCGCGGCGCGGGTCTTGCCGCCGAACAGGTCGATCTCCCAGGTAGCGTCGAAGTCCGCCGTATAGATTTCTACCGTCGAGGGCGCGCCTGCCGCCGCGGCCTGGCCGGCGCCGATGAAGCTGGTCAGGCCCTTGCTGCGCAGATACGCGGCCGTGCTGCCGGTGGTGGGCAGGCGGTCGGCGCGGGCGCTCTTCAGTCCGGCGCGCGATTGCACGATCCGGGCGCGCGCCGCCCCCAGGTCGGGGCTCGCCGCGAGCGCCGCGTCGATGAGGCGCGACAGCTCCGCGTCACCGAGCAGCGCCCACCATTGGGCGGGCGGTTGGCCATTGGGCTCCGTGGCGTCGGCGCGATGGAAGGCGAGCGCACTCGCGGCGTTCGCGGCCACGATGGGCGGCCCCTTATAATCAGGCCCGACGACGCAGCCGGAAAGGAGTGCGCCTGAGATCAAAAGGCTCGGAGCCAGGAGGCGGCGGGTCAAACGGGTCAATGGGCCATCTCCGCCGCGCTCGACCTCTTGGGCGGCGCCTTGAGCAGGAAGACCAGCGGCATCAGCGCAATGAGGGCGATGCCGAGGATCCAGAAACATTCGGAATAGGTGATGATCATCGCCTGCTGCCGCACCGTGCCGGCCAGGGCGGTGAGCGCCTGCATGTTGGCGGCGCCCATGTCCCCGCCGTTGGTGGCGGCGAATCCGGCGGCCTGTCCCGCCAACCGGGCCTGAGCGAGGTCGGAATTCTGCGTCACCGCCTGGCCGATATAGTCGGCGTGGGCCTCTGACCGGCGGTCGATGAAGACGCCGAGCAGGGCCAGTCCCAGCGATCCGCCGAGGTTGCGCGCCATGTTGTAGAGGCCCGCCGCATCCGCCGCGTCCTCCGGCGGCACCGACCCCACCGAGGCCTGGTTCAGCGGCATGAAGGCCAGGATCTGTCCCACCCCGCGCAGAAGCTGAGAGATGACAAAATGGTCGCCCGAGGTCTCGGCGGTCAGCCCGATATCGATAAAGCAGCTCAGGGCGAAGCACGTCAGGCCGAGCAACACGGTCAGACGAAGCGGTGCCTTGCCGAGGATCAGAGGCAGGATCGGCATCATCAGAAAGGCGGGAATGCCGGAGACCGCCAGGATTCGCCCCGACTGCTCGGAATTGTACCCCGCGATAATCGAGAGAAACTGGGGCAGGACGTAGAGGATGCCGTAGAGCACCATGCCGACCACGACGATGATCAGGATCACGCTGGCATAAGAGCGGTTGAGCATCAGCCGCAGCTTGATCACCGGCTGTTTGACCGTGGCCTGGGCGATGCCGAGGACGATGAAGCCGATCACCGAGATCACGCTCAGCAAGACGATGAAGCTGGATTCGAACCAGCGGTCGCGCTGACCCTCCTCCAGCACCACGGTGAGGCAGGACAGCCCCGCCGTCATGCCGACGATGCCGAGCCAGTCGGCGCGGATGAACTGGTCGAGCCGAGACTTATTGTGCGGCAGGCCGAGCAACAGGAGCGCGATCAGTCCCCCGGCGATGGGCAGGTTCAGGAAAAAACACCAGCGCCAGGAGGCGCTCTCCGTGAGCCAGCCGCCGATCACCGGTCCAAGCAGCGGGCCGAGCAATACGATCAGGCCGAAGATGGTCATGCCGATGGGCATCTGGCGCGGCGGCAGGCGCGTGCGCACGATGGTCTGGGCGGTGGGAATGAGAGCGCCGCCGAAGAAGCCCTGTCCCACCCGCCCCAGGATCATGGTCGGCAGGTCGTGTGCGATCCCACACACCATGGAGAAGACGGTGAACAGCCCGCCGCAGAGCAGCAGCAAGGTGCGCAGGCCGAACACCCGCGTCAGCCAGGCGGCCAGCGGGATCATCACCACTTCGCTGACCAGATAGCCGGTGGAGATCCAGGTGCCTTCGGTGCCGCTGGCGCCGATCTCGCCCTGGATCTGCGGCAGGGCGGAGTTGACGATGGAGATGTCGAGCGAGGCGATGAGGGCGCCGAGCGCTCCGGCCACCACGGCGATCCAGTCCTGTAGCGAGGCGCTTTCCTGCGCTTGGCCTTGGACCTGGCCTTTCGCCGGAGCTGAGGCCCCGTCGGCGGCGGCGTCCGTCACCGGACCGATCCCGGCGCGGAGGTGCGATGGGTTTCCGGTTCCTGGGTCGTGTCCACGCTCACCGTGGCGGATAGGCCGGGAAGGATGTGGTCGCGAAGCTCGGCGGGTGGGCGAAGGCGAAAGCGCACCGGCACCCGCTGGACGATCTTGGTGAAGTTGCCTGTGGCGTTCTCCGGCGGCAGGAGGGCGAACTGGGCGCCGGTGCCGGGGGCGAAACTGTCCAGCACCGCGTCGATCCTGCGTCCGCCGAAGGCGTCGATCTTCACGCTCGCGGCCTGGCCGATGCGCATCTTGCCGATCTGGGTCTCCTTGAAGTTGGCCACCAGATAGACGTCCTGCACCGGGACCACCGACATCAGCCGCGCCCCCGGTTGCACGAACTGGCCGACGCGGACGGTCTTGTCGCCGATATTGCCGGCGACCGAGGCGCGCAGGGTCGTATCGCCCACATTGATCTGCGCCGACTTCACCTGGGCCTGGGCGGCCTTGAGCTGGGCCTGCGCCTGGCCGACCTGCGCCTGGAGGGTGGCGACCTGGCGGGTCGCCTGTACGCCCTGGGCGATGTCGGACTTGACGGTGGCGATCGCCTGGTCGCGCTGATTGACGGCCTGGGTGTAGCGGGCCTGGGTCTCCACGCCTTGGGCCGAGAGCAGGCGATAACGCTCCGCCTCCTTGGCGGCGTAGGCTGCTGTGTCCTGCGCGCCTTTCAACTGGGCCTGGGCCTGATCCACCACGGCCTGTTGTTGTATGACCTGGCGGTTGGCGGCTTCGATATCCGCCTCGCGCGCCGCCACGGTGGCGAGCTGGCTGGCCAAAGTGGCGTCGTAGGTCGCCGCATCGATCTTCACCAGCGGCTGGCCGGGAACCACCGCCTGGTTATCGGCCACATAAACCGCCTCCACATAGCCCTGCACCTTGGGGGCGATGGTCACCTGGTCGGCGCGCACATAGGCGTCGTTGGTGCTCTGCACGAAACGGCCGTGCGTCCACCAGCCGATGAAGACGATCGCCAACACAACGATCAGGACCAGCCCGGCCAGAATCAGCCCGATCCGCACGACCGGGTTCTTGAGTGGCGAAGGCTTCTTCGGCCGGGAACTTCCGGCATCAGCGGCCTGGGGCTGCTGGACGGATGCGCGCGCGTCATCGCCCGCCGGCGTGGGGTCTTGGTCCGCCATGGGAGGGCTCCCGGCTCCGGCGGGGGAGCGCCGGCGAGGCGATTTCGTCCAATCGGCACATGTCTGTCAATTGGAATATGTTTCGCGACTGGCAGTTTTTGACGAAGCTCGTATAACGGATCAAGGAGGAGAACGCATGGACGGCTCGGCCGCGCCCTCGCCCCGGAGGCGACCCGTGGAAGGCGGCTATGCGCGCGGCGAGGAAACGCGCGAGCGCATCATCGAGGCGGCCTTCGTGGTCTTTGCCGAGGAGGGCTATGTGGGCGCCTCCACGCGCCGTATCGCCTCCGAGGCGGGGGTCAACCCCCCGGCCTTGCAGTATTATTTCCACAGCAAGGAAGGCCTGCACCGCGCTTGCGGCCAGGCTATCGTCGATCGGGTGATGCTCGTGCTCGGCCCGGCCCTCGACGAGGCGCGAACGGCTATCGCCGCCCGCGATCGCGAGGCTTCCGTGGCGGCGCTCTGCACCCTGATCGAATGGACCGCGGACTTCGCCATGGCGCGGGTCGAGACGGAGGGTTGGAGCCGGTTCCTCGGCCGGTGCCAGACCGACGATCTGGGACCCGCCTCCGCGGTGGTGAACGAGGGCATTTCCTTTCCGCTCAAATCGACGGCGACCGCACTCGTCGCCTGCGCGCTCGGGCTAGAGGCCGACGACCCCATCGCCCGGTTGCGCGCCATCTTCATCCTCAGCCAGATGACGGCCCTGCACCACCATCGTGACCACCTGCTCGACCTGATGGATTGGCCCAACTTCGAAGCCGAACGCGCACAGACCGTGAAAGCCGTCCTACGTGAAAACGTGATGGCGCTGCTGGGATAGCGCGTTGGAGCGGCGTGTACTGGTGGGCGGGGTGGCTCTCTGCGCTCTAACCTCGCGGATAGGGATGAGTTCGCCCCCACGGGTCGGTGACCTCGCCGTCGCTGATATAGGCCGGTCCCACGGGGACCTTGCCGTGACCGCCGGGGATGTCGAGCACATAGGTGGGGTTGCACAGGCCCGAGACGTGGCCGCGCAGGCCGGCGACCAGCGCCTGTCCTTCCGCCAGCGTCGTGCGCAGGTGCGACGTGCCGGGGGCGAGATCGCCATGGTGCAGGTAGTAGGGCTTGATCCGGCTCTCCACGAAGCCGCGCATCAAGGCGGCCAGCGTCTGCGGATCGTCATTGACGCCCTTCAGCAGCACGGTCTGGCTCAACATGGGAACGCCCGCGTCGATCAGCCGGGCGCAGGCGGCGCGGGCCGTGGGCGTGAGTTCGCGCGGGTGGTTGGCGTGCAGGGCGACATAGACCGCCTTGCCCGACCGCTTCAGGGCCGCGACCAACGCGTCAGACACCCGCTCCGGCTCTACCGCCGGGATGCGGGTATGCAGGCGCACCACCTTCACATGCTCGATGCCCGCCAGTCGGTCCATGATCGCGGCGAGGCGGCGAGGCGATAGGATCAGGGGATCTCCCCCGGTGAGGATCACCTCCCAGATCGCGGGGTGGGCGGCGATATAGGCGATGGCGGCGTCGAGCGCCCCGGCGGAAAGCGTCCCGTCCCCTTGCCCGACGCTCTCGCGACGAAAGCAGAAGCGGCAATAGGTGGCGCAGGTGTGGGTGGCCATCAGCAGCACCCGGTCGGGATAGCGATGCACGATCCCCTCGACCGGACTGTGCGTCGTGTCGCCGACCGGATCGGCCAGCTCTTCAGGGGCCATCACCAGTTCGGCCTCGGTGGGCACGAACTGGCGGGCGATGGGGTCGGCGGCGTCGCCGGGCTCGATCAGGGCGAGGCTGGCGGGGGTGATGGCGATGGCGTAGCGGGCGGCCACGGCCTCCAGACCCGGCAGGGCCACGGGCGCAACGAGCCCGGCGGCGGCGAGATCCGCGGGGCTGCGCAGGGTGGAGCCCGGCAGGGTCGTGTCGTGGGCGGTCATGGCCTGGGATATGGCGCAGGCATCAGGACGGGTCCACCTCGCGGTCGGCCACGGGCGTCCACAGCACCTGCTCGATGCGGGTCGCGCCGGTGGCCAGCATGACGAGCCGGTCGAAGCCGAGCGCCGACCCGCAGGCGGGCGGCATGTGCGCCAGCGCTGCGAGGAAATCCTCGTCCAGCGGGTAGCGCTCGCCATAGACCCGCGCCTTCTCGTCCATCTCGAGGACGAAACGGCGGCGCTGCTCGGCCGGATCGGTCAGCTCGGCGAAGGCGTTGGCCAGCTCCACCCCGCAGGCATAGAGCTCGAACCGTTCGGCCACGCGCGGATCGCGGGGGCTGAGGCGCGCCAGGGCCGCCTCGCTCGCCGGGTATTCGCACAGGACCGTGGCGCGGCCCGTGCCGAGGTTGGGCTCGACCTTTTCCACCATCACCCGGCTGAACACGTCGGCCCAGACATCGTCGTCCGCGACCCGGATACCCCTGGCCCGGGCGGCGGCGGCGAGGCCCTCGCTATCATCGAGGTGGGCCAGAAGGTCGATGCCGGCATGGCGGGTGAAGGCGTCGGCCACCGTCAGCCGCTCGGGCTCGGCGAAGGGGTCCATGGTCCGGTCGCGCCAAACGAATTCGCGCCGCCCGGTAGTCTGCGCCGCCAAGGCCAGCAGCGCGGCGCAGTCGGCCATCAGCACCGCATAGGGCTCGCCCGTCCGATACCATTCCAGCAGGGTGAACTCCGGATAATGCAGCGGCCCGCGCTCGCGATTGCGCCACACGCGGGCGAAATCGAAGATGCGCGTCTCGCCCGCCGCCAACAGCTTCTTGCAGGCGAACTCGGGCGAGGTGTGCAGGTAGAGCTTCGCCGCCGTCCCGTCATGGCCGATCATGTCGGTGGCGAAGGCGTGCAGGTGCGCCTCGTTGCCGGGCGAGACCTGCAGTGACGCGGCCTCGACCTCGGTGAAGTCCTGAGCCTCGAACCAGCCGCGCACCGCCCGCGTCAGGGCGTTTCGAGCGACCAGATGGGGCCGCCGCGCCGCATGAATCCCAGGGCTCCACCAAGGCAGGGGATTTGTCATCCGCGCCTCCTGCGTGTAGGTGCGCGAGGAATCAAGTCATTCATGCCGCCCCGGACCCCACCGCGCGGCCGAGTCTTTCGAGGAATTATGCCCAAGGTCGCCGCCAGCTCGCTCCGCAAGGGGTCCGTCCTAGACATCGACAGCAAGCTCTATGTCGTGCTCAGCGTGGAGAACATCCACCCCGGCAAGGGCACGCCCGTCACCCAGCTCGACATGCGCCGCATCTCCGACGGGGTGAAGGTGTCCGAGCGCTATCGCACCACCGAACAGGTGGAGCGCGCCTTCGTGGACGAGCGCGAGTACAACTTCCTCTATAGCGACGGCGACGGCTTCCACTTCATGAACCCGGAGACCTTCGATCAGGTCACAGTCACCACCGAGATGGTCGGCGACGCCGCCGCCTATCTCACCGACGGCGTGACGGTTCACCTGTCGCTGCACGACGACATCGCCATCGCCATCGAACTGCCCCAGCGCGCCACCTGCGAGGTGGCCGAGACCGAACCGGTGGTGAAGGGCCAGACCGCCTCGGGCTCCTACAAGCCCGCCATGCTGACCAACGGCGTGCGCACCATGGTGCCCACCTACATAACCCCCGGCACCCGCATCGTCGTCATGACCGAAGACGGCGCCTACGTGGAACGCGCCAAGGACTAGCCAAGGCGCCAGTTTAGCCGGCCGCCAGCACCGTCTCGCTCGCCGCGGCGTCGTCGGCGGGGCGGCGGGCGTACCAGCCGAACCCGCCTATGACCATGTAGCAGACCGCCGGGGCCAGCAGGGCGAGCGACAGGCCGAAGTGGTCGGCAAGCTGGCCGGTCAGGGCGGGGACCACCGCGCCGCCGAAGATGGCCAGGCTGAGAAGCCCCGACCCCTCCGCCGCGCGCGGTCCCAGCCCCTCGCTGGCCAGGGTGAAGATGGTCGGGAACATGATCGAGTTGAACAGACCCATAGCCAGCAGGGACCAGCCGGCGAAAGCGCCGTGCCCCGCTCCGGCGCAGGCCAGCAGGACCATGTTCATCGCCGCCACCGCCGCCAGGACTTTGCCCGGCGAGACCATGCGCAGCACGAACGTGCCGATGAAGCGGCCGACCATCGCCCCGCCCCAATAGAAGATCAGGTGCCGGCCCGCGACTTCAGGCGTGAGCGCCAGGGTGTTCGGCTGGCCGAGGAAGTTCACCAGCAGGCTGCCGATGGACACCTCCGCGCCCACATAAACGAAGATGCAGGCCACGCCGAAGGCGAAGCGCGGACGCTTCAAAAGGTCGATGCTGGCGAGGGGATTGGTGGCCTTCGCCTTCTGCTCGGTCAGCCGGTGGCGCTGGGTGTAGATCACGCCGGCCACGACCACGAGCGCGGCGGCGATGTAGAGATAGGAGGCGCCCACGACCGCCGCCTGTCCCGCCACGGTCTTCACCGTGGCGACGGCGCCGAGGATCACCATCGAGCCGAAGAAGGGAAAAAGCGTGGTGCCGAGCGAATTGAACGCCTGGGCGAAGGTCAGCCGGCTGGAGGCCGTCTCCGCCTTGCCGAGCAGCGAGATCAAGGGGTTGGACACCACCTGCACCACGGTGATCCCGGCCGCCACCACGAACAAGGCGCCCAGGAACGGCGCGAAAGCCTCGAGCTTGGCCGCCGGATAGAACAGGGCCGCGCCGACCGCCATGGTCAGCAGGCCCACCACCGCCGAGCGCATGTAGCCGAGCCGCGCCACCAGCCATCCCGCCGGCAGGGAGATGACGAGATAGGAGAGGAAGAAGGCCGACTGGACCAGCATCACCTCGCCATAGTTCAGGTGGAACAAGCCCTTAAGCTTGGGGATCAGTACGTCGTTCAGGCTGGTGATGCCGCCAAAGGTGAAGAACAGGGCATAGATCAGCACGTTCAGGCCGGCGGCCTGTGGGGCGGCGCCCTCAATAGCGGCGGCGGGCGGTGGGGCGGCTTCCATACGTGTTCCTCGGCGGCGGCCGCTTGTGGTCGCAGCGTCCTCGCACCGAACGTCTATTCGCGCCGCCGTGCAAGGCCAAGGCCGATGGGAGTATTGGCCAACCGTCACATGGACGGGCTAGCGTGGCTGCTGATCGAACGGGAGTGTGGGCATGGCGACGCGGCGGGACGTGATCGGAGCGGCGGCGGGCGCCATGACGCTGGGAGCGCCCCTCCTCGGGCGGGCGGCGCCGGCGCGGCTGTCGGCCAAGGTGGAACTGTTCGGCCATCGCGGCGCCCCGGCGCTCCGGCCCGAACACACCCTCGCCTCCTATGCCCGGGCCATCGCCGACGGGGCCGACTACATCGAGCCGGATCTCGTCATCACCAGGGACGGGGTGCTGGTGATCCGCCATGAGAACAACATGGTGGAGACGACCGACGTGAAGACGCGTCCGGAGTTCGCCCACCCCAAGACCACCAAGACCATAGACGGGGAGAAACAGACAGGCTGGTTCACCGAGGACTTCACCCTGGCCGAGCTCAAGACCTTGCGCGCCGTCGAGCGCCTGCCGGCGATCCGCAAGGCCAATACCGCCTATGACGGCGAGTTCCAGATCCTGACCTTCGAGGAGATGATCGACTTCGCCGCCGCCATGGCGGCCACGCGCGGTCGCGATATCGGCCTCGTGCCCGAGATCAAGCACTCGACCTATTTCGCCTCCATCGGCCAGCCCATGGAGGACCGGTTCCTTAATGTGCTGGCCAGCCACAAGTATATGAACCGCGCGCCAGTTGAGATTCAGTCCTTCGAGGTGAACAATCTCAAATACCTGCGCACCAGGCTCGGCCGGCCGAAGAACGTGCGGCTGATGCAACTGGTGGGGGAGGGCAAGCAGAGCCCGGTGGATATTCCGGGCCGCACCTTCGGCGACCTCACCTCGGCGGATGGGATGAAGGAGATCGGCAAGTATGCCGACGTGGTGGCCCCGCCCACCCGCTCGGTCATTCCGCTGGGCAAGGACGGCAAGCTTTTGGCGCCGACCGCGTTCGTCGCCGACGCCCATGCGGCCGGACTGCTTGTGCACATCTGGACCTTCCGGCCGGAGAACCTGTTCCTTGCGGCGGACTTCCGGAGCGGCGCGCCCACCGAGCGCAATACGGCCGGTTCTGTGGCGGAGATGCGCCGCTACATCGCCGCCGGAATCGATGGCTTCTTCAGCGACGATCCCGGACTCGGACGCCTGGCGATAGATGGCGCGGCATGACCCAAGGCTCAGCTTCTTTGCGGCGCAGAAATGCTTGAACCAAAGGCGTTCGAGGTCGTTTGTGCAACGATCGGACGGTGGGGGCTCCATCCGATCCCGGCCGTTCCGGTTTAAACGAATCGCAGATACGAGCGGCGCGACCTTTTTTCGCCACCCTAGATGCAGCGGAGCTTGATCATGAACCACCGCGACGCCGCCTCCCGAACGACCCGGAACGCGGACGGTGGAGGTGGAGGATCGGCGATCTCCGGCACGGAGGCCCAGCCCCAGGGCGATCTCGACCAGTTGGCCATCAACACCATCCGCACCCTGTCCATCGACGCGGTGCAGAAGGCCAATTCGGGCCATCCCGGTGCGCCCATGGCCCTGGCGCCGGTCGCCTACACCCTGTGGCGCGACTTCCTGCGCTATGACATCGACGACGCCGCCTGGCCGAACCGCGACCGCTTCGTGCTGTCCAACGGCCACGCCTCCATGCTGCTCTACAGCCTGATCCACCTCGCGGGGATCAAAGATAACGCCGACAAGAACTGTCTCTCGGTCACGCTGGACGACATCAAGAAATTCCGTCAGTTGGATTCCAAGTGCCCCGGCCACCCGGAGCACGGCATTACCACGGGGGTGGAGACCACCACCGGTCCGCTCGGCCAGGGCTGCGGCAACAGCGTCGGCATGGCCATGGCGGCCAAGTGGCTGGCGGCGCATTTCAACAAGCCCGACGCCAAGCTGTTCGACTATGACGTCTTCACCTTCTGCGGCGATGGCGACATGATGGAGGGCGTGTCCAGCGAGGCCGCCTCCATCGCCGGGCACCTGATGCTCGGCAACCTGTGCTGGATCTACGACAGCAACCGCATCACCATCGAAGGTCACACCGACCTCGCCTTCAGCGACGATGTGGCGGCGCGCTTCAAGGGCTATGGCTGGAACGTCCTGCATGTGGGCGACGCCAACGATACGGGCCGTTTCGCCGAAGCCATCGAAAGCTTCAAGAAGACCGAGACCGTCCCCACCCTGATCATCGTCACCAGCCTGATCGGCTATGGCGCCCCGCACAAGCAGGACACCGCCTCCGCCCACGGCGAGGCCCTGGGCGAGGAAGAGGTCAAGCTGGCCAAGCGCTTCTACGGCTGGCCGGAGGATGCGCAGTTCCTGGTCCCCGACGGCGTCGAGGCGCATTTCCAGAAGGCCCTCAATGCGCGCGGCAAGCCCGCCAAGGCCGACTGGGACAAGCTGCTGAAGGACTACCGCGCCGCCTACCCGGATCTGGCGCAGCAGCTCGACCTAATGCTGGCGCACGAACTGCCCAAGGGCTGGGACAAGGATCTGCCGGTCTATCCCGCCGATCCCAAGGGCGTGGCCACCCGAGAGAGCGGTGGCAAGGCCATCAACGCTCTGGCCAAGAACTATCCGTGGATGATCGGCGGTTCGGCGGACCTGTCGCCCTCCACCAAGACCAACCTTACCTTCGAAGGCGCGGGGTCGTTCGAGGCGGAGAAATACAGTGGGCGCAACCTGCACTTCGGCATCCGCGAGCACGCCATGGGCTCGATCTGCAACGGCATCACCCTGTCGGGCATCAGGGCCTATGGCTCCACCTTCCTGATCTTCTCCGACTATATGAAGCCGCCCATGCGGCTGGCCTCGCTGATGGATCAGCCGACCATCTTCGTCTTCACCCACGATTCCATCGGCGTCGGCGAGGACGGCCCGACCCACCAGCCGGTCGAACAGCTTCTATCCATCAGAGGCGTGCCCGGCATGGTGCTGCTGCGCCCGGCCGACGCCAACGAGACGGTCGAGGCGTGGAAGGTGATCGCCCAGCTGAAGCATCAGCCAGCTACCCTGGTGTTGACCCGCCAAGCCCTGCCGACCCTGGACCGCACGGTGTTCGCTCCGGCGTCGGGCGTGGCCAAGGGCGCCTATGTGCTGGCCGACGCCAGGCCCGGCAAGCCCGAGGTGATCCTGATCGGCTCCGGCAGCGAGGTGCAGTTATGCATTCAGGCCTATGAGAAACTGAAGGCCGAGGGCGTCGCCGCCCGCGTGGTCTCCATGCCCTCCTGGGACCTGTTCGAGCAGCAGGATCAGGCCTATCGCGATAGCGTCCTGCCGCCAGACGTGCATGCCCGTGTGACGGTGGAAGCCGCCTCGGTGCTGGGCTGGGACCGCTATGCGGGCTCGTTCGGCGAGATCATCGGCATCCACACCTTCGGCTCCTCCGCGCCGATCAAGGACCTGATGACCAAGTTCGGCCTGACCCCGGAAAAGGTGCTGGCCGCCGCCAAGACGTCGATGGCCAAGGCCAAGGAGGCCGTGAAGTGAGCGACAATCCGCTGAAGCAGCTCGAAGCCTGCGGCCAGGCGCCGTGGCTGGACTATCTGAAGCGCAGCCTGATCCAGGGCGGCGACCTCGCCAAAATGATCGAGACCGACGGGCTGAAGGGCGTCACCTCCAACCCCTCCATCTTCCAGAAGGCCATCGGCGAGAGCGACGAATACGCCGAAGACATCAAGACCTATCTGAAGCAGGGCGACCACAGCGTCGCCGAGATCTACGAGCACCTGGCCATCGCCGACATCCAGGCGGCGTGTGACGTGATGAAGCCGGTCTATGAGACCACCAAGGCCCGCGACGGCTATGTGAGCCTGGAGTGCTCGCCCTATCTCGCCAACGACACCGAGGCGACGGTGATCGAGGCGCAGCACCTGTGGGACACGGTGGCGCGTCCGAACCTGATGGTGAAGATCCCGGCCACGCCCGCGGGCATCCCGGCCATTCAGCGCACCATCGCCAAGGGCACGAACGTCAACGTCACTTTGCTGTTCTCGGTCAAGGCCTATGAAGAGGTGGTGGAGGCCTACATTTCAGGCCTCGAAGCGCTGCATAAGGCGGGCGGGGACCTGTCGAAGGTGGCGAGCGTGGCCAGCTTCTTCGTCAGCCGCATCGACAGCGCCGTGGACAAGGCGCTGGAAGGCAAGGACGGCGCCGACGCGTTGAAGGGCAAGGTCGCCATCGCCAACGCCAAGGTGGCCTATACACGCTACAAGGACCTGTTCTCCGGCCCCCGCTGGGAAGCGCTGGAAAAGGCGGGCGCGCAGACCCAGCGCCTGCTCTGGGCCTCAACCTCGGTCAAGGACAAGGCGCTCAAGGACACCCTCTATGTGGAGGCCATGATCGGCCCCGACACGGTGGACACCATCCCGCCCGCCACCATGGACGCCTTCCGCGACCATGGCGTGGTGAAGGCTGACGCCATCGAGGAAGACGTGCAGGGCGCGCGTCAGACCCTGGCGTCGCTGGAGGCGCTCGGCGTCTCGCTGGAGAAGATCACCGAGGATCTGGTGGTCGACGGCGTGCAGCAGTTCGCCGAGGCCTTCGACAAGTTGTTCGGCTCCGTCGCCGAAAGCCGTCGCGCGGCGCTGGGCGAGGACAAACCGAGCCTGACCATCGAACCGGGGTCGGACGCGACAAAGCAAGCCTTCGCGGACGAGATGGAGGTCTGGCGCTCTCAGGGCCTGATCCGCAAGCTCTGGGCCATGGACAAGAGCCTGTGGACCTCGGCGGATGAGGACAAGTGGGGCGGCTGGCTGACCATCGTCGAGCAGGAACTGGCCGAGGCGGACAAGCTGCAGGCCTTCGGCGACAAGGTGAAGGCCGACGGCTTTACCGACATCGTCCTGCTCGGCATGGGCGGATCGAGCCTCGGCCCCGAAGTGTTGAGCGACACCTTCGGCCAGATCGAGGGCCGTCCGCGCTTCCACATGCTGGACGCCACCGACCCCGCGCAGGTGAAATCCATCGACGACGCTGTGAACCTGGAAAAGACCCTGTTCATCGTCCAGTCCAAGTCGGGCTCAACCTTGGAGCCCAACATTTTCACGGACTATTTCTTCGACCGGGTCGCCGCCGTGCGCGGCAAGGACAAGGCGGGCCAGCACTTCGCCGTGGTGACCGATCCGGGTTCGTCCATGGAAAAACGCGCCAAGGATCAGGGCTTCGCTCACATCTTCTATGGCGTGCCCTCCATCGGCGGGCGCTATTCGGTGCTGTCCAAGTTCGGCCTCGTCCCGGCCGCCGCCATGGGCATCGACATCGAGAAGTTCCTTACCGCCACCCGGCTGATGGTGCGCGCCTGCGGGACTGACGTTCCGCCCAAGGACAATCCGGGCGTGGAACTCGGCGTGGCTCTGGGCGTCTCGGCCTCCAAGCTCGGGCGGGACAAGATCACCATCATCGCCTCGCCGGGTATCGGCGATGTCGGCGCCTGGCTCGAACAGCTGATGGCCGAAAGCACCGGCAAGCAAGGCAAGGGGCTGATCCCCCTCGCCGACGAACCGGTGACCACGCCGGACAAGTATGGGAACGACCGCTTCTTCGCCTACCTCGAACTCGAGGGCAAGGCGGATCCGGCCCAGCGCGCGGCGGTGGACGCCCTGGCCAAGGCCGGGCACCCGGTAGCCTATGTGACCGTCAGGTCGATCTGGGACATCGGCCAGGAGTTCTTCCGCTGGGAGATCGCCACCGCCGTGGCCGGCGCGATTATCGGCATCAACCCCTTCGACCAGCCGGACGTGGAAGCCAGCAAGAAGAAGGCCAAGGAGCTGACCGACGACTACGAGAAGTCGCATAGTCTGCCCAAGGGCGAACCGGTGTTCCAGCAGAACGGCGTCGCCCTTTATGCCGACGCCCGCAACGCCGACCAACTCGGGCGTCACAACACCCTGGAAGGCTACTTGAAAAGCCACTTCGGCCGCCTCGGGGCGGGCGACTATGCCGCCTTCCTCGCCTATGTGGAGCGCAACACGCCACACATCGACGCCATCGGCGAAATCCGCACCCTTGTGCGCGACCATACCCATGCGGCGACCTGCGTCGGCTTCGGCCCCCGCTTCCAGCACTCTACGGGGCAGGCCTATAAGGGCGGGCCCAACACCGGGGTCTTCCTGCAGATCACCTGCGACGACGCCCACGACCTGGACGTGCCCGGCCACGGCTACACCTTCGGCGTGGTCAAGGCGGCGCAGGCGAGCGGCGACCTAGCCGTGCTGAACGAGCGCGGTCGGCGCACCCTGCGCCTCCATCTGAAGGACGTGGACAAGGGCCTGCCCGAACTCGTTCGCGCCGTCGAACAGGCGCTTTCCTAACCCATCCCTACACGGAGCATACGCATGCAGATCGGCATCATCGGGCTTGGGCGCATGGGGGGCAATATCGCGCGCCGCCTGATGAAGGCCGGCCACGAGTGCGTCGTCTATGACGCCAGCCCCAAACCCGGCGCCGCCCTGGCTAAGGAAGGCGCCGCCGCCGTGGGTTCGCTGGAGGAGATGGTCAAAGCGCTGAAGGCGCCCCGCGCCGTCTGGTCCATGCTGCCCTCCGGCAAGATAACAGAGGACACGGTCGCTAAGCTCGGGGAGCTTCTGGAGGCGGGCGACACCATCATCGACGGGGGCAACTCCTACTACAAGGACGACATCCGGCGGGCGAAGGCGGCCAAGGAGAAGGGCCTCGACTATATCGATTGCGGCACCTCCGGCGGCGTGTGGGGGCTGGAGCGCGGCTACTGCATGATGGTCGGCGGCCCGGACGCGGCGGTCGAACGGCTCGACCCGATCTTCAAGACCCTGGCCCCCGGCGTCGGCGACATCCCCCGCACGCAGGGGCGCAAGGGCCCGCACTCCAAGGCGGAGCAGGGCTATATCCATGCCGGCCCCACCGGCGCGGGTCACTTCGTCAAGATGGTCCACAACGGCATCGAATACGGCCTGATGCAGGCCTATGCCGAGGGCTTCGACATCATGCGCAACAAGAACTCGGACCAGTTGCCCGAGGACGAGCGCTTCGAACTGAACATGGCCGATATCTCCGAGGTCTGGCGTCGCGGCAGCGTGGTGTCGTCCTGGCTGCTGGACTTGTCGGCCGACGCCCTCGCCAAGGATCAGACCCTCGCCGACTTCTCCGGCTATGTGGACGACAGCGGGGAGGGCCGCTGGACCATCCAGGCCGCCATCGAGGAGGCGGTGCCGGCGGACGTGCTGACCAGCGCGCTCTACACCCGCTTCCGCTCGCGCCAGGAGCACACCTTCGCCGAGAAGATGCTGTCGGCCATGCGCTTCGGCTTCGGCGGCCATATCGAGGGCGCGCTCGAGGGTACGCCGACCACGAAGAAGGCCGACGACAATCATGGCTGACGACACCGCGCTGCGTCCCGTCGCGCGGCCGCAGACCAAGGATGCGGCTCCGCGTCACAAGTTGAGGCCCGCCGATCCGTGCACCATGGTGCTGTTCGGGGCCACGGGCGATCTGGCCAAGCGGCTGGTAATTCCGGCGCTCTACAATCTCGCCGTTTCCGGCGCCCTGCCCGAGCGCTTCGCCCTGATCGGCGTCGCGCGCGGCGAGGACGATGTGAAAAGCTGGCGCGACGGCCTGCACACCGCGCTGAAGGCCATGGTGGCCTCCAAGTCCGGTACCTTCAACGCCGATCACATCGACGAGACGGCCTGGGCCAAGCTCGCTGACCGCATGACCTTCGTGCAGGGCGATATCACGACGCCTGAGCTCTATGCCGAACTGAACGCCGCGCTGGACCTCAGCGAAACCACCTACAAGACCGGCGGCAACGCCATCTTCTACCTCGCCGTAGCCGACCGGTTGTTCGGTACGGTGGTGCAGAACCTCGGCAGCGGCGGGATGGTGAAGCAGGAGGTCGACCGCAAGGGCGCGATCAAGAGCTGGCGTCGGGTGATCATAGAGAAGCCCTTCGGCCACGACCTGCCCTCGGCCCGGAAGCTCAACGCCGACATCGCCAAGGTGCTGTCCGAAGACCAGATCTTCCGCATCGACCACTTCCTCGGCAAGGACACGGTGCAGAGCATCATGGCCTTCCGTTTCGCCAACGGCCTGTTCGAGCCGATCTGGAACCGCGACCGCATCGATCACGTGCAGATCAGCGCCGCCGAGACGGTGGGCGTGGAGCAGCGCGGCCAGTTCTACGAACAGACCGGCGCGCTGCGCGACATGGCCCCTAATCACCTGCTGAGCCTGCTCTCGCTGGTGGCGATGGACCCTCCCAACAGCTTCGAAGCCTCCGCCGTGCGCGAGAAAAAGGCCGAGGTGCTGGCGGCGATTCCGGCGGTGAAACCCTCCGCCGCCGTGCGTGGGCAGTATGCCGCTGGTATGCTGGGCGGGGCCAAGAAGGCGGCCTATCGCCAGGAGCCCGACGTGGCCAAGGACTCGGATGTCGAGACCTATGCCGCCGTGAAGCTCGAGGTGGACAACTGGCGCTGGTCGGGCGTGCCCTTCTACCTGCGCACCGGCAAGCATCTCGCGGCGCGGATGACCGAGATCGCCATCCGCTTCAAGCAGGCGCCCTACGCCGTGTTCCGCGACACGCCGGTGAACGACCTGCCGCCCAACTGGCTGGTGATCCGCATCGCGCCGGATGAGGGCATCTCGCTTCAGTTCGAGGTGAAGCGGCGCGGGCCGGTGCTGGACCTCGCCCCGGTGAAGATGGAGTTCCGCTACGACGACTGGTTCCCCAAGGAGCCGAACGTCGGCTACGAGACCCTGCTCTATGACGTGATGATCGGCGATCCGACCCTGTTCATGCGGGCGGACATGGTCGAGCACGGCTGGCGAATCCTGGAACCGGTGTTGAAGGCCTGGACCAAAGGCGCGCCGGAGCCTTACGCCTCGGGCAGCGAAGGGCCGGAAGCGGCGGACACTCTCATCGCCAAGGATGGAGGGCGCGAATGGAGACCCGTCGCTCCGCCCCCGGATCAACGGGGCGACGCCGCCGCCAAGCCCGCTTCGGATCAGCGCGCATGACCCCTGCTCAAAAAAGCGCGGCGGGAGCCGTCAAGCTGCTGATCACCGATGTCGATGGCACCCTGGTCAATAACGACAAGGTGCTGACGCCTGCCTCCATCGACGCGGCCAAGGCGCTGAAGGCGGCAGGCATCGCACTGGCCGTCACCTCCAGCCGGCCGCCGCGCGGCTGTCGAATGCTGGTCGAGCCGCTGCAGCTGACCCTTCCCATTTCCGGCTTCAACGGCGGCGCCTGGGGCGAGCCGCCCGACCTGAAGATCATCGAAAGCCATCCGGTCGATCCGGCCGCGGCCGAGAAGGCGATCGCTTTCCTGCACGAACAGAAACTCGATATCTGGGTCTATACCGAGGACGAGTGGTTCGTGCGCGACCCCAAGGGCGCGCATGTGGAGCGCGAGGCCTTCATCCTGCAATTGCCGCCCCGCGTGGTGCAGGACTTCACTCCCGAACAGACCCGCCACGCCTTCAAGGTGGTGGGCATCTGCGACGACGCCGCACGCCTGGCGCAGGTCGCCAAGGGCGCCCAGGCTCTGCTCGGCGATACCGCCAGCGCGTCGCGCTCCTCCGGCCACTTCCTCGACGTCACCCATCCAAAGGCCAACAAGGGCTGGGTAGTGGAGGATCTGGCGCGGCGGCTGAACCTCAAGACCGCCCAGATCGCCACGATCGGGGACGGCGACAACGATACCCTGATGTTCGCCAAGGCGGGCCTCTCCATTGCCATGGGCAATGCCGACGACGACGTGAAGGCCAAGGCCGACTTCGTGACGGACAGCAACCAGGACGACGGCTGGGCCAAGGCGGTGCGCCAGTACCTGCTGCCGGTCGCCGCCAAGACCGGAGAGCCCGCATGACCCCGCGCGTGAAGGAAATCCTCAGCTGGTACGGCGCCGACAGTCCTGGCGCCCTGACCAATCTTGCGCGGCTGTTGAACCACGGGCGTCTGGCGGGTACCGGCAAGCTGGTGATCCTGCCGGTCGACCAGGGGTTCGAGCACGGTCCAGCGCGGTCGTTCGCCGCCAACCCTCCGGCCTATGATCCGCGCTACCACTTCGAGCTGGCCATCGAGGCCGGCTGCAACGCCTACGCCGCCCCGTTGGGTTTTCTCGAAGCGGGCGGGCGCGATTTCATCGGCGACGTGCCGCTGATCCTGAAGTGCAACGATGCGGACAGCCTGAACGACGGCGTGGAGCCGGATCAGGCCATGACCGGCAGCGTGGCGGACGCCCTGCGTCTCGGCGCCTCAGCGGTCGGCTTCACCATCTATCCCGGCTCCTCCAACCAGTACGAGATGTTCGAGAAGGTCCGCACCCTGGCTGAAGAAGCCAAGGCCTATGGCCTGGCGGTGGTGATCTGGTCCTACCCGCGCGGCGGCGCCCTCACCACGGCGGGTGAGACCAGCATCGACGTGATCGCCTATGCGGCTCAGATCGCCGCCCAGCTCGGCGCGCACATCATCAAGGTCAAGCTGCCCACGGCGCACATCGAGCAGGATGCGGCGCGCAACGTCTATCAGACCAAGAAGATACCCATCGCCACCCAGGCGGATCGGGTGAGGCACGTGGTGCAGGCCGCCTTCGCCGGGCGGCGCATCCTGATCTTCTCCGGCGGCGCGGCCAATTTCGACGACAAGGCGCTCTATGAGGAGTTCCAGGCCATCCACGATGGCGGCGGCTTCGGCTCCATCGTCGGGCGCAACTCTTTCCAGCGCCCCCACGACGAGGCCATCGCCATGCTGCACAAGGCGATGGATATCCATGCGGGCAAGACCAAGGTCGGATGAGCGACCGGTCCATCATCGTGGCGCCCTCCATCCTGTCCGCCGACTTCGGCCGGCTGGCGCAGGAGGTGCGCGCGGTGGACGCGGCCGGCGCCGACTGGATCCATGTGGACGTGATGGACGGCCGCTTCGTGCCCAATATCAGCTTCGGCCCGGTGATCCTGAAGGCGGTGCGGGCGGCGACGAGCAAGCCGCTGAACGTCCACCTGATGATCGTGGAGCCGGAACGCTATCTGCAGGGCTTCGCCGAGGCGGGCGCCGATCACATCCTGGTCCAGGCCGAGCCCGGCTCGACCATCCATCTGCACCGCACGCTCAGCTGCATCCGCGAGCTCGGCAAGAAGGCGGGCGTGGTGCTCGACCCCGCCACGCCGGTGGAGGCGGTCGAATACGTGCTGCACCTGTGCGACGTGATCCTGGTGATGACGGTCAATCCCGGCTTCGGCGGCCAGGCCTTCCTGCCGGAAATGCTGCCCAAGATCAGGAAGCTGCGCGCCCTGTGCCGGCTGAACGGCGTCGATCCGGTGATCGAGGTTGATGGCGGGCAGGACTGCCGCCACGCGCCTGAAAGCATCGAGGCGGGGGCGACGGCCATCGTCGCCGGCAGCGCCATCTTCGGCAAGGCCGACTACGCCGCCGCCATCAACGCCATCCGCGAGGGCTGCCGATGACCCGTTCCAAGGCCATGCGGGTCGTCACCCTGCCCGATCCCGCCGCCTTGGCGGAGCACGCCGCCGCCTGGCTGCTCGACCTGGCGAAAGCCAAGGACGGCGCCTTTCGCCTCTGCCTTTCCGGCGGATCGACGCCTAAGGCCCTGTATCAACGCCTGGCCGCCCCCCCCTATCGCCACGGGTTTCCCTGGGCGCGCACCGAACTGTTCTGGGGCGACGAGCGGTTCGTGCCGCCGGACGATGCGCTCAGCAACTACCGCATGGTCAAAGAAGCGCTGCTCGACCACGCGCCGATCCCCAAGGACAACATCTATCCGGTCCAGACCATCGGCCTCGATGCCGAAGCCTCGGCGGTGGCCTACCAGCTGACCCTCGAAGGCGCTTATGCGGCGGAGACCTTGGCCTCTGCTCGGCCCCTGTTCGACGTCAACCTGCTGGGCCTGGGCGAGGATGGACATACCGCCTCGCTGTTCCCGGACACGACCGTCCTGGCCGAGCGCAATCGCTGGGTCGCGCCGGTGATCGGGGCCAAGGCGGAGGCGCGCATCACCCTGACCTATCCGGCTCTGGAATCCAGCGCTTACGCCGCCTTCCTCGTGGTCGGTGAGGGCAAGCGCGACATGCTCAAGCGGCTGATCGCGGGAGACGCCGCCTTGCCCTCGGCGCGGCTCGATCCGGTGGGTGAACTGATTGTGTTTTGTGATGAGGCGGCGGCGGCATGAGTGAACCGGACCTCTATCCACTCGGCTTCGCGCCGATCTTCCAGTACCGCCTGTGGGGCGGTCGGCGCCTCGGCGACTGGATGGACGCCAAGCTGCCCGGCGACAAGGACAACACCATCGGCGAGGCCTGGATCCTGTCCGACCGCCAGGATCACGCCAGCCCGGTGATCGACGGGCCGCTGAAGGATGCGACCCTCACCGAACTCATGAAGTCCGCACCCAGGGGCCTGCTCGGCAGATACGCGGGCAAGACGGATCGCTTCCCCCTGCTGCTGAAATTCCTCGACGTGGAGCAGATGCTGTCGGTGCAGGTGCATCCCCGCGACGACCAGAAGGCGCTGATCCCCAAGGGCGACACCGGCAAGACCGAGGCCTGGGTGGTGCTGCAGGCCGATGCCAAGAGCCGTATCTACGCAGGGCTGAAGCCGCACACCGACGCCGATATCCTGCGTAAGCTCGACAACGACAACGTGGACGACCACCTGGCCAGCTTCGCCCCCAAGGTAGGGCAAGCGGTGCTGATCCAGTCGGGCACGGTGCATTCGCTGGGCGACGGGGTGATGGTGTTCGAGGTGCAGGAGAATTCCGACACCACCTTCCGCCTCTACGACTGGAACCACATCGATCCGCAGACCAAGAAGCCCCGCGACCTGCAGGTGGACCAGGCGCTGCAGAGTGTGAACTTCGACCAGGGCGTGATCCAGCCGACGACGCCGAAAGCCGAAGGCGAGGGGCGCGAGCGCGTGTTCGACAATCCGCACTTCGGCCTCGACCGGTATGATACGTCCAACCCGTTCACCGTCGGTGTCGCCGACGAGCCGCGCGTCCTGGTATGCGTCGCCGGCAAGGGGGCGGTCGAGTACGGCGGAAAGGCCTATCCGATGAAACGCGGCGGCGTGACGGTTCTGCCCGCCGCGCTCGGCGCCTGCCGGTTCGTGCCGGACGGCGCCGTCACCCTGCTCGATATCTCCATGCCAGACGTCAACGCCATTCCGGAGCCCGCATGAAACGCCTGATCGTTTTCGACCTCGACGGCACCCTCGCTCCCAGCAAGTCGTCGCTGGAAAAGGACATGGCCGCTCACCTCGACAAGCTGCTGACGGTGGCCAAGGTGGCGGTCATCTCCGGCGGCGCCTGGCCCCAGTTCGAAAAGCAATTGCTGGCCAACCTGCCCAAGGACGACAAGCTGGACGGGCTCTCGCTCCTGCCCACCAGCGGCACCCGCTTCATGAAGTACGACAAGGGGACGTGGAAGGAGCTCTATGCGGAGAACTTCACCCCCGACGAGAAGAAGAAGATCATCGACGCGCTGAACAAGTCGCTCGACGAGTCCGGCTTTCGCGAGAAAAAGCACTGGGGCGAGATCATCGAGGATCGCGACAGCCAGATCACCATGTCGGCCCTTGGCCAGGAAGCGCCGCTGGACGTGAAAAAGGACTGGGACCCGGACTTCGCCAAGCGCAAGAAGATCAAGGCCATTCTGGATCCACTGTTGCCGGAGTTCTCCGTCGGCATGGGCGGTTCGTCCTCCATCGACATCACCCGGCCGGGCGTGGACAAGGCCTATGGCATCGAGAAGCTGAAGGGCGAGCTGGGCATTCCGATCAAGGACATGATCTTCCTCGGCGACGCCCTGTTTCCCGGCGGCAATGACGAACCGGCGCGCAAGACCGGGGTCGACTGCATCCGCGTGCGCGATCCGGAAGAGACCGGCCGCGTGATCGAAGGCATCATCGCCTGCCTGGGATCCCACTGATGACCGCCGAAGCCGTCGCCTCGCCCCGTCTTGCTGTCGATGACGATCAGAATGAGGCGCTCGCCCGGCGCCAGCCCGATCTGCTGCGTCCCGACCCGACCCGCACCGTGCTGCGTCCCTTCATCATCGAGGACGAGACGGGCGACTGTCCCCGCACGCGCCGCGTGATCGAGCGGGTGCTGACCCTGGACCTGGAAGGCGTGCAACGGGGTCTGGACGCCGTCAACGACGCCCTCGACGGTCGACATCCACACGCCGAAGAGACCATGCTGAGCCGCTACGAGGAGGTGAAGAAGTTCGCACCCAAGGGCGTGAAGATCGACCGCGACCAAGCCAAGCTGATCGGCGCCTATTTCAGCGAGGAGTTCTCCTTCGAGTCCGCCGCACTGTTCAATCCGAGTGTGGTGCGCCACCCCGACCAGTCCGGCGTGGAGGAGGGAGATACACGCATCCTGCTGTCGCTGCGCGGCATCGGCGAGGGTCACATCTCCTCCCTGACCTTCCGCTGCGCTATCTGGAAGAAGGACGGTACGGTCGAGACCTACAAGCCCAGCGACTTCGCCATTGGCCCGCGCATCGAGCGCTCGGAAACCGACAACAATCAACTCGTCGTCCATTTGATGTTCGAGGACATCAAGGACCTGTCGGAACCGGTAATCTACCCGTTCATGCCGAGCCAGGGGCGCGGACTGGAGGACTGCCGGCTGGTGGAGTTCACCGACGACGACGGCAAGACGGAATATCGCGGCACCTACACCGCCTTCGACGGCTCCGACGTCCGCCAGGGCCTGCTGCGCACCAGCGACTTCCGCACCTACGAGATGCGCGGCGTGCAAGGCGACCATTATAGCGGCAAGGGAATGGCCTTGTTTCCGCGCCGGATCGACGGACGCTACGTGATGCTGTCGCGCCAGGACAATGAGAACCTGTTCCTGGTGTATTCCGACGACCCCTATAACTGGAACGGCGGCGAGAAGATCATCGAGCCGGAATGGCCATGGGAGTTCATCCAGATCGGCAATTGCGGCTCGCCCATCGAGCTGGACGAAGGCTGGCTCTTGATTACCCACGGGGTCGGCGCGGCGCGCAACTATTGCGTCGGTGCCTGCCTTCTGGACAAGCACGACCCTTCCAAGGTCCTGAAACGCATGTCGCGCCCGGTGCTGGAGCCGCTGCAGGGATCGCGCGACGGCTATGTACCGAACGTGGTCTATAGCTGCGGCGCTCTGTTACGGGGCCGGACCCTGCTGCTGCCCTATGGGGTGGCGGACAACTATACCGCCTTCTCCACCGTGGATGTGGACGCGCTGCTGGCCGCGATGGAGTGAGTCGTGTGCGGTAATGGATCGGAAGCGCGGCCTTGGCGTTTCACCGGCCTAGCCACCGGAAACCGACCATGCCCGACGATCAAGCCGCACCCGCCGCCAAAACCGCTAAGCCGTTCCTGAGCGACGTGAAGACCCTGCGCGAGCGCGCGCGGCAGAACCTGAACAGCGGCAACGTCACCACCACCTATCAGGGCGACGTCGACAAGACGATCGAGATTCTGCAGGCGGTGCTGGCCACCGAGATCGTCTGCGTCCTGCGCTACACCATGCATTCCATCGCCGCCGCCGGCATCTCGTCGGACTCGGTCAAGGCCGAGTTCGCCGAGCATGCCAAGGAAGAGCAGGAACACATGCTGGCCGTGGCCGAGCGTATCAACCAGCTTGGCGGCACGCCCAACTTCAACCCCGAGGGCCTCGCCAGCCGCTCCGCCTCGCAATATGCCGAGGGCGAGAATCTGGTCGATATGATCAAGGAAAACCTGATCGCCGAGCGCATCGCCGTAGACCACTACCGCGAACTGATTCGCTACTTCGGCGACGACGACCCCACCACCCGCGTGATGCTGGAAGGCATCCTGGCGGTGGAGGAAGAACACACCGACGACATGCACGACCTACTGGTCGCCCATGAAGGCAAGCCGATGCTGGAAGGCTGAGACCAGGGATTTGCAGTGGGCGGCCCGCGATGCGCCGCCCACCTTATCTCCTTATTCTGCGACGCCGGCCTCCAGCGCCGCGTCGAACCTGAGCCCGTCGATGTCCCGGCCGGATGTGGCCATCGCGGCGGGCTTGCCGTCTTCGTAGTACTCGATGGCGAACGCCCCTGATGCGACCTTGCCGTCCACCTTGGTCTCATCCGGCTTGCGAGCATGGCCGATATAGCCGACGCCGCCGTCGTAATGGTTGGTCCAGAAAAAGGGCGCCGTCTCATAGGCGTCGGCCAGGCCCATCAATACCCGCGCCACATGCTGGCCCTGACGTTCGGCATGGGCCCAGTGTTCGACCCGGATCACGCCGGTGCGCGGATCGGGATAGGCGGCTATGTCGCCCACCGCATAGACGTCGGGGGCGGACGTCCGAAGTCGCGCGTCCACCTGCACGCCGCCGGTCTTCTCGTCGGCCAGCTTAAGGCCCGCCGCCTCGGCCAGCTCGAGGCGAGGTTTCACTCCGACGCCCAGCACAACGAAATCGGCCTCCACGGTCGAACCGTCGTCCAGCGTCAGCGCGTCGCCGTCGAAGCCCTCGACCTTCCGGCCAAGACGAAAAGCGACGCCTTTGTCGATGTGAAGTCCCTGCACGTAGCGGCCCGCCTCCTCTCCGAGAATCCGCGCCAGCGGCACGGGTTCGGGCGCGATCACGGTCACCTCCAGCTTGCGCGCGATCATGGCCGCCGCCGCCTCCAGCCCGATGAAGCTGGCGCCGACGATGGCGACCCGTTTCGCCTTAACCGCTGAGGCGATCAGCGCATCGGCATCCTTCAGTGTGCGGAGCAGGTGGACATTGGCTTTGTCGAAGCCGGGGATCTCGGGGCGGATCGGCGCCGCGCCGGTGGCCAGAACCAGGGCGTCGAAGGGGAGGGCGCCGTCCGCCGTGGCCACCGTCCCGCCGTCGAGGTCGATGGCGGTGACGCGCATTCCGGTATTCAGGGTCACGCCGGCCTTGTAGACAACATTGTGGTCCAGATCGGTCTCGCCGCGCTCGGACTCGCCGGACAAGTACTGCTTGGAGCAGAAGGTGCGGTCATAGGGGGCGTCGGCGTCCTCGGAGATCACAGTCACCTGGTTCGCAAATCCGTGTCGCGCCAGCATGTCGGCGCAGGCGTGACCGGCCGCGCCGCCGCCGACAATCACGACCCGGCCCGGCGACTTCGGTGTCTTGGCGGGCGCCGGCCGTTCACGTTTGCCGGTGACGAAGACCTTGCCGTCACGCTCCTCGACCGCATAGCAACCGAGGGGTTGCAGGGCGGGGGCGGCGATGGCTTCTCCCGTCTCCAACGAGAACCGCGCCTGATGCCACGGGCAGCGCACCTCGCCGCTCACCATCAGCCCCTCCGGCAGGGGGCCGCCGAGGTGGGTGCATTCGCTCGATACGGCGAACAACCGGCCGCCGCGCCGGGCCACGAGCACGCCATCCTCGCCGAAGGTTCCGCCAAGCATCATGCCGTCGGCAACATCGTCGCTCGATACGCCGGCCTTGAAGTCGGGCATCTTGTCGGAGGATTCAGCCATGTGCTCGCTCGCGCTTCTGTGCAGAACAGAACCGGAGGGCCGGCGAAAAGTTGCCTGGGTTCAGGCGGGCGAGCCGCGCGGTGCGCCGGCGCGCAGCGGCCGGAGACCAGGTCGATGACGGGGAGTCCGCTTCCCCGGAGCGCAGCGCAAAGGCGCCTCTACCGTCCAGCGCGCCAGGGGGCGGCTTCGTAGACGCCGAGGATTTCGAAGCGGCGGGTGAAAAATTCCAGTTCGTCGAAGGCGCGCTTCAGG
Organism: uncultured Caulobacterales bacterium; assembly: GCA_903862425.1. Classification (GTDB taxonomy): domain Bacteria; phylum Pseudomonadota; class Alphaproteobacteria; order Caulobacterales; family Caulobacteraceae; genus CAIOYC01. The sequence goes on along the minus strand of CAIOYC010000021.1, from coordinate 14,774 downwards.
TTGGCGTCCTCGGGCCGGCCGACCACCTCGGCATAGAACATGGTGGCGGCAAAGGCGGCGCCTTCCGCATAGCTCTCAAGCTTGGTCATGTTGACGCCGTTGGTGGCGAAGCCGCCGAGCGCCTTGTAGAGCGCCGCCGGCACGTTCTTCACCTGGAAGACGAAGCTGGTCATGCAGGACGCGCCTTCCGGCGGGGCGGGCGGATCGCGGTCGGCGGTGAGCACCACGAAGCGGGTGGTGTTGTCGCCCGCATCCTCCACCCCCGCCGCCAGGGTTTCCAGACCGTACAGCGCCGCCGCGCCGGGCGGGGCGAGCGCGCCGCGGGTCGGGTCCGGATGCGCGGCCAGGGCGCGGGCGGCGCCGGCGGTGTCGCCTACCGTCTCGGCCAGGAAGCCATGCTCGCGGAACAGCGACCGGCACTGGGCCAGGGCCATCATGTGACTGGCCACAACCTTGATGTCGCTGATCTTCACCCCGGGATTGGCCATCAGGTCGAAGCGGATGCGCATGTAGCGCTCGCCGATGATCTTCAGGCCCGAGCGGGGCAGAAGGTGGTGCACGTCCGCCACCCGCCCGGCAATGGAGTTCTCCAGCGGGATCATGGCCAACTCGCACCTTCCCGAACGCGCCGCCTCGAACGCCGCCTCGAAGGTGGGGTAGGGGTGGGGCAGGTAATCCGCGAAGTGCTCGCGGCACATCATGTCCGAGTTGGAGCCGGGCTCCCCCTGGTAAGCTATGCAGCGTTCAGTCATGTCTATCTCTCTGCCCCCGTCCTAGCGAGGTCGCGGGCGGCGGCAAGGTCTGTCGGGTTATCGACAGAGATGGGAGCCGCATCGATCACGGCCGCCCAGATGCTCATGCCGAGCTCCAGGGCGCGCAGTTGCTCCAGCTTCTCGCGTTTTTCGAGCGGGGAGGGCGGGGCGGCGCAGAAGCGCATCAGGGCCTCGCGCCGATAGCCGTAGATGCCGAAATGGTGCCACACCGGTCCCTCGCCATAGAGGGTGGAGCGGGTGAAGTAGAGCGCCTTCCCTCTTTCAAAACGGCCTCGGGCGGAGCCGTCCATGGCCAGCACGGCCTTGACCACGTCCGGATCGGTGCGGTCCTCGATGGAACGCTCCAGGCCGACCGTGGTGGCGATGTCCGCGTCGGTGTCGGCCAGGAGGGCGGCGCAGGCCCTGATCGCTTCGGGATCGAGGAAGGGCATGTCGCCCTGCACATTGATCACCGCGTCGTGCCAGCCTTCGGGATCGAGCATGGCCAGGGCCGCTCGCACCCGGTCCGAGCCGGAGGGCAGGTCGGGATCGGTAAGCACCGCCCGTCCCCCGGCCGCCTCCACCACATCGACGATCACCGAATCACCCGCCGCCACGGCCACCGGCCCGATGCCCGCCTTCTCGGCCTGGCGCACCACGCGCACGATCATCGGCACGCCGCCGATGTCGGCCAGCGGCTTTCCGGGCAGGCGCGTGGCCGCCATGCGGGCGGGGATCAGGACGATGGGCTTCATGGCGCTGTCGCGCTCCGCGATATCCTTGCCGGGGCCAAGCTTTGCGACATCACCCGGTTGCGCGGGCGGCGTTAGCGTGCCACAGACGCCGACACAAGACCGCGCTCGAAAGGGCGTCGGCGGGACGGGCTGATGAGGGTTGTTTCCCTCCATAAACGACGGCGGCACATGGACGACTTGGGTGCGAACAAGATCTTCGGCGCGGTGCTCGCGACGGCTCTGGTGATCCTTGGTCTGAAGCAGGCCGCGGAGATGGTCTACGCGCCACACAAGATCGAAAAGCCGGGCTACGCCATCGCCGTGGCGGAAGACACCAGCGGCGGCGGCGAAGCCAAGGCCGATACGCCGCCGGATTGGGGCACGGTATTGCCCAAGGCCGACGTGGCCGCCGGCGAGCAGGTCTCCACCAAGTGCGCCTCGTGCCACACCTTCACCAATGGCGGCGCCAACGGTACGGGCCCGAACAATTGGGGCGTGGTCGGCCGCCAGCCGGGCACCCATCCGGGCTTCGCCTATTCCTCGGCCATGCAGGATTTCGGCAAGAAGACCCCGGCCTGGGACTTCGACCACCTCTACATGTTCCTGGCCAATCCGCAGAGCTACGTGGCCGGCACCAAGATGTCGTTCGTGGGCCTGAAGAAGCCTGAGGATCGGATCAACCTGATCGCGTGGCTGCGCCAGCAATCCTCCAGCCCGGTCGCGATTCCGGCCCCGAACCCCAAGGCCGAAGCGGCCGCGGCTGGCGCGGGCGCCGCCCAGACCGCCGCCGGCAAGCCGGCTCCCTCCGACGCCGCCAAGGTGGCCGAGACCGGCAAGGGCGAGCCGGCCAAGGGCGCTCCGGTCGCCGCCGCGGGCGGCAGCGCCACGGGCACGCCGGGCCAGACCGGCTCCGGCGCCGCCGCAGCACCCAAAACCGCCAGCACCTCGCCCGGCGCCCCGCCGAAATAGGCTTCTCGCTCTTACCGAACTGAAGTCGCGCGGTCGCAGATGGCCGCGCGGTTTTCGTTTGACCCCAGTCTCAACCGATCTTTCCGGCATTCGTCGGGATGAACGGGAAGGATCCGTGCCAATTTCGCCGTGCTGAATCCGAGGCGCTCATGAAGATCGCGGTTCTCGAACCCGGTGCGCCGCCGCCGGCCCTGCTGCCCCGTTTTGGCGGTTACGGCGGGATGGTCGCGGCGATGCTGGGCGAAGGGTTTGCGGTCGAGATGTTCGACATCCGCGCCGGCGAGTGGCCCAAGGCCGAGGGTTGGGACGGCTATGTGATCACCGGCTCGTCCTCGGGCGTCTACGATCCCGATCCGTGGATCCCGGAACTGAAGACCTGGGTACAGTGCACCGCCGGGTCGGCGCCGATGATCGGCATCTGTTTCGGCCACCAGCTGATGGCGGAGGCCTTCGGCGGCAAGGTGGTCAAGTCGCCCAAGGGCTGGGGCGTCGGCCTGCATACCTACGATCTCAACACCGCTGCGCCATGGATGCCCGAGGACGCACTGAGCATGGCGCTGCCGGTCTCACACCAGGATCAGGTGGTCGAGGTCGGCGTGGGAACCGAGGTGCTGGGCGGGTCGGCGTTCTGCCCGTTCGGTTTTCTCGCCTGGCCCGACCTGAAGGCCGTCTCTCTGCAACCGCACCCGGAATTCGATCCGGCCTATGCGGAGGCGTTGATCCTGACCCGCGAGGACGGCCCCTTGACGCGGGAGCACGCGCAAAGCGCTATCGCCTCTCTACACGCGCCCAATGACAACGTCCGTGTCGCGCGGTGGCTGAGGCGCTTCTTGCGGGAGGGCTGAGACCCCGCCGCTTCAAGAATCTTTACACCGTTAGATTTCGACTTGGCGCCTTGTGGCCGACTTGCTATCTGATCAGCGTCAAGTTCGGTTCGCCGTCTGACACCCTCCGGCTCCAGGCTCGTCCAGCGCCTGTCGTCATGACTGGCGGCGGGTTCCTGAGGCTCGCCGCCATTTTCCTGCGTGCAGGTCGTCGCCAATTGTAGGCCCGGAAGTTGCTGATGCCGGACGTTCGTCTCTGAAAGGGACACGTCTATGACAACGGCCGTCCAATCCAAGGCGCCTCTCGATCTGAAGCCGCTGACCGCCCTGCGGATCCTGCCTGCCCTGTGGGTGGTGCTGGCGGACTATTGGCCGGACCTGAAGGGGGCGCCGGACGCACCGCCCGCCTTCATCGCCAGCGGCCAGCTGGGGGTGGAGCTATTCTTCGTGCTGTCGGGCTTTATTCTCAGCCACGTCTATCTGTCGGCCTTCGGCGAGAAGCGTTTCGACTACAAGGGTTTCCTGTGGGCGCGGCTGGCGCGGATTTATCCGCTGCACATCGCCACCCTGGCCGCCGTGGGCGTGATGGGCGCCGCCGCCCTGCTGATGGGCCGCGTGATGGAGCACAATGTGCTCTATTGGCCCGCCCTGCCGTCCAACCTGCTGCTGGTCAATGCCTGGGGCTTCAATACCGACGCGGGGTGGAACCACCCGGCGTGGTCGATCTCGGCCGAATGGTTCGCCTATCTGCTGTTCCCGGTGTTTGCGACGATAGCCTGGTCCCTGCGCGCCCGCCCGGTCCTGGCGGCATCGCTGGCGGCGCTGCTCTTGGTCGTGATCTATCCGGCGTTCGAACATTTCGCCGGCTTCAAGCTCACCGACGCCACCATCGCCTGGGGTGCGCTGCGCATCGTGCCCTGCTTCGCCTATGGCTGCGCCATGTTCCTGATATGGCGTTCGGGCGCGGTGCAGACCCAGCGCACCGCCGTGGGGATGAGCCTCGGCTTCGCGGCGGTCAGTGTGGCCCTCGTCGCCCTGGCCGCCCCGACCGCCGCCATCGTCGCCTCGTTCGGCGCCTTGATCCTCGGCCTCGCCAGCCTGACCTCGACCGGCTCCAGGCTGTTTTCCAACAAGGTCGGCGTCTATCTCGGTGAGGTGTCGTTCTCCGTCTACATGGTCGCCATCCCCTGGAAGATGCTGGTCATGTCCGGCGCGCAAAAGGCGTTCCACTTGGCGGGCGATCTGCCCCTGCCGATCTGGCTGGGTTATTTCGGCGGCGTGGTGCTGGTGGGCATGCTCGGCCACCATGTGGTGGAGCGTCCGGCCCGCACCCTGATGCGCAACTGGGCCGAGCGTCGCCGCCATCGGGCCGCCCGTACCCGCTTCGCCCTGAGAACCGCCGTGGCGCGCTAGGCGCTTATCCACAGGCCAGATGCGTTTTCCACAGAACCAATGCGAAACATGTCGAAACGTCGCGTGATAAGGACCTGTTCACCCTTCTGGTGAATCCTGTAGGAAGACAGTCCCGGTAACGGCTCAGGGAATTTCCGAATGCCGCAACGATCGACGGCCGCAATAGCGACCGCCTTCGCCCTGGCCTTCGCGGCTGGTTCGGCTCACGCAGCCGACACTTCAGCCTCGTTCCCTAATGCGGACCATGCCGCTTCGGTTCCCGCCCAGACCGCGCCCCCGCAGACCACGATGGAGAAGGTCAAGGGTTGGTTCGGCAAGACCTCCGGCTGGCAGTGCGCCACGTTCGCGCGCATGTTCTCCGGCATCCAGATTTTCGGCGACGCGGGCACCTGGTGGAGCCAGGCGCTCGGCAAGTACGCCCGCGGCTTCACGCCCGAGGCCGGCAGCGTCCTCGTCTTCAAGCCCTACGGCCCGATGACGCGGGGTCATGTGGCGGTGGTCAGCCAGGTGCTCACCGACCGAATCATCCAGGTCACCCACGCCAACTGGTCCATCATCGGGGGCCATCGCGGCCAGGTGGAGAAGGATGTCACCGTGGTGGACGTGTCCAAGGCCGGCGACTGGAGCCAGGTGAAGGTGTTCTACAACCCCACCGGCGACCTCGGCACCACCGTCTATCCGACCTTCGGCTTCGTCTATAAGGCGGCCAAGGCGGCCTTCGGCGCCGCCACAGGCGCAGGCCACGACACCAGCGCCTCGGCTGTCGCTGCCCTCGACTCAGGCCGCTAGCCGCGCTTCGCCCGTTCCGCGCGGGACGGGCTGACAGCCTCCACCAGACGTTTCGGCAACGGCCCACCGAGGCCGAGCGCCATGGCGGCCACCTGCTCGGCCAGGATCGGCGCCAGGGTGAAGCCCCGTCCGCCGAGTCCCGCCAGCACGTACACGCCATCCATGTTCGGCACGGCGCCCGCTAGCGGCAGGTGATCCGGCGTCGCCGCCCGGATGCCCGCTCGGCCCGTCAGGGGCATGCCGGCTAGCGTCGCCGCCAGATCGGGGCGGCCCTGAGCGAGGAAGCCCAGGTTCCGGACATGATCCGCCTCCCGCACGTCAGTTTCCAGATCGCCCCGGTCATGGGTCGCGCCGAACAGCAGGCCGGTGCGGGTGGGGATGGCGTAGCCGCCCCAGGCCGCCGGCGCGCCGGTGAAGGGGAGGGGCGCCAGGCTCGCCTGCCCACGCACGGGGCGCAGGACGAGTTCGGGCGCGAACCGGTCGGCGGCATGTCCGGTAGCGATGACGACGACGTCCGCCTCGGCGAGCGCCTCTCCCGCTACATCGACCAGGCGCCAGCCGCTTTCACCCCGCTCCAGCCGATCAACGGCGCGCATGTCCAAGGCATCGCCGATCCAGGCGGAGAGCACCGCCGACGGCTCGACGACCAAGGCGTCGCGATAGGCGAGGGCGCCGGGCGCCGTGACCTCATCGAGACGGTCGGCGGCGGCTGCGCTATCCAATCGCTGCAGCGCCCGCTGGGCGAAGCCCTCCCAGCCGGCGATGCGATCGAATCGGGCGGCGTCGCGTTCGGCGCTCTCCAACTGCAATACGCCGTTGGCGATTACGGCTTCGGGCGTCTCGATACTGTAAAGGTCAACGGCGCGTGCGAAGGCCTGGGCGTAGATTTCGGCCACGGCCCCGAACCCGGCATCGAGACGAGGCGTGACCAGCGCCGCCGCATTGCCCGAGGCGCCGGCGCCGAGCCCGCCGGGGTCGAATACCGGGGCGGCGACACCCAGCCGGGCGAAGGCGCGGGCCAGGGAGGCTCCGGCGATGCCTGCGCCGAGAATCGCCACCCGAGGCGCTGGCGCCTCGGCGTGCGCGGAGGTGGCGAGCCGGGCCTCCAGCCGCTGCTTCTTTCGCCCAAAGCCCGCAACCCGCTCAACGGTGAAGCCCTGGGCCTCCAGTCCGCGCCGCACCGCGCCGGCGACGGTGAAGCTGGCGGCGCGCGCCCCCGGCGTGGAGCGGGCGGCGACCAGGGCCAGCACCTCCTCGCGCCACATCTCGGGGTTTCGTGAGGGAGCGAAGCCGTCGAGGAACCAGGCGTCCGCGCGACCGGTCCAACCGGCCAGAGCCGTCGCCACTTCCTCCACGGCCAGGTCGAGGGTCGCGCCGAACTCCGGCCATTCGATCCGCCGCCAGCCGCGTCGCCTGTCCGGCCAGCCCGCCAGCATGGGGGCGGCGAGGTCGGAGAGGTTCGGCCAGCGGACGAGCGCCTTGGCCGCATCCTCGCGCGTCATAGGGTAAGCCTCGACCGAAAAGATGTGCAGGCGCCCGCCCGCGGGCCGATGGTCGCGCCACAGGTCGAGCAGGGCCAGGATGTTGAGCCCCGTCCCAAAGCCGAGCTCGGCCACAGTGAAATGCCGCCGGTTCGCCCAGGCTTCCGGCAGGCCGCAGCCGTTCAGGAACACGGCGTGGGTCTCGGCCAAGCCGTCCTCGGCGGAGAAATAGGTGTCGTCGAAGCGGGAGGAGCGCGGCGTACCCGCTGACCAGTCTATGGCGGCCGACCAGTCGGCGGGTTCAGTCATGGAGGCGGTCTAGTCCGGATGGACGCCATGAAAAAGGGCCGCCCCGCAAGGAGCGGCCCCGGATCATTGGGCCCGAAGGCCAAAGACCAAGCTCGGTCGGCTTACTGGCCGGTCGAGTTCGACGTGGTGGTCGTGGTCGAGGTCGTATTACCGGTGGTGTTGCCGCTCGTCATGTTGCCGGTGGCCGGGGCGGTCGCGTTGGCGTCCGTGGCGTTGGCCGGGGCGGCGGTGGTGTTGGTGGTGTCCGTCGTCGTGGTCGTGGTGGTCGTGGTGTTGTTCGCGGTGGTGTTGTTGTCGGCGGCCGGCTTGGAGCAGGCGGCGACGGAGAGGGCGGCGACGGCCGAAGTGGCGATCAGCAGCTTACGCAGAGTGTCGGAGGTCATGTCCCTGGGTTTCCCTTCAAGGCTTTCAAGCGTGACCGGCCGACTTCGCCGCCCCGATACGCCGATAGCCTGGTGCAGCGGGGCTGCGACGCCAAGCCGCACAGGGGCACTATGCCCTGCCTCATCGAACACGCAAGCGTGATGTGAGGTTCCTGCCGGGTCCGACAAAGGCCTGCGAAAAGCCCTAGGCGGCTTCGGCGGGGATGGCGGTAAGGGTTTCTTCCAACTGGGCGAAGGTGGGCTGCGAGCCCGAGGGAACGCTGCCACGGCCGAGCTCCACCGAGATCTGGGCGGCGTTGCCGTGCAGATGGGCCACCAGCACTTGGCGGATGATCTTGTAGAAGGCGCCTTCCTCCTCGACGATGGCGTTGAGGCGCGTGGCCATGGGCGCGACCAGGCCATAGGCCATGAACACACCGAGGAAGGTGCCGACGAGGGCGCCGCCGATCATCTCGCCGAGGATTTCCGGCGGCTGGGTGATGGCGCCCATGGTCTTGATCACCCCGAGCACGGCGGCGACGATGCCGAGGGCGGGCAGGGCGTCGGCCAGGCTCTGCAAAGCGTGGGCGGGGGCCAGCGCCTCGTGATGGTGCTTTTCCAGCTGACCTTCCATGCAGTCCTCGACCTGATGCGGATCCTCCAGGTTCATGGTCATCATCCGCAGGGTGTCGCAGATGAAGTCGATGGCGAAGTGGTCCTTGCCGATCTTGGGGTAGCGGCTGAAGATCGATGAATCGTGCGGGTTCTCGATATGGCTTTCGAGCGCGATCACGCCCTTGGACTTCATCGTCTTGGTCAGCAGGAAGAGCAGCGAAAGCAGGTCGTTATAGTCGGCCTTCTTCCACTTCGGCCCCTTGAAGATCTTGCCGAACCCGCCGCCCGTGGCCTTGATCACGGTCATGGAGTTGGAGATCAGGAACGAGGCCACGCCGGCCCCGAGGATGGCCATCAGCTCGTGCGGAGCCGCCTCGATGATCACGCCCATATTGCCGCCGGACATGATGTAGCTGCCGAACACCAGGCCGAACAGCAGCACCACGCCAATGATCTGAAACATCGAACTCGTCCCACCCGCAAATGCAGTCGAGCGGCACGGTGAACGTTAATGCTTAATGTGAGGTGAGCGGGCGCGTGGAAGGCGCTGGCTCAGGCCATGGTTCGAAGCGCGTCCAGCAGGGCGGCCATGTCGGGCGGCAGGGACGTTTCGAAGCGCAGCGCTTCACCCGTAATGGGGTGGACGAAGCCGAGCACGGCGGCGTGCAGGGCCTGACGCTCCAGCCCCGCCTCGGCGATGGCGGCGCGGACGGGCGCGGCGGCGGGGGCTGAGCCATAGACCGCGTCGCCCAAGACCGGCGCGCCCTTGTGCGCCATGTGTACACGGATCTGGTGCGTGCGCCCGGTCTCCAGGGTGCAGCGGACCTGGGCGGCGAGGGGCGGCTTGGTCTCGGTTCCGCCGAAGGTCTGAACCGTCTCGTAGTGGGTGGTGGCCTCGCGACCGCCTTCGCGCAGCACCGCCATGCGCTGGCGATCGAATCGGGCCCGACCGATCAGGGTTTTCACCGTACCCCCCGGCGGGGTCGGGGCGCCGCGCACGAGCGCGATGTAAACCCGGTCGATGTCGTGTGCGGCGAACAGCTTGCTGAGGCCCTGATGCGCCGCGTCCGTCTTGGCGGCGACCATCACGCCGGAGGTGTCCTTGTCCAGCCGATGCACGATGCCGGGCCGGGCCACGCCGCCGATGCCCGAGAGGCTGTCGCCGCAGTGGTGCAGGAGGGCGTTGACCAGGGTGCCGTCGGGCGTGCCGGGCGCCGGGTGGGCGGCCATGCCGGGCGGTTTGTCGATGACGATCAGATGCGCATCTTCGAACAGCACGGTCAGGGGAATGGCCTGGGGCAGCGGCTCGGGGGCTTCGGGCGGCGGGACGAGGATCTCGTAAGCGCCGCCCGGGCGGGCCTTTTGCGAGCCGTCGCTGATCTGCGCGCCGTCCAGCGTCACCGCCCCTTCGGCGATCAGGGCCTGAATGCGCGCGCGCGACAGGGTGACGCCGTCGAGCGCCGCCGCGGCCTCGGCCAGCGCCTTGTCAAGCCGGCCCGAAGCCTTGTCGGACAGGATGAAGGTCAGGAGCTCGCCCTCCGGCTCCCCGCCCTCGGGCAGAGCGTCGGCCGCGCTCAACTGGTCTTCACCAGCTTTCCGTTGGGGCCGACCATCCGATAGAAGCAGGAGCGTGCGCCGGTGTGGCAGGCGCCGCCATCGCCCTGCGGATAGACCTTGAGCCAGACCGCGTCCTGATCGCAGTCGATGCGGATCTCGTCCACCACCTGGACCTGGCCCGAAGTGGCGCCCTTATGCCAGAGCTCATTGCGTGAGCGGCTGAAGTAATGGGCCTCGCCCGTATCCAGCGTCTTGCGCAACGCCTCGGCGTTCATCCAGGCCAGCATCAGCACCTCGCCGCTGTCGGCGTCGGTTGCCACGGCAGCGATCAGGCCGTTGGCGTCGAAGCGCGGCGACAGGGTCGTGCCCGTCCCGAGTTCAGGCCCCTGCGAGGGCAGCGGAAAGGTCGGCGGGCTGTGGGGAGGAGGCATGGGCCCATATGTAGGGCTTCCGACGCGGATTCCCTAGCGCCGAGCTACCTGGCGACCTTTGGGGTTCAGCCGACCTTCTTGAACTTGAGGATGATCTGGTCGGTCTTGCCCCGAATGGCGGGGTCGAACACGCTCTTGCTGTGATCATCGGCGGGGTCCTTCAGGACCTCGGATGTTCCGATCAGCTTGAACCCGGCGGCCTCCACCTCGCTGGTGATCGCGGCGGGTTCGATCCGGTGCAGGGTCTTGGTCTGGCTGACGCCGGTTCCGGCAGCGCCCACATGGTCGAGGACCACATACACCCCGCCAGGCTTCAACGAGTCGTAAGCGGCCTTGTTGATCGCCTTCCAGCCCTCGCCGGGCAGGTTGTGAAAGTCGTGATAGTTCTGGGCGGTGAAGACGATGTCCACCGGGGCGGGGGCCAGCGGTTTGGTCACGTCGCCCACGGTGACGGTGGTGTTGGCATGCGCCGCGGCGAAGTCCTTCAGCCCGGCGATCAGCGGCACGTAGCGGGGATTGGAGGCCAGGATGTCCGGCACATCGGCATAGACATGGCCCTTGGCGCCCACGGCCCCGGCCATGATGCGGGTGAAGTAGCCGCCGCCCGGCAAAAGATCGACCACGCTGGCGCCCGGCTTCACGCCGGCGAAGGCCAGGGTCTCGGCGGGCTTGCGGTCGGGGTCGCGCTTGACGTCTTCGGTGGGGCGGGAGCTGTCGGCCACGGCGGTGACCAGGAACATGGGCGGGGCGGCGAGGGCAGCCCCGGCGCAGAGCACGGCGACGGCGCCGGCGATAAGCAATCGGGCGGTCTTCATGGAAGGATCCTCCAGCTGATCGCCGAACCTTAACAGGGGCTCACCCTCGTGGCGAATCCGGACGATGTGAAGTTCGAATATCCGGTCTGGCCCCTCTGGACTTCCGCAGCGTCCGGGATGAAACCTTGCCGCAATCGCAGGCGCAAAGCCTGGACCCCGCCGAGGAAACCCATGACCGCCATCAATTCCGCCGCCGAGCTGACCACCCAGGGCGACGTCGCCATCCTGTCTCTCAACTCGCCGCCGGTGAACGCCCTGTCCGCCGGGGTGCGCGACGGTATCCACGACGGGATCAAGGCGGCCATCGCCGATCCGGCGGTCAAGGCGATCGTGCTGATCTGCGAGGGCCGCACCTTCATCGCCGGCGCCGACATCACCGAGTTCGGCGGCGCGGCCAAAGGCGCAAGTCTGTTCGACGCCCAGGCCATGATCGAGAATTCGCCCAAGCCGGTGATCGCCGCCATCCACGGGACGGCGCTCGGCGGCGGCCTGGAGGTCGCGCTCGCCTGCCACTACCGCATCGCCGTGCCTTCGGCCAAGTGCGGCCTGCCGGAGGTGAACCTTGGCCTGCTGCCCGGCGCCGGCGGCACCCAGCGGCTGCCGCGGATCGTCGGCCCGGAAAAGGCGCTGGAGATGGTCACCTCAGGCCAGCATGTCCCGGCCGAGCAGTGCCACCGCGTGGGCCTGGTGGACGAGATGGCCAAGGAGGGGAACCTCAAGGCCGACGCCATCGCCTTCGCCGAGAAGCTGGTCGCAGAGGGCCGCCCGCTGAAGAAGGTGCGCGACCAGAACGACAAGGTGGAGGCGGCGCGCGGCAAGCCTGAGATTTTCGCCGACTTCCGCAAGGCCAACGCCCGCAAGTTCCGCGGCTTCAAGGCGCCGGAATACAACATCCAGTGCATCGAGGCGGCGGTGAACCTGCCCTTCGACGAAGGCATGGCCGTGGAGCGCAAGCTGTTCGTCGAGTTGCTCACCGGCGAGCAGTCGGCGGCGCAGCGGTATGCCTTTTTCGCCGAGCGCACCGCCAACAAGATTCCGGACGTGCCGGACGACACCCCCATCCGCAAGATCGAAAAGGTGGGCATCATCGGCGCCGGCACCATGGGCGGCGGCATCGCCATGAACTTCCTCAACGCCGGCATTCCGGTGACCATCGTCGAGGTTCAGCAGGAAGCGCTCGACCGGGGCCTCAAGGTCGTGCGCGGCAATTACGAGCGCAGCGCCAAGAACGGCCGCTTCACCATGGAGACGGTGGAGAAGCGCATGGGCATGATCACCGGCGCGCTCAGTCAGGACGCTTTGGCCGACTGCGACCTCGTGATCGAGGCGGTGTTCGAGCGCATGGACGTGAAGAAGGAAATCTTCACCAACCTGGACCGCATCTGCAAGCCGGGCGCGATCCTGGCCACCAACACCTCGGCCCTGAACATCGACGAGATCGGCGACGTCACCAGCCGCCCGCAGGACGTGATCGGCCTGCACTTCTTCTCCCCGGCCAACGTGATGCGGTTGCTGGAGATCGTGCGCACCGACAAGACGGCCAACGACGTGATCGCCACTTCCATGAAGCTGGCCAAGACCATCGGCAAGGTGGCGGTGCTAGTGGGCGTGGCCCCCGGCTTCGTCGGCAACCGCATGCTGGCCCAGCGCGGCCGTGAGAGCCAGAAGATGGTGCTGGAGGGCGCCATGCCCTGGGACATCGACCGCGTGCTCTACGACTTCGGCTTCCCCATGGGTCCCTTCGCCATGAGCGACCTCGCCGGGCTCGACCTCGGCTGGGTGAAGTCGGAATCCAAGGGCGCGACCATCCGCGATCAGCTGTGCGAACTGGACCGGCGGGGGCAGAAGACCGGGGCGGGGTACTATGATTATGACGAGAACCGGAACGCCAAGCCGAGCCCGGTGACCGAGAAGATCATCAACGACTTCGTGGCCAAGTCGGGCGCCAATCCGCGCACCATCTCCGACGACGAAATCCTGGAGCGGACCCTTTACGCCATGGTCAACGAGGGCGCGAAGATACTCGAGGAGAAGAAGGCCATCCGCGCCTCGGATATCGATGTGGTGTGGGTGAACGGCTATGGCTGGCCGATCTATCGCGGCGGCCCGATGCACTGGGCCGACAGCGTGGGCCTGCCCAAGATCCTGGCGAGGATCAAGGAATTCGAGGCCACCATGGGCGAACAGTGGAAGCCCTCGCCCCTGCTCGAAAAGCTCGTCGCCGAAGGCAAGGGCTTCAAGGATCTGAAATAGGTCGAGCGCCGCCCGAGGATATCTCCCCGGGCGGCGACCGTGGCCTAGTGCGCCAGGATGTCGGCGATCACGCCGCCGGCGACGGCCGCTAGCACGTAGTTGCCGTCTACGTCGCGCCATTGATAGCCGCGGGGCGGGCGGCGCAGGTGATATCGGCTATAGTTCGAGACCACCCGGCCCCGGCGCCAGTCCCCCGCATCGATGCGGCCGCCGCGACGCCAGTCATGATGCATGCCGCCAGGACCGCCAGGACCGGGCCCCATGTGTCCGGGGGCCATATGGCCAGGAGGGCCGCGGTCGTGGCCGGGCTGGGCCGCCGCCGCGCCGGCGCCGACGAGAAGAGACAGCGCGGACGCCGCCAGCAGGATATGTTTCATAACATGTCTCCTTCGCAACAAATCATTGCAATTCAATAGGATAAGCGTTTTCGGGTGACTGGCATGTGAATGCGGGCGTCGCCGTTTGGTTCATCGTCGAACGATGGCTGCCTATCGAGATGGGCGGATAGCGAACCGCCTTTCCACGTCCTTGGCGGGCGTATCCGCCCTGAAAACAAGCGCTTGAGGCCGCGCTGGAAAAACGTCTCCGCGGGACAGAAAATGGCTTGATAGTAGCCGCATGGCCTCGCGACATTCCTCAATCCGTCACTCGACTTGCGGGTCGCCTGCGATCCGTCGCGCAGAGCCAAGGCTGAGAAGTGTCCGGCTGTCCGGGCTGTCCGGCGTTCTCTCGGCAAACGGACACATGAGGCAACGCCGTTATCGAAAAGGCTGTCCCGGGGCCTTTCCGCGCGTCGAAGCATGGTGCTTGAGGCTTCGGGACCGGCCACCGGCCTGCTATCGCTCCCTCATGACGCCGACTCTCGATGATTGCGACCGCTGGGACGAAGAGGATCCGCTGGCCTTCGCCCGCACCCGCTTCACTCTGCCCGAAGACCTGATCTATCTCGACGGCAACTCCCTCGGCGCTCTGCCGCGCTCCACCCCGGCGCGGGTGTTTGCCGCGGTGGCGGGCCAGTGGGGCGATGGGCTGATCACCAGTTGGAACAGCGCCGGCTGGATGGACCTGCCCGCCCGCATCGGCGCGCGCATCGCCCCCCTGATCGGCGCTGAGACGGACGAGGTCATCGCCGCGGACTCCACCTCGGTGAACCTCTACAAGCTGGCCGCCGCCGCCGCTGATCTGCGCCCCGGACGGCGGGTGGTGGTGAGCGAACCGGGCAACTTCCCCACCGATCTCTATGTGCTGCAGGGGTTGTGCAGGACGCTGGGGCTGGAGCTGCGGGTCACGCCGCCGGAAGATATCCCGGCCGCCCTGACGGACGAGGTAGCCCTCCTGGTCCTGACCCAGGTCCATTACAAGTCGGGGCGGGTGCACGACATGGCGGGCCTCACCGCCGCCACGCACGCCGCCGGGGCCCTCGCCCTCTGGGACCTCAGCCATTCGGCGGGCGCCTTGCCGGTCGATCTC
>CAIOYC010000020.1 GCA_903862425.1 uncultured Caulobacterales bacterium | reverse complement strand
GCTACCGCGCCGCCAAGGCGGACTGCGACGCCTGCCCCTTGAAGCCCCGCTGCTCGCCCAACACGCCCGCCCGCAAGGTGACCCGATCAATTTACGAGGGCGCCAGGGACTTCGCCCGAACCATCGCCAAGACCGACGCCTCTGCCGCGAACGGGAGAGGGGCTGAAGCGGCTACCAGATGTGAACGCGCTGGTCGGGCTTGAGGTAGAGTTTATTGTCGGGGCCGATGCTGAAGGCCGCGTACCAGGCGTCGATATTGTGGACCACGCCGTTGGTCCGGGCCTCGGGCGGGGCGTGTTCGTTCTGGGCGATCTGCTGGCGCAGGGCGTCGTCGCGCAGTTTTTCGCGCCACACCTGGGCCCAGCCGAGGAAGACCCGCTGGTCGCCGGTCAGCCCGTCGATCACCGGCGCCGGCTTGCCGTTCAGCGAGGCGTGATAGGCTTCCAGCCCCATGGTCAGGCCACCGAGGTCGGCGATGTTCTCGCCCATGGTGTTGTCGCCCTTGATGTGGGCGCCGGGCAGGGGCTCCATGGCCGAATACTGCGCGCCGAGCACCTTGGTCTTGGCCTCGAACTTGGCGGCGTCTTGCGCCGTCCACCAGTCGCGCAGGCGCCCGTGCGAGTCGAAGTGGCGGCCCTGATCGTCGAAGCCGTGCGTCATCTCGTGGCCGATCACCCCGCCGATGGCGCCGTAATTGATCGCCGGGTCGGCGGTCGGGTTGAAGAAGGGCGGCTGCAGGATGGCGGCGGGGAAGACCACCTCGTTGAAGAAGGGCTGGTTGTAGGCGTTGACGGTCTGGGGCGTCATCTCCCACTTGTCCTTGTCCACCGGGGTGTCGAGGTGGGCGACCTTGTAGGCCCATTCGAAGGCTTCGGAACGGCGGGCGTTGCCATAGGCGTCGTCGGCCCGGATCTCCAGGCCCGCATAGTCGCGCCACTTCTTCGGATAGCCGATCTGAACGTCATAGGCGTTGAGCTTTTCCAGCGCCTCGGTCTTCGTGGCCGGGCTCATCCAGTCCAGGTTCTGGATATGCTTGGCGAAAGCGGTCTTCAGGTCGCCGATCAGGGCTTCCATCTTAGCCTTGGACTCGGGCGGGAAATATTGGGCCACGTAGGTCTCGCCGATCCACTCGCCGAGTTCGCCATTGGTGGCGCGCACGGCGCGCTTCCAGCGCGGCTGGATCTCCTGCTGGCCCGACAGGTCCTTGCTGCGAAAGTCGAAGCGGGCGTCCACGAAGGCCTTGGGCAGGACGCCGGCCATGGAATCGACCAAGTGGAACGCTTCCCAGGCCTTCAGCAGTTCCAGCGGCGCATCCGCGTACAGCTTGGCGATCTTGGGCAGGGACGTGTTGGTGACGAGGATGATGTCGGTTCGCTTGCCAAGGTCGGCGCCCGCCAGCATGCGACCGAAGGCGAAGCCCGGCGCCATGGTCTCCAGCGCCGCCACTGTGGAGGGGTTATAGATCTTCACCGGATCGCGCTGCTCGGCATTGGACCAGCTGACCTCGGCGATCTTCGTCTCGAAGGCGACGATCTCTGCGGCGTGCGCCTCGGCGTTGGGCCAGCCGGCCAGGGCCAGAATCTTGCCGACATAGGTCTGGTAGTCGGCCTTCTTCGCCTTGAACTGGTCGGTCAGGTAGTAGTCGCGGTCGGGCAGGCCGAGGCCGCTCTGGCTCACATAGACCTGGTACTTGGTTGGGTCCTTGAAGTCCGGGTCGATGGAGACGTCGAACACCGAGGCGAAGCCGGGCTTGCCCATCAGGTGCGCCAGTTCGGCCTTGTCCGTCACCGCGCGGACGGCGGCGAGGTCGGATTTGACGGGCGCGACGCCCATCTTCTCGATGCCGGCTCCGTCCATATAGGCGCGATAGGCCGCGCCTATCTTGGCCTCATGACCGGTCGCGGCGGGGCCCTTGGCGGCGGTCGCTTCCAGAATGCCGTGGACGCGAGCCTCCGACAGGTCGGCCAGCATGTCGAACGCGCCATAGCTGGTCTTGTCGGAGGGGATCACCGTGCGCTTCAACCAGTCGCCGTTGGCGAACTGAAAGAAGTCGTCGCCAGGCCGGATCGTCTTGTTCATGCCGGTGGCGTCGAAACCCCAGGTCCCGAAATTGGTCTGCGGCGCGGGATCGGCGGCCAGCACAGGCGCAGCGATCACAAGTGCGCCGAACGCGACGGCGGCCATCAGCATGGACTTCATGGAACAGGGGCTCTCGATGAGGGAAATTGCGTAGGACCATGCACCAGCCCCCCTGCGACCCGCCATTAAATTTCCGTCATGCGGCTGCCGGGGCGCGCTGGCCTTGGCGCGGAGCGGCTTCTAGAGTCGGTGTATGAGCCAAGACGAGACGTCCGAATTGCGCGCGGAACTGGCAGCGGCCATCGCCACAGTGCGCCATCAGATCGAGATCCAGCAGATGTCCGACCATTATGTCGGTTCGGGGCACATCACCGAGGACGCGATCGGCGAACTTCGCGCAGAACTCAGCCGGCTCGAAGAAGCCTACAGGGATTTGGGCCGATAGGCGCGGCGAAAGCCGCCAACGCCGCCCGCCGAGCGCTCAGCAATAGTAGCTGCGATACCACTCCACGAAGCGGGGCAGGCCTTCGGATAACGGCGTCTTGGGGTCGTATCCGCACAGGGCCTTAAGCCTGGAGACATCGGCATAGGTCGCGGTGACGTCCCCGGGCTGCATGGGCTTCATCACCTTCACCGCCTCGCGGCCGAGCGCGCCTTCGAGGGTGGAGATCATCTGCATCAGGGGCACGGGGCGGCTGTCGCCGATGTTGAACACCCTGGCCTCGCCTTTGGCGGCCGGGTGGTCAATGACGCCGAGGATGCCGTCCACGATGTCGTCGATGAATGTGAAGTCGCGCGCCATGCGCCCTTCGCCGAACACCTCGATCGGCTCGCCGGCCAGGATTTTCCGGGTAAAGCTGAAATAGGCCATGTCCGGCCGCCCCCACGGTCCATAGACGGTGAAAAAGCGCAGGCCGGTCTGCGCCATGCCGTAGAGACGTGAATAGGACGCGCTCATCAGTTCGCCCGACCGCTTGGTGGCGGCGTACAGCGACACCGGCTCCATGGCCGGCTCGTCCTCGCGAAAGCCATCGCCGCCGCCTACGGCCTGGATGAGAGGGCGGTCGCCATAGACCGACGAGGACGATGCATAGATCAGATGCTCCACCCCCGGCGCATGGCGACAGGCTTCGAGCACCGATAGGTGCCCCTCCACATTGGAATGCGAATAGGCGAAAGGGTTTTGCAGGGAATAGCGCACGCCCGCCTGCGCCGCGAGATGGATCACGGTCCGCACCTCGCCCTCCTTCACCAGCGCGGCCATGCGCTCATGATCGGCGATATCCATCTCCACCATGCGGAAATTCGAATAGGCCGCGAGCCGCGCGGCGCGCGCCCGCTTCAGCGCCGGATCATAATAGGCGTTGAACACGTCCACGCCGACGACGCGCTCGCCCTGCGCCAGCAGGCGCTCAGTGAGGTGCATGCCGACGAAGCCGGCGGCTCCGGTCACCAGCAGGGCCAAGGGGGTCTCCAGACTTCGAGCCCCATAATCGATGTGGGGCGGGAAGGGCTATTTAGCGCACCGGAAACTCTTGGCCATGACTGATTCCACGCTTCCCGACGTGCTTGGGAGTCGATACCTTCGCTTGAGGGGCGAAGTCGGGCGGGCGACGTTCCTGTACCGACGGCGCGCACCGGGTGTGGCAGGACATGAGCAAGAGTTCCAACCGGGGTTTCAGGTCACCACCGCTGGTGCTGGGCGCCGCGCCTTCGCTTGAAGCCGAAACGCCTGTGGAATTGTCGACTGAGGCCCCTGCCGCCGCGGCGCCGGAAACCGAACTGCTTCTAGACACCGAAAGCGAAATTGAGCCTGCCGCGGCGCCGATCTCTATCGACGGAGCGGACGGCGTTGAGGCCATGCTGGAGCCCGCCGAGGCGCCGCCCCTGCTCGATCGCGGCAGTCTTACGCCGCTTACCGGCAATAACCATAGCGTCCGCATCGCCGACGATTACGACCGGCGGAAGGCCAAGGCCGAGAAGCCGGCCAGGCCGGAAAAGGTGAAGCGCGATAAGCTCCAGCCTCTTGACGCTGCGCCTTCGGTGCAAGCGGCTCCGTCTGGCCCCACGACGCCGCGCATGCCGATCTGGGCGCGACTGGCCTACCCTGCAGCCCTGGCTATGGCCGCCGCCTGGGCGGGCAGCATGATCGCCTTTTCCGTCAGTTATCAGGGCCTTTTCGGCGCCTTCGAGTACAGGCCCTTTCCCGTGACGTTGTTCAGCGCCCTAGCCATCCTGCCCGCCCTGTTCCTGTTGTTGGGCGCATATGTGCTGCGCCAGGCGGCCAAGCTGTCGATCGAGACCCGCCGCGCGCGCGACATGGCCGATGAACTGGCCATTCCCGCTGCGCTTGCCGTGGATCATGCCGCCGGCGCCGCCGACGCCGTGCGCCGCGAGGTGGCCCGCGCCACCGAGGCGGGCGAAGCCGCCGAACGCCAGCTGACCGCGCTCCGCTCCGCCCTCGCCGAAGAGAGCGACCGCCTGATCGCCGCGACGGAGGACGCCGAACGCACCGCCCGCGCCCTGACTGAAAGCCTGTCGCGCGAAAGGGCGGAGATGACCGCCCTCAGCGCCGGACTGGAAAACCAGGTCGAGGCGGTGAACGACGCCATCGGTCGCCAGACGCGCCTAGTCGCCGAGACCTCCGACCTCGCCGCCGCCCAACTGCAGGAAGCCGAAGCCGCCCTGGCCGCACGCGCCACCGACCTCGCCGCCGCCGCCGGCGAGGCGGGCGAAGCCGCCGAGCTGGCCGGCGAGGCCCTGGCCCGTCAGGCGGACCGTCTGGAAGCGGCTGGCGAACTCGTCGGCTCGCGCCTGCAGATCGTGAACGACAGTCTGGGTCGCGGCCATAGCCGCCTCGCCGACCTCGCGGTTCAGCTCCAGGCCGACCAGCAGGCCCTGGCCGACCGGCTGGAGGGCCAGCGCCTCTCCGCCCTTGCCGCCGCTACCGAGGCTCACACCACCGTCGCCTCGGTCACGGGCAGCGCCGAGGTGGCGGCCGCCTCCCTGCGCGACCTCATCGCCGAGGCGGATGAGCGCCTGCGCGGCTTAGCCGAGCAGGTCCAGGGCGAACAGGCCGCGCTCGACGCCCGCGCCCGCGCCGCACTTTCCCTGTTCCAGGGCGCCGTGGCTGAAGAGCGGGCCGCCATCGAACGCGACAGCCAGTCCGCGCTGGAGGGGCTCGCCGCCGTGGCCGACGAAGCGCGCCGCGCCGCCGCGGTCCGTCTGGCCGAGGAACGTGCGGCCATCGAGCACGACACCCACGCCGCGCTGGAGGGCTTGGCCGCGCGCGCCGAAGAGACCCGGCGAACCGCCGTCGCCAACCTCGCCGAAGCTGAAGCCGCCGCGGTCGCCCAGGCCGAGACCGCTCGTGCTCGCGTGGAACAACTGGGCGAGGCCGCTTTCGCCGCCGGCCAGAAAGCCGACCAGGCCTTCGACTCGCGCATCAACGCCGCGCGCCGCACCATCGAGCAGGCCGCCGCCCTGGTGGAGCAGGCCGGGCAGGGGGCGGTCGATCGGATCGACGCCGGCCTGGCCTCCGCCCGCCAGGCGTTGGGCGAGGTAGAGGGGATGCTCTCCGCCGTGGACCAGCGCATCGCCGATCTGCCCGCCGCGGCGCGCAGTCAGGCGGAAAGCGCGCGCCTCGCCGTCGGCGACATGCTGGGCGAGGTCGAAACCATGCTCTCCGGCGTGCATCAGCGCATCGCCACGGTGCCTGAGCAGACTCGCCAGCAGGCGGACGCCGTGCGCGCGGCGGTGGACAGGGGCCTCACCGAGATCGCCGCCAGCGCCCGCAAGGTCGCGGCCGACACCGAGGCGGTGGACGTCGCCCTCCAGGACCGGGTGCGCAAGAATTACGAGATGCTGTCCGAGGCGCTGAAGACCATGGGTAAGGTCGCCGCCGTGACCGAGCAGGCCGTTGCCCGTGCCGCATCGCCCACGCCGGCGCCGCTTCCGGCGGCGCGGCCTGCGCCCACACCAGCCGCCGCAAGCTTCGCCGAGCGCGCTATCCGCATTCCGGCGAGCCCACCCGCGCCGCCGGTCGCGCCGACCGCTGCACCCGAGCCGCCGCTGCGGCCTTCCGCGCTTTCCGCGCCTCCCGCTTCAGCCGAGCTCGGCCTGCGTCCGCGCCTGCGCCTGACGCCGGAGCCGGAGATCACCGCACGCCCCGCGCCGACCCCCGTCGCGGCCGCGCCATCCTCGCGTCCACCCGCGCCCCCGACCTATTCGACGCTGGACGCCTTCCAGCGTCCGGCCGCGTCACGCGCTGAGCCTGCACGCGCCGAACCGGCCAAGGAAACCGCCGCCTGGACGTGGAAGGACCTGCTGTCCTCAATCGACGAGCCGCCCATCGACGATGAAGTCCTGGCCGAGCGTCTGATCTCGGAGATCGAGAGCCTGGGCCTGGACGCCGCCACCCTTCTGCCGCTGGCCCAGATCGACGCCATCGCCGTCGCCATGCAGCGCGGCGATGTGGAGGCCGTGCGCGAGGCGGTGCGGGCCCTGGCCCCGGGCGCGGTGCGTCGCCTGTCCCGCCGCGTGCTCACGGACAAGGTGCTGCGCGCCCATGCCGACCGCTATGTGCGACGCTATGAGGACCTGCTCAACGACAGCGCCCGGCGCGACCGAGAGGGCTTCATGACCGCCGCCCTGCTCGGCTCGGATCCAGGGCGAGCCTTCCTGCTGTTCGACGCGGCGGTCGGCGAGTTGCATTGATCCGCCTCACGGTCAGGGACGAGCGCTGGCCTATCGCCGGCGCCTTCACCATCTCACGCGGCTCCAAGACCGAGGCGCATGTGGTGATCGCCGAAATCGCCGCGCGCGGCCATGTCGGCCGAGGCGAGGCCGTCCCCTATGGCCGCTACGGCGAGAGCATCGAGAGCGTCCGAGCCGAGATCGAGACCGCGCGCGTGGCCATCGAAGCGGGCGCGGATCGGGCGGCGCTACAGTCGCTCCTACCCCCCGGGGCGGCGCGCAACGCGCTCGACTGCGCCCTGTGGGACTTGGAGGCCAAGCGCAGCGGTCGCCGCGCCGCTGACCTGGCCGGTTTCGCCCGCCTCGATCCGGTGAAGACCGCCTACACCATCAGCTTCGGCCCTGCCGAGGCCATGGGCGAGGCGGCGCGGGCAGCGTCAGGGCGTCCCCTGCTCAAGCTGAAGATCGGCGGCCCGGACGACCTGGATAGGGTAGAAGCGGTGCGCCGCGCCGCGCCCAAGTCACGCCTCATCGTTGACGCCAACGAGGGCCTGACCCTCGATACCCTGACCCGCCTCGCCCCGGATTTCGCTCGGCTGGACGTGAAGGCCATCGAACAGCCGCTGCCCGCCGGGGCCGATGACGATCTTGAGGGGTTCCAGAGCCCGGTCCTGCTCTGCGCCGACGAATCCATCCACTCGCGCGCCGAGCTGGATGTCTGCGCCCGTCGCTATAGCTGCATCAATATCAAACTCGACAAGACCGGTGGGCTGACCGAGGCCCTGGCCTTGCGCGAGGCGGCGATGGCGCGGGGACTGCAGATCATGGCCGGCTGTATGGTGGCCACTTCGCTCTCCATGGCGCCGGCGATGCTGATCGCCCAGGGGGCGGCCTTCGTGGACCTTGACGGGCCGCTGCTGTTGGCGCGGGATCGGGAGCCGGGGCTGCACTTCGTCGGTTCGGCAATCATGCCCTTTGGACCAGAGGTGTGGGGATGATCGACCGCCGCAAGCTGCTCGTCCTCGTCGCCGGTGCAGCCGCCGCACCGGGCGCCGCCTTGGCCGCGACAAGGGATTATCGCGGCTGGACCATCGACGAGTCGAGCCTGCCGTCCGGGCTGGATGCGCGCCAGTGGGACTCTCTCAAGGCGCAGATCGATCTGGTGGAGAGCGTGAACATCAAGCCGGAGATCAAGGATTTCTGGCGTGCGCAGGTGCTGACCATCGACACCACCCTGAAGGAGCCGGGCCGGGCGGGGAAGATGCGCCTGTTCCTCTCGCCCGAGCCGCAGCCGCGCGAGAACCCGGTGCTGCTGCACGAG
The DNA here is from genome assembly GCA_903862425.1 of uncultured Caulobacterales bacterium. Lineage (GTDB taxonomy): Bacteria > Pseudomonadota > Alphaproteobacteria > Caulobacterales > Caulobacteraceae > CAIOYC01. The sequence continues at coordinate 63,754 of CAIOYC010000020.1, read as the reverse complement.
CTGATCCACGTCTACCACTTCAACAGCATGGAGGGCGGGGCGCGTAACCCGGCCATCATCGGCTTCTACGAGGCGGCGAAGCGCAGGGGCTGGTATCCGGATCGGTCCTACATGCTCAGCAATCCGGTGGAGTTCTTCGCCATGAACGCCAGCGTGGTGCTGTGGGGCAGGGCGGCGCGTCCGCCCTTCACCCGAGGCACGGTGCAGAAGAACCAGCCGGACCTCTACGACTTCATCGTCTCCGAATTCGGCCTTAGTCTGTAGAGCCAGATCGCGCCGACCAAGCCGAGCCCAGCGCTGGCGCTCATGGCCAGATATCCAAGCGCACCCACATGATCGTAGAGCGGTCCGGCGGCGAGGGTGGCGAGCCCGCTCGCCAGCCCCAGCGACAGCCCGGCGTTCAGCGACTGCGCCGCGGAGGCGTGGCGGCGTGGCGACAGGCGTTCGGTAAGCTCCAGCGAGGCGATGAAGGTGGCGGTGAAGCTGAGGCTATGCAGGGCCTGTAGCGGAAACAGCAGCCAGAGCGGCGGCGAGAAGGCATAGGCGGTCCAGCGCACTAGCGCCCCGGCCGCGCCGAGGATCAATAGCCGCTCGGGACCCAGCCGCCGACGCAGGGGTTCGCCGAACCACAGAAACACCACCTCGACCCCCACCCCGACACCCCACAGCACGCCGCTCCACCCCGGTGCGATTCCCTGCGCGCGCCAGAGCAGGGTGGAGAAGGCGTAGTAGAAGGCGTGGGCGGCCTGGACGAAGGCGACCGAGCCGAGCATCAGCATGAACACCGGGTCCTTCAGCAGGGCGCCGGTCCCGGCCAAACGGCTCTTGCCGGTGATGCGCGCGCCGTCGTCCGTCACCGGGTCGGGCGGCACCAGCAAGCGCGAGCCGATCACGATCAGCATGCCCGTCGCGACCAGCCACCAGATCACGAGCGCCGGGCCGAAGCGCGGGATCAGCAGGCCCGCCACCACATTGGCTAAGATATAACCCGCCGATCCCATCCCGCGCGGCGTCGCATAGGCGAACCCTTCGGTGGCGGCGCGGCGCAGAGTGATGACGTCCGTCAGCGGCGTGCAGGCCTGAAACCCGACCGAGGCCACGAACCACGCGGCGAGCCACGGCCCAAACCCGGAGGTCAGCAGAAGGGCGCAATGGCCCGCCGCCGAGATCGCCGCCAGGATCAGGATCGCCGTCCGCCGCAGCCGAAACCCATCGGCCCAGACCGCCAGAATGGCGCCCGCCACGAGCCGCGCCAGCATGGGCGTGGCGAGGATGACGCCGATCTCCCCGCCATTCAGTCCGCCCGCGTGCAGCCATAGGCCGATATAGGGCGTCGCGACCCCCGAACTCAGATAGAGCACGGCATAGAACAGGCCTAGCCTTAGCGGTGTGGCGCGAAGGGCCTGCACGTCCGAATCAGCCTCCCATGGCAACCAGCCTGCCGTAACCCAAGCACGTCGCCGGGCGTAGTATGCCAGAGCTGAACCCGGAGCCTATCGTGCGCAACGCCCTCGTCGCCTTCGCCATCCTCGCCCTCGCGGCGCCCGTCGCGGCCTCGGCCCAAATGCCCGGCAAACCGATCGACATCGGCCCGGCGGTAGGCGCCGTGGCCCCGGCGCTGGTGGCCAAGGACGCCGCCGGCAAGCCGCGCGACCTCGCCAGCGTTTCGGGCAAGAAGGGCGTTGTGCTGGTCTTCTTCCGCTCGGCGCGATGGTGTCCGTTCTGCCAGCACCAGCTGATCGACCTGAAGGCGGTGCAGGCGCCCCTGGCCGAGCGCGGCTATGGGCTGGCGGCGATCAGCTATGACGCGCCGGACGCCCTGGCCACGTTCGCCGAGAAGCAGGGCGTGGCCTATCCGCTTCTGTCCGACGACGGCTCCAAGATGATCGACGCCTACAAGCTGCGTGATCCCCAATATGCGCCGCACAGCTTCGCCGACGGGGTGCCCAAGCCCTCGATCTTCGTGCTCGATCGCGCCGGCGTGGTGAAGGCCAAGCTGGCCTATGACGGCTACAAGGTGCGGCCCGAAAACATCTCGATACTGGCGCTGGTCGATGGGGTGAAATAGGACTGGTCGCGCCCAATCCAGGAGCCCAAATGGAATCGACGACGCGGATCTGGCTTCTGCTAGCCGGGATCAACGGGCTGATGGCCGTGGCGGCCGGTGCGTTCGGCGCGCACGGCGTCTCCGATCCGCAGGTGAAGGATTGGCTGCGCACCGGGGCTCAGTACCAACTGGTGCACGCGGTAGCCGGTCTCGCCTGCTACGGTTTCATGCGCATGGCCCTGACCCAGGCGGGCTGGGCGGGATGGCTGTTCGGCCTTGGCGGCCTGGTGTTCGGCGGCTCGCTGTATCTGATGGCATTGACCGGGGTGAAGGTGCTGGGCGCGGTGACACCCGTCGGCGGTCTGCTGCTGATGCTGGGCTGGGCCGTGGTGATCTGGGGCGTGATCGCCGGATCGCTGGTCGCGCGCGTCTGATCGCCCTTCCCTCGCCGCATTGACGGGCATACCTTGGCGCTCTCGACCCAGGAGCAGGCGATGGACGCGGCGGTGTTCGGCGAACCGCGGCGGCGGATGATCCGCCTGCCCGATGGTGAGATGGCGGCGCTCGACTTCGGCGACGAGGCGCGTCCGGTGGACGTGGTCTTTCTGCACGCCAACGGCTTCAACGCCCTGACCTATCGCTCCATCCTCGCCCCCCTCGCAGCCACCCTGCGCATCCTGGCTGTGGATCAGCGCGGGCATGGCGCCAGCCGCCTACCCGCCGATCCGGCCAAGCTTTTGTCATGGAAGTTTTATCGCGACGATCTTCTGGCGCTGCTCGCCACGCTGGACGGACCGCCGCCGATCCTTGCCGGACACTCCATGGGCGGGACCGTGTCCCTGCTCGCCGCGGGGCGTCGGCCCGAGGGCGTGCGCGGCCTCGTCCTGTTCGACCCGGTGATGTTTCCACGGCTGATGGCGCTCGGCGCGCAGTTGCCCTGGGCGGCGCGCAGGATCGGCCGCCGCATTCCCATCGCCGAGGCCGCCTACCGGCGCCGGCCGGGCTTCGACAGCTTCGAGGCCGCCTTCACCGCCTATAAGGGCCGGGGCGCCTTCAAGACCTGGAGCGACGTTCAGCTTGCTGACTATGTCGCCGCCGGCTTTCGCGCCAAGGCGGACGGCGGGGTGGAGCTCGCTTGCACGCCGGCGTGGGAGGCCGCAAGCTTCGCGGGCCAGGCGCATGACCCGTGGCGGGCCCTGTCGCGTATCAAGTCCCCGGTCACCGTGTTCCGCGCTGAACGCGGCTCCACGCTCCGGGCTTCGCCGGAGGCCCTGAAACGCACTAATCGGCGGGTCTTGTTGACCACCGTGCCGGGAACCTCTCACTTCCTGCCCATGGAGCGTCCTGACCTGGTGCGCGAGGCCTTGCTGGATGCAGCGCTCTAGAGGGGCCGGGCCGACGATCGGAGATGGCCGGTCGTCGCGCCGAGGATTCTTGAGGGGTCGATCCAGGACGGGCTTCGCGGGCTGGCCTCCAAGTCCTGTCGCGCAACGTCACATTCGGTCGCGGCGCCGTTTTGCCGTAAAGGCTAGGCGCGCGCCTCACGTCTTGCTACAAAGTGTGACGGTCGCGCAAAGCGGGCCGCTTGGCTGCGTCACCCCGCGCGCTTCTCCTTAAGAGCTTCATGTCCCTGGCCTCACCGTCCCGTGCGTCGCTGGTCGATTCCGATGCGCAAAATGACCGTAATCACGCCACATCACGTGAAGGCGGGGTGACTTTTTCCGACCTTGGGCGTTGCGTGTCTTCGGGCTGGACGGCCTTAAGCGGGTTTATGGGCGCGTGATGATCGAGAGCGCTAAGGCGGACTTCGGGATCGAGGTCGAGCGGCTGGGCGGAGGCGACACGGCGCCGCGCATTGTCGTCGCCATTCCGGTGAAGGACGAGGTGGAGCGGATCCCGCTATGCCTGGAGGCGCTCGGCCTGCAGGAAGACGTGGATTTCGCCGACATCGCTGTGGTGCTCCTGCTCAACAACACCACCGACGGCACCGCCGAAATCGTGCGCCAAGTCGCGCCGCTGTTGCCCTACCGTATCGAAATCCATTCGGTGAACCTGCCCAAGGCCTATGCCAATGCCGGGTGGGCGCGAAAGCTGGCCATGGACGCCGCCGCCGCCCTGGTGGCCCCGGACGGCCTGATCCTGACCACCGACGCCGACACCTTGGCGCACGAGGAATGGATCGCCGCCAACCGCCGCGAGATCGAGGCCGGCCACGACGCCGTCGCTGGCTATGTAATGGCGGACCCGATGGAGCTGATGCAGCTCCCGCCCGCCATCCTGGAGCGTGGCTCGCTGGAGTGGGAATACCAGCAGCTCGCCGCCGAGCTCGACGCCCGCGTCGATCCGGAGGCGCATGACGCCTGGCCGCGTCACAACCAGAACTGCGGCGCCTCCGCCGCCCTGACCGCCGCCGCCTACCGGGCCATCGGCGGCCTGCCGCCGCGCCCGGTGGGCGAAGACCGCGCCCTGTTCGAGATGGTCCGCCGCATCGATGGCAAGATCCGCCATTCGCTGGAAGTGCAGGTGGTGACCTCGGCCCGAACCGACGGCCGCGCCTCGGGCGGCCTGGCCGACGAGATCCGCCTGCGGACCGATCCGGACCACCCTTGCGACGACGCGCTGGAGGTGGCCATGTCCACCTTCCGCCGAGCCCTGTGGCGGGGTCAACTGCGCGACCAGTGGCGAATGGGTCAGGCGGAGACCCGCGCCGAGTCGTGGGCGCGCACCCTTCGTATCCCCGTGGAAGCATACCGCACCGCCCTTGGCCGCCATCCGTATTTCGGCGCCTTCTGGGCCGAGCTGGAGTCGCAGAGCCCCCGCCTCGCCTGGCGCCTGGTCACCATGGCCGGGTTGAAACGGGAAATCCGCCGCATCCGCCGACTGGTCGATACCCTGCGCGCGCGCGACAAAGCGGCCGCCAACGCGCCCAGCGAGAACGTCCGCGCGGCCTAGAACCTCGTCGCTCTCTAGGCCAGCCAGATCATCTTACGCGACGGGACGGCTTCGCCGCGGGCCTTGGAGTAGAGCGGGGCGACGACTCCGGTGTAGAGCATGCCCGCCTTCACAAGCACGCGCGCCGACGCCGTATTCTCAACGAAGTGACCGGCGCGCACCGCCCGCTTACCCCAGCCTTCGTGCGCCCAGACAAGGGCGGCGCTGGCGGCTTCCGAGGCGTAGCCCTGGCCCCAGTGATCGCGCGCAACCCAGTAGCCGAGCTCGGGGAAGGCTTCATCCTGGGAGGCGTGGAAGCCGGTGACGCCGATGAGGCCGTGGCGGCGGTGCTCGATAGCCAAAGGCTGCTCGCGCGTTCGATCGCGCGCCTCCATCGAGGCGACGAAGGCTTCGGCGTCGCCCGGCCCATAGGGCCAGGGCGCGTTCGCCAGCATGCTGACGATGGCGTAGTCGTTGATGCCCGCATGGATGGCCGAAGCGTCGCCGGCCTGCACGGGGCGCAGCACCAGACGGTCCGTCTCGATGCGGACCGATGGACCGATGGAGGGTTCGTTCGCGCTCATAGCTCCCCTTTCCGGCCCCTGCGGAGCCCGGCGCGCGGGGAGTGGAACGAAAACGGGGAGCCCGGTGATCCGGACTCCCCGCGCTAGTTTCGCGATCCGGATCGGGGCTCCTGGCCTGCGATCCGGTTCAATCTTCGGATCGCTATTCGGCGGCCTGCTTGGTGGTCTCGGCCGGGATGACCGATACGTAGGTGCGGTCGTCGCGCTTGGTCTTGAAGGCTACCGAGCCGGCGGCGGTGGCGAACAGGGTATGATCCTTGCCCATGCCGCAGTTGTCGCCCGGCCAGAACTTGGTGCCGCGCTGGCGAACGATGATGTTGCCGCCGATGACCTGTTCGCCACCAAACTTCTTGACGCCTAGGCGACGGCCGTCGGAATCGCGGCCGTTACGGGACGAACCACCAGACTTCTTGTGTGCCATCTGTCGGTCTCCTTCTTATTCGGCGCTGTCGGAAGCCGGCTTCGCCTTAGGGGCGGCCTTCTTCTTCGGGGCAGCGGTTTCAGCGGTCACGCCATCGGCTTCGGTGCCCGCGGTGTCGAGCGCTTCGGTCTTCGGGGCGGCCTTGGCCTTCTTCGGCGCGGCGGGCGTCTCGGCGCTCGCGGCCGGGGCGGCGGCGGCTTCGAGCTCGGCGACCAGCGCGGTCAGGCCGCGGGCCTTGGCGTTGATCAGGGCCTTGGAGGAAAGATCGACTTCGCCGTCCCACTTCGTGGTCTCGCCGCCGATTTCGAGGCCGGTAACGCGCAGAACGGTCTCATGCTGGCGGTGACCGCGGGTCCGGCGATAGCCCTGACGGCGGATCTTCTTGAAGATCTTCACCTTCTCGCCCTTGCGGGTCTCGATCAGGGTGGCGTGCACGAAGGCGCCGTCCACGAGGGGGGCGCCGAGCGTGACGTCGCCGCCTTCGCCATGGGCGAGGATCTGGTCGAACTTCACCGTCGAGCCGACATCGCCGTCGAGCTTTTCGACGACCAGCACGTCGCCCGGTTGGACCCGGTACTGTTTGCCGCCGGTCTTGATCACCGCGTACATGGTTGAGCCTTCTAGAGCCAGACGATCGGTTGCAGAAACGAAACCTGCCGACCAACCGCGCAAAAACGGAAGCGCCCGCGAGATAGCCCGCGGGCGAGAGGGAGCGTCTTATAGCCAGGAAGCTCGCGAAGTCAACGCGCAGTCAGGCGGCGAGCCCGGCTTATTCCGCCGCTTTGCGCCAAGCAGCCAGCAGGTCGGTCAGGAGCACTCCTTCGAGCGTCGCGCCTTCGATGCGGCAATCGCTGAACGCAACGCCGGAGAGATTGGCGTCGTGGATCCGTGCGGCCTCCAAGTTAATGTTCTCGAATGTCGCGTTCGCTAGTTTCACGTCATTGAAGGTCGATCCGGACAGGTCGACGTCGCGGGCGTCGATACATTCTTTGACCGCCAGCAACGTGATCATAGTGTTGGCTCCGTTTGCGTTTCAACATCCGATAGCGCCACAATGCATTCCTTGCCTTTGCGTCTGACCACAAGCCGAGTTTCGCTCGTCTGGTTTCCTGCGGTCAATTTGCTCCTCTTTGGAGGCTTTACACTCTGGCTAGTGATCCTGGCCAAAGGGGCTCCGCCGGCCGGCCTTGGGCTGGTGATGGTTGGAACCGCCTTAATGGCTGGCTTCGCTGGCTTCAAATTGTTCGAAAGCCTGTTGCGTCGGGACGTCTTCGCCATCGATGAGCGCGGCGTCACGCTGACGAGCAAGGGGCGGGATAGGACACTGGGCTGGGATCAGATCGTGGACGCGAAACTTGAACCCTTTGGCTATCGAGCCGGTAGCGCCCTTGTTATCCGCCAGAAGGGTGAGCTCGGCCAGACGGGTGCTCGACTACAAGTTCCAGCCGGTATCAATATCCGTGGCGAGGAACTGGCGCAACTTATTGAGCAGGGGCGATCGCGCTGGGGCGATCTCGCCGAGCAGAAAATCTAGCCGAAGCTCAGCTCGGGGTGCGCGCCCGCCACGTCGGCGCTTTCGGGGACGTGGCAGGTGAAGGTGGCGCCCTTGCCGGGTTCGCTCTCTAGCGCCACCCAGCCGCCGTGCAGTTCGATCAGCGCCTTGACGAGGGCGAGGCCGAGGCCCGGACCGCCGCGGTCGCGACCGACGAAGCGGTCGAAGATGTGGGCTTGCACATGATAGGGGATGCCGCGCCCGGTGTCGGTGACGCTGAGGCGCACCTCGCCATGGCCGCGCCGCGCGTCGAGGGTCACCGTGCCGCCCGGTGGGGTGGAACGGATGGCGTTGGCGAGCAGGTGGTCGATGGCCTGCTCCAGCCGCCGTGCATCGGCGCGGATGATACCGCCCGCATGGTCGAGATCGAAGCGCAGCGTCACCCCGCCCTGTTCGGCCAGCTTTTCCGACCGCTCTACCGCTCTTTGCAGAAGGGCGCCGATCTCGGTATCGCCGAGGCTGAGGGCCATCTCGCCGGCGTCGATCTGGGCCATGTCCAGCACGTCGTCGATGGAGCGGGCGAGCTGCGAGGCCGCGGCGCGCACGGACGCCACATGGCCCCGCGCCCGGTCTCCGAGCTGGTCGCCCAAGCTTTCGAGCAGTTCCGAATAGCCGATTATGGTGGTGAGGGGCGTACGCAGTTCGTAGGAGACGTTGCCGACGAAGTCGCGCTTCAGACGCTCGGCGTCAGCCAGGGCCTCGGAGCGGGCGATCACCGCTTCCTCCAGCTTGCGCGTGGCGGTCACGTCGTCGAAGCCGAGCAGGGTGGCTCCGTCGGGCAGTGGGCGGGTCTGGTAGGCGACGATGCGCTGGTCGGAGGTGCGGATCTCCCCCGTCACCGGCGCACGCGCCTGCGGATCCGGATCGGCGACACGGGCCTTTAGCTCGCGCCAGAACACCCGGTCGTGCAGCAGGGGCGTGCACAGGGCGGCGATGCCGTCGAAGTCCCCCGCGTCCTGCACCGCCTGGGCGGTCAGGCCCCAAAACCGCTCGAAGGCCTCGTTGTGCAGGCGCAGCCGCCCGTCCGAGCCGAACACCGCCACCGCGTCGTTCAGCTTGTCGAGGGTTGCCTGCTGGACCTGCACCAGGCCATTGTATTGGGCGCGAAGGCGAAGCTCGCCGGTGATGTCCGAGTAGAGGATGAGCAGGCCGCCCAGCGGGTGGGGCTGACGCACCACGCGCAGGGTGCGCCCGTCCGGCACGCTCCATAGTTCGTCGGGCGTAGCCTCCAGCGACTCGTAATAGCCGAGCTCCTTGGCCTTCCAGGCGGCGTAGTCGACGGTGTCAGGCAGGCGGCGGCGCTGGCGCAGACGGTCCAGAACCTCGCCATTGGTCGGCTTCTCCTCCAGCCAGGCGGGCTCCAGCCCCCACAGTTCGGCGAAGGCGATGTTGTGAAACGACAGACGTTTGTCGGGACCGAAGATGGCCACTGCATCGTCGAGTCGGTTCAGGGTCTCGTCGTGGGCGGCGGCGGTGCGGCGCAGGGTCTCGCGCACGTCGGCGGTCTCAGTCACGTCCAGCGCCACGGCCCCCGCACCGCCGCCTTCGAGCGGTTCGGCGGTGACCTGGAAGGCGCGGCGGCGGCCCTTGACCGGGGCCCAGCGCAGCGCCTCGCGCGCTTCGCCGGCCACAGCCGCCTCGGCCGCCACCGCCTCGATGGAGCGGTCGAAGGCCAGGTCGCGCACCTGGGCGGCCTCGATGCTGGGGGCGTCGGCAGCGTTCAGCCAAGCGCGGTTCGCCCACAGGAGCCGCCCGTCCGGCCCGACGATCCAGGCCGGAGCGGGCTGCACATCGAGGAAGGCGGCGAAGCGCGCGGCCGAGGGCAGGCCCGCGCCTGATCCTTCTGCAACCTGCAGGCGGAGCCAGGCCATGGCGCCCGCCGTGCGGCCGACCACGACCACCGCGCCGCCGTCCGGGCCGGGGGCTTCGAAGTCGCAGGGCTCGCCGCGCTCAATCAGGGCCTGGATCTTGCGACCATGGTCGGGATCGGAGTGGATCAGCGCCTCGACCATCTGCTCGGGCAGGGTGTCGGCGCCAAGGCCTAGAGCGACGGCGCAAGCGGCGAGGCTGTCGGGACCGGCGGCGAGCTCGGCGGTGGGCGCCCCCTCCGCGCCAGGGTCGATGGCGATCACCGCGCTGCCGAAGGCTTCGGCGGAGGCCTGGGCGGCGTCGGGGTCGCGCACGGACAGTTGCACGGTTAGTTCGCGGATGCGCCGCTGCGACGAGCGCCGCAGCGCCAGCGCCCACAGGGCGGCGGCCAGCGCCAGGCTGGAAGCGCCCCCCGCGGCGTAGAATGCGGCGTCCAGACCGGCCATCCGGCGTACTTGTCATCCCTGGCCGGACACAGCGAAGCGGCCGGCGAATGCGAATCACCAACCATACCTCAAATGGGCGCCTGCGCCTCTGTCGCACGCTGTCTGGCGGAGGTCCGCTGGCGCGCAAAGGCTGCGACGCTCGCAAAATCCGATCCGTCGCCTACATTCCCGCCCATGCTTTCAGAAAGTTCGACCGTTTCCGACATCCATCCGCTGGACGATGACCTCGTTGCGCCCTTCCAGATCGAGGGCCAGCCCGCGCGAGGCCGCATCGTGCGTCTCGGCCCCGTCGTGGACGAAGTCCTCAACCGCCACGACTATCCCGAACCCGTCGCGCGCCTGCTGGGCGAGGCCGCCGCTCTGGCGGCACTTGTGGGCTCAAGCCTGAAGTTTGAGGGCCGCCTGATCGTGCAGGCCCAAGGCGACGGGCCGGTGGCCTATGTGGTGGCCGATTACGACACCACCGGGGGCCTGCGCGGCTATTGCCGGTTCGACGCCGATCGGCTGGCGGCTTTGGGCGAAGCGCGGCCGGGCGCTCAGGCCCTGCTGGGCAAGGGCGTTTTCATCATGACCATCGACCCTATCGGGGCCAAAGACCGCTATCAGGGCGTCACCGCCATCGAGGGCGACACCCTGGCCCTGTCTGCAGCGGAATATTTCGCCCAGTCCGAACAGGTGCCCACCCAGGTCAAGCTGGCGGTGGGCCAAGTGCATGATGCGGAGGGCCTGCGCTGGCGCGCCGGCGGCATGATGATCCAGAACATCGCCGAGGATCAGGCGCGCGGCTCCACCGAAGATGCGTGGGAGCGGGCCCAGGCCCTGTTCGCCACCCTCGGCGAGGACGAACTGCTCGATCCGCTGGTTTCGCCTGAAACCTTGCTGTTCCGCCTCTTCCACGAGGACGGGGTGCGGCTCTTCCCGGCCAAGGCGCTCACGGCGTTCTGCCGATGCTCCGACGACCGGGTCACGGGCATGTTGCGCTCCTTCCCCAAGGAGGACGTGGCCGGGATGGTCGAGGCGGACGGGCGCATCCACGTCACCTGCGAATATTGCTCCCGCGAATATGCGCTGGAGCCGGATGCCGTGAGCGAGGCCGGCTAGACAATCCGCTGGTCCCGCGCGACCTTCGGCGCATGGACGCCAGCCCCATAGTGACCGCCTCGACCCAGCGCTATGCCAAAAAGCGCGACGCCATCGTTGCGGCGGCGACGCACATCCTGAACCAGCGCGGGGTCAAGGGCATGACCCTGGCCGACGTGGCGGCGAGCGTCGGCCTGATCACCACGAGCGTCACCTATTATTTCAAGAAGAAGGAAGATCTGGCCGCGGCCTGCTTCTTTGCAGGCATCGCCCAGTTCGACGCCATGATCGACGACGCGCTCCTGGCGACCACGCCCGAGGCGCGGCTGCGGCGATTCCTGCATCGTTATCTGGAGGCCAAGGCGGCGATCCGGCTCGATGAGCGTCCGCCCATCCCCAGCTTCGCCGACGTGCGCGCATTGAACGCCCCGCACCTGCAACAGGTCAGCGCCGCGTACGGCGACATGTTCCGCAAGCTGCGCCAACTGGTGTGGGACGGGGATTCGGCGGGGCGCAAGGCCGCCAACGCCAAGACCCATATGCTGTTGGAGCAGGTGTTGTGGTCGGCGATCTGGCTTCCGCGCTACGAGGTGGAGGACTATCCGCGCATTCGCGACCGGCTGGGCGACATCCTGGTGCATGGCCTCGCGCCTGACGGGGCCCGGTGGGCGCCCCAGCCGCTCCCCGTCTCCGCTGAGCCGTTCGAGGTGGGTGGGCGCGACACCTTCCTGGTGGCCGCCACTAGGCTGATCAATTCACGTGGCTATCGCGGCGCCTCGGTGGAGAAGATATCCGCCGAACTCAACGTCACCAAAGGCTCATTCTACCATCACAATGAGGCCAAGGACGATCTGGTCATGGCCTGCTTCGAGCGCACTTTCGAGGTGGTGCGCCGGGTGCAGAGCGCGGCCATGCGCATTCAAGGCGACCAGTGGGCCCGGCTGTCGAGCGCGGCGGCGGGGATCGTCGAATACCAGATGACCGAGGCGGGCCAGCTCTTGCGCACCTCCGCCATGTCGGCCCTGCCCACGGGCATGCGCAACCAGGTCGTGGAGCACTCAAACCGTCTGTCCGACCGCTTCTCGGCCATGATCTCCGACGGCATCGCCGAGGGTTCGATCCGCCCGGTGGACGCGGTGATCGCCGCCCAGACCATCAACGCCACCTTGAACGCCGCCGCCGACCTCGATGCCTGGGTCCGCGGCATCGGCCCCGCCGAGGCGGTCGACTTCTACGCCCGCCCCATGCTCATGGGCGTCTTCTGCGACTGAGCCGGTGGACTAGCCGAGCTTGGCCAAGTCCTCGTCGGCGATGTCGTAATTGCCGAACACGGTCTGCACGTCATCGTCGTCGTCCAGGGCGTCGAGCAGCTTCATCAAGGTCGGCACATCGTCCGAGGCCACCGGAGTGGCGGTCTTCGGCTTCCAGATGATGCCGGTGGACTTGGCCTGACCCAGCACGCCTTCCAGGGCATCGACCACGGCATTCAGATCTTCGAAGGCGGTGTAGACCACATGGGTGGCGGGCGTGTCCTCGTCGCCGGCGTCGGTCTCGACATCTTCGGCTCCCGCCTCGATAGCCGCCTCCATCACCTTGTCCTCGGACCCGGCGGAGAGGGGGTAGACGATCTGGCCCAGGCGATCGAACATGAACGAGACCGAGCCGGACTCGCCCATATTGCCGCCGTTCTTGCCGAAGATGGTGCGCACGTTGGCGGCGGCGCGATTGCGGTTGTCGGTCAACACCTCAACGATCAGGCCCACGCCGCCGGGCCCGAAGCCCTCATAACGGATGTCCTCATAGGTGTCGGTTTCGCCGCCCAGCGCCTTCTTGATGGCGCGGTCGATATTGTCCTTGGGCATGGACTCGGCGCGGGCATTGGTGATGGCCAGACGCAGCCGGGCGTTCGTGCCGGGATCGGGCGAACCGTTCTTGGCCGCCAGAGTGATGTCGCGCGACAGTTTGGAGAACAGCTTGGAGCGCTTCTTGTCCTGTGCGCCCTTGCGAAACTGGATGTTCTTGAACTTGGAATGTCCGGCCATGGGCTTCTGAGTGCTTCTGGGGCTCTGTGATAGGGTTGCAGGCTTCTAGCGATACCGGCTCCGGAAGACCAGCCGCAGGTCGGTCTCGTCACGTGCCGGGGAACTTCGAGGCCCCGCAGAGGATTGCAGCCCCATGACCAACGATATCGAACTGCAGATCGATGACGACCCGGCCTGGGACGCCGATCCCAATCCCGAACTGGTGCGCTGGCAGCCCTCGCATCGACCGGACGTGGTGCAAGCCACCGGTGCCAAGGTTTCGGCGGCGGGTGCGCTCGGTCTGATCGCCCTGGGTTCGGCGGCGGCGGGAGCCTTGGCCGTGGGCGCCTTGGCGATCGGCGCCCTCGCCATCGGGCGTCTGATGGTCGGCAACGCGCGCTTTCGCCGGCTCGAGGTGGACGAACTCGTGATCGGCAAGGTGCGCTTCAAGCGCTGATCGGTCAGCGCGTTACAGTCGTACGCTCCATGGGCGCCAGCTTGGCGAGGAGGCGGTTCTGGTCTCGGAACGGGACGTGTTCCCGGTCCATGGCGGTCTGCAGGTTCTCCACCAGGGCGTTAAAGTCGGACATCTGCAGGCCCATATCCTTGTGCGCCGTCTTCATGTCGCGGCCCTTATAGGTGCAGCCGCCGCCGAGCAGATAGCAGAACTGCTCCTCCAGCAGCGTCTTCAGCTTGGGGATGTCGTTGCCCTTGAAGATGTCGGAGATGCGCGGGTCGGCCATGCTGAGGTCGATGGTGTCGCCGACGATGCGGTGGACGCCGTCCTGCTCGTGGAAGGCCTTCCACATGCCGTCGCCCGTGAAGGGCCTGGCCCCGGCATTCTCCGCCGGCGTGCCCTTGATCGGTTCCGCAGGCGCGGCGGAAGCGGAGGGGGCGTCCGCGGTTTGCGCGGCCACGGCGGTGGTGGCGAGCAGCGCGGCGGCGAGCGCCAGCGCGAGGGGGCGGATCATCGTCATGCGCTCCTAGAAGCCGGCCTGTAGGGACAGGTAGAGGCCGCGTTGGTTCCTGAAGGTGGCGATGTCGCCGAGATCCGCGTAGGCGGCGGTGAGCGACAGGTGCTTGTTGAAATCGTAGGCCACGAACACGTCCTTCCAGTCGCTCTCATGGGCGAAGGCGAGGTTGTCGGGCTTGGTGCGGTACTCGATGCCGACCGCGAGGTTGCGGCTCAGCAGATAGGCCGCCGAGCCCTCGAACTGGGCCTGGTAGCCGTGCAGACCGCCGAAGCCGAGCAGGCCGGTCTGGTTGGCCTCGGTCCAGCGCACCGCGCCACTGACCAGAAGGCTCTGGGCAAGGAAAAGCTTGGTGGCGGTGATGTAGTAGTCGACGCCCGCGTCATGGGTCGCCCCGACGGCGTGGACGATAGCCGTCTGATTGTTGTGCTTGTACTCAGCGCCGACGGCGATCTGCGGTAGCCAGCGATCCTGGTCGTAGATGGCGTCGCCGATCAGGCGCAGCTTGGCGCTCACCACATCCTGCTCGAAGGTGAAACCGTGGCCGAGGCCGAGTTTGACGCCTGTCCCTCCGGTGTCGAACGACTGACGCGTATAGGCAAACTCCACCCGGTCAAACAGGCCGACGCTGCCGCCCACGGCGTTGAACTGGTAGTCTGGCAGGAGGACATGGGTTTCATGCACATTGGCGCCGACCCCGTCGCGCGTGCCGTAGCCGGAAATGGTGGCCCAGGTGGCCAAGCCGCCGCCGCCGGTCCCCTCTACAGTGGAGACGCCGCCAGTGAGCAGGAGCTTGCCACCATTGACCATGTCGGCGGCCGAGGCGAATCCGGCGAATGCGCAGAAGCCAAGCGCCAGAGTGGCGGCTAGAGGTCGTATGGCCAAAGATCGTACCCCAGCGAAAAGTCTTGCTCGATCTAAAGCTCGGCGCTGACCACACGGTTAATGTGACCGCCACCGGAAGACGAAACGAAGTAAACTTTCGCAGAATTGCAACCAAACGTAGTCTATGGCCCTATTTTCATCTGTCGATTCCCCCGACGATCCTCGCGTCGCCCCCTATCGCGACATCAAGGAACGCGATCTGGTTGGGCGAGAAGGGCGGTTCATCGCCGAAGGGGAGGTGGTGCTGGCGGTGCTGGCGCGCGCCTCGCGTCACCGCTGCCTGTCGGTGCTGATCGACGGGCGGCGGCTGGATAAGCTTCGGCCCATCTTGGCCGACCTGGCTGAGGAGACGCCGGTCTATGTGGCAGGGCAGGAGGTGGTGGACGCCATCGCCGGCTTTCACCTGCACCGCGGCATCCTGGCGCTCGGCGAGACGGCGACGGACCTGACGCCCGAAGCCCTGCTAGCGAGGGCGCCGGAGCGGGCGGTGGTGCTGAGCCTGCACGGCCTGTCCAACCACGACAATCTGGGCGGACTGTTCCGCAACGCCGCCGCCTTCGGCGCGCATGCGGTGTTGCTCGACCCCACCTGCGCCGACCCGCTTTATCGTAAGGCCATTCGCGTTTCGGTGGGCGCGGCCCTGCGCGTGCCCTTCGCACGCTGGAGGGAGGGCGAGGACGTGACGGCCGCGCTGGAGCGACATGGCTTCCAGCCCCTGGCCCTCAGTCCGTCCGGCGACAGAACGCTCGCCGAGCTGCCGCCGCCCGCTCGAACCGCCGTGCTGCTCGGGACCGAGGGGCCGGGCCTGCCGCCCGATCTGCTGCGCCGCGCCGCGACGGTGCGCATCCCGATGGCGCAGGGCTGGGATTCGCTGAACGTGGCGGTCACCGCCGGCATCGTGTTGCACCACCTGCAAAGTGCGCTGCGAACCTAACAGAACGGTCAGGCTTGGGGCGAAAATCGCACCTTGACCCGACATCGCGACGACACAATGCACCGTCAAGCTTCCGGCATCGCAACACAGGGGTCGCGGCCATGCGTCATCCGCTTCGAAATGCAATTCTTCGCCGGGTCACCCTGGGCGGCGCAGCCGTCCTCGCACTCACCGCAGGCGCCGCTTTCGCCGCTGACACCACCACCTCGACCTCGACCACCGCGGACGGCAAGACCGCCGTTCGCCACGTGGTTGTCGTCCGCGACGGCAAGACCGTGGTGGACGACTGGTCGCACGGCGATGGCCCCGGCATGGGTCGCGGCGGTCCGCACGCTATGATGATGCACCGCGAGCATCACGATCCCGAGCAGATGGCGAAGCACATGCGCGATGTGCTCCAGTTGACCCCTGCACAGGAGCCCGCTCTGCAGGCCTTTCTCGCCTCGATGAAGCCGCCGCACGGCCCTGAGCACGAGGGCATGGCGATGCGCATGAAGATGGAGCGCGGCCCGGACGGCAAGGTGGACGCCGCCAAGCTGAAGGTAGAGGCCGAAAGCTTCCGCAAAGAAATGGAAGCCCATCGGGTGGCGTTGGAGAAGCAGCGCGAGGCCCAGATGGCCATGACGACGCCACAGCGCCTCGACGCCATGGTCAAGCACATGACCGAGGAAAGCGCCAAGCGTCAGGCCGAGATGCTGGCCCACGTCAACGCAGTGAAGGCGTTCTACGCCGCGCTCACCCCCTCGCAGCAGAAAGCTTTCGACGCCCTGCACCGCGGCGGCATGGGCGAGGGGTTTCGCGGCATGCACGGCGGCGAGCACGAACACGGCCAGCGTATGATGCACCTCGGCACGGCGCCGCCCATGCCTCCGATGCCGCCTATGCCGCCTCAGGCCCGGGGCGGTCCGCCGCCGCTTCCGCCCTTGCCGCCGGAGCCGCCCGCACCGGGCGACCGCTGAGGTCGCCCAGCCCGCTCGCGTCCGCGCGGGTAGGCTGATGACCCTCGTTGATAATCATGGTGCGCGCCATGGCTTGTCTGGACGTCTCACTCGGCTAAGGTCCGATCAACACGAGCGGAGCTGACCGGTTGGACCCCTGGCGGATCATTGCGGCGATCGTGGCGTCGTCTGTGCTCGCCTCGATCACGGACTGGCTGTTCATGGGCGTGCTGTTCCATGACCGCTATTCGCTGCACCCCGAAGTCTGGCGCGGCGACCGCAAGGACGCCCGGCGGATACTCCTGTCCCAGCTGGTGGGCGTCATCGCCTGCGCCGGGTTCGTCTGGCTCTGCCTGCTGTTCCCGCACCTGTTGCGCTTTTACCTCAAGGCCGCCTTCGCCGCCTGGCTGGCCGCTAGTGTGCCGATGCTCATCCAGAATGGGTTATGGATGAAACTGCACCCGCTGATCCTGGCTTCGCACGCCGTGGGTTGGCTGATGCGCTTCCTTATCACCGCCCTGGCCTGTTCGTTCTTCATCCTGCCGCCAGCGTGAGGCTACGCCGTTGCGGGCGGGGATGGCCGTCTCTATAAGCGCCCGCATATCGGAACATTGAACGCAGGCGCCGCGCATGAACATTCACGAGTATCAGGCCAAGGCCGTCCTCAAGGGCTTCGGCGTTCCCGTCTCGCGCGGCGTCGCGGTGTTCACCGCCGATGAAGCCAAGAAGGCTGCCGAAGAGCTCGGCTCCTCCCTGTTCGTGGTCAAGAGCCAGATCCACGCCGGCGGCCGTGGCAAGGGCAAGTTCGAGGGCCTCGGCCCCGACGCCAAGGGCGGCGTGCGCCTCTCCAAGACCGCCGACGAGGTCTATGCCAACGCCAAGGAAATGCTCGGCCGCGTGCTCGTGACCGCCCAGACCGGCCCGCACGGCAAGCAGGTCAATCGCCTCTATATCGAGGAAGCCTCGGACATCGAGAAGGAACTGTACCTGTCTCTCCTGATCGACCGCGAAACCTCGCGCGTCGCCGTGGTCGCCTCCACCGAGGGCGGCATGGACATCGAGGAAGTGGCGCACTCCACCCCCGAAAAGATCATCACCATCCAGATCGACCCGGCTACCGGCGTCTTCCCGCATCACGGCCGCGCCTTGGCGGAGGCGTTGAACCTGAAAGGCGATCTGGCCCAGCAGGCGTTCAAATTGCTCGGCCAGCTCTATACGGCCTTCGTCCAGACCGACATGGCCATGCTGGAGATCAACCCGCTGATCATCACCGAGGCCAAGGAAGGCGAGGTGCAGCAACTGCGCGTGCTCGACGCCAAGGTGTCGTTCGATTCCAACGCCCTGTACCGCCACAAGGATATCGTGGAGCTGCGCGACATCACCGAGGAGGATGAGAAGGAGATCGAGGCGTCCAAATACGACCTCTCCTACATCACCCTGGACGGCGAAATCGGCTGTATGGTCAACGGCGCCGGTCTGGCCATGGCGACCATGGACATCATCAAGCTCTACGGCTCCGAGCCCGCCAACTTCCTCGACGTGGGCGGCGGCGCCTCCAAGGAAAAGGTGACCGCGGCGTTCAAGATCATCACCTCCGACCCGTCGGTGAAGGGCATCCTGGTCAACATCTTCGGCGGCATCATGCGTTGCGACATCATCGCCGAGGGCGTGATCGCGGCGGTGAAGGAAGTGGGCCTGAAGGTTCCGCTGGTGGTCCGCCTCGAGGGCACCAACGTGCAGCAGGGCAAGGACATCCTGAACAATTCGGGCCTCGCGGTGATCGCCGCCAACGACCTGGCCGACGCCGCCGACAAGATCGTCAAGGCCGTCCGCGCCGCAGCGGCGTAACTGAATATTCGCTGAACAAGGCGTCCGGTGCGGCTGAGAGCCGCGCCGGCTGCTGCTCCGCTTGAAGGTTGTTTGCGTCTCAGGCGTTTAGCGTGCATGCGCGCGCCATTCCCCATCCTTGCCCTGGCCCTCGTGGCTTCTCTCGCCCTTGCCGGCGCGTCCGGCGCCGCGACGAAGAAAAAGGCCAAGGACGAGAGTCCGCCCACGGCCAAGCCGGACGCGACCCTCACCCTGCCCGATAACACGCCGATGCCGCAGACCTATGCGGCGCCGACCCAACCGGTGGAGATGGCGCTGATCGGCCCGGCGAACTCCACCACCTCGAGCGCCCTCCTCGCCGTCGCCAACGGCGGTGCGCCCGCCCGACAGCCCGCGGCGTCCGCACCGCCTCCGGCGCCGGCCCCGGTGGCCCCGCCCATCCCTGTGGCGGCCCCCGCTCCCGCCCCTTCGGCCCAGGCGCCCGTGGTTACCCATGCGGAGGTCTGTCTGCGGTCCCAGGCGCCGCGCGCTGCGCGCGCCGAGACCAGCGTCAAGCTGGCGGTGGACCTTCTGCTGGAAGACCTGTGTGGCGGCGAGGTCGATCGCGCATCGCTCTACGCCCGCAACATCGACACCCTGGCGCGTTTCACGCCCCAGTCGGAGCGTGCGGCGGCCGGTCTATCCGGCGCCCGAGTCGATCCGGAGACCGGCGAAATGGTCAACCCGCCGGGCGGCGACGTGACTGGGGCGCTGGCGGCGAACGGCCTGAGCGGGGGCGACGCAGGTGTTCCGCCGCAGCTGCGCCGCTTCGCCGCCGAACTCGTGCTCGAAGCGAAAACCACCCCTGCGAGCGCCCCAACCAAAGCCGCCGAGGGTCGCAAGGGGCATTAGTTTCCCGCACAGGGGCAGTTTCCGCCTTTAGCCGGTTCCCCCGCCCGCGTTCCTGCGCTATCGACGCCGCAAATCTGAAAAGCGCGGCGAGGTTCGGGGCTTCATGTCCATCCTGATCGACAAGAATACCAAGGTGATCTGCCAAGGCATCACCGGCCAGCAGGGCACCTTCCACACCGAACAGGCCATTGCCTACGGCACGCAGATGGTCGGGGGCGTGACCCCCGGCAATGGCGGCATGACCCATGTGGGCCTGCCGGTGTTCGACAGCGTTCACGACGCCGTGGCCAAGACCGGCGCCAGCGCCTCGGTCATCTACGTTCCGCCGCCCTTCGCCGCCGACTCGATCCTCGAAGCCATCGACGCGGAGATCGCGCTGATCATCTGCATCACCGAGGGCATCCCGGTAGAGGACATGGTGAAGGTGAAGCGCTCGCTGGCCGGCTCCAAGTCGCGCCTGATCGGGCCGAACTGCCCAGGCGTGCTGACGCCGGGCCAGTGCAAGATCGGCATCATGCCGGGCAACATCTTCTCCGAAGGCTCGGTGGGTGTGGTGTCGCGCTCCGGCACCCTGACCTACGAAGCGGTGTTCCAGACCACGAACGCCAAGCTCGGTCAGACCACCGCGGTCGGCATTGGCGGCGACCCGGTCAAAGGCACCGAGTTCATCGACATCCTGGAGATGTTCCTGGCCGACGAAGCCACCAAGTCGATCATCATGATCGGCGAGATCGGCGGCTCGGCCGAGGAAGACGCCGCCCAGTTCATCAAGGACGAGGCCAAGAAGGGCCGCTCAAAGCCGATGGCGGGCTTCATCGCCGGCCGCACAGCGCCTCCGGGCCGCCGCATGGGTCATGCGGGCGCGATCATCTCGGGCGGCAAGGGTGGCGCGGAAGACAAGATCGAGGCCATGGAATCGGCCGGGATCAAGGTCTCGCCCTCGCCGGCTGGTCTGGGCGAAACCCTTCTCTCGGTTTTGAAGGGTTAAAGACAGGAATTGTTCATGGGGCTGGGTGTAACCCGGCCCTCTGACAACCATATTGCTGCAGCGGCTTGCGCCCGCGTCTCTTTCGACCTCGCGCATGACCGCGTTGAGAGTGTGAAATGGCGGACGACGCGAACTTTAAGGACATGCCTCGCCTTAACGAGGTGATGGCGAAGACTTCCTTCTTGTACGGCGGCAACGCCGCCTTCGTGGAGGATCTCTACGGTCGCTACGCCGCCGATCCGAATTCGGTCGAACCCTCGTGGCGCGCCTTCTTCGAAAGCCTGAAGGAACAGAAGGATCTGGTTCGCCAGAACGCCGCAGATCCGGCCTGGACGCCCAAGGCGGTCCCCGCTGCGCGACCCGACTGGCTTTCCGCCCTCGACGGCATGTGGCCGGCGGTGGAAGCCAAGATCGCCAAGGCCGTCGAGAGCAAGAACCCTACCGCCTCGCCCGAGGCCGTGCGCGCCGCCACTCTCGACAGCGTCCGCGCCATCATGATGATTCGCGCCTATCGCATCCGCGGTCACCTACAGGCCAATCTCGACCCCTTGGGTATCGAGCCCAAGAAGGAGAACGCCGAGCTGGACCCCGCCAGCTACGGGTTTACCGAAGCCGACTACGACCGGCCGATCTTCCTCGACTTCGTGCTCGGCATGGAGACCGCGACCCTGCGCGAGATCCTGGCCATCGTGAAGCGCACCTACTGCGGCAATGTGGGCGTCCAGTACATGCACATCTCCGATCCCGGCGAGAAGGCCTGGATCCAGGAACGCATCGAGGGCAAGGACAAGGAGATCGCCTTCACCAAGGAGGGCAAGGTCGCCATCCTTAAGAAGCTGATCGAGGCGGAAGGCTTCGAGCGCTTCCTGCACAAGCGCTTCCCCGGCACCAAGCGCTTCGGTCTGGACGGCGGCGAGGCCCTGGTCCCGGCGCTGGAGCAGGTGATCAAGCGCGGCGGCGCCATGGGCGTGGACGAGATCGTGCTCGGCATGCCGCACCGCGGCCGCCTGAACGTCCTCGCCGCCGTGATGGGCAAACCCTACCATGTGATCTTCCACGAGTTTCAGGGCGGCTCGTCCCTACCGTCGGACATCGAGGGCTCAGGCGACGTGAAGTATCACCTCGGCGCCTCGTCCGAGCGTGAGTTCGACGGGCAGAAGGTCCACCTGTCGCTGACCGCCAACCCGTCGCACCTCGAGATCGTCAACCCGGTCGTGATCGGCAAGGCGCGCGCCAAGCAGACCTTCGATCTGCGCGAGAACGGCGAGAGCTTCGACCGCGAGCGCGTCATGCCCCTGCTCATGCACGGCGACGCCGCCTTCGCCGGCCAGGGCGTGGTGGCCGAGTGTTTCGCCCTGTCGGAACTCAAGGGCTACATGACCGGCGGCACGGTTCACTTCATCGTCAACAACCAGATCGGCTTCACCACCGCTCCCAGGTTCTCGCGCTCCTCGCCCTATCCGTCCGACGTGGCGCTGATGGTCCAGGCTCCGATCCTGCACTGCAACGGCGACGACCCCGAGTCGGTGGTGTTCGCCGCGAAGGTGGCCACGGAATATCGCCAGACCTTCGGTAAGGACGTGGTGGTGGACATGTTCTGCTACCGCCGCTTCGGTCACAACGAGGGCGACGACCCGACGATGACCCAGCCGGTGATGTACGCCATCATCAAGGATCACCTGTCGACCCGCGAGCTCTACGCCAACCGCCTGGTGGGTGAGGGCGTCTGCACCGACGCCGACGTGAAGACCTGGGTGGACGAGTTCCAGGTGTTTCTCGACTCCGAGTTCGAGGCCGGCAAGGTCTACAAGGCCAACAAGGCCGACTGGCTAGACGGCAAGTGGTCTCATCTGGAAGCGCCGGGCGCCGAGACGCCGCGTGGCGAGACCGGCGTGCCGCTGCAGAAGCTCAAGGATCTCGGTCGCCAGATCACCGCCATTCCCGAACGCGTCGACGCGCACAAGACTGTCGCTCGCGTGATCGAGGGCCGCCGTCACGCCTACGAGACCGGGGAGGGTCTGGATTGGGGGGCGGCCGAACACCTGGCCTTCGCCACGCTGCTCGACGAAGGCGCCCCGGTACGCCTGTCCGGTCAGGACAGCGTGCGCGGCACCTTCTCGCACCGCCACTCAGCCCTGATCGACCAGAAGACCGAGGAACGCTACATCCCGCTGCAGAACATCCGAACAGGCCAGGCCCAGTATGAGGTGATCGACTCGGCCCTGTCGGAAGAGGCGGTGCTCGGTTTCGAGTACGGCTATTCGCTCGCCGACCCGAATACCCTGACCATGTGGGAGGCCCAGTTCGGCGACTTCGCCAACGGCGCCCAGGTGGTGATGGACCAGTTCATCTCATCGGGCGAGCGCAAGTGGCTGCGCATGTCCGGCCTCGTCATGCTGCTGCCGCACGGCTACGAAGGGCAGGGTCCGGAGCACTCCTCCGCCCGCCTGGAGCGCTATCTGCAGATGTGCGCCGAGGACAATATGCAGATCGCCAACTGCACCACCCCGGCCAACTACTTCCATATTCTGCGCCGCCAGATCCACCGGCCGTTCCGCAAGCCGCTGGTGTTGATGACGCCCAAATCCTTGCTCCGCCACAAGAAGGCGGTGTCCAAGCTGTCGGATATGGCGGAGGGCTCGACCTTCCACCGCGTTTTGCACGATGACGCGCAGTCCAACCCGGAAAAGACCACCATCCGGCTGAAGCCCGACAACGAGATCAAGCGCGTCGTGCTCTGCTCCGGCAAGGTCTATTACGACCTGCTCGACGCCCGCGAGAAGAAGGGCCGCGACGACATCTATCTGATGCGTCTGGAGCAATTCTACCCATGGCCGATGCAGTCCATGCGCAAGGAACTCGGGCGCTTCCCCACCGCCGAACTGATCTGGTGCCAGGAAGAGCCGCGTAACATGGGTGGTTGGACCTTTGTCGATCCGTGGATCGAACTGACGCTGGAGCGGTCGGAGAACATCTCGCGCCGCGCCCGCTATGTGGGCCGTCCCGCCTCGGCGTCCCCGGCCGCGGGTCTGATGAGCCGCCACCTGAAAGAACTGCAGGCCTTCTTAGACGAGGCCCTGGGCTGATCGCACGCGCGACACCTCTACGAAATCTGGAGATATTGAAGACCCATGGCCGACATCGTCACTCCCGCGCTCGGTGAATCCGTAAGCGAAGCCACTGTCGCCAAGTGGTCCAAGAAAAGCGGCGAGACCGTGAAGCGGGACGAGCTGATCCTCGAACTCGAAACCGACAAGGTTTCGCTCGAGGTCGTGGCTCCGGCCGACGGCGTCCTGACCATCGATGCCGAGGAGGGCGCGACCGTCATCCCAGGCCAGAAGCTGGGCTCCGTCGGTGGAGCGGGCGCTCAGCCGGCCGCTGCCGCACCGGCGCCCAAGGCTGCTGAGACCCCGCCCCCCGCCCCCGCCCCCGCCACCGAAGCGCCCAAGCCGGCTCCAGCCCCTGCGGCTGCTCAGGCTCCCGCAGCCCAGCCGCTTGCCCCATCGGTCCAGCGCATCGTCACCGAGAACAAGCTCGACGCGTCCGCCATCGCCGGCACCGGCAAGGACGGACGACTGACCAAGGGCGACGCCCTTGCCGCGCTCGAAGCCGCGCCCGCGCCTCAGGCAGTGGCCTCGCCCGTCGCCGCGGCTCCTGCCGCGCCGCGTCCCCTGGCCGACCGCGAGGAGCGCGTGCGCATGACGCGCCTGCGCCAGACCATCGCCAAGCGGCTGAAGGATGCGCAGAACTCGGCCGCCATGCTGACCACCTTCAACGAGGTGGACATGACCAACGTCATGGCCCTGCGTAATCAGTACAAGGACGCCTTCGAGAAGAAGCACGGCGTGAAGCTCGGCTTCATGTCCTTCTTCGTGCGCGCCTGTATCGCCGCGCTGAAGGACGTACCGGACGTCAATGCCGAGATCGATGGCCAGGACCTGGTCTACAAGAACCATTACGACATCGGCGTCGCCGTCGGCACCGAAAAGGGCCTTGTAGTCCCGGTGGTGCGCGATGCGGACGCCCTGTCCCTCGCCGGCATCGAGAAGGCCATCGGCGACCTCGGCAAGAAGGCCCGCGAGGGCAAGCTGTCGATCGACGACATGCAGGGCGGCACCTTCACCATCTCCAACGGCGGCGTCTACGGCTCGCTGATGTCCACCCCGATCCTCAACGCGCCGCAGTCCGGCATCCTCGGCATGCACGCGATCAAGGAGCGCCCCATGGCGGTCGGCGGCGAGATCAAGATCCGACCGATGATGTATCTGGCCCTGAGCTACGACCACCGCGTCGTCGATGGTCAGGGCGCCGTGACCTTCCTGGTCAAGGTCAAGGAACACATCGAGGAGCCGCAGCGCCTGATCCTCGATCTCTGATCGCTGCATCCCCATCTATAGCCCGAACTGACTGACCCGCTCCCCGCGAGGAACCGCACCCATGGCCGACGCCGAAACTACCCCCGACACGTCCTACGACGTGGTCATCATCGGTGGCGGACCGGGAGGCTATAACGCGGCCATCCGCGCGGGGCAGCTCGGCCTCAAGGTCGCCTGTGTGGAGAAGCGCAAGACCCTCGGCGGCACCTGCCTCAATGTGGGCTGCATCCCGTCCAAGGCGCTGCTGCACACGTCCGAGATGTTCAGCGCGGCGGGCAAGGACTTCGCCGGCCTCGGCATCAAGGTGACGCCCGAACTCGACCTGCCCCAGATGCACAAGCAGAAGGACGACAGCGTCGGCCAGCTGACCAAGGGCATCGAGTTCCTGTTCAAAAAGAACAAGGCCGAGTGGATCAAGGGCGCCGGCGTCATCGTCTCGCCCACCCAGGTCAAGGTGACTGGCGAGGACGGCGCCGAACGCATGCTGACCACCAGGAACGTCGTCATCGCCACGGGTTCGGAGCCCACTCGCATCCCGGGCGTCGAGGTCGACCAGAAGCGGATTGTCGATTCCACCGGCGCCCTGACCCTCAGCCCTGTGCCGAAGAAGCTGGTCGTCATCGGCGCGGGCATCATCGGGCTGGAGCTCGGCTCGGTCTGGCGCCGCCTGGGCGCCGAGGTCGAGGTGGTGGAGTTCCTGGACCGCATCATCCCCGGCGCGGACGCCGAGGTGGCCACCACCTTCCAGCGCTCGCTGACCAAACAGGGCTTCAAGTTCCGCCTCTCCACCAAGGTTACCGGCGCCAAGGCGGCCAAGGACGGCGTCGTGCTGACAGTAGAGCCCGTCGCTGGAGGCCCGGCCGAGGCGATCACCGCCGATGTGGTGCTGGTGGCCGTGGGCCGCCGCCCCTTCACCGAGGGCGTGGGCCTGGAGGCCGCGGGCGTGAAGACCGACAAGCGCGGTTTCATCGAGACCGATCACTACAAGACCAGCGTCCCGGGCATCTGGGCCATCGGCGACGTCACCACCGGCCCCATGCTGGCGCACAAGGCCGAGGACGAGGCCGTGGCCTGCATGGAGATCATCGCCGGCAAGGCGGGGCATGTGAACTACGACATCATCCCCGGTGTCATCTACACCTCGCCCGAGGTGGCCTGGGTCGGCAAGACCGAAGAGGAGCTGAAGGCCGCGGGCGTCGCCTACAAGGTCGGCAAGTTCCCCTTCACCGCCAATTCCCGCGCCAAGGTGAACCACGAGGCCGAGGGCTTCGTGAAGGTGCTCGCCGACGCCAAGACCGACCGGGTGCTGGGCGTGCACATGATCGGCCCGACGGTGTCGGAAATGGTCGGCGAATACTGTGTGGCCATGGAGTTCTCCGCCGCCTCGGAGGATGTGGCCCGCACCTGTCACCCCCATCCCACCAAGTCCGAAGCCCTGCGCCAGGCGGCCATGGGCGTCGAAGGCTGGACCATGCAGGCCTGATGGCCGAACCCGCCGACATGATCGGGCCGCCGGCCGAGGCGCCGGTGATCCGGGTGATCGCCATGCCGGCGGATACCAACCCGGCGGGCGACATCTTCGGCGGCTGGCTGATGAGCTGGATGGACCTGTCCGCCGGCACCGTGGCGGCGCGGCGCTGTCATGGTCGGGCGGCGACGGTGGCTGCCGACGCCCTGACCTTCCTCACCCCTGTGATCGTCGGCGACGAGGTCAGCTTCTACGCCAACCTGATCGGCGAGGGGCGCACCTCCATGCGCATTCACGTGGAAGCCTGGCGGCGTCCGCGCGAGAGCGAGGAGACCCAGAAGGTCACCGAGGCCACCATCACCTATGTCGCCATCGGCGAGGATCGCCGCCCGAGACCCCTGCCGCCCAAGGATTGATCGTGCTACCTTGCCGGGTAATCGGTAAGGGAGAATTCGTATGATAGGCCTTCTCACCGCTTTAACCTTGGCCGGCGCGGCGGGCATGGCCGTCCCGCCGCCGATGAACGACAGTTTCTTCAGTTCGCCTGAAGTCGTCTGCAATGGAGGCGCGACGAAGGTCGCCTCCACTTCCGGCGCCGCGGGTTTCAGTCGCCTTGGCAAGCTGCCGAACGCGGATATGGAGATCGCGGTCAACCGCACGCACAGCAATGGATGTCCGGCGCCCATGGTGGTGCGCTACAATGTCGGTCACTGAACCCGGGCGCGTTGCGTAGCCGGACAGCGTCGGTGCATCCTCGCGCCGCAGTTTGGGCGTGAACGCGCCTCTTCGAGGTGCTAGCTGGTCGCCAAAACCCGCTTTGGGAGTGCGACATGCCTGACATCCATCATTTCGTGAACGGCCAGACCCTGGTGGGGACCTCCGGCCGCTACGGCGACATCTTCGATCCCAACACCGGCGTGGTCGCCGGGCGGGTGCAGTTCGCCTCCACCGAAGAGATGGACGCCGCCGTCGAGGCGGCCGCCAAGGCCCAGAAGACCTGGGCTCAGGTGAACCCCCAGCGCCGGGCGCGGGTGATGTTCGCCTTCCTGCGCCTGGTGCAGGCGCGCATGGACGAGTTGGCCGAGTTGCTCTCCTCCCAGCACGGCAAGGTGATCGCCGACTCCAAGGGCGACATCCAGCGGGGCCTTGAGGTGATCGAGTTCGCCTGCGGCATCCCGCATGTGCTGAAGGGCGAATATACCGAGGGCGCCGGTCCCGGCATCGACGTCTATTCCATGCGCCAGCCGCTGGGCGTGGTCGCAGGCATCACCCCGTTCAACTTCCCGGCCATGATCCCGATGTGGATGTTCGGCGTGGCCATCGCGGTGGGCAACAGCTTCATCCTCAAGCCCTCGGAGAAGGATCCCGGCGTGCCGGTGCGCCTGGCCGAACTGTTCATGGAGGCCGGCGCCGAGGTCGGCCTCGACCTCAAGGGCGTGCTCAACGTGGTGCACGGCGACAAGGCGGCGGTGGACGCCATCCTCGACCACCCGACCATCAGGGCGGTGAGCTTCGTCGGCTCCTCCGACATCGCCCAATACGTCTATTCGCGGGGCACAGCGAACGGCAAGCGGGTGCAGGCCATGGGCGGGGCCAAGAACCACGGCGTCATCCTGCCCGACGCGGACATGGACCAGGTGGTGAAGGACCTTTCGGGCGCCGCTTTCGGTTCGGCCGGCGAGCGTTGCATGGCCCTTCCCGTCGCCGTCCCGGTGGGCAAGAAGACCGCCGACGAGCTGCGCGAGCGCATGGTGGCCGAGATCGAGACCCTCAAGGTCGGGGTGTCGACCGACACCCAGGCTCAATATGGCCCGGTGGTCTCCGCCGCCCACAAGCAGAAGATCGCCGACTACATCCAGATCGGCGTCGACGAAGGCGCCGACCTGGTGGTCGACGGGCGCGGCTTCGAGCTGCAGGGCTATGAGCAGGGCTTCTTCATCGGCCCGACCCTGTTCGACCAGGTGAAGGACGGGATGAAGACCTATCAGGAGGAGATCTTCGGCCCGGTGCTGCAGATCGTCCGCGCCGAGAGCTTCGAGGAGGCGCTGGCCCTGCCCTCCAAGCACCAGTACGGCAATGGCGTGGCCATCTTCACCCGCGACGGACGCGCCGCCCGCGACTTCGCCAGCCGGGTCGAGGTGGGCATGGTGGGCATCAATGTGCCGATCCCCGTGCCGGTCGCCTATCACACCTTCGGCGGCTGGAAGCGCTCGGCCTTCGGCGACACCAACCAGCACGGCATGGAGGGGGTGAAGTTCTGGACCAAGGTCAAGACCGTCACCGCCCGCTGGCCCGACAGCAGCCTCGAAGGCCACGCCGATAGCAGCTTCGTCATCCCGACCATGAAGTAGGCTCCGGCGCTCAGGTGGACCGAGGCGGGGGACCGCGCCGGCCCGGTCGGCCGGCCTGCATCTTCTGAGCCTGCGTTTCGGGCAGTTCGGCCAGCAGCAGATAGCCGCATTGGTCCGGATCGAGCGCCTCGAACCGCTGCTCGGCCCGGCGCTGGAAGTCCTTGCGCTTGATCTGTCCCGAGAAGCTGAGGTCGGAGGCCGCCACCGGCTCCGGCTCGGCCAGGAAGGTATAGGGCGCCGCGCCGGTCTGGCCGCCCTGTGGACGAGGCGCGCTGCCTTCCGGCGCGCCGCCATGACGACCGCCGCCGCCGCCGTGTCCGCCGCCGCCGCCCATCTGGGCCAGGATCAGCCGCGGCCCCTGGGACAGGGCGCCGAACTCACCCGGCCCGCCGCGCCCGCCGAGGATTTCGGGGACCATCTGGTGCTCATAGGCGCGCAGCTCCATGGCGTCGATCACCCCGTCGCCGTCCTGGTCCAGCCGGGCGAAGAAGCGCATGGCGTCGGCGACGAACTCGGCCTGGTCGAGCTTGCCGTCGTGGTTGGCGTCGGCCTGCGCGAACCAGGCGGCCGAAGGATAGGGATCGCCGGCCCGTCCCCGGAACGGCTCGCCGCAGGGACTGATGAACAGGGTGCGCAAGCCTTGTCCGCCGCCGTTCTCGCCGCTCTCACCGTGCCTCCCGGCATGCGGAGGAGGACCGCCCGTCAGATGTGACGGCCCTTGAGGCTCGGACGCGGCGCAGCCGACGAGCAGCACGGCGCAGGCGGCGAAGACGATGATCCTGGACATGATCGAGATGTCTGCGGCGGCAAAATCGCCGAAATGGGGCGGGAAGGTTTCAGCGTCGCACAGATCGACGCGGCGCACCGCGCGGAGGCGAAAAATCTGGCGCAAATTGCGCCTTACGGATACATGCGGCCCTGTTGCTGTGAGCCCCCGAGCGCTTCGCCGAACTGTCCGAACAGTTCGCAAATCCGCTGTTTTCTGTTCACGAACAAACCCTTGCGAGTCCGCACGGGAGTCCGACCACCGTCCGGTCAGGTCGGACTTCGAACGGATGTGGAAAAGCCTATGCCTTATTCCCGCATTTTCGGCTCCGCTCGGCGCATGACGCATGCGGTCTCTTGCCTTGTTGTCAAAGACCCGCCGACGATCGCACAGAGCCGGCCGACTCCATCATACCATGCCGACTTTTCCCGGGGAGAACAGGACAGGCGATTTCCAGCACGCGAACCCTTGCCGAAGACTCCGGTTGACTCTCTGCGTCATGAGAACAAAAGATGAACTCATGTCCATGGCCATCTCCCTGCCGGACGATTGCGGCGCCCTGAACCGGCGCTTCGATGCGACCGCCTTCGCCCCTGCCAAGGGACTGGAGGAGGTGTGCGTGGCGGATGCCGCGGGCGTGGCGGCGGGGTTGGCCTTTCTCACCGCGCGGGGGGGGGCGGAGGGGCGGTTGGTGGCCCTGGTCGTGCCGCGCTTCTGGCTGCACGAGCGGGGGCGACCCTATGCGCAGGGGCTGAAAGCCCTTGGGATCGAGGCCCAGCATCTGCTCGTCGCCACGCCGCACTCCGAGGCCGAGGCCCTGTGGGCGCTGGAGGAGGTATTGCGGTCGGGCGCCGCCGCCCTGGCCATCGGCGCGGTGGAGAACGCCAGCCTTGTGGCCACCCGCCGGCTCGACCTGATCGCCCGCCAGGCCGGGGCGGCGAGCGCCCTCATCCGCACGACGCCGCAGAAGAGCCTGTCCGCGGCCCGACGCCGCTGGCGCATCGCCGCCGCGCCCTCCGCTCCCCATCCCTTCGACAACCGGGCCAGCGGGGCGCCGCGCTGGCGGGCGGTGCTGGAGCGCAGCCGCGACGGCGCCCACGGAGAAGCCATCCTGGAGCTGGACGATGAAACGCATCGCCTCCGTCTGGTTGATGGACTGGCCGATCACCGCCTGGCGCAGCGCGCGCCGGCAGGGTCTGGCCGGTTCGCCGGCCCGGACGGCCGCCGCGCCGCCTGACAAGCCCGCCGCCGCCGTCGCCAGGGCCGCCGAGCCCCCCTTCGCCCTGATCGAGCGGACGTCCGCCGGGCTGATCCTGCACGCCCTGACCCCCGCCGCGCGGGCCAAGGGGCTGAAACTCTACCAGTCGCACGCCGACGCCTGCGCCATGGTTCCCGAACTGGTCTCCGCCCCGGCCGAGCCCGAACGGGCGGCGCGGGCGCTGCGGCGGCTGGCCGGATGGATGGAGCGGTTCTCGCCCTTCGTCACCCTCGACCCCAGTCCCGGCGGGCTGGAGGGCCTGTTCCTCGACCTGACCGGCGGCCAGCACCTGTTCGGCGGCGAAGAGGCCATGGCGCGCGCCATGCTGAAGGCGCTGGAGGGTTTGGGCGTATCCGCCCACCTCGGCGTCGCCGATACGCCGGGCGCCGCCTGGGCTCTCGCCCGTTATGGCCAGGGGCCGCTCGCCAGTGCGCCGGAAGGCGGGGCGCGGGCGGCGCTGGAAGACCTGCCGGTGGCGGCGCTGCGCATCACGCCGACGGCGGCGCACCTGCTCAACCGCTTCGGTCTGCGCCGCATCGGCCTGCTGACCGGTCTGCCCCGCGCGGCCCTCGCCCGCCGGTTTCGCGATGCGGAGGCGCTGAGCGTGCTGCAGCGGCTGGACCAGGCCCTGGGCGTGCTGGCCGAGCCCCTGACCCCGGTCACCGCCCCGGCCGTCTATCGCGTCACCTCGGTCTTCTTCGAGCCGATCACCCATCCCGAAGCGGTGGCTGCGGAAACAGAAACCCTGTGCGCCCAGTTGGCGGCGGCGCTGGAGAAGGACGGCATGGGCGCGCGGCGCCTGCGCCTCACCGGGTTTCGCGTGGACGGGCGCACCACCACCCTCGAGGTGCGCCTGGCCTCCGGCTCGCGCCGCGCCGCCCACCTCATGCGCCTGTTCAAGGACAAGGGGTTCGAGCACCTCGACCTCGGCTTCGGTATCGACGCCCTGGCCCTGTCCGCTCCCGTGGCCGAGCCCCTGCACGCGCGCCAGACCGGCGCTTTCGGCGATGCGCAGCAGGCCCAGGCGGCGGCGCAGGACGCCTTGATGGACCGCCTCTCCGCCCGCCTCGGCGAAAAGGCGGTGTTGTCGCCCAATCTGCGTGAAAGCTGGATTCCGGAGGTCGGGGAGACGCTCGGCCCCTATGGCTTGAGACCTGAATATATGACCGCCTCGCCGGTCGGCGAGCGGCCGATCCTGCTGTTCGACCCTCCCGAGCCCATGCAGGCGGTGGCCGAGCTACCCGACGGCGCCCCGGCTCAATTCGTCTGGCGCAAGGTGTCGCGGCGGGTGACCCGCGCCTCCGGCCCCGAACGGCTGGCCCCGGAATGGTGGAAGGACGCCCACCCCGACGCCCTCACCACGCGCCTGCCCGACCGCAGCCGCGACTATTACCGGATCGAGGACGAGCAGGGCGGCCGCTACTGGGTCTTCCGCAAAGGCCTGTACGGCGGCCCGAGCCTTCCCGACTGGTGGATGCACGGGCTGTTCCCGTGAGCGACCTCGCCCTCGACTATGTGGAGCTCGATTGCCGCTCCAACTTCAGCTTCCTGGAGGGCGGGGCCACGGCCGAGGAGCTGATCGTCCAGGCCCATGCCCTGCGCCTGACCGGCCTCGGCGTCGCCGATCGCAACACCCTCGCCGGCGTGGTGCGGATGCACAAGGCGCTGCGCAAACTGGCGGAGGACGACGACGAGGAGACCGCCGCCCTTCGCGAGGCCTATGGTCCGGTGAACCTCAAATACCTGGTCGGCTCGCGGCTCGTCTTCCAGGATCAGACCGAGATGATCGTCTATCCGCGCGACCGGGCCGCCTATGGCCGTCTCAGCCGCCTGCTGTCGCTCGGCAAGAGCCGCATCGGCGCCGACGGTTCAGCGCCCGATCAGATCAGGAACCGGATCGCCAAGGGCGACTGCCGGCTCGACTTCTCCGACGCCGTGAAGCTAGGGGATGGCCTTATCGCCCTGGTCCCCGCGCCGGACCGGCTGGACGCCGCGTTCGAACAGCGGCTGGCGGCCTGGCGCAAGGCCTGGCCGGACGATCTCTACCTCGCCGCCGCGCCGCGCCGTCGGGGCGACGACCGGGCGCGGCTGAACCGGTTGGCGGCGATGGCGCAGCGCACCGACGCGGCCATGGTCGCGACCAATGCCGTGCTCTACCACCACCCCGAGCGCCGCCCGCTGCAGGACGTGCTGACCTGCATCCGCGAGAAGACCACCATCGACGAGGCGGGCTTCCTGCTGGAGGCCAATGGCGAGCGTCACCTTAAGCCGGCGGCGGAAATGCTGCGCCTGTTCCGCGGGCACGAGGCCGCCGTCGCCCGCACGGTGCAGATCGCGGCGGAGATCGACTTCGACCTGCGCCAGCTCAGCTATCAGTACCCGGACGAACCGATCCCGACGGGCTGGAGCGCCAATGGCTGGCTGCGCCACCTGGTCCATCGCGGGGCGCGGGCGCGCTGGCCGGTGCGGGTCCGGCGCGACATCGTGAGGACGATCGTCAAGGAGCTCCGCCTGATCCAGAAGGTGGACTATCCGCACTACTTCCTGACCGTCCACGACGTGGTGGAGGAGGCGCGGCGGCGCGGCATCCTGTGCCAGGGGCGCGGTTCGGCGGCCAATTCGGTGGTCTGCTTCTGTCTCGGCGTCACCAAGGTGAACCCGGAGGAGCAGGACGTGCTGTTCGAGCGCTTCCTGTCCGAGGAGCGCAAGGAGCCGCCGGACATCGACGTCGACTTCGAGCACGAGCGGCGCGAAGAGGTCATGCAGTACATGTACGAGCGCTATGGCCGCCACCGCGCCGCCATCTGCGCCACGGTAATCCATTATCGCCCCCGCTCGGCCATCCGCGACGTGGGCAAGGCGCTCGGCCTGACCGAGGACGTGACCGCCGCCCTCGCCAATACCGTCTGGGGCTCCTTCGGCTCGAAGATCGAGGACGAGCACGTCGATGGCACGGGGGTGAAGCGCGAGGACGCGCGCATGAAGATGGCGCTGGAGCTTACCGGCCAGCTGATCGGCTTTCCGCGACACCTGTCCCAGCACGTGGGCGGCTTCATCCTGACCCAGGGGCCGCTGGTGGAGACCGTGCCCGTCGGCAACGGCGCCATGGAGGCGCGCACCTTCATCGAGTGGGACAAGGACGATATCGACGAACTGAAGATCATGAAGGTCGATATCCTGGCCCTCGGCATGCTGACCTGCATCCGCAAGGCCTTCGACCTGATCGAGCGGCACTACGGGTTCCGCCCCGACCTCGACATGCGGCCCGATGATCCGGCGGTCTACGCCATGCTGTGCAAAGCCGATTCGCTCGGCGTGTTCCAGGTGGAGAGCCGGGCGCAGATGTCCATGCTGCCGCGCCTGTTGCCGACGGAGTTCTACGACCTCGTGGTCGAGGTGGCGATCGTCCGCCCCGGCCCGATCCAGGGCGGCATGGTGCATCCTTACCTCAAGCGGCGGGCGGAGCGGCGGACGCAGGGGGCTGCGTTCAGGATCGACTATCCCAGGCCGGGACGGCTGTACGGCCTGCCGGACGAGATGGAGAAGGTGCTGAACAAGACCATGGGCGTGCCCCTGTTTCAGGAGCAGGCGATGAAGATCGCCATGGTCGCCGCGAAATTCACCGGCGACGAAGCCAACGGCCTGCGCAAGGCCATGGCCACTTTCCGTCACAACGGCGCCATCCACACCTTCGAGGCCAAGATGGTCGATCGCATGATCGCACGGGGCTATCCGCCCGAGTTCGCCAATGCCTGCTTCAGCCAGATCAAGGGCTTTGGCGAATATGGCTTTCCGGAGAGCCATGCCGTCTCCTTCGCCCTCTTGGTCTATGTCTCCTCCTGGCTGAAATGCCATTATCCGGAGGTGTTCTGCGCGGCGCTGCTGAACAGCCAGCCCATGGGCTTCTATTCACCCGCCCAGATCGTGCGCGACGCCCGGGCGCATGGGGTGGAGG
The DNA here is from genome assembly GCA_903862425.1 of uncultured Caulobacterales bacterium. Lineage (GTDB taxonomy): Bacteria > Pseudomonadota > Alphaproteobacteria > Caulobacterales > Caulobacteraceae > CAIOYC01. The sequence continues at coordinate 29,195 of CAIOYC010000020.1, read as the reverse complement.
TGCATCATCCGGACGTGAACCTCAGCGACCGCTACTGCACCTTGGAGCCCCTGCCGGGCGAGACGAAGTGCGCCACCCGTCTGGGCTTCGACCGGATCGACGGCTTCCGCCAGGAGTGGGCCGAGGCGATCATGCTCGCGCGGACCGAGGGCGGGCCGTTCGTCGGGTTGGACGATCTGCGTACGCGGGCGAAGCTGCCGGCGGCGGCGCTGGACAGTCTGGCGGCGGCGGATGCCTTGGGCTCCCTCGATTTCACGCGCCGGCCCGGCCTGTGGGCCGCCAAGGGCCTGCCGCGCACCGGGAAGGCCGCCGCGCCCGCGCCCCTGTTCGCCTTCGCCGGCATCGACGAAAGCGATGGCGCAGCGGGGGCGGACCAACTCCCGGCTCTCCTGCTTTCGGAGGAGGTGGTGGCGGACTACGAGACCCTGCGCCTGTCGCTGAAGGGGCACCCGGTGAAGTTCCTGCGCCAGAGGTTCGCACGCATGGGCGCGATCCGGGCGGTGGAGCTCGATGACGCCCGGCCCGGTCGTCGCATCGCCGTGGCGGGGCTTGTGCTGGTGCGCCAGCGACCCGGCACGGCCAAGGGCGTGGTGTTCCTGACGGTGGAGGACGAGACCGGGGTGGCCAATATCGTGGTCTGGCCCAAGGTATTCGAGCAGTATCGTCCCGTGGTGATGGGCGCGCGCATGGTGCTGATCCACGGAAGGGTGGAGACCCCGACGGATGCGCCGCAGGGCGGGGTGGTGCACCTGATCGCCGACCACATCGAGGATCGCACCGCTGACCTCGACCTGCTCTCCGAGGCCCGGTTGCCGCGCCCCTATCTGCCGGGGGATGGGGCCAGCTCCGCCGCGCCGAACCGGGGCGAGCCGCGCGACCTGCCCCATCCCACCGCGCGCCACCGGCATCCACGCAATGTCAGGGTGATCCCGCGATCACGCGATTTCCATTAGAGCATTTTCCGATAAGTGTGGGCGGTTATCGGATCGAAAAATGCTCTAAACTTTTAGATTAGAGCCCTTTTATCCGATTTGATTGAGTCAATCAGATCGGAAAGGGCTCTAGCCGGCCGCCGCGCCCCGTGCTCAAGCTTGGCCCGGCGCCGGTCGGTGCGCCGTTACCGTGAGCCCTGCATGCGCAGCCTCGCCTTCAATCTCGCCTTCGGGCTGATCTCGGTCTTCTACACCCTCGCCGCGGCGCTGGCGGCGCTCGTACCGGGGCGCGATGCGGTGCGGATGGTGGTCTATCGCTATGTGCGGCGGATGACCTGGGCCATGCGCAATCTGGCGGGCATCCAGCTCGAAGTGCGCGGCAAGGAGCGCCTGCCCGCCGGCGGCTTCATCCTCGCGCCCAAGCATGCCTCATACGGGGACGGGTTCTCCGCTTATGCCCAGTTCGACGATCTGGCCATCGTCACCGGCGACCATCTGGAGCGGTTTCCCCTGTTCAAGACCGTGCTGAAGAAGCTCGGCGCCATCGTGGTGGACCACTGCGGCGGGGCGGAGGCGCGCGAGGCCCTGAGCCGCACCGCCGCCGAAGCTAATGCCGAGGGCCGCCGCATCCTGATCTATCCGGAGGGGGCGCTGGCCCCGGTAGGGCAGTATTACCGCTATAAGTCCGGCGTCTACCACATGGCCCGCGACTTCGGTCTTCCGGTGGTGCCCGCCGCGTCCAGCCTCGGCCTGTTCTGGCCGCAGGAGAACTGGACCAAGCATCCCGGCACGGCGGTGCTGGAATTCCTCGACCCCATCACCCCCGGCGACGACAAGGACGCCTTCATGGCCGCCCTGACCCAGGCGGTGGAGAAGCGCACCGCCGAACTCGTCGCCGAGGCGCGCGGCACACCGGTGGTCGCGGCCGTGCTCACCGTTCCGGATCATGAGAAGAAGGCTGACCAAGGCGCGGCCTGACCGGCTCCAGCCCAGACACCGCTCATCCCCGCGCAGGCGGGGACCCAGGCTTTTTCTTCAAGCACGGTACGGCCGCTTAAACCTAGGTCCCCGCCTGCGCGGGGATGAGCGGTTTTATATCAGGCGCTTACCGCTACCCGATCAGACAACACGGCGCCCTGACCCGCCACCTCCGCCACCAGATCGAAACTCTTCTTGCGGCCGGTGTGGTCGAAGATCTGGCTGGTGATCATCAGCTCGTCCGCGCGGGTGCGCCGGGCGAAGGCTTCCAGTCCCTGACGCACCGTATCGGGGCCGCCGATCACCGCGCAGGACAGGGCGTTGTCGAGCATGCCGCGCGCACCCGGATCGAGCTTCTCGTAGAAGCCTTCCACCGGCGGCGGCAGGGGACCGGCGCGGCCGGTGCGCAGGTTGACGAAGGCCTGGTAGAGCGAGGTGGCCAGGAAGCGCGCCTCTGCGTCCGTGTCGGCGGCGATCACGGTCAGGGCGGGCATGAAATAGGGCGGCGCACCCTCAGGTCCCGGCTTGAACTGGCTGCGATAGATGGCGGCGGCCTGATCGAGGTCGCCCGGCGCGAAATGCGAGGCGAAGGCGTAGGGCAGGCCCAGCGCCGCGGCGAGCTGGGCGCCATAGAGGCTGGAGCCTAGGATCCACACCGGCACCTTCAGACCCTCGCCCGGCACGGCGCGCACGGCCTGGCCCGGCTGGGAGGGTTCGAACCAGCGGATCAGCTCCACCACGTCCTGCGGGAAATGGTCGATCTCGCCCACCAGGTTTCGGCGCAGAGCGCGTGCGGTGAGCTGGTCGGTGCCCGGGGCGCGGCCGACGCCGAGGTCGATGCGGCCCGGATGGATGGCGGCCAGGGTGCCGAACTGCTCTGCGATCACCAGGGGCGCGTGGTTGGGGAGCATGACCCCGCCGGCGCCGATGCGGATGGTGCTCGTGCCCTCCGCCACATGGGCCAGGGCCACCGCCGTCGCCGCGGAAGCCACGCCGGGCATGTTGTGGTGCTCGGCCATCCAGAACCGCCTGAAGCCGAGCCCCTCCACATGGCGGGCGAGATCGCGCGACTGGTTCAGCGCCTCCCCGGCAGTGGAGCCAAGGGCGATGGGCGAAAGATCGAGGACGGACAGCGGGGGCAGACTGGTCATGCCCCGCATATGGGGATCGCCCCGCGAACGACCAGCCTTGCATCGATCACGTTAAGAGCCGACCGGCCAAGGGTCGAAGGTATCGCTGGCGCTCTTAGCTACCGTAGCGCGTCCCGGTCCTTGAAGGGTTACGACACGCAATCAAATGCAGACCGGATCCAGAAATGAGTCGCTTTGTTCAAGCGGTGCTTGGCAAGCTATGAGCTCGCAGTTACCCGACGTGGCGACTAACGGCTAGACGGCCGCGTCGTCCTTCTCGGCGAGGGCGCGGACGAGATCCAGTACCTGGCGGCGCACGCGTCGGTCGGTGATGCGGGGAAAGGCCTTGGCCAGTTCAGTGCCTTCCGGCGTCATGATGAAGTCGTGGCGAAATTCTGCCGACTCCTCCGCTACGCCGGTGATCGGCTCGCCGCCCGCCGCGACCATGTGTTCGTAGAAGAACTGGACGTTCACCTTCAGCGCCTGGGCGACCTCCCAGAGCTTGGAAGCCGACACGCGGTTGGCGCCGCGTTCGTACTTCTGCACCTGCTGGAAGGTGAGACCAAGATGCTCCGCCAGCTTTTCCTGGCTGATGCTCAATTCCTTGCGGCGTTCCCGAATTCGCGCACCCACGTGCTTGTCCACGGGGTTGGGTGTGCGGGCTTCTTCTTCGCTCATAGGTAGGCATATTATCGATTCTAGTTGTTATGTCACTCTTTTCTTGCGCAGGTTGATATATCTCGTCGAAGTTGTAATTATAGTCAATACAACTATCCAGAAAGGCCAATCACGCAAGGTGCGATAAGCTGTCGTCGGAGCGGCGGCGGGCAGGTAAGCATCGATGACACCTTTCTCCCCCAGGGTGAGCCGGGCGAGAGGTCGACCCAATGCATCCACCACGGCCGAAACACCCGTGGGCGTGGCGCGAACCATAGGTAGGCCCTCCTCGATGGAGCGGTAGCTGGCCAGGTTCAGGTGCTGCCACGGGCCGGACGTCTTGCCGAACCAGGCGTCGTTGCTGACATTGGCGATCCAGGCCGGTCGCGGATGATCGTTGGCGACATAGGCCGGGAACAGGCTCTCGTAGCAGATCAGGGCCTGGAGCGGCGGCAGGCCGGCGGGGGTCATGGGCGCGGGGGCGGGACCTTCGCTGAACCCCTCGCCCACATGCACCAGCGCCTTGAAGCCAACGGCGCCCATCAGGCCGTCGGCGGGCATGTATTCGCCGAACGGCACCAGGTGATGCTTGTCGTAGGTGGCCAGCGGCGTGAGGCCGCCGGCGTCGCGTCGCAGGGCCAGCACCGAATTATAGTACCGCGCGGCCGATCCCACGCCATCGGTGCGAACAATGCCCATCAGCAGGATCTGACCCGGCCGCAGGGCCGCTATCAGCGCATCACGGGTCCAGGTCCCCTCGGCGAGATAGGAGGAGGCCTCGGCGGGAATGGCGGACTCGGGCCAGATCACCACCTGCGGCACGGGTTCGCCAGCGTTCGGCCGCTGGGCGGTTAGGCTGGTATAGGCGTCGAAGATGGCGCGGAAGGATTCGGGCGTCCACTTGTCGGTCTGCTCGATATCCGCCTGGACGACGCGAACGCGCAAGGATGTGGGCTCGAGCGCCGGTCCCGCCAGTCTTGCCGCTCCGAGCGCCGCCATCAGGATCAGCACGCCGATGGATATGGCCGACGCCGCCAGCTTGGTCGCACGCGTGTCCGTTCCACCCCACAGGCCGAAGGCGGCTGCCAGGGCCAGGGTGACGAGGCTCAGTCCATAGGCGCCGATCACCGAAGCGCTCTGGCTAACCCAGCCGCCGGCGCGCCAGGCCTCGCCTGGCAGGTCCCAGGGGAAGCCAGTGAGGATATGCCCGCGCAGCCACTCGAACACGGCGAACACGGCGGCGAAGACCAGCACCCGGCCTGCATGGCTCGGCGCGATCCGGCGATAGACCACACCCGCCGCGCCCCACAGCAGGCCGAGACCGCAGGCAAGGAAGCCCACCGCGAACGGCGCCTGCCAACCATGGGCGGCGACATCGACCATGAAGGCCTCGCCCACCCACCAGGTGCAGACGAGGAAATAGGCCGAGCCGGCCAGCCATCCGCGCCAAAAGGCCGAGCGCAGCGGTCGTTCCGTGTTCGCCCGGTCGAGCAGATGCAGCAGCAGTCCGAAACCGAGCAGGCCGGGGATGAAGCCGAAGGGCGGATGCGCCAGCGCGGCCGCCAGCCCGGCGATCAGCGCCAGGCCGATCGCACCCCAGCGACCCGTGACCCAGCCGGGAAAGCTCACGCGGCGGTTTCGCCTGTCAGCGCCGGCGTGGCCCCATCCTCGGCCTGGTGGGGCGGGCGGATGCGCAGGCGGCGGATACGGCGCGGGTCGGCGTCGATCACCTCGAACTCGTAGCCGTTGGGGTGGACGATCACCTCGCCCCGCTGCGGCACCCGGCCCGCCAGAGCGACCACCAGACCGGCGACGGTGTCCACGTCCTCTTCGATATCCTCCGGCGCGAGATCGACGTTGAGATGCTTCTCCACATCGTCCAGCGGCGCACGGGCATCGACCTCGATCACGCCGCCGGGACGACTGATGAAGTTGGAGGCGCTGGCCTCGTCGTGCTCGTCGTCGATCTCGCCGACCACGGCCTCCACCAGATCCTCCAGCGTCACCACGCCGTCCACCCCGCCATACTCGTCGATGACCATGGCCATGTGGATGCGCTGGGCGCGCATCTTCACGAGAAGGTCGGAGGCGCGCATGGAGGGCGGCACGATCAGCACGTCTCGGCGCAGGCGGTGCAGCACCGGGTCCTTCCACGAGGCGCGGGGCGCTCGTTCGGGCTCGGTGGCGGTGGGCGCGATCAGCTTGAACAGGTCCTTGATGTGGACCACGCCCAGGGGATCATCCAGCGTCTCGCGATAGATGGGCATGCGCGAATGCTCGGCCTCGAGAAACCGCTGCACCACATCGGACAGGGGCAGGGACACCTCCAGCGCCATGATATCGGCCCGCGGTGTCATCACGTCCGAGACGCGCAGGGTCGCGAACACCTCGGCCTGATCGACGATCTGCTCGGCGGCGTCCTCGCTCTCCATATCCGCCTGGGAGACGGGTTCGGGATGGGGGGTGCGGTCCTGGAACCAGAGCGCGAACAGGCGGCGCGCCACATTGCGCTTGCGCCCGCGCCGCCGGCGAGCGGAGGGCAGGGGCGTGTCGGGACTTCGATCGTCGGGGTTCGGCATTCGCCTTTGTCGGGTCAGTCCGGTTGTGCGGCCGGCTGCGCGTAAGGATCGGGGACGTCGAGCGTGGCGAGGATGGCGCGCTCCGTCCCCTCCATATCCTCGGCCTCGGCGTCGGTTTGGTGATCGTAGCCTAGCAGATGCAGCACGCCGTGCACGGTCAAATGCATCAGGTGGTGCGCCAGAGGCTTGCCCTGCGCCTCGGCTTCCCGCGCGCAGACCCCATAGGCCAGGGCGATGTCGCCCAGATGCGGCCTCGCGCTCTCGGGCGCCGGAAAGGACAGGACGTTGGTGGCGCTGTCCCTGCCGCGGAAGCGCGCATTCAGGTCGCGCACCGATTCGTCGTCGGTGAGGAGGAGGGTGAGTTCTAAGTTTCCGCTCATCCCCGCGAAGGCGGGGATGAGCGGATCAAAGGATAGGGCTGCGTTCGCCGCTTCTTCGACCACTTCGATGCAGTTCGGCAACGCCGCCGTCCAAGCGGTGTCCTCGACTTCTACGTCGATCCACTGATCAGGTGTCACGCCAGGCCCGCCGCATCCGCGTCGTAGGCCTTGACGATGCGTTCCACTAGCGGGTGGCGCACCACGTCGGAGGCGACGAAGCGGGAGACGGCCACGCCCTCCACCCCCTCCAGTAGGCCGACCGCATGGGCTAGGCCGCTGTCGGCGCGATTGGGCAGGTCCACCTGCGAGGGATCGCCGGTCACCGCCATGCGCGCGCCTTCGCCGAGGCGGGTTAGCACCATCTTCATCTGCGCGCGGGTGCAGTTCTGCGCTTCGTCGACGATGACGAAGGCGTTGTTCAAGGTGCGGCCGCGCATGAAGGCGATGGGCGCGACCTCCACGGCGCGGCGGTCGCGGCGCACCCCGCCCTGTCCGCCTTCGCGGGGGTTGGGCTCGCGCATGCGCTCAACCTCGGCCTCGCCCATCAGATCGCGCAAGGCATCCCAGATCGGGGCCATGTAGGGATCGACTTTTTCGGTGAGATCGCCGGGCAGGAAGCCGAGCCGCTCACCGGCCTCTACCGCGGGCCGTGTGACGATCAGGCGAGACACCTCGCCTGACTTCATCAGCGAGGCGCCATAGGCCACGGCGAGGAAGGTCTTGCCCGTTCCAGCCGGACCGACGCCGAACACCAGTGGATGGGTGCGCAGCGCTTCGAGATAGGCGCCCTGGGCCCGCGTCTTCGCCGCCACCACGCCCCGGCGCATGGAGATCGGCGGGATAGCCGGTTCCGGACCGCTGCTGGCGGGCGCCCGGGCGGCGGCGATGGCGGCGCGCGTGTCGCTCTCGTCCACCGCCGCGCCGAGTTCGATGCGGCTGGCCAATATGTCCACGGCGCGATGGGCGAGGCCGCGACCGCGCGTATCGCCGCGCAGGCGCACCCCGCCGCCGGGCGTCTCGACCTGCACGTCGAAGGCGCTCTCGATCAGGGCGGCATGGCGACCGTGGGGGCCGGCGACGGCGCGCACGGCGTCATCCGACAGGGGGACAAACTCCTCGGTAGGCGGTCGACTCAAGCGGGCTCCATCACGGCGGTCTGGTCCAGCAAACGCCCCGACAGGCTGTTGGGGTTCGTATCGGTGATCTCCACCGCGGCGATCTGGCCGATCAGGCTGGCCGGGCCGGAGGCGAATACGCCTTGCAGGTAAGGGCTGCGCCCGACGATCTGGTCGTCGTAGCGCCCCTTGCGCTCGAACAGCACGGGCACGGTGCGACCGACCGTCGAGGCGTTGAAGCCTTGGCGCTGGGTCTCCAGCAGGGCTTGCAGCCGCGCCAGCCGCTCGGCTTTAACTCCCTCGTCCACCTGATCGGGCATGGACGACGCGGGGGTGCCGGGGCGGCGTGAATACTTGAATGAAAAAGCCGAGGCGTAGTCCACCGCCCGGACCAGATCGAGGGTAGCCTCGAAGTCCGCCTCGGTCTCGCCAGGGAAGCCGACGATGAAGTCTCCGCTCATGGCGATGTCCGGGCGGGCGGCGCGGATGCGCTCGACCAGCCGCAGGTAGCTGTCCGCTGTGTGCGCCCGGTTCATGGCCTTGAGGATGCGGTCCGATCCCGACTGTACCGGCAGGTGCAGATAGGGCATCAGCGCCTCCACCTCGCCATGGGCGGCGATCAGCGCCTCATCCATGTCGCGCGGATGGCTGGTGGTATAGCGGATACGGTCGAGGCCCTCGATCTTGGCCAGGGCGCGCACCAGCGCCGCCAGCCCGCCCTCGATACCGTCATAGGCGTTGACGTTCTGGCCCAAAAGCGTCACCTCGCGCACGCCCTGCTCGGCCAGCGAACGCGCCTCGTCGAGGATGGCCTGGGCGGGACGGCTGAACTCCGCGCCGCGGGTATAGGGCACCACGCAGAAGGTGCAGAACTTGTCGCAACCTTCCTGCACGGTGAGAAAGGCGGCCGCGCCGGTGATCCTGCGCCGGGCCTTGGCGCCGGCGAGGGCGTCGAACTTTTCCTCCACCGAAAAATCGGCCTCCAGCCGTTGGCCCTTCGCTCTGCTGGAGCGGGCGATCAGTTCGGGCAGCTTGTGAAAGGCCTGCGGTCCGACCACGAAGTCCACCGCCGGAGCGCGGTTCATCAACTCCGCCCCTTCGGCCTGGGCCACGCAGCCGGCGACGGCGATGGTCATACCGGCGGAGGCGGGGTCTTCGGCGCGCAATTCCTTCAGCCGGCCGATCTCCGAATAGACCTTTTCGGCAGCCTTCTCGCGGATATGGCAGGTGTTGAGCACCACCAGGTCAGCGCCCTCGGGGCTGTCCACCACGCCATAGCCGAGCGGACGCAGCACATCGGCCATGCGCTCTGAGTCATAGACATTCATCTGGCAGCCGTAGGTCTTGATGAAGAGGCGCTTTTGCGGCGCGCTCCCCGCCTCGGCTTCGAGGTTGGCGGTCATCGCCGGGTTATGGGGTTTGGAGCGCTGCGGAGCAAGGTTCGCCGCTGTCGCGTGCTAGCCCTTGGCGAGCGGATGCTTGGTCAGAACGGTATCGCGCAAACGGTCCGACGCCACGTGGGTATAGATCTGCGTGGTGGCGATGTCGGCGTGACCGAGCAGCATCTGCACCGCGCGCAGGTCCGCGCCGCCTTCTAAGAGGTGTGTGGCGAAGGCGTGGCGGAACACGTGTGGCGACACCCGCTCCGGGTCCACGCCCGCATTGGCGGCGCACTGGTTCAGCATCTGCGCGAAGCGGGCGGGGGTCAGCTTGCCCGACGATGCGGTGCGCGAGGGAAACAGCCACGGACTCTCGATCGGTCCCTTGGGTCCTGGGCGCAGGAACTGGCTGCGCACCTCCAGATAGGCCTTGATCGCCGTGCGAGCGGGGGCGTTCAGCGGCGCCAGCCGGTCCTTGCCGCCCTTGCCGCGCACCATCAGGAAGGCCGGGTCGCGCGCCACGGCCTGCACAGTGAGGCCGGTCAGTTCCGACACGCGCAGGCCCGCCGCATAGACCACCTCGATCATGCAGGCGAGGCGCAGACCCGCGGCGTCTCCGTTCACTGTGGCGGCGGCGATCATCCGCTCGATCTCGTCGCGGGAGACGAGCTTGGGCAGGGGGCGGCCTTTCTTCGGCGCATCCACCCGGCGGGAAGGATCGTCCGTGCGCCAGCCTTCGCCGAGCACGAAGCGATAGAACTGACGCAGCGCCGCGCGCCGTCGCGAAGCCGTGGCGGGCGACAGGCCGCGTTCGCCGAGGCTGGCGAAATAGGCCTCCACCGCCTCGGCGCTCGCCCCGCCCAACCCGTCGCGTGAGGCCAGGAAGGCGGCGGCGTCCTCCAGGTCGCGACGATAGGCGGTGAGGGTGTTCTTCGCCGCCGCGCGCTCGACCGCCATCATCTCCAGGAAGGCGTCGGCCCAGGCGGCTCCGGATACGGCGGCGGTGATCATGCGGACGATAAGGCCACTCAAACCCTAACCCAGCCTTGCCGTGCATGTTATGGCCACGTCATGACCGCTTCGGAAGGGATGGAGACCAGCCGCCTTGGCCCGCCGCGCGACCGCACCATTGTGCTGGTCGGCCTGATGGGCGTGGGCAAGAGCTCCATCGGCAAGCGCCTCGCCGCCGCGCTGAACCTGCCCTTCCGCGACGCCGACACCGAGATCGAGGCCGCCGCCGGGCGCTCCATCGCCGACATCTTCGCCGAACGCGGCGAGGCGGAGTTCCGCGAGGGCGAGCGACGGGTGATCACCCGCCTGCTCGACGATCCGCCGCACGTGCTGGCGACGGGCGGCGGCGCCTTCGCCACGGAGGAGACACGCGCCCTGATCCTTGAACGCGCGACCGCCGTCTGGCTGAAGGCCAAGCTCGAGGTGCTGGCCCGGCGCGTGGCGCGCAAGAATACCCGCCCCCTGCTGATCGGTCGCGATCCGATGGAGGTGCTGAAGGCCCAGGCCGAGGCGCGATATCCCCACTATGGCCAGGCGCATCTTTCCGTAGACACCGGCGATGCGCCGCACGCCGCCACCGTCGACGCCATCCTGAAGGCCCTGACCCGCCACGCAGAGGCGCGCCGCGCCCAAGGGGAGTGCTGATGACTCGTTCGGTGCAGGTGGCGCTGGAAGGGCGCAGCTACGAGGTCGCCATCGGCCACGGCCTGATCGCAGAAGCCGGCGCCCGACTCGCAGCTCTGGCGACGCGCAAGCGCCTGGTCATCGTCACCGACGAGACCGTGGCCCCGCTGCACGCGGAGCGTCTGCGCGCCAGCCTGGAGGGGGCGGGCATCGCCGCGCCGCTGATCGTCGTTCCGCCGGGCGAGGAGACCAAGAGCTGGGAGGGCCTTTCAAACCTGTCCGACCGCCTGCTCGACCTCAACCTCGACCGCGGCGAACTGATCGTGGCGCTCGGCGGCGGGGTGGTGGGCGACCTCGCCGGGTTCGCCGCCGCCATCTACAAGCGCGGCATCGACTTCATCCAGATTCCCACCACCTTGCTGGCCCAGGTGGACTCCTCCGTCGGCGGCAAGACCGCCATCGATACCCGGCAGGGCAAGAACCTGATCGGCGCCTTCCATCAGCCCCGCGCCGTGCTGGCCGACCTCGACGCCCTCGCCACCCTGCCCGCGCGCGAGATGCGCTGCGGCTATGCGGAGGTGATCAAGTACGGCCTGCTCGGCGATCCGGCTTTCTTCAACTGGTTGGAGGTTCACGGTCCGAGGGTGGTGGCGGGCGATGCGGACGCCCTGCTGCACGCCGTCACGCGCTCGGTGGAGATGAAGGCCGAGATCGTGGCGGAGGATGAGAAGGAGGCCGGTCGCCGCGCCCTGCTCAATCTCGGCCACACCTTCGGTCATGCGCTGGAGGCGGAGACCGGGTTCGGCGACAGCTTGAAGCACGGCGAGGCGGTGGCGATCGGCATGGCCATGGCCTTCCGGTTCTCCGCGGCGCTCGGCCACTGTTCGGGCCAGGATGCGATCCGGGCCGAGCACGCCATCGGCGCCGCCGGTCTCGCCACCCATGCCGCTGTGCTGCCGGAATGGCCCTATCGCGCCGAGCGACTGATCGGGCACATGGCCCAGGACAAGAAGGCGCAGGCCGGCAAGCTCACCTTCGTCCTCGCCCGCGCCATCGGCGACGCCTTCGTGGCTAAGGGTGTGGAGGCGAAGCCGCTCCGCGACTTCCTGCACTCTGAGGGCGCAATCTAAGGCTGACGAGAGCCGCGGCTTGGCCTTTCGCGGCTTTTATCCACGCCAAGCCAACCAAAAGCTCAGTCGGGCGTTGATGGGAACGACCGCCGCTTGCGGCTTGGAGAAACCCTGATGACTCTGTCCAAAACCCTCGCCGCCGCAGCTCTCGTGGTCGGCCTCGCCTCTTCGGCCGCTCCGGCCTTCGCTGGTCCGCAAGGCCGCGACACCACCTATGGCGCCGCCTCGGGCGCGCTCGCGGGCGGCCTTATCTCGCACAGTGTCGGCGGCGCGGTAATCGGCGCGGTCGGCGGTGGCCTGATCGGCAACGCCATCGGTCGCCACGACGCTCACCATCACCGCTATTATTCACATAACCGTCGCGGCTACTACCACCGCTAGGCCATCCTGAACCGCCCTTTCCGCATTGAGGCGGGGAGGGCGGACCGGCGATCAGCGCCCGACCGCCGCCATCATCTGTGCGGGGTAACGTGCGCCTTCCACATCGATCTGCGATAGCGCCGACTGAATCTCGTCCAGGTCGGCGCTTGTCAGCTCCACATCGACCGCGCCGATATTCTCCTCGAAACGCTTCAGCTTGGTGGTGCCGGGGATCGGTACGATCCAGGGCTTCTGCGCCAGGACCCAGGCGAGAGCGATCTGCGCCGCCGTGGCTTTCTTACTGTCGGCGATCCGCTTCAGCAGATCGACCAGCGCCTGATTCTTCTCCATCGCCTCCGGGGTGAAGCGGGGCAGGTTGATGCGCATGTCGGTCTTGGCGAGCTGGGTGTCCTTGCCCATGGCGCCGGTGAGGAAGCCGCGGCCGAGCGGGCTGAACGCCACCAGGCCGATGCCCAATTCCTCACACGCGTCGAACAGGCCGCTTGTCTCCGGATCGCGGGTCCACAGCGAATACTCGTTCTGCACCGCCGTCACGGGCTGAACGGCGTGGGCGCGGCGGACAGTCTGCGCGCCTGCTTCGGACATGCCGAAGTGCCGGACCTTGCCTTCGTCGATCAGGTCCCTGACCGTCCCGGCCACCTCCTCGATCGGTACGTTGGGATCGACTCGGTGCTGATAGAACAGGTCGATCACCTCGGCGCCGAGTCGCTTCAGCGAAGCGTCGGCCACGGCGCGGATTTGCTCGGGCCGGCTGTTCGTGCCCGCCATCTTGCCGTTCTCGATGTGGAAGCCGAACTTGGTGGCGATCACCACCTGATCGCGCACGGGCTTCAGCGCCTCGCCGACGATCTCCTCGTTGGTATAGGGGCCGTAGACCTCGGCGGTGTCGAAAAAGGTCTCGCCGCGCTCCACCGCTTGGCGGATCAGGGCGACGCCTTCGCTTTTGCTGATCCCTTCGCCATAAGCCGAGTTCAAACCCATGCAGCCGAAGCCGATGGCCGAGACTTCAAGGCCGCTCTTACCCAGGGTGCGCGTCTTCATACGGTAGGTCTCCGCTCCGGACACCATATGGAGGCGCGCCGCCGCTAGATAAGGTCCGTTCGGCCTAGAACATGCTGTTCAGGGTCTCGAACACCTGGGCGTAGTCGCCGCGGCGTTCGGCGCCCGACAGGAATTTCACCCGCTCCACCAGATTCTCGGCGGGGGTGGGGCTCTGCTCGAAATTGGCCATGGTCTCGGCGATGTACTCGTCGAGCGGCATAGCGTTGGGATCGCTGGCCTGGTGATCGCCCATCAGGTGGGTCTGCACATAGGGCGGGGCCAGCTCGATCACCTCCACCGACGTGTCCTTGAGCTGGAAGCGCAGGGACTGGGTGTAGAAGCGCAGCGCCGCCTTGGTGGCCGAATAGGTCGGCGTGATCGCCAGCGGCACGAAGGCGAGGCCCGAGGTGGTGTTGATCACCGTCGCGGCGGGCTGCTTCAGCAGATGCGGCAGCAGCGCCGCCGTCAGCCGGATCGGGCCGAGCAAATTGGTGGTGATCGTGGCCTCGGCCACGTCGGTCTTGCCGGTCTTCACGTCCTCGGGCGTCATCATGCCGGCGTTGTTGATCAGCACGTTTAGGGCGGGGTGATCGACGACAAGCTTCCGCGCGAAGGCCGTGATGGCTTCGGGGCGCTCCACATCCAGTTCGACGGCGATCATACCGGGATTGGCGGCGGCGACCTCGTCGAGCACCGCGCGACGACGACCGGCGATGATCACGGTGTTGCCGCGCTTGTGGAACTGCTCGGCCAGGGCGCGGCCGATGCCGGAGCCGCCGCCGGTGATCAGGATGGTGTTGTCGGAAATCTTCATGGTCGGGCTCCTCGAGTGGATGAGGGCTTGCATGTGGGCCGACGCTATCTGAGATAAAGAAGGCACCAGAAAGTTCTATACTTACCGAAAAGAGAGTGAGCATGTCCGCCTTGTCCGACCGCAAGCCCGACCCCGCCGCCGATCTCGATCCGCGCGTGGAGGCGATGGTCAACGAGCTGATCGGGCGGGTGGCCGACAAATGGACCCTCTTGATCATCGAGGTGCTGATCGAGCACGGCGAGTTGCGTTTCACCCGCATCGCCGATCAAGTGCCGGGCATCAGCCAGAAGATGCTGACCCAGACCCTTCGTCGGATGGAGCGCGACGGCCTCGTCATCCGCACCGTCCACCCGGTGGTGCCCCCGAAGGTGGAGTACCGGCTGACGGACCTCGGCTCCAGCCTGGCCGAGGCCTTCTGCGGCGTCTGGGTCTGGGTGGAAGCCAATCTGCACAGAGTGGAGACTTCCCGCGCCGCCTTCGACGCAAGGCCGAGGTGAGTTCTCGAGTCCCCAACCTGCCGGCTTGAGCGTTCAGGGCTGCAACAATTGAACAGCCCCGCTAGAGTGAGGCCATGACACTCCTCGTTGTTTCCCTGATCATCTTCGTGCTCCTGACCTTGTCGGGCATCTTCTCGGCGGCGGAGACGGCGCTGACCGGAGCCAGCCGCGCGCGCATGCACCAGCTGGAGCGCGAGGGCGACCGCGCCGCCAAGCGGGTCAACAAGCTGATCGACAACCAGGAAACGATGATCGGCTCCGTCCTGCTGGGCAATAACCTGATCAATATCCTGTCCTCGGCACTGGTGACCGAGGTGCTGACCAAGTCCATCCCCGGCGCCTGGGGCGTGGCCATCTCCACCGGGCTGATGACCGTCCTGGTGCTGGTCTATGCCGAGGTCCTGCCCAAGACCCTGGCCATCGGCCGCCCCGACCAGTTCTCGCGCCTGCTATCCGCCCCGACCCTGTTCGTGGTTCAGATTTGCGGGCCGGTGATCGGCGCCATCCAGTGGGTGATCCGCAAGACCCTCGGCCTGGTCGGGTTCGAAGTCTCACCCGAGGCCGACGCCTCCGCCGCCCAGGAGGAGATCCGGGGCGCGGTAGAGTACCACCACTCCGAAGGCCTGGTGGAGGGCTCGGACCGGCGCATGATCGGCGGCGTGCTCGATCTCGCCGAGATGGACGTGTCGGAGGTGATGATCCACCGCCGCAACATGGTCATGCTCGACGCCGACATGAACCCGCGCGAGCTGATCGACGAGGCCCTGAACGCGCAATACACCCGTATCCCGATCTATAAGGGCGAGCAGGACAATGTGATCGGGGTGATGCACGCCCGAGATCTTGCCCGCGCCGTCTCCGCCGTGCGCGGCGATATCGACCAGCTCGACCTCACCTCTATCGCCCGGGAGC
Organism: uncultured Caulobacterales bacterium; assembly: GCA_903862425.1. Taxonomy (GTDB): domain Bacteria; phylum Pseudomonadota; class Alphaproteobacteria; order Caulobacterales; family Caulobacteraceae; genus CAIOYC01. The sequence continues at coordinate 13,635 of CAIOYC010000020.1, read as the reverse complement.
CCTGGTTCATCCCCGACACCACCAACCTGCGCGACCAGCTGGAGAGTTTCCTCAAGCGTAAAAGCCACTTCGCCCTGATCGTGGACGAGTACGGGGCCCTGCAGGGGCTGGTGACGCTCGAGGACATCCTCGAAGAGATCGTCGGCGAGATCGAGGATGAGCACGACACGGGGGTCGAGGGTGTGCGGCCTCAGCCTGACGGTTCGGCCAATGTGGACGGCGTGGTGACGATCCGCGACCTCAACCGCGCCATGGACTGGCATCTGCCCGACGACGACGCGGTGACCGTCGCCGGCCTTGTGATCCACGAGGCGCAGACCATCCCCGAGGCGGGCCAGACCTTCATCTTCCACAAACACCGCTTCCAGGTGCTGCGCCGCCAGCGCAACCAGATCACCGCCCTACGGGTTTCACCGCCCCTGGAAACGTCGGCGGGATGAACGAAGACGCGCCGTTCGACCTGGCCATTGTCGGCGGCGGGTTCGCCGGGCTGGCGGCGGCTCGTGCGGCGGCGCTCCGCGGCCTTCGGGTGGCGGTGCTTGAGGCCAAGTCGGAAATCGGCGTGCGCCTGCACACTACCGGCATCTTCGTGCGAGAGGCGGCGGACGCCTACGACATCCCGCTGGCCCTTTCCCGCCGGGTCACCCGCGTCAGGCTTTACGGACCGAGCCGCCAGACCCTCGATCTGGAGGGGCCAGGCTACTACTTCCTCACCACCGATACGGCGGCGGTGCTGCGCTGGCTGGCGGAGGAGGCGATGCGCGCCGGCGCCCATCTGCGCACCCGATGCCGACTGGAGAGCGCCGTGCGCGAAGGCTCGCTCTGGCGTCTGCGCGCCGGGGGAGAAGCGATCACCGCCCGTTATCTTCTCGGCGCCGATGGGGCGCGGTCGCCGACCTCCAAGATGCTCGGCCTGACGCCCAACCGCCGGTTCATCGCCGGGGTCGAGCGCGAATATCCCGAGCCGGGCCTGCTCGATCCGGACTATCTGCATTGCGTCCTCGATAGCCGCACCGCGCCCGGCTACATCGCCTGGGCGGCGGTCAGCCCCATCGGCGCGCAGGTGGGCCTAGCGGTGTCCGACGGGCGGCGGCCGAAGATCGACGCCTTCACCCGCGAGGCCGAGATGATCTTCCGCCTCGATCCGCAGCGAGCGCGTGAGCGGCGGGCGGGACTGATCCCCTGCGGCGGAGTAGTGAAGCGCTGGTCCCTGCCCGGCGCCATGCTGGTGGGGGATGCGGCGGGCATGGTCTCGCCCCTCACGGGCGGCGGCATCCACCCGGCGTTGTCGCTGGGGCGGCGAGCGGGACAAGCCATCGCCGATCACCTGCGCGCCGGCGCCGTCTTGCCCGAAAAGACCGTGGCGGCGGCCCTGCCCAATTACGGCCTTAAGCTGCTGATGCGCCGGGCGCTCGACACCGCCCCGCCCAACTGGCTGTTTGATCTCGCCCTCTCCACCGCGCCCATGGCCGTGCTGGCGCGCAAAGTCTTCTTCCACAACACCGCTGCGTCGCCGGTGGCCGACCCATCGCCCGCAGGGGTTTTGGCGCTCGAACAGGACGAACGGGCGACCACCTTGCCTTAATGGCGGCCGATCACTCTCCGGGCGCGGAGGCTTTCAGCGAAAGAGCGTGAACCGGGCCGCTCAATTCTTCGGCCAGAACCTCGTTGATTCGCCGCTGGCGCTGCACACGATTGAGCCCGGCGAAGGCTTCGGAGACCACAGAAACGGTGAAATGGCTCTCGCCGCCCTCGCGATGGCCCGAATGACCGTGATGTTTGTCGCTATCGTCCACGATCTCCAAACGCTGGGGATTCAACGCGATTTCCAGCTTGCGGCGTATGGCCTCGGCGACGGCGCCCATAGGAATCCCTTGTCAATTCTTGAATGAGAAAGTTTCGGCCTCATACTTCGTCCGATGGCCGGTCGGTTTCAATACAAGCCCAAATTCGTCGACATCCGCGTCAAGCCGCCCAAGGAGGGCGAGGACGCGGCCGAGGACGTCCTGCGCCTGAAGCCCGGCGAGCGTCCGTGCGAGTGGCCCGAGTGCCGCAAGGCCGCCACCGCCCGAGCGCCCAAGTCGCGCGAGAACCTGCAGGAGCACTACCACTTCTGCCAGGGCCACGCGGCGGAATACAACAAGGGCTGGGACTTCTTCGCCGGCATGACCGAGACCGACGTGGCCGCCGCCCAGGCCGCCCGCGCCGTAGGCGAACGGCCCACCTGGGCGTTCAAGGCCTCGCGTTATTCCCGTGAGGCCGCCTCCTTCTCCAACCAGGCGCGCGGCAAGACCGGCAAGGGCTACCAGGACAGCTTCAACCTGTTCGGCGGGGGCGGGCAGGGGGCCTCGTCCGAGACCACGGCGCCGAGCAAGCATCTGGGTCGGCTGGAGCGGCGGGCGCTCTACGAACTCGACCTGGACGAAGGTGTCGATGCGGGCACGATCCGGGTGCGCTATCTCGACATGGTCAAGCGCTGCCACCCCGACACCAATGGCGGGGACCGCACCACTGAGGACAAGCTGCAGCGGGTGCTGAAGGCCTACAAGATCCTGCGCAACGCCAAGATGGTCTGACCGCGGGACTGGACCCGCCCTCGCGCGTTCCCATCTCTCCATTGTCCCACAAGGAGAGCGACGAGATGATCCGCAAGGCCAAGGCAGTATGGCAGGGTACAGGCAAGGACGGCACGGGTGCGCTGAGCAGCGATTCCGGCGTGCTCGACGCCACGCCCTATTCCTTCAAGACCCGCTTCGGCGACCAAAAGGGGACCAATCCGGAAGAGCTGATCGCCGCCGCCCATGCGGGCTGCTTCACCATGGCCCTGGCCTTCCAGCTGCAGGCGGCGGGGTTCGAGCCCACTGAACTGTCCACCGAAGCGGCCATCACCCTCGATCCCGACGGCGACGGCTTCCGCATCACCCAGTCCGCCCTGACCCTGCACGCCAAGGTGCCCGGCATCGAGCAATCCAAGTTCAACGAACTGGCGGCCGAGGCGGAGAAGAACTGCCCCGTCTCGCGCGTGCTCAACGCCAACATCACTCTCGATGCGGCCCTGACCAACTAGATCGGCCAAAACCGGCGCCGCGCGGACAGGTAACGTCGCGGCGCCCGGTTTCCTAACCAGCAAATCCGCGCTAATCGGAGCCCATGCCCTCGACCCTCGAAACCGAAGACGCCCTCCTCGCCCTTGCGCCCGATACTCAGGTCTCGCTGCGCGAGGCGTTCGATGTGGACAGCGACATGACGGTCCCGGCCTTCTCCACGCGCGATTCGCACGTGCCCGACATCGATCCGTCCTACCGGTTCGACCCGCAGACCACGATGGCGATCTGCGCCGGCTTCGCCCACGACCGCCGCGTGATGGTGCAGGGCTATCACGGCACCGGCAAATCTACCCACATCGAGCAGGTGGCGGCCAAGCTGAACTGGCCGCTGGTGCGCGTGAACCTCGACAGCCACGTGTCGCGCATCGACCTCGTCGGCAAGGACGCCATCGTCCTGAAGGACGGCAAGCAGGTCACCGAATTCCGCGAAGGCATCCTGCCCTGGGCCATCCAGCGCCCCGTCGCCCTGGTGTTCGACGAATACGATGCTGGTCGTCCGGACGTGATGTTCGTGATCCAGCGCATCCTGGAGGCGCAGGGCAAGCTGACCCTGCTCGACCAGAACCGCGTGATCCGGCCCAATCCCTATTTCCGCCTGTTCTCCACCACCAACACCATCGGTTTGGGGGACACCACAGGCCTGTATCACGGCACCCAGCAGATCAATCAGGGCCAGATGGACCGTTGGTCCATCGTGACCACGCTGAACTACCTTGCCCACGAGGTGGAGGCCGACATCGTGCTGGCCAAGTCGCCCTTCTACGACACCGTCGAGGGCAAGCGTACCATCAACGCCATGGTCCGCGTGGCCGACATGACCCGCAACGCCTTCATGAACGGCGACATCTCGACGGTGATGAGCCCGCGCACGGTGATCACCTGGTCGCAGAACGCGCAGATCTTCGGCGGCGACATCGGCTTGGCCTTCCGCCTGACCTTCCTCAACAAGTGCGACGAACTCGAACGTCCCACGGTGGCGGAGTTCTATCAGCGCGCCTTCGGCGCCGACCTTCCCGAGAGCGCGGCGCGGGTCAAGGTCGCCTAGTCGCGCCGATTGCGCGCGCTTTCGCGGGCGCGGTGTGCTAAGGTGCACCTAGCCAGTACGGCTGTTCGTCCGGATCAACGTCGCTCCCCGCGGCGCTTCCTCGCGAACCCCTGAAAGGGGCTTTGTGATGAACGCCGTGAAAGCCGCCGCCGCTCGCCTGCAAGCGGCGCTGGGTCCGCTCGACCGCGATATCAAGGCTGATCTCACCTTCTGGCAGCGTCTGTTCGGCCGAAAGGCCAAGGCCTGACCGTGGCGGACGACAAGCCCTCCAAGCCCGCCCCTGCCGAACCGCAGAAGCCCGCGCGCACCCTGTCCTACGGTGTGGCGAATCCAAAGCAGGGCGGCGGCAAGTACCGTCCCGCCCCCGCCAAATCGGACGACTGAACCTCACTCCCGGAGCGACGCCATGGCCAAGGGTCAGAAGAAGTCCAACAAGGAAGTCCGCAAGCCCAAGGCGGAAAAGCCAAAGACCAACGTGATCGCTGGTCCCTCGCCCTTCCTCACCCCGCCGGGCAAGAAGTAGGGCTCAGCCCTCCACCGCCGCATCGTTCTGCGCGAGTTCCCCCGGTGTGAGGCCCAGCAGTTGGGCCTTCTTGGCGGCGAACTCCGTATCGGTGAGCGCGCCCGTGGCGTGCAGACGGGCATAGCGCTCGATCTCGGAAGCTGCATCGACCCGCGCTCCTGGCGGCCGGGATGCCGGCGAGGGAAGGAGGATCGGCGGGTCTGGTGTGGTGCAGGCCCAGACCAGCGCCACCACCCAGCCGATGAAGGTCCAGCCGAGCAGGATGTCCACGATCCAGATTGCCAACTGCTGGCGATGTCCCCGGATCGAGGCGATGATCCCCGGCAGGAAATAGAAGGCGATGGAAAAGACGAAGAACACGGTGAACAGCATGATCGCGGGACCTGTCGTCCCATCGACCGAAACAGTCTCGTTCACTAAAATACTCCCCACCAGCGTGCAGCCGATATAGTGCTAAGGTTGTAGGGCGCGCGAGTCCAGCACGGCCGATCCTTGGGGGCCTTGACGCCGCCACTATCCGGGCGTCCAACCCGGCCATGTCTTCGGCCCTGGCCCCTTCCATGACCCTGACCCTCAACGGCGAGCCGCGCAGCTTTGGGGCCCTGCCCCACCTGAAGGCGCTGGTCGAGACCCTGGGTCTGGATCCCCGCAAGGTGGCGGTGGAGCGGAACCTGGAGATCGTGCCGCGCTCTTTGTATGCCGACACCCCGATCGCCGACGGCGACCGGATCGAGATCGTCCACTTCATTGGAGGCGGCTGATGGATTCAGCGACGGACATCACCCGACTGCCCGGAGACAGCGCCGAGAGTGCGGACACCTGGACGGTGGCGGGACGCACCTTTACCTCGCGCCTGATCGTCGGCACCGGCAAGTACAAAGACTATGCCCAGAACGCCGCCGCCGCGGAGGCCGCGGGCGCGGAGATGGTCACCGTAGCCCTGCGCCGGGTGAACCTGGCCGATCCCACCGCGCCGATGCTGACCGACTATGTGAAGCAGGATCGCTTTACCTACCTGCCCAACACCGCCGGCTGTTTCACCGGTGAAGACGCGGTGCGCACCCTGCGCTTGGCGCGTGAGGCGGGCGGCTGGAACCTGGTCAAGCTCGAGGTGCTGTCCGACCCCAAGCACCTCTATCCCGACATGGAGGAGACCCTCCGCGCCCTCAAGATGCTGGTGAGCGACGGCTTCGACGTGATGGTCTATTGTTCGGACGACCCGGTCTATGCCCGCAAGCTGGAGGAGGCCGGCGCCGCGGCCATCATGCCGCTGGGAGCGCCGATCGGCTCGGGTCTCGGCATCCAGAACAAGGTCGGCATCCGCCTGATCGTGGAGCAGACCACGGTGCCGGTGGTGGTGGATGCGGGCGTCGGCACGGCCTCGGACGCCACGGTGGCCATGGAGCTTGGCTGCGATGCGGTGTTGATGAATACCGCCATCGCCGAGGCCAAGGACCCGGTACGCATGGGCCGCGCCATGAAGCACGCCGTCATCGCCGGTCGCGAAGCCTATCTAGCGGGCCGTATGCCGAAGAAGATGTACGCCGATCCTTCGAGCCCGCTGGCCGGGCTGATCTAGCTTCTGACCGACAGTCTCGCGTGGGGAGCGTCAGTTATTGCCGAAGGGCAGCATCATGTAGTTGGCGAGCAGGACTCCCGCGAGGCCGAAGCCCACGGAGCCCGCCACAGCTATCACGGCATCGACCACCGCTGGCGTGATCTCGACGGTGGGCGTGGTAGCGTCGATGGTGTGGCGTTCGACAGGCTGGATGGCGGCGTCTGACATGGTTCGTATCCTGGGCGGCGCGTTGCGCCCTGCAGCATTATGAACTTCGAATATGACAGGGAGTTCCGCCTGCCAGCGACCCACTATCGCCTGAGCGTCCCATAAGGGTAGCTGCTGCCCGGTTGGATGGCCCATTCAGCGCCGGCTTGGCGGAATGTGACATGTCCATAGCCATACGCCCGGCCGCCGCGCTCATAGTAGAGCGACAGGGCGCAGCCTTTCTGCTCGGCAAACATGAAGCGCTGGAACGGGAGCGTTTCATCCACAACGGCATCGGTAACCTGGAACGGTTCGCCAGCGTCTGCCATCCGCCCGGCTCGCTTCATAAGAACCAGCACATCGGCTGGGAGCTCGGCCTTGTTTTCGTATCGCCTATTGGCGGCGTCCCGGCAGCTTCCATCGCCGTCAGGCTCTGCTGCATACGCGTGCGCCGCCCCGAGCAGGACGCCAATCAACCCGACCGCTGCAGTGCGCAAATTCATCACCGCCCGCCCTTCGGGAAGCCGTCCCAGCAGGCGTCGTAGCCGGTCTGCAGTTGGGGGGCGGCCATGGCCCAGGCGGTGGGACGGAAGGCCCAGCGGCTCTCGAACATGAAGGCCAGGGTATTGTCGATCTTGTGCGGCTTGAGCTCGGCGCTGCTCGCCCCCTGCCAGCTGGCCACGTCCGGGCCGTGGGCGCTCATGCAGTTGTGCAGGCTGATCCCGCCAGGCGCGAATCCGCCCGCCTTGGCGTCATAGGCGCCGGTCACCAGCCCCATTAGCTCGCTCATCACGTTGCGGTGGAACCAGGGCGGCCGGAAGGTGTGCTCGGCCACCATCCAGCGCGGCGGGAAGATGACGAAGTCGGCATTGGCCGTACCGGGCGTGTCGGAGGGCGAGGTCAGGACGGTGAAGATCGACGGGTCCGGGTGGTCGAAACTGACCGTGCCGATGGTGTTGAACCGGGCCAGATCGTACTTGTACGGATACAGGTTCCCATGCCACGCCGCCACGTCGAGCGGGGAGTGGTCAAGGGTGGCGGCCCACAGGGCGCCGTGGAACTTCTGCACCACCTGGGTGGGGCGCTCCACATCCTCATAGGCGGCGGCGGGAGCCAGGAAGTCGCGCAGATTGGCGAGGCCGTTCGAGCCGATGGGGCCGAGCTCCGGCAGGCGAAACAGGGCGCCGTAGTTCTCGCAGACGTAGCCGCGCGCCATGCCATCCGGCAGTTCGGCGCGGAACTTCACCCCGCGCGGGATCAGGCCCATCTCGCCCGGCGCAATTTCCAGCACCCCGAACTCGGTGACGAGCCGAAGACGCCCCTCCTGGGGCACGATGAGCAGCTCGCCATCGGCATTGTAGAACACCCGGTCCACCATGGATCGGTTGGCGAGATACAGGTGCGCCGCCATGCCCGCGCCGGTGGCCACGTCGCCATTGCCGGCGATGGTCACCAGCCCGTCGACGAAATCCAGCGGTGCGTCGGGCATAGGCGTCGGATCCCAGCGCAGGCGGTTGGGATCGGCGGGCGCCTCGGTAAACGGACCGGAGCGCAGGGTCGGGTGGGGCAGCGGCGCATAGGCCGGGTGCCCGGCGCTGGGGCGCAGGCGATAGAGCCAGCTCCTGCGGTTCTCGTGGCGTGGAGCGGTGAAGGCCGTGCCCGACAGCTGCTCGGCATAGAGGCCGAAGGGCGGCTTCTGCGGCGAATTCTGTCCCTCCGGCAGGGCGCCAAGGAGGGCTTCGGACACGTGATGGGCGCCGAAACCGGGCAGGTAGCTTGCCGGGCGCGCGGCGGCCTTGGGGGTGGGGGTGTGGACGGTCATGCCCCATCATGCCCGAGGACGAAGCCCTGATAAATGCACAGATATTGCCGAACATGCCCGGTCAGGCGGTTTGGCTCTTCCCTCGCGCGCGTTTCGCGGCATTGATGCGCCCATTCGTACGATTAGGGGACGGTTCATGACCGATAAGGCAACGGGCGAAGCCAAGCGGGTGGAGTTGACCGTCCGGGGACTGATCCTCGGGGTGGTGATCACCTTCTTCTTCACCGCCGCCAATGTCTTCCTCGGCCTGAAGGTGGCGCTGACCTTTGCCACATCCATCCCCGCCGCCGTGATCTCCATGGCGGTGCTCAGGATGTTCAAGAACGCCACAATCTGGGAGAACAATATCGTCCAGACCGTCGCCTCGGCGGCGGGGACCTTGTCCTCGGTGATCTTCGTGCTGCCCGGCCTCGTCATGATCGGCTGGTGGAGCGGCTTCCCCTACTGGGCCACGTTCGGCATCTGCGTGGTCGGGGGCGTGCTGGGGGTGATGTACACCATCCCGCTGCGCCGGGCCCTCGTCACCCAGTCCGACCTGCCCTATCCCGAAGGCGTCGCCGCGGCCGAGGTGCTGCGTGTGGGCGCTGGGTCGCGGGCCGACGGCGTGGAGGGGCCGGCCACGGACGAGGCGCAGGCCGGCTTCTGGACCATCGTCTGGAGCTCGGTCCTGTCGGCCGTGTTCGCCGCCGCCACCCAGACCAAGGTCTTCCTGACCGAGATCGGGACCTCGTTCCGGGTGGGCAGCGCCGGGGCCGCCACCGGCGTGTCCGGCTCCATGTCCCTTGCCCTGGTGGGCGCCGGACACCTGATGGGAATCGCCGTGGGGATGGCCATGCTGCTCGGCATCTTCATCTCCTGGGGTGTGGCGGTGCCGCTCCTCACCTATCTGCATCCCGTGGCCGGATCGGCCGGCGACGCGGCCAGCACGGTGTTCCGTACCCAGGTGCGCTTCTTCGGCGCCGGGGCCATCGGCACGGCCTCGATCTGGACCCTCGGCAAGCTGGCCGCGCCGGTCTGGGGCGGGCTGGTCTCGGCCTTCCGCGCCTCGAACCAGCGCTCGCTGAGCGGGGAGGAGGCTATGGCCCGCACCGAGCGCGACCTGCCCCTGTGGATCGTCGGCCTGATCTGCCTGCTCACCCTGCCGCCCATGGCCTGGCTGCTGCATAGCTTCATTAAGGACGGCCCGCTGGCCGCCATGGCCCTGCCGCTGATCCTCGGCGCCATGGGCTATATCGTGGTGGCCGGCTTCCTGGTGGCGGCGGTGTGCGGTTTCATGGCCGGGCTGATCGGCTCGTCCAACAGCCCGGTCTCGGGCCTCGCCATCCTGGCCGTGTTGGGCGCGGCGGTGCTGCTGACCCTGTTCGCCAAGGCCACGGCGGGGCCGGCGGGCGAGACGGCGCTGGTAGCCTTCTCCCTCTTCATCACCTCCATCCTGCTCACCGTGGCCACCATCGCCAACGACAACCTGCAGGACCTGAAGACCGGCCAGCTGGTGGACGCCACCCCCTGGCGCCAGCAGGTGGCGCTGCTGGTGGGGGTGATCGCCGGGGCGGCGGTGATCCCGCCGGTGCTGGACCTGCTCAACCACGCCTTCGGCTTCACAGGCGCCAACGCCCACGCCATCTCGCAGGGCCATCCGCTGGCCGCGCCGCAGGCGACGTTGATCTCCACCCTGGCCAAGGGGGTGATCGTCGGCGACGCCAAGATGTGGCCCCTGCTCGGCATCGGCGCCCTGGTCGGCGCAGTGCTGGTGGTCGTCGACGAGACGCTCCGTCTGACCAAGCGCTACTCCCTGCCGCCTCTGGCGGTGGGGCTGGCCATTTATCTGCCGATGTCGGTGACGGCGCCGGCGGTGCTGGGCGCAGTGGTGGGCTGGCTCTACGACCGCTGGGCGGACCGTTTGGGCGGGCATGCGGAGACCGCCAAGCGCATGGGCGTGCTCCTGGCCTCCGGTTTGATCGTGGGCGAGAGTCTGTTCAACGTGGCCTTGGCCGCCCTGATCGGCTTCACCGGCAAGGGCGAGCCGATGGCCCTGGTGGGCGATGGGTTTGCGCCCGTGGCCCTGTGGTTGTCACTGGGGGCGGCCGGCTTCGCTGTGGTGGGCGGCTATATGGCCGTCGGCCGTGTGGCGGCGAAGATGCGAGCGCCCGCCTAAGGGGCAACGCCTAGACCGGGTGCGCCATAGCCGGCGAATGGGCCGGCGGCGACGCGCTCCCGGCGGCCTTGCGGCGAGCCATCCACTTGGTTGTCGTAGAGATGGCTACCGCCAGGAGCAGCCCGTAGCTGGAGAGGTTGAGCGCCACGATATAGGCGTTGTTCAAGCCCGCCTCGCGCAGGCCGTCCTCCTGGTGCAGAGCGTGGACGGCGAGGACGAAGGCCTGCAGCATCATGGTCGCGCCAAGCCAGAAGCTGGCATAGCGAATGGCGGTGGCCAGCAGGGCCGCGGCCAGGGCGAAGTCGAAGAACAGCAGGATGGTGGCGCGCGCGTCGCGGGGAGCCAGCACCTCGACCGCCAGCGAGCCGATCCAAGCCATGGCGATGGCTGCCGAGCCTACGCGCTCGCCCGGTCCGCCCTTGATCCAGGCGAACAGCACGACGGCGACCAGCATGGTGAGGCCGAGTTGCACGGTCGAACCCTCAAATACAAAAAGCCACGTCCCTGCGGACAGGAACGTGGCTTATCGCTTTGAAGTTAAGAGACCGGAAATCGGCCTGTAGTCTTAGATCAGACCTTAGTCGAACCCGAGGACAGGGCCGATTTAGGCGACTTCGTGCAGGCTACGGACGGGCGCGTTGTTTTCCGGCGGCTTGTCCATCACGCCCACCATCTTGGTGCGGATGCCCATGCGCAGCTTCACATCGGCCATTTCGCCATGCGCGGCGACGATGGCAGTGCGGGCTTGAGCCAGGATGTTGATGGCCTCGGCGATCTTGGCGGTCGCTTCGTTACCTACGGTCGCGGCTACGCCCGCTTCCTTGCGCGCTTCGGCCATACCGGCCAGCAGGTTCATGGCTTCCGCCATCGCCGCGTCGACCGCAGCTTCCGTCGCGAACAACTTGTTCGCAACCTTCTGAGCAACAAGAGCCTTTTCCATAGCACACCCTCCATAGGTTTGGATTTGGAGAAGGTAAACGAAACCTTAACCTTTGTCGAGTGGGCGCCCATAATGGGCGCACGTGCAGATTGTCGCGGCCAGGTTGTCGTAAGGCACGCGTCCGCCGTGTACCGATACGCATTTCCCCTACTGTAGAAGCGATCCGTTAGGACATTGCGGGCTATGTTTCCGATGTAGAACGCCGGGCCTTGGGGCTTGGCGGACGGGGATTCGACCGGATGAGTTCAGACCCTACGGGCCAGGGGGCCCGCTCGGCGTTGTCGACGCTGCAGGGACGGATCACCGCCGTGGCTATGGTCACCGCGGTCTGCGTCCTGCTCGCCGCCTGCGCCGTCTTCACCGCCGAACAGTGGCGCGCCGAACGCCAGCAGCTCAACGCCAACCAGCAGCAGCTCACCGGCCTGCTCGGGGCGCCTCTGGCCCGCGCCGCCGAGACGCGCGATCCGGTGCGTATCCACCGGCTGATCGAAGGTTTCGCGGTCGCCGCCGCCGTACGCGACGCCCGCTTTTTCGGCACGGATGGCAAATTGATCGACGCCTATGTGCGCCAGGGCCCCGGCCCCTTCAGGAACGCCACGACCGTGGTCAGCCGGACTGACGTGGTCGCGGATGGTCACAAGTATGGCGTGCTCGTGGTCCATCGCGACCTCGCGGTGATCGCGCAGTTCCTGACCCGCTATATCGCCGTCGCCGCCGCCCTGTTCTTCGCCGCCGCCGGGCTCAGCCTGTTTTTGGGGCGTGCTCTGGCCCGCCGGGTCGCCGAGCCCATCGATCGGCTCGCCCAAGCCATGGACGAGGTGGCCAAGGACTCCGATTTCGCCCGCCGCGTCCAGCCCATGGCCGATGACGAACTCGGACGCCTGACCGGCAGCTTCAACAGCCTGCTCGAGCGTCTGCATCACAACGACCGCGAGCTGCACGCCACCCTGGACGAGCTGACCCATGCTCGCGACGCGGCCGAGGCGGCCAATGTCCAGAAGTCGCAGTTCCTCGCCAATATGAGCCACGAGATCAGGACGCCTCTCAACGGCGTGCTGGCCATGGCCCAGATCATGGCGCTCGGGACCATGGCCGAGGAGCAGCGCGAGCGCCTGACGGTGATCCGCCGCTCGGGCGAAGCCCTGTTGGAAATCCTCAACGACATCCTCGACGTGTCCAAGATCGAGGCCGGCAAGCTCGATCTCGACCCCATCGAGTTCGACCTCGCCTCCACGGTCACCGGCGCTCGCGACGGATTCGAGGCGGTGGCGCAGAAAAAGGGTCTCGATCTCACCCTCGACTTCGACGACCAGGCTGGCGGCGTGCGCCTGGGCGACGCGGTGCGTGTGCGCCAGATCGTGTCCAACCTGATCTCCAATGGCCTGAAGTTCACCAGCGCAGGCGCTGTGGCCGTTCACGTGGCGGGCTATGGCGAAGACGGCATGGACGGCGTCGTCATCAGCGTATCAGACAGCGGCATCGGCATGCCGGCAGAGAAGATCCCCCTGCTGTTCCAGAAGTTCACCCAGCTGGACGCCTCGACCACCCGCCAGTTCGGCGGTACGGGCCTCGGCCTCTCTATCTGTTACGAGTTGGCGGTTCTCATGGGCGGCCGAATCTGGGCCGAGAGTGTGCCGGGCCAGGGCTCCACATTCCATGTCGAGCTACCTCTACCGCGCCTGGCCGCGGCGGAAACCGAGCCGGTCTGCGACGGCGATGATCTGCCCGAGGACCAGGGCCGCGTGCTGCGCGTGCTGGCGGCGGAGGACAACCCCACCAACCAGATGGTGCTCTCAACCATCATCCAGATTTTCGGCGCCGAGCTGGATATGGTCGAGAACGGCCAGCTGGCGGTGGAGGCCTGGGACAGCGGCGACTATGACGTCATCCTGATGGATATTCAGATGCCCGTGCTCGACGGCATCGGCGCCACCCGCGAGATCCGCCGTCTGGAGAGCGTCCAGCGCCGGGTCCGTACGCCGATCATCGCCCTCTCGGCCAACGCCATGGTCCACCAGATCAAGGAATATACCGCGGTCGGCATGGACGGCCACGTGGCCAAGCCCATCGAACTGCCCAAGCTCCACGCCGCCCTTGAAGCCGCCCTGGCCCAGCGCATGGCCTCCGGCGCCCGCGCGGCTTAGGTGTCGAAGCTATGAAGGTTGTTCACCCGGGGAAGGGCTGAGAAGCTGGGGTTGCGAAGCACCAACCCTAAGCCCGGAGTTCCCCGGATGAACGTACACAAGAATGCGCGCCTGACGCCTTCGGGTCGAGCCTT
>CAIOYC010000019.1 GCA_903862425.1 uncultured Caulobacterales bacterium | reverse complement strand
GGCGGCGGCGGCGGCGGCGGCGGCGGAGGCGCGAACGCGTAACGCACGCCCAGGGTCAGCGAGCTGTCCTGGTATTTGCCGGTAAAGGTGCCGGGTTGGATCACGCCCGAGCCGACCGACTTCCACTTCACGTTCGCAGTGCCCAGCGCACGGTAGGTCAGATCGATATTGATCTTGTCCGTCGCGGCCCAGGACAGACCGGCCAGCCATTGATAGGCAAAGGCGGTGTTGCTGTCGTCGATGGACAGATTCTGCGGCGACGTGCCCTGGCCCGCCGGGATGCCGGTGAACTGCCCGAAGGTCTTGTTGTCGACCACCGCGACGCCGACGCCGACGCCGACGAACGGATTGATGCGGCTGGACGGCAGGATGTCATAGATGACATTGCCCATCACGGTCCAGGCGTCGAGGCTGCCGTTCGGCTGGCCACAGCCCGGAGCGGCCGCGGTACGGACCACACCGGCGGTGCAGAGGCCATAGGGTTGAGCGCGTTGCGCAGCGCCCATGACCGAATTCAGATCACCCTTGCGGTAGCCGCCTTCCAGTTCGACGCGCCAGTTGGGGTTCAGGCGATAACCCACGCGGGCAAAGCCGGCCCAGTCGCCATCAGTCGAGAACTTGTAGCCGTACGGCGAGCCGTCAACGGCGTTGGCGGAGGAGTGGGTCTCCACGCCATTATGGTCAAGAGTGTGGTAGCCAACGTCGATGGCCCCATACCAGCCGTCCGGAGAACCGGCTTGTGCGCCGGACGCGGCGAACGCCACGATCAGAGCAGCGGCCCCCGCCATCAAAGTGATTTTCATATCAAGAGCCCTCTTTATGCCCTTAGCGCGACGACCGAACCTTCGGCCTGGTGATGATGTAGCCAAGTGCGACCTTTTGCGACAGTGCGCATGAGCCACACTCAACAGTTTTTATTCCGCCCTATACTGCTTCGACCCCAGAGCCGGCTTGGAAGCCCGATCCGAGCCCGAGGGGCGTGGTTGTCCGGGATTCAAACTGAACAAGACGCGAAACCGTATTGTACAATCGCCCGAGCGTAGCGTTGGCGCAAGAGCGCTCCGTCACACACGAGCCAAGATTGCCGTAATATGTCGTTTTCACGCCACCTTGTACAAATTGAAGGACTCGACCGGGATCGTTTGATCCCACCGCCTCAATCCGTCCGCAGCCAAGCCGTTCCCAACAAATGAGGCACGCCCTGGGATTGCGACTTTTCCGCCACAGTTTGAAGGCTCGCCTCAGGCTTCAGTGACGGTTTGCGGGTTGCGAGACCGCGCGCGCAGCCACATTACGCCGCTGAGATCGGAGATAGAGACCCAGGCCCGCCCTAGATTGTTATACTTGGAAGCGCCCGTGGTACGCGGGCGGTGGTTCACGTCTTCGAACGCAATCTCGAAGCCCTCGCGAAGCATCAGCGCCGGCAGATAACGATGCATGTGGTCGAAATAGGGAAGCCGCAGGAAGCTCTCCCGCCAGAAGACCTTGAGGCCGCAACCGGTATCCTCGGCGCGATCCTTGAGAAGCGCCTTGCGAACGCCGTTGCCGAAGCGGGAGGCGAAGCGCTTGGCGGCGCTGTCCTGCCGCTTCAGACGTCGACCGCCGACGAGGCCAAGTCGGGCTCCGCCTGCGTCCAGGCGATCTACCAGGCGCGGGGCGTCCGCAGGGTCGTTTTGCCCGTCGCCGTCCAGCGTGACGACGATGGCGCCTCGCGCGCCCAGCACGCCCGTCCGAACGGCGCGGCTCTGACCTGAATTCTTCTGGTGCAGCAGGACACGCAATTCCGGCAACTCTGCCTTGAGAGCGGTCAGGACGGAGCGAGTCTGGTCGCGGCTCGCGTCATCGACGAACACCATCTCGAAGGCGCGACCGGCGAATGCCCCGGCGATTTCTCGCGCCAAATCAGCGGCGGCGCCTTCTTCATTGTATACGGGGACGACGATGGAGATGTCGGGAATGCGCTCGGGCATGATGTTCTTTCAGGTCAGCGGCGGCCTCTTAACCCCTTTAGGCGCCGATGAGGAGAGCGACGCGGCCACACTGGCTGGCGAACGTGCGCGCTGCACGTGCTAGGAAGTGAGTGTGATGAGTTCGCTTTCCAGTCCTGATTCCGTAGCGGCGTCCGCCCATCGCCTTGACCAGTTGGCGGCCGGCTGGCGCGGGCCGCTTCTGGCCGCGCTGCTGACGCTGGTGACCGCCCTGCCCGGCCTGATCTTTCTGCCGCCGCTCGATCGCGACGAAAGCCGGTTCGCTCAGGCGACGGCGCAGATGCTGGAAACCCATGACTTCGTGAACATCCGCTACCAGGCGGAGCCGCGGGATAAGAAGCCTGTAGGCATCCACTGGCTACAGGCGGCCAGCGTCACGGCGCTTTCGTCCGTGGAGCGGCGAGAAATCTGGGCCTATCGCGTGCCATCGCTCCTCGGCGCCATGCTGGCCGCCGCAGCCTGTACCTGGGGGGCGGGCGCCTATTTCGGCGCGCGTGGCGGCTTGGTCGCCGGGCTCGCACTGGGCGCCAGCCTGCTGCTGTCCAGCGAAGCCTTTATCGCAAAGACGGACGCTGTGCTGTGCGGCTCCACCACTTTGGCGATGGCGGCGCTGGGACGGATGTACCTGGCGGCGCGGGAAGATAGGAAGCTCGGCCTCCTGGAGCGGCTGCTGTTCTGGAGCGGCTTGGCCGTGTCTATGCTCGATAAAGGCCCCGTCGGCCCGATGGTGGTGGGCCTAGCGCTGATTAGTCTGATGATCGCAGATCGGAATGTGCGCTGGGTGGGAAGATTAAGCTGGGGTTGGGGTTTGCTTTTAGTGCTCGCCGTCGTCGGGCCGTGGGCGCTGGCCATCACTATCTCAACCGACGGCGCCTTTTGGACAGGGGCGGTGGGCCACGATCTGGCGCCCAAGTTGGCCGGTGGACATGAGAGCCACGGGGCGCCGCCCGGATTGCACGCACTTCTGGCGCCGCTGTTGATGTTCCCGGCGACCCCGCTTCTGCCCGTGGCGCTCGTCACCGGTTTGCTCAGGCGACGCGAGCCGGGTGTAAGGTTCGCGCTGGCTTGGCTCGTACCGACCTGGCTCGTGTTTGAAGCCCTCCCGACCAAGCTGGTTCACTACCCCCTGCCCGCCTATGGCGCCATGGCCTGGCTGATGGCGGCGGCCCTGACGGCGCCGACGAGCGTCGCGTGGAATCGATGGACGCGGTGGATCGGCGCCGCACTGGCCGTCCTGGTTGGTACCGCCCTCGCCGTCGTGCTCATGGTCGCCTCGCCGAAGTACGGCGTGGCGGATACGCCATGGGTTTGGCTGTCAGCGGGGCTGGCCCTCGCCACAGGCTTTGGCGGCGCCTTCGCCATCGCCGGGCCGGAATTCTCAAGGATCGCGCGATGGCAGGTCGCCTGCGCCGTGCTCGCCCTTGGCATCGCCACCCACATGACGCTGACCGGCGGTTTGGCGCCTACTCTACGGACGCTTTGGGTCTCCAAGGAGGCCGCCGACCTCATCGCCACCAAGGATCTCGATCCGCGCAATGGCGTCACGCCCGGCCCAGTCGCCGTGGTGGGTTATGCGGAACCCTCTCTGGTCTTCCTGCTCGGCACCTTCACCGAACTCGATACCCCGCAAGACGCCGCAGACGCGGTGGCCGACGGGGAGCCCGCCATCGTCGAGCGCAGGCAGGTTGCAGCGTTCCAGCAGGCGCTTCGTGCGGCGGGGGTGAAGGCGACCCAGGTCGGCGAAACCAAGGGACTGGACTACTCGATCGGCAAGCCAGCCGATCTCCTGCTTTATCGGTCAGACGCCCCACCGCCCAAGATCGAGGCGGAATAACCCTCGCCGCCGCCTTCCGCGATCAAGACTACTATCCCTAGAACCGCAACCCGCCCCGCGCCTTGAAAATCTGACCGCGGAGCACCGGCCGCAACACCGAAACAGCGATGATCAACGGCGTCAGGCTCACAGCGATGGCCTTACGCCGCCAGTTGTCGGCCCGTTTGCGGAAATACCGGGCGAGCCCCACGCCTTTCCAATATTCGACCTTCAGCGGGGAAGCTTGGCTAGTGGAGCCGAGGTGGGTGACTCGCGCGCGGGGCTCGTACAGCACTTCCCCGCCGGCCTGGCGCACACGCCAGCATAGATCGACATCCTCAACATGGAGGAAGAAGCCGACATCCATACCCCCCATACCGACGAAGTCGTTCCTCCGCATGGCGAAGCAGGCGCCGGAGATGGTGGGGACAGAAAGCCCGCGATCAGGCGCGGGATCGTCCTCGTGGTGGACCTCGAAACCATGCAGGCCGGGGAACCGCTTGGCCAGGCCAGTGAGACTGAGCAGGCTGGTCACGGGCGTTACCTCTCCACGCCGCGCGCCGCGCTGTTCGGTGCCATCGGTATTCATGATCCGCGCCCCGACCAGGGTGGGGACGGGCCGCCCTTGAAGAGTGCGATGCAAGGCGCGGATGCAGCCCGGCTCCAGGAAGGCGTCGGGGTTCAAAACCACGATCATGTCGCCGCGCGCAACGCTGACGCCCATATTGACGGCGCGGGCAAAGCCCACATTGCGCTGCCCACGCAACACAGTCATTTGCGGAGCCTGCTTGGCGGCGGCATCAATCAAAGCGGCCTCCTCGGGCGAGGAGCCGTTGTCGATCAGGACGAATTCGTCCGCACTCTGATCGGCGAGCACCCGGCGGATGCTCTCCGCCAGGGGCGCTCCTGTCCTGTAGACGACCATGACCACGCTGACTGCCGGCGGAGCGTCTGCGGGCCCTGTCGCTAGGGCGACAATGTTGTGCAAATCATAGCGAGCGTCATTCATGCAGTACGCTTACCCTACTCGCCCCCGCCGCCCTGTTCCCCCAGGACTAGGTGTTCTCACGCAAGTCGGGCGGCAGGGATTCGGCGCCCAGAATCCGGGCAGCCTCCTCCAGCGACACGATCTGCTGGCCGTCCGAGCCTAGTCGCCTTAGGGCGACCTGACCAGTTTCAGCCTCTTTTCTACCCACAACCGCAATGACCGGAACCTTGGCCACGCTGTGTTCTCGAACCTTGTAGTTGATCTTCTCGTTACGGAAATCACCTTCGACGCGCAACCCCGCTGCCCGCAGCGTTTCAACCGCCCGCTGACCGTAGGATTCGGCGTCTGAGGTGATCGTGGCTACCACGACCTGCGTCGGGGCTAACCAGAGCGGGAATGCACCCGCATAGTTTTCGATCATGATGCCGATGAAACGTTCAAACGAGCCGAGGATCGCCCGGTGCAGCATCACCGGCCGCTGCTTGGAGCCATCCTCCGCCACGTACTCGGCGCCGAGGCGTTCGGGCAGTACGTAGTCAAGCTGCAGCGTGCCGCAGGTCCATTCCCGACCAATTGCGTCCTTGACGATGAAGTCGAGCTTGGGGGCGTAGAAGGCCCCGTCGCCCTCGGCGATCACGGGCTTCACGCCGGCCAGACGGGCGGCCTCGCCGAGCATGCCTTCGGCCTTGTCCCAGAATTCGTCCGAACCCGCCCTGATCTCCGGACGCGTCGCCAGATTGACGTAAGCCGTCTCCATGCCGAGATCCTTATGGATCATCCGTGTCAGTTCCACGAACCGCGCCGTCTCCTCGACGATCTGGTCCTCGCGGCAGAAGATGTGGGCGTCATCCTGGGTGAACCCGCGCACCCGCATCAGCCCGTGCAGGGATCCCGAGGGCTCATAGCGGTGGCAGGCGCCGAATTCCGCCATACGCAGAGGCAGCTCCCGATAGGAGCGCTGACCGTAGTCGAAGATCTGCACGTGGCCCGGACAGTTCATCGGTTTGAGCGAGAGCACCTCGCCCTCCTCCGTCTCGCAGACGAACATGTTGGGCCGGTACTTCTCCCAGTGGCCGGACTTTTCCCAGAAGGAGCGGTCGAGCACTTGGGGCGTCTTGACCTCAACATAACCGGCGGCGTCGAGGCGGCGACGCATATAGGCTTCGAGCGTGCGCCACAGCTGCCAGCCCTTGGGGTGCCAGAACACCATGCCCCGCCCCTCTTCCTGCATGTGGAAGAGGTCCATGGAACGGCCGAGCTTGCGGTGGTCGCGCTTCTCCGCCTCCTCCAGTCGAAGGAGATAGGCGTCGAGGTCCGCCTGCGTGGCCCAGGCCGTGCCGTAGATCCGCTGAAGCTGGGCGTTGCGGTGATCACCGCGCCAGTAAGCACCGGCCAGCTTCGTCAGTTTGAACGCCTTGCCGACCATCTTGGTGGAGGGCAGGTGCGGGCCAAGGCAGAGATCCTTCCAGTTGCCCTGGCGATAGACCGTGATCGTCTCGCTCTCGGGCAGATCGGTGATGATCTCGGCCTTATAGGCCTCGCCGATCGCCTCGAAGTGCTTGATCGCCTCGTTACGGTCCCAGACCTCGCGCGTGATCTTCTCGTCGCGATCGACGATCTCGCGCATGCGCTGCTCGATCTTCGGCAGGTCCTCCAGCGAGAACGGCGTCTCGCGGGCAAAGTCGTAATAGAAACCGTCCTCGATGGCTGGGCCGATGGTGACCTGCGTGCCCGGGAAGAGCTCCTGCACCGCTTCGGCCATCACGTGGCTCGTATCGTGGCGGATGGTGTCGAGCACGGCGGGATCGTCGCGCATGAGGAATTCGATCCTGGCGTCGCCCTCGATGGGCCGGTCGAGATCGCGCAGATGACCGTCGATCCGCGCCAGCGCCGCGCGCTTGGCCAGCGAAGGCGAGATACCCTCCGCCACCGCGCGCGCCGTAATGCCCGTCTCGTAGTCTCGCTTGGCCCCGTCGGGAAATTGCAGTTGCATCGGTCTAGCTTTCACAGGTGAAGTCGCCGCCCTTGCGGCGCGACTTCGGATTCTTGAGCGGGGGGACCGGATCGTATCCGGAACCGCCCCAGGGACTGCATCGGCACACGCGACCCACGGCGAGCGCGGAGCCGCGCCACGGTCCGTGTACGATCAGGGCTTCGGCCGCAAATTCCGAACAGGTCGGAAGAAACCGGCATTGCCGTCCGAAGTGGGGCGACAAGGTCAGCTTGTAGACGCGGAGCAACGCTCTGATGCTGCGTTCGTAGAAAGAGGACATGCCGTCATGGGCCCGAACGGATCGCGGGCTTATCGCACGTGCGAAGCCCCGATCAACCCGCGACGGCGAGACTAGTTCGAGTCTTGTTGGCCGCCTGGGCTTCGCGAGCAGCAGCAACCACCGCCTCAAACGCGAGCAGCGTGGAGGCATGACGGGCCGGATAGTCTTTCACCGGTTGAAGCACGGCGAGGTCCGCAAATCGGCCCACGGGAGGCGAGCCATCTGCCTTCAGCATAGTCGAAAGCGCATCGCGGGCCAACTCCAACTCGCCAAGGCTCGCGCCGACTACGTGCTGACCAAGGATGGCGGCGGACGCTTGCCCCAGTGCGCACGCCTTCACGTCCTGGGCGAAGTCGGCCACCCGGTCGCCTTCCATGGTCACATCGACGAGAATCCGGCTGCCGCAGAGCTTCGATGTTCGTTCCGCCGAAGCGTCGGGCTGCGCCAGGCGCCCCGCGCGGGGCATGTTGGCGGCGAGGCCGAGGATCTTGTCGGAATAGAGGGCGTCGATCATCGGCGCCTCACCGACCGGCTGGCGTGTTCAGACGTGGGCCGAAGCCGCCGCTCTTACCGAAGCCCCAGGGCTTTCCGCCGATGACCGTGGGGCGAAGCGGCTGGATCACCATATCCGCATCCGACTGCCCCGTGGCCGGCTCCATCACGCCGCCCTTCTCGATGAAGCGTGCCTCGCAGATACGCTTGGCGTTCTCGTTCATACGAGCGAAGGCGGCGCGGATGTCGCGGCGCAAGGGCTTGTCCATGAACATGGTCCCGAGACCGGAATAGTAGTCGCCGTTGGATAGAACACAGCTGGTCTCGGTCAGCTTCTCGATCTCCACATAGCGCAGAGTGTTGATGCGCGCAGGCAGCTTGACCCGCCAGGCGAGCTGGGCCTCGGGCACCCAGTCATAGACCAGACCCTCGATATTCATGGGCGCACGCTCGCCGATCTGGAAAGTGAAACGCAGGGTCTCGCCGATCGCGATCCTGCCGCTGGCGGCCGAATAGAGGTCCGTCCAGTCCTTCCAGCCCTCGAGGTCATAGACCAGCTCCCACACCTCAGAGGGGGGGGCCGCGACGCCGATACGATGTTCGATCCGGAAACTCATGGCCTGATATGTAGAAATTCACGAGCCGATTGGGAAGCTCACCAGCGCAGGGCGAACCGTCCGATCACCGCGCCGACCAGTCCACAGATCAGGACGGGCAGGGTGTACCAGGCGGCGACGAAGGGCATGGCGCTCTCATTGCACGAGAAAGCATAGACGAAGGCCGCCATCCCGCCCGCCGCCAGGCCGGCGGCGAAGCCGGTCAGGGTGGGATTGGTCGGGGCCAGCCGACGCATGGCCACAAGGGTCGCAAGCAGCAGCGGGACCGACAAGGCGAGGATGTAGCAAGGGCAAAGCCGCGCCGAATGACCCATCAGCATTCGGGCGTGATCGGCGGCTGGGGCGGTGAAGTATCGGATCGCGGCCAGCACGATGAAGCCGATCACGAGGGACTGCAGCATCCGCGCCGGGCGCCCAATCTGCACACCCGGCCTGCCCATCCGCTCCGCGAGCCATAGCCCGATGCCGCCAAGGGCCAATGTGTAGGTGAACTTAGTCCAGAACATGCCGGTGCCCATGGCCGTCATGAAGTCGGGCCGAAGACCGAGCACGGTGAGCATCAGCGCGGCGGATACGGCGAGCCCGCCGACGATCCACAGCGCCATGGCCCACAGCGGCGCGCGCGGCGAGGTGGGCTCAAGCCGTTCGGACAGGGCGGAGATCAGATCGTCGGTCTTCACTCGCCCGCCTCCCCGCCAGCATCCGCACGGGGCTTCATCGACAAGGCCTTCAATCCGCGATGGACATTGACCTTCACCGCCCCTTCGCTAAGCCCCACCGCCTCGCCCGCCTCGGCATTGGTCAGGCCTTCGATCTTGGTGGCGCGGATCAGCGCGGCGCGGGCAGCAGGCAGGCGATCCAGCAGACGCGAAACGTCGCGGCGCGCCATGGCTGGCTCCACCTCGTCGGCGGCGAACAGGGCCCCGGCGTCTTCCAGCGGCACCGTCGCCCGTACCTTGCTGCGCCGATAGTGGTCGATCAACCGGTAGCGCGCGATCGCGTAGACCCATGCCGTGAGCGGCTGGTTCGGGTCGTAGCTGTCGCGACGCCGATGCATGGCGATGAGGGTCTCCTGAACGAGGTCTTCCGCATCCTCGGGCGCGGCCGATAGCCTGCGGCCGTAATAGGCGCGCAGATGACGGGTGAGTTGGGCCAACAGATCGGCATAGGCGCGCGTATCGCCCTTCAGCGCCCTGAGCATCAAGGCTCGCAATGCCGCTTCGGCCTCGATCACCACGTCTCCGATGAATGCGCTCGTGCGGCCCTTTTGGTTACATGTCCTGCTTTGGCTGGCGAGTGAAACCTGTGTTGGAGTGGCGTGTAACCATCGTTCGTGCCGGGCCGGACTTCAGGTCAACCCAGATCGGAACCCTCTCATGATCCGCTTAGCCCTACCCCTCCTCGTCAGCCTGGCCATCGCGCTGCCCGCTTTCGCCCAGCCTGCCCCCCGCCTTTCGGTGGTGGAATTGTTCACCTCGCAGGGCTGCTCGTCCTGCCCGCCCGCCAACGACAATGTAGCGGTGCTGTCGAACCGGCCAGACGTCCTAGCCCTGTCCTTCGGGGTCACCTACTGGGACCAGCTCGGCTGGAAGGACACCTTCGCCAACCCCGCCTATACGGACCGGCAGGTGGCCTATGCCCACTCGCTCAAGCACGACGGCCCCTTCACCCCGCAGGTGGTGGTGGACGGCAAGGCCGATGTGGTTGGCAATGTCCTTCCCGAGATCGAGCGCCTGATCGCTCGTGAACAGATTACCGGGCCAGCTCTGACCTTATCAAGCGGCGGGGTCGAGGTGGGCGCCGGCAAGGTCCCCGCCGCCCCGGCCGACGTCTGGCTCGTTAGCTATGATCCGCGTGTAGTGCAGGTCCCCGTCAAGGCGGGCGAGAACAACGGCCGCACCCTGCCGCACAAGAATGTGGTCAAGGCGCTATTGCGGCTCGGCGGCTGGACTGGCCAGGCCGCTCATTTCAACCTGCCGCCCGCCACGCCCGGCCTTTCCACCGCCGTCCTCGTCCAGACCAAAGGCGCAGGCCCGATCCTGGCCGCCGCGCGAGGCTAGTCTTTCAGCCGCCAGGTCGCTCCAGTAGGGTTGTCCATCACGACGACGTTGAGTTCGGTGAGACGGTCGCGGATGCGATCAGCTTCAGGCCAGTTCTTGGTCTGGCGCGCGGCCAGACGCTCGGCAATCAGCCTTTCGACCTCGGCGGCGAAGTCGTCGTTGGCCCCACCCCTGAACCAGACGCTCGGATTCTGCTGCAGCACGCCCATGACCTCGGCAAGGCGCAGCAAGTCTGCCTTCACTCCCATGGCCTCGTTCATGTCGTTCGCCGCCACGGCCTTCTCCAGCCGGCCGGACAGGGCGAACAAATCGGCGATCGCGCCGGGCGTGTTGAGGTCGTCGGTGAGCGCGTCGAGCGCGCCTGCCGCCACCGTCCGCGCCGGCTCGATATCTTCCGCTCGCTGCAGCACACCATAGAGCCGGTCGAGCGCCTTGCGGCTCTGATCCAGGAGGTCGGGCGTCCAGTCCCGCGGCGAGCGGTAGTGCCCGGAGAGCAGCGCCCAGCGGATGACTTCGCCCGGATAGGGCTGCACGAGCTCGTGCACCAGCACCACATTGCCGAGGCTCTTGCTCATCTTCTCGCCGGAGAAGTCGAGGAAGCCGTTGTGCATCCAATAGCGGGCATAGGCGCGCGGATCGGTGGCGCCGTGCGCGGCGCAGGACTGGGCGATCTCGTTGGTGTGGTGGGGAAAGATCAGGTCGTGCCCGCCGCCGTGGATATCGATGGGCAGGCCGAGCACCGCCTCCGCCATGGCCGAGCACTCAATATGCCAGCCCGGACGCCCCGGCAGCCCGCGCGGACCGGGCCATTCCGGCTCGCCCGGCTTGGAGGGCTTCCAAAGCACGAAGTCGGCGGCGTGGTGCTTGTTGGCCGCGACCTCCACCCGCGCCCCGGCGATCATATCGTCGAGCGAGCGGCCGGAGAGCTGGCCGTAGCGCCCCGTGCCGCCATCGTAACGGCCTACGTCGAACAGCACCTCGCCGTCCGCCTCATAAGCCGAACCGTCGTCCAGCATGCGCTCGATTAAGGCTGTCATCTCGCCCATGTGCGCCGTGGCGCGGGGCTGGTGGGTGGGCGGCAGCGCGTTCAGCGCCGCCATGTCCTTGTTGTAGATCTCAGCGTACTTGTCGGTGATGACGGAGATATCGACGCCCTGGCTGATGGCCGCTGCGTTGATCTTGTCGTCCACGTCGGTGATGTTCCGCGCGTAGACCACCTCGCGCTCCGGATAGAGCCGCTGCAGCAGGCGGAACAACACGTCGAACACCACAACAGGGCGGGCGTTGCCGATGTGGGCAAAGTTGTAGACCGTCGGCCCGCACACATACAGCGTCACCCGATCCGTTGCTTCGCGCGGGGCGAACTCCACCTTCTCGCCGGTGAGCGTGTCGTGCAGGCGCAGTCTGGTCATGGGCGGTGTTTAGCGCCGAAGGGTGAACGGAAGCTAGGGCGGACGCGCCGGCGGGCGCCCCTTCCTAGTTCAGAACAGCGGGGCCGGGCGGCGCCGGCATGGGGACGGCCGCGATGGTCTGCGGTCCCCATTGGGTGCAGACGCGCTGGCCCGAGGCCGCCATGACCTTGATGCCCGCGCCGAAGCGACGGAGCAGGGAGCGTTCGTTGCAGTCCCGCGCCGGGGTCTGCGGGCGGCACTGAAGCGCGCCGGCGGCGGAGTGATAGAGCGACTCCCCCTTGTTGCAGACGATGGTCTGGCCGTGATTGAAATCCGCCTGACCAGAGAACTCCGCCAGGGTGTACTGCATTCGCGCCCCGGCGATGCAGCGGAATACCTCGCCCTCATAACCTGGGGCCACGGCGCGTTCGGGGAAGGTCTGCGAAGCCGGGTGCGGCACAGACTTGTCGTCCAGGCAGGTGGCCTGGATCGCCATCTGACGCGCCACGGCCTTCCAGGCCAGACAGATCGGCTGCACGGGAATGGGCGGCGGCTGGGTGGTCTCAACCTTGATGTCGCTGATCTCGGTGCTGACGCCGCCCTCCGGCGACCAGGAACCAGAGCCTCCCCCGCCAAAGCTGCCGAGCAGGGCCGCGCCGGTCTGGCTACTGGTGGAGGACGAGCCGGAAGTCGAGACAGAAATGGAAACGTTTGAGGAAGCGCTGGCCTCAGCCGTGGCCGTGCCCGATGAGGACGCATAGCCGACGCCAACGGACGGCAGGCCGATATTGACCTGCGGCGTATTGATGGAGACGCCCGGCACCTTCACCTGGTGACTGGTCGGCGTGCAACCGCAGGACGGCGGGGGGGGAGGCGAGCAACTGGTGCAGGACGAGGTCGAGCCGGCATGGGCGGAGCCCACGCCCATCAGCGACAGAGCGGCCCCCATCGGCGCGATAACGTATAATGGCGGTGGACGGCGCGGCCCCATAGAACGGGCTCCTGAAACCTCGGCTAAGACACGCAGAAAGCCGCCGCAACGCCTTAGAATCCGTTAAGAATGCGCCCAATCCGCGCCATTTCGGCACAGTTCCCCGCTGGCGCGAACTTCGCCTGCAAGCCCCGTAACAGCCCATAGCGGGCAACGGGGACCGTCGGATGTTTCACTCGAACACCGAGAAACTGATCGCCACCTGGCGCTCGCACCGGGAGGGCCGTCGCCTTCCCGCACGCACCGACCTGTCTCCGATAGACCTCGGCGCGCTGCTGCCACAGGTCTTCATGCTGGGCCGCGAGGGCGATGGCGAAGAGGTGTTCCGTCTCTCCGGCGGCCTGATGGTCGATCTGCACGGCCGCGACCTGCGGGGCTCCAGCTTCTACAGTCTGTGGTCCAAGCTCGACCGGCCGCAGATCGCCTCGGCCCTGGCCCGCACCCGCTCCGGCGCGACGCCCATTGTCATCACCGCCGACGCCATGAGCGAACGCGGCGACAGCATGGGCGTCGAGCTGACCCTCGCTCCGCTGATCGGCCCGAGCGGCGAAGCGGACCGCACTATCGGCCTTTACCAGCCCATCTCCACTGTCGCCCGACTCATGGGGAGCAATATCAAAGGCCTGGCGGTGCGCGAGGTGACGACGGCGGAAGACTACGCCCCCAGGCCCCCACTCCGCCTGGTGGTGGACAACGGCCGGCGCGTCGCCTGACGTTAAGGCGCTGCTAGCCGGGTGGGCCGTGCCTTAGCCGCTTCGTCCACGGTCGCGCAGATGGCGTTCGGACGTCGCTCGCTATATCCCCAGGCGCTTAGACGCGCGGCCGCCTTTCAGGCGGCGGCCCGCTCGTGGTCGCCATAGACGGGTACGTCTTCCGAAGCCGGCGCGGGGCGGCCGAGGATCAGATCGGCGGCTTTTTCGGCGATCATAATGGTGGGGGCGTTGGTGTTGCCGCCCACCAAAGTAGGCATGACCGAAGCGTCGATCACCCGCAGGCCTTTCAGCCCCATGACCCGCAGTTCGTCGTCTACCACCGCCATCGGATCGCCGGCGACGCCCATGCGGCAGGTGCCGACGGGATGGTAGATGGTCTCACCCGAGGCGGCGATCCAGGCATCAACCTCAGCATCGGTCTCCACCTTGGCTCCAGGCTCGTATTCGCCCGAATTGTAGGGCTGGAGCGCCGCCTGCGCCGCCACCTTGCGCGCTATCCTCACGCCCTCGCGCAGGGCGCGGCGATCCTCCTCTGTCGCCAGGTAGTTGGCGAAGATGGCCGGATCGGCGTGCGGATCAGCGGAGCTCAGGCCCACTCGACCCCGGCTCTCCGGGCGAAGTTGACACACGTGCAGCGTGAAACCGTCCTGCGCCGCCGGTTGCTTACCGTGGTCCTTCATGATGGCCAGCACAGCGTGGATTTGCAGGTCGGGGCGGTCGAGGTCGGGACGTGACCTCAAAAAGGCGCCGCTCTCCAATCCGTTCAGAACGCCGAGCCCCTTGCCGGTCAGCAGATAGCGGATACCGATCAGCGGCCGCCGCCAGCCCTTCGTCATGGAATAGAGGGTAATGGGCTTGGGACAGGTCCAGCTCAGGGTGACGTCGAGATGGTCCTGCAGGTTTTCGCCGACCCCAGGGAGGGCGTGGACGACGGGGATGCCAAACCGACCCAGTTCCTCCGGCGCGCCGATTCCAGAGAGCTGCAGGATGTGCGGCGACTGCACCGCCCCGGCGCTGAGCAGCACCTCCTTCGTGGCGGTGGCCGACTTGGCGACAGCCTCCTTGCCCTGGACGTATTCGACGCCGGTAGCGCGGCCGTTCTCCACCACAATCCGGGTCGTACGCGCCTCGGTCTCGATGGTCAGGTTGGACCGGCCAGCGATCGGGGCGAGATAGGCCGCCGCCGCGCTCCAGCGCTTGCCGTCGTGGATGGTGAGTTGATAGGGGCCGAAGCCCTCCTGCTGATAACCGTTGAAGTCCTTCGTTTCGGCGAAGCCGGCTTGCACCCCGGCCTTGATGATGCCGTCGAAAACCGGATTGTCGGCCTTGGCGTGAGTGATGTTCAACGGCCCCGTGTCGCCGTGATAGGGGTCCGCGCCCTTATCCGAGGCCTCCGAGCGCTTGAAATAGGGCAACACCTCCGCATAGCTCCAGCCCTTCAACCCCATCTGGCGCCATTGATCGTAGTCGCGGGCGTGGCCGCGGATATAGATCATGCCGTTGATGGCGGACGAGCCGCCGAGCCCCTTGCCCCGCGGCCACCAAAGGCGACGATTGTTAAGCTGCGGCTCCGGCTCGGTCCAGAAGCCCCAGTTGGACACGCCTTTGGCCTTGATCAGTTCGCCCACACCCGCGGGCATGCGCACGAGCAGCGAATCGTTCTTGCCGCCGGCTTCCAATAGCAGCACCCGGTTGGCCGGATCCTCGCTCAGCCGGTTGGCCAGCACGCAGCCCGCCGAGCCGCCGCCGATGATGATATAGTCGTACTCAGCCATGGTCGTTTCCAATGCCCTTGGAGCGAGCGCCGGCCTCTGCGGGCCGATCAGTGATCACCGTTCACCTACCCTCGCGCCGACCGCCCCGCCCCGCAAGGGGCGCCGTTGCGTCACGCCGTCCGGCCAGGTCGGTTCTTTGTCCGCTCCGCCTTGGCCCGCCGCATTGCGCCCGCTAGGATAGATCACGGTTGGCGGGCGTGGCGGAACCGGTAGACGCAACGGACTTAAAATCCGTCGGGCTATGCCCATACCGGTTCGATTCCGGTCGCCCGCACCAGCCCGCCTCATAAGGTCGCCGCGCCGCGCACCAGTCGAGCATAGAGGTGTTCAATCAGGGTCGATGGATGGGCCAGGCCGAGGCGGGCGAGTTTCGTATGGGTCGGGGCCCGAGTCGACGGCGCGAACCCCTTCAGCAGCAGGCGCACGGTCGCGATCGGGTCCGCCGCCTCGCGTCGGGTCTCGTGGGGCAAGCGTCGCCATACGTGTCCGTTTTCGCGAAAACGCCGGACAGCCCGGACATCCGGACACCTATTGCCTTGCTGCGGGCCCAAAGCCTGGTCCTTCGAAAGGCTCAGGGCGAGGCTCGTGATCGTAGAGCGTGCCGTCTCGGCCGAAGGCGGGCTCGATCTCGTCCGCCAGCCATCCCTCGGACTGGGCCTTGGCGAGGCGCAGATGGCTTTCCACCGCATATTCGTCGGCCTGCTCGCGGGTGACGCCGAACATGAAGCCGGTCAACTCCGCCGTCTGGCCCATCATCAGGTCGGTGATCGGGTCGGTCAGGCCGCGCTCAAGCCCCACCACGGGGGTCAGCATGTCGGGACGGAAGGCGGTGGCGACCTTCAGCCGGTCCACCGGCGATTTGGCGCCGTTGAGGGCGGCCAGGAATTCCACCGCATCCTGCTTCAACACCAGTGGTGCGTGGCTCAGCGCCTCGGCCCCGCCGGCGAGGATCAGGTCGCTCGTACCCTCGCGGATGTAGCGATAGGCGGTGTCGATGGACTGCATGCCCGAGCCGCAGTTGATCTGCACCGTGAAGGCCGTCATGGCCACGCCGCAGCCGAGCCGCAGGGCCGCCACCCGCGCCGGGTTCTGCTCGTCGGCGATGACGTTGACGCAGCCGAGGATCACCTGATCGAAGGCCGTCGCCGGGAAGGGCTGGCGCAGCAGCAGGGGACGCCCGCACTGCACCGCCAGATCCACGGGCGTGAACGGTCCCGGCCCGGACCTGGCCTTCAGGAACGGGGTGCGCGATCCGTCGACGATATAGACCGGCCGGCCTTCAGACGCCGTGGCCATCAGTGCAGCACTGCGATGGCCGGATCGGCGCTGGGGTTGGGCTCTGAGGCTTCCTCGGCGGCGCGGTCCATGATTTCCTCACGCGGAGCAGGCTTGGCGGTAGGCGGTATCTGGGTATGCGCCGCCCCTTCCGCCAGCGACTGCGGACGCTCCGACGTCAGATCTTCGGGCGCGAAATCGTCCACGGCGATCACCGCCGCCACCGCCTTGTCGGCCGCCGTCAGGCTCTCGGCTTCGGCGGGCGAGATCAGGCCCCTGGCCTCCGCCGCCTTCCAGTCGCGGATGTGCTGCTTGGCCAGCCGGTCGTGGATCGGCTGGGTGGCCAGCACCTGGTCGAAAGCGTCGAGCAGGCGTCCCACCGCCTCGTCCTTGCCGCCCACATAGACCCCGTCGGTGAGCCGGTCGCGCGCCTCGCCCGGCTGCATCAGGATGTCGGCGGTCTGCTTGATCAGCAGGTCGGACGGGCCGCGCTTTCGCCGGCCCAGCGGCAGGATGGCGACGCGCAGCAGGCCCGCGGCCAGCCGGTTGGGCAGGTTGGCGAAGACGAGGTCGAAGCTGGCCTCCATCCGCGCCATGCCGGTCTGCATCACGTAGTCGAGCAGGGGGAAGTCCTCGTCCTGCTTGCCCTCGTCCTCCCACCGCTTCAGGGCGGCGGAAAGGAAGTAGAGCTCCGACAGGATGTCGCCGAGGCGGGCCGACAGCAGTTCCTTGAACTTCAGCCTACCGCCGAGGGTCAGCAGGGCGATGTCCGAGGTCAGGGCGAAGGCTGCGGAGTAGCGGCCGAGCTGGGCGTAGAAGGGCCGGGCTCGGCCCACGCCCTCCGGCGTCGGCGCGATCATGCCGTCGGTCCAGCTCCGGCCCCAGGCGCGAAGGGACGTGCGCAGGGTGTGGCCCACATGGCGCCAGAACTGGCGGTCGAACTCGTCGAGCCCGCGCTGGCGGTTGGCGTCGCCCAGGGCGAGGATTTCCTTCAGCATGTAGGGGTGGGCGCGGATGGCGCCCTGGCCGAACACCATCAGGCTGCGGGTGAGAATGTTGGCCCCTTCCACCGTGATGCCCACCGGCACCGAGCGATAGAGCGCGCCGAGATAGTTGTTCGGTCCGTCGATGATGCCCTTGCCGCCGTGCACGTCCATGGCGTCGTTCGCGCACTCGCGCATGCGCTCGGTGGCGTTCGACTTCATGATCGCCGAGATGACCGAGGGATGATGGCCGGCGTCGAGGCCCGCGCAGGTAAGCCGCCGCGCGGCGTCGAGTACATAGGCGTTGCCGGCGATGCGGGCGAGCCGCTCCTGGATGCCCTCGAACTTGCCGATGGGGACGTGGAACTGGGTGCGCACGCGGGCGTAGGCGCCGGTGGTCAGCGCCGTCAGGGCGCCCGCCGCGGCGGACTGCGAGGGCAGCGAAATGCCGCGACCGGCGGCCAGGGCCGTCATCAGCATCTTCCACCCCTGCCCCACGCGCTCGGGACCGCCGATGATGTCGTCGAGCGGAATGAAGACGTCGTGGCCCTCGTTCGGGCCATTTTGGAAGAAGGTGAGCGCCGGGATGTGGCGACGACCGATCACTACACCCTCCGCCTTGGTATCGACGAGGGCGCAGGTAATGCCGAGATTTTCCCGTTCGCCGAGCAGGTGGTCGGGATCATAGAGCTTGAAGGCCAGCCCCAGCACCGTCGCCACCGGCGCCAGGGTGATGTAGCGTTTATGCCAATTGAGGCGGATGCCCAGCACCTCCCTGCCTTCGTGCTGGCCTTTGCAGACCACGCCGCGATCGACCATGGAGGCGGCGTCGGAACCGGCCTCAGGCGAGGTCAGGGCGAAGCAGGGGATCTCGGTCCCGTCGGCCAGACGCGGTAGCCAGTAGTCCTGCTGCGCCTTCGTGCCGAAGCGGATGATCAGTTCGCCCGGCCCCAGCGAATTCGGCACCATGGCCGTTACCGCTCCAGCGACCGAGCGGGTGGATATCTTTCTGATGACCTCCGAATGGGCGAAGTTGGAAAAGCCGAGTCCGCCGTAGGACTTGGGGATGATCATGCCGAAGAACTTCTGCGCGCGCAGATAGTCCCACGCCGCCTTGGGTAGGTCGTGCAACTCCCAGGTGATCTGCCAGTCATCGACCATGGCGCAGAAGGTCTCGACCGGGCCGTCGATGAAAGCCTTCTCCTCCGCCGTCAGCCGGGCGGGCGGGGTGTCGAGCAGCTTGTTCCAGTCCGGATCGCCGGTGAACAGGTCCGCGTCCCACCACACATCGCCCGCCTCGATGGCCTCCCGCTCGGTATCCGACAGGGCGGGCATGGCGCCCTTGGCCCACTGGTAGATGGGCCGCGTGAGGAGGTCTCGGCGGAGCGCGCTCATAGGAATATCCAACCTTGGTTGAGGCTGGCGAAACGCGGAGCGACAGCGGCGGTTCAACCGCGCGGGGCTCTGGAAGCTCGACCTGTGCGTTCGCCGATCCAGCCGGAGCGGCGCCACGCCGATGTGTGGCGCGCGATCGAGCCGATCGACTGGATCCTCGGAAATCCGATCCGGCTTGAGCCCTGATCCGCGTCAAACCCTTATGGCGATGGGGATGGCGACGCGGCCAGCGGTCAGGTCGAGCGGCGACAGGGTTCATCCCGCGCCCTTGCGGACCGGCGGGTAAGGAATGGTCAATCTTGACGCTGCTTACTAATCGGCGTTTAGACAGGATTTGACGTGTCGGAATGGAATCGCCGGGCCGCCGCATGGCGCCACCCGACGGTCCGTGATATTGGCGCGGGCAATGTCATGGTTTGACGTGGACCGGAGACGAACTCCGGCGCATCTGCGGTTCGGGAGGTCGAAATGAAGCGGGCTTATGGATTTATGGCGGCCGCCTCGGCGGCGGCGCTGGTCGTCGGCGTCGGCTACCTGACAGTGGGCGGACCGGCCAATGTGGCGCACGCGGATGCGTCCCCGGCGGTGATCCAGGCCACCATGGCCGACAATTTCCGCCTCACCGACCAGAACCTGCAGTCGCACGAGCTCTACCGCATGCGCGACGCCAGGGCGGTAGTGATCGTCACCCAGATGGACGGCTGCCCGGTCAGCCGCAACACCGCCTCCACCCTCAAGGCTTTGCAGGCGCGGTACGCCGGCAAGGGCGTCGAGTTCATGATGCTGAACTCAAGCCCCATGGACACCCGCGAGGATGTGCTGAAGGAGGCCAAGGAGTACGGCTACGACATGCCGATCCTGCTGGACCGCAACCAGCTGGTAGGCGAACAGCTCGGCGTAACCCGCACCGCCGAGGTGATCATCCTCGACCCCAAGACCTGGAAGGTGATCTATCGCGGCCCGGCCGACGACCGCGTCAGCTATGAGCGCCAGAAGGCCAAAGCCGAGCATACATGGGCCGCCGACGCCCTCGACGCGCATCTGGCCGGCAAGGCCGTCGCCGTGGCCAGCGAGCCCTCGGTCGGCTGCCTGATCGACTTCCCCAACCGCACCGCCGCCAAGACCGCCAAGATCAGCTACGTCCACGACGTGGCCCCGATCATTGAGCAGAAGTGCGTCATGTGCCACCAACCCGGTGGCATCGGCCCCATGCCGCTGACCAAGTACGAGCAGGTCAAGGCCTTCTCGCCCATGGTTCGCGAAGTGATCCGCACCCAGCGCATGCCGCCGTGGCGCGCCGACCCCACCGTCGGTCACTTCAAGGACGACAAGAGCTTGTCGCCCGCGCAGATCCAGACCCTGGTCCACTGGGTGGAGGCCGGTTCGCCGCGCGGCGAAGGCCCAGACCCCCTGGCCAAGGTCAAGCTCGGCGTGCCCGACTGGCCGCTTGGCAAGCCCGACCTGATCCTCGACATCCCTGCCTACACCATCCCCGCAAGCGGCGTGGTCGACTACCAGCGTCCGTTCGTGAAGAACCCGCTGAACCATCCGGAATGGATCAAGGCCTCCACCGTCAAGGTGATTAATCGCCAGGGCGTGCACCACATCCTGACCGGCTACATGGAAGACGTGCCCGCGCCCGGCCAGCCGGCGTTCGAGCAGAACTGGGGCGTTTCCGTCGGCGGCTACGCCGTGGGCTCGGAATCGCAGGTCAATCCGGCCAATACCGGCGCGCTGATGCCCGTGGGCGGCGCCATCGGCTTCCAGAACCACTATACGCCCTACGGCAAGGCGGTGACTGAAGCCTCGCAGATCGGGCTCTACTTCTACAAGCCCGACGAGACCCCGAAGATGGTGATGCACAACCTCGCCATCGCCAATCCGACCATCTCGATCCCGCCGGGCGAGGAGGCGCATCCCGAGCACGCCTATATCGTCGTACCGCACGAGATGGTGCTGTATTCGGTCTTCCCGCACGCCCACTATCGCGGCGCCTCGGCCAGGATCGTGCTGAAGACGCCGGACGGCAAGGAGACCACGCTGGCCGCCCTGCCCAAGTACGACTTCAACTGGCAGCGCGAATTCGTGTTCGAAAAGCCGGTCTCCGTGCCGGCAGGATCGACCATCGCCACCTATTACACCTACGACAATTCGGTGCGTAACCCGGCCAATCCGGACCCCAAGCGCACCGTGCCGTGGGGCGACCAGTCCTTCGACGAAATGCTCTACACCGCCCTGCGCTATCGCTGGGTGGACGAGACCTCCGACAAGCCGCTGCCGCAGTACGACAAGGACCTGAAGGCCAACCAGCTGATGGGCATCCTCGACCACCGCATGGACGGCAAGATCACCAAGGACGAGTTCCGCAAGGATCCCATGAGCCAGGGCCTGCTGGCCAAGTTCGACGCGATCGACCGCAACCATGACGGCGTGATCGACTCCAAGGAGATGCTGGTCGCGGCGAACTACATGCAGCAGATGCGCCAACAACGGCACGCCGCCGCCAACAAGGACGCTACGGCCAAGGCCGACGATCAGCCAAAAGCGCCGACGCCCTTCACCAACAACGGCGCCGGCCGCTAAAGCCGCATGACTGAAAAAGGCCAGGTCCGGTCGGCGATCGCCGGTTGGGCCTGGCTTTTTTCATGCCTGGTGTTCGCCCTACCCGCCGCGGCTCAGGACAGCGTAGGGCGGGTGGAGATCACCCAGCCTGGACCGAACTTCGCCCTGACCGGCGCCGACGGCAGACTCCATCGCCTGTCGGACTATGCCGGCAAGGTGGTGGTGCTCGAATGGACCAGCCCGGTCTGTCCGTATACGGAGCTGAAATACAAATCCAACGCCATGCAGCGATTGCAGGCCCGTGCGCGGCGCGTCGGCGCGGTCTGGCTCAGCATCGACACCGCAGCGCCGGATCGCCCGGGCTACCTGTCTTCCGCCGCCGCCAAGATCCGGATCGCCAGACTGCACGCCACGGTCAGCGCCTTCCTGTCCGACCCGGACGGCAAGGTCGGGCGACTCTATGGGGCCAAGGTCACGCCCACCGTCTTCATCCTCGGCAAGGACGGTAAGCTCGCCTACCAGGGCGCCATGGATGACGGACCTGACAGCGACGACCTGAAGGGTCGGAACTATATCCGGGAAGCGCTGGACGACCTCGCCGCAGGCCGTCCCGTTCGCACGGTCGAAACGCGCCCCTACGGATGCGCGGTGGAATATTGAGATGGGGCGACAGGCCAGTTGAGCCCGCCGGACGCACCGACTAGCATACTGACAAATCAAACGGGGAAGACGCGATGTTCAGGACGTTCGGAGCCGCACTGGCTTTTGGAGCTACACTGCTGACGGCCGCAGGTGCGCTGGCCGCGCCGGGGCAGGTGACGATCAAGTCCGGCGCATTGCAGGGCATGACCAAGGGCGATGTGATCGCCTTCAAGGGTATCCCCTTCGCCGCCCCGCCCGTGGGCGACCTGCGCTGGAAGCCGCCGCAGCCCGTGGCGCCCTGGACCGGGGTGCGCGACGCCTCGTCGTTCGGGCCGATCTGCACCCAGAGCGGCGGCGTCTTCCTGGCCGGCGGCAAGCAGAGCGAAGACTGCCTCACTCTCAACATCTGGACCCCGGCCAACTATGAAGGCAAGAAGCTGCCGGTCATGGTCTGGATTCACGGCGGCGGCTTCGTCGCCGGTTCGGGCTCCACACCCTTCTATGACGGCACGGCGTTCGCCCATGATGGGGTGGTGCTGGTCTCGATCAATTACCGCCTCGGTCGCTTCGGCTTCTTCGCCCACCCGGCCCTGGCCAAGGAGCCCGGCCCGCACGGCAACTATGGCCTGATGGACCAGATCGCCGCGCTGAAGTGGGTTAAGGACAACATCGCGGCCTTTGGCGGCGATCCGAAGAATGTCACCGCGTTCGGCGAGTCAGCCGGCGGCATCTCGGTCAACTTCCTGATGGCCTCCAACACCGGCAGGGGCCTGTTCGAGAAGGTGATCTCCGAGTCCGGCTTCGGCCGCTTCGACGCCCCGCCCATCGCCCAGATGGAAAAGGCCGGCGCTGACTTCGCCGCCGCCCAGGGGGTGAAGGCCGATGACGCCGCCGCTCTGCGCGCCCTGCCCGTCTCAGCTCTTACCGGCTCGATCGGCGGCCTGGCCTCGGCCGACGTTCCGCGCCCGATGATCGACGGGACCCTGATCAAGGAGCGGATCGACGTGGCCTTCGCCAAGGGCCACCA
This sequence comes from uncultured Caulobacterales bacterium, assembly GCA_903862425.1. GTDB lineage: Bacteria > Pseudomonadota > Alphaproteobacteria > Caulobacterales > Caulobacteraceae > CAIOYC01. Next base: position 141,380 of record CAIOYC010000019.1, on the reverse strand, counting down.
GCTGAAGGTGCCCTATCTTACCGGTGGCAATTCCTTCGAGGCCAGCCTGTTCGCCCCGGCCACGGCCAAGGCGCCCGACGCCATGATCGCCACTACCGGCCTGCCCAAGGACAAGGCCGTGGCCCTGTTCGACGACGGCGACACGCTGAAAGCGGCCTACAACATCTCCACCGAAACCATGATCACCGAGCCCAGCCGCTATCTGGCGATGAAGGACTCGGCGGCGGGGGCCAAGGTCTGGCTCTACTATTTCTCCTACGTGACCGCAGCCCAGCGCGCGACCACCCCCGGCGCCGGCCATGGCGGCGAGCTCGGCTATGTGTTCGAAACTCTGCCGCGCCAGGACATGAACTTCGGAGCCTACAAGTTCTCGGCGGCGACGCCGGCGGACCTGGCGACCGCCAAGGCCATGCACGACAGCTGGGTCGCCTTCGCCAAGACCGGAACCCCAGGCTCGGCCAGCGGTGTGGCCTGGCCCGCCTTCACCCCGGCCAACGACGCCACGCTGGAGTTCGGCGCCGACGGAGCGGTGGTACGCACCGACTTCCTCAAGGCCCGCCTCGACGTGCTGCAGGCGGCGGCGGAAAAGCCGAAGAGCGCGACGAAGTAAGGATGACGGCCCCCGGTTCGCGCCGGGGGCCGGATACCGCCGATCGGCAAACCAGGTCTTGCCGATTTCGGTCGAACCTGTGCGTCGCTCAGGCTATGAAATTGCGTCCCGGCGCACGTTCGCGCCCCTCAAGCGGCCTTCGCGCATGATTCCCAACCACGGCCCCGCCCTCGATTTCGGCCTTGGCGAGACCGCCGACGCCATCCGCGACACGACAGCCCGCTACGCGCAGGACCGGATTGCGCCGATGGCCGCCGAGATCGACGCGACCAACACATTTCCCCGCGAGCTCTGGCCCGAGATGGGCGCGCTCGGCCTGCACGGCATCACCGTGTCGGAGGAAGATGGGGGCCTCGGCCTCGGCTATCTCGAACACGTGGTGGCGATGGAGGAGGTCTCCCGCGCCTCCGCCTCCATCGGCCTCAGCTACGGCGCCCACTCCAACCTCTGCGTCAACCAGATCCGCCGCTGGGGCTCGCCCGAGCAGAAGACGCGCTATCTGCCCAAGCTCATCTCGGGCGAACACGTGGGGTCCCTCGCTATGAGCGAGGCGGGGTCGGGCTCGGACGTGATCTCCATGAAGCTGCGCGCCGACAAGCGCGGCGACGTCTACGTGCTGAACGGGACCAAATTCTGGATCACCAACGCGCCGCACGCCGACACCGTCGTGGTCTACGCCAAGACCGATCCGGAGGGGGCCAGCCGGGGCGTCACCGCCTTTCTGATCGAGAAGGGCTTCAAGGGGTTCAGCGTTTCCAAGAAGCTCGACAAGATGGGCATGCGCGGCTCCGATACCGCCGAGCTGGTGTTCGAGGACTGTGAAGTGCCGGAAGAGAACGTCATGGGTCCGCTCGGCGGCGGCGCGGGCGTGCTCATGAGCGGCCTCGACTACGAGCGGGCGGTGCTCTCCGCCGGCCCGCTCGGCATCATGCAGGCCTGCCTCGACGCGGTGCTGCCCTATGTCCGCGACCGCAAACAGTTCGGAAAGCCGATCGGTAGTTTCCAGCTGATGCAGGGCAAGGTGGCCGACATGTACGTGGCCCTGAACTCCGCCCGCGCCTACGTCTATGCCGTGGCCCGCGCCTGCGACCGAGGCCAGACCACCCGCTACGACGCCGCCGGGGCCATCTTGCTGGCATCCGAGAATGCGGTGAAGACCACGCTAGAGGCGATCCAAGCCCTCGGCGGCGCGGGCTATACCAAAGACTTCCCGGTGGAGCGCCTGATGCGCGACGCCAAGCTCTACGACATCGGCGCCGGCACCAACGAAATCCGCCGCTTCCTCATTGGCCGCGAACTTGTGGGGGCGGGCTAAACCCGATGATCCGCCTCTATCACTGCACCGATGCGCGCTCGTTCAGGCCCCTGTGGGCGCTGGAAGAACTGGGGCTGGACTACGCCCTGACCATGATGCCCTTCCCGCCCCGTTATCGGGCCAAGGAATTCATGGCGGTGAACCCGCTCGGCACGATCCCGGCGATGGCGGACGGCGAGACCTTCATGACCGAATCCGCCGCCATCGTGCAGTATCTGGTCACCCGGTACGGTCCGACGCCGCTGGCGGTGGAAGCGGAAGACCCCGCCTATGGCGCTTGGCTAAACTGGCTGCACTTCGGCGAGGCGACCCTGACCTTCCCGCAAACCCTGGTGCTGCGCTATCGCCGCTTCGAGCCCGGCAAGGCCGAGGTGGTGGCCGACGATTACGCCAAGTGGTTCCAGTCTCGCCTCAAAGCGGTGGACCGGGCGCTGGCCAGCGCCAACTGGCTTTGCGCGGGGCGCTTCACGGCGGCGGATATCTCGGTGGGTTACGCTTTGCTGTTGGCGGAAGAACTCGGCCTTCATGCTGAATTCACCCCGCTTATCGCCGGCTACTGGTCGCGCCTGAAGGCCCGCCCCGGCTTCCAGTCAGCCAAAGCCGCCCAACTCCGGGAAGCGCCGGCGGGCGCGGAGACCATGGCATCGTGACGAAACTCACCTCCGCCCTCGATCCGCACTCCGAAGCATTCCGCGCCAACGTCGCGCATAACAAGCATCTGGTGGATGAACTCCGCTCGCGGGTATCCGGCGCAGCGCTCGGCGGGCCGGAGGCGACGCGGACGCGGCACGTGTCGCGCGGCAAACTATTGCCCAGGGAAAGAGTGGAGCACCTGCTCGATCCGGGCTCCCCCTTCCTGGAGGTGGGCCAACTCACCGCCTTCGGCCTCTATGATGGCGAGGCGCCCGGCGCGGGCATCATTACCGGCATCGGCCGGGTTTCGGGTCGCGAGGTGATGATCGTTTGCAACGATCCCACTGTGAAGGGCGGGGCCTATTTCCCCTTCACCGTGAAGAAGCACCTGCGCGCGCAGGAGATCGCCCAGCAGAACCGCCTGCCTTGCGTCTATCTGGTGGATAGCGGCGGGGCCAACCTGCCCCATCAGGCCGAGGTCTTTCCCGATCGCGACCACTTCGGGCGCATCTTCTTCAACCAGGCCAATATGTCGGCCCAGGGCATTCCGCAGATCGCCTGCGTGATGGGCCCGAGCACCGCCGGCGGGGCCTATGTACCGGCCATGTCCGACGAGACCGTGATCGTACGCGGTGCGGGCAAGGAGAGCCAGGGCGCAATCTTCCTGGCTGGTCCGCCCCTGGTGAAGGCCGCCACGGGAGAGGTGATCTCCGCCACCGAACTCGGCGGCGCCGATACCCATGGCCGCCGCTCCGGCGTGGTGGACCATGTGGCGCAAAACGACGAGCACGCCCTCGAGATCGTGCGCTCCATCTGCGCCCGCCTCGGTCGCACCGAACGCTTCCTGCTCGACACCAAGGAGCCCGAGGCGCCGAAATACGACGCCCACGAACTCTATGGCGTCATACCGCAGGACGTGCGCGCGCCCTATGACGTGCGCGAGGTGATCGCCCGCATCGTCGACGGCTCGCGCTTCGACGAGTTCAAGGCCCTCTATGGCACGACCCTGGTCACCGGCTTCGCCCACATCTGGGGCTTTCCGGTCGCCATCCTGGCCAATAACGGCGTGCTGTTCAGCGAAAGCGCGCTGAAGGCCGCCCACTTCATCGAGCTGGCCTGCCAGCGCAAGATCCCGCTCGTCTTCCTGCAGAACATCTCCGGCTTCATGGTGGGGGGGCGTTACGAGGCCGGCGGCATCGCCAAGGACGGGGCCAAGATGGTCACCGCCGTCGCCACAGCCAACGTGCCCAAGTTCACCGTGCTGATCGGCGGCAGCTTCGGGGCCGGCAATTACGGCATGTGCGGCCGAGCCTATTCGCCCCGCTTCCTGTGGAGCTGGCCCAATTCGCGCATCAGCGTCATGGGCGGAGAGCAGGCCGCCAGCGTGCTCGCCACCGTCAAGCGCGACGGCATCGAGACCAAGGGCGGTACCTGGTCCACCGAAGAGGAGGCCGCCTTCAAGGCCCCGATCCGCGAGGGTTATGAGAAGGAGGGCGACCCCTATTTCGCCACGGCGCGCCTGTGGGACGACGGCATCATCGACCCAGCCCAGACCCGCGACGTCCTCGGCCTGTCCATCGCCGCCTCGCTGAACGCCCCGATCCCGGATGCGCGCTTCGGCCTGTTCCGGATGTAGGGGGCGGGGTGACGCACGAGATCGAGACCGCAGCCGCGGGCGCCATCAGCGGCTTCTTTCGCCGCAAGCCGCAACACGCGGTCCCCGTCGGCACGCCGTGCGCCAATTGCGCGACCCCGTTGCAGGGGCCCTGGTGTTATGCCTGCGGGCAATTGGGCGAGGATTTCCACCGCTCCACCTGGCATCTGATCGTCGAGGCGTTCGAGGGGTTGCTGCACTTCGACGGCCGGGTCTGGACCACCCTGCCCGATCTGTTCCGTCGCCCAGGCCGGCTCACCCGCGCCTATCTGGACGGCCACCGTGCACCGCAGATCCCGCCGCTTCGGCTGTTCCTGGTCGTGCTTCTGGTCGTCTTCTTCGCCGGTTCCGTAGGCGGACGGTTCGGCACGGTGGCCACGGTGAGCACCGACAGCCACGGCAAGACCCTGGCATCGTCCAAGCACGATCTCGGCGAGATGACCCCCGAGGAGCGGGAAAAGGCAAAGCAGGCGATCGCCAAATCCGAGATCGTGATCATGAACCGCCACAATACCTCGGCGGGCGGGTGGCTGAAGGCGCGACTGGCGCATGTGATGGATGAACCCGAGCGCTTCAAGCTGATCCTGGAGCAGTGGTCGGAGCGCTTCGCCTTCCTCATGCTACCCCTCGCCGCCGGGCTGCTCAGCCTGCTTTTCGTGTTTCAGCGCCGTTTCTTCGTCTTCGATCACATCATCTTCAGCCTGCATTCGCTCTCGGCGGTGGGGCTGATGCTGGCGGTGGCGAGCGGCCTGACCCGCCTGACCGGAGGCCTGTCCCAGCTGGTCATGCTGGCGGCGCCGGTGCACCTGTTCCTGCACATGCGCGGGGTCTATGGGACGGGCGTGTTCGGAACGCTGGTGCGCATGACCTTTCTGTTCATCGGTTCGGCGATCGGCGCGATGCTGATCTTTCTTGGGCTGTTGTGGGTAGGTCTGAACGGCATGGGAACCTGATGAAGCGCATCCTGATCGCCAACCGGGGGGAGATCGCCCGCCGCATCATCCGCACCGCCCACCGCATGGGTATCGAAACGGTGGCGCTTTATTCGGACGCGGACAAACATGCCCCGCACGTGCGCGAGGCCACGACCGCCCGCCACATCGGCCCTTCGCCTGCCCGCGAAAGCTATCTCGATCAGGCGAAGGTGCTGGCGGCGGCCAAGGATGCAGGCGCGGACTCCGTTCACCCCGGCTATGGCTTCCTGTCCGAGAACGCCGAGTTCGCCCAGGCGGTGATCGACGCCGGCCTCACCTGGGTCGGTCCGCCGCCGAGCGCCATCACCGCCATGGGGTTGAAAGACGCCGCCAAGACGCTGATGGCCGAGGCCGGCGTGCCCACCACGCCCGGCTATCTCGGTGAAGATCAGAGCCCGGAGCGTCTGCGGGCTGAGGCCGACAAAATCGGCTATCCGGTGTTGATCAAGGCCGTGGCCGGCGGCGGCGGCAAGGGTATGCGCAAGGTCGACGCGGCCGAAGGTTTCCTCGCCGCCCTCGCCTCCTGCCAGCGCGAGGCCAAGGCCAGCTTCGGCGACGACCGGGTGCTGCTCGAGGTCTATGTCACTCGTCCCCGCCATATCGAGGTGCAGGTGTTCGCGGACGCCTGGGGCAACGCCGTCCATCTCTACGAGCGCGATTGCTCGTTGCAGCGCCGCCACCAGAAGGTCATTGAGGAAGCGCCCGCGCCGGGCATGACCGACGCGGTGCGCGCCGCCATCACCGGCGCAGCCATCAAGGCCGCCCGTGCCGTAGGCTATCAGGGGGCGGGCACCATCGAGTTCATCGCCGACGGCTCGGGTCCGCTCAACGCCGACCGCATCTGGTTCATGGAGATGAACACGCGGCTCCAGGTAGAGCATCCGGTCACCGAGATGATCACCGGGCTCGATTTGGTGGAATGGCAGATTCGCATCGCTCGCGGCGAGCCGCTTCCTCTCGCGCAAGGGGCCATTCCGATGATCGGCCACGCCATGGAGGCTCGCCTCTATGCCGAGAACCCGGCCAAGAAGTTCCTGCCGTCCACCGGCCCGCTGGAGCATTTCCGTCTGCCTACGGAAAGGGACGGCATCCGCGTCGATACCGGGGTGGAGGAAGGCGGCGAGGTGACCCCCTTCTACGACCCGATGATCGCCAAGATCATCGTCCACGCCGACACCCGCGAAGCGGCTGCACACAAGCTGGCCGAGGCCTGTGCCCAGGTCGAGGTCTGGCCGGTGAAGACCAACGCCGGTTTCCTCGTCCGCTGCGCGGAGCATCCGGACTTTGTCGCCGGGCATGTGGATACGGGCTTCATCGAAGCGCGATTGGAGGCGTTGACGACCCGGGTCGAACCGACCGCTCACATCCTACAGGCTGCCGCTCGCATCTTCAGAGCCGATGCGGAGCGAAATCTAACGAACGATAATGCTTGGCAAACTTGGAACTCGCCATGGGTCTCGTTCAATCAGGCTTTTGGATTTCGGCTAAACGCCACACCGGTTGGTTTCAGCTATATCGGTTATGATGGTCATGCCGTCCGCGTTGAGATTGATACGGAACACGTAGCTGTTCGGGACGACCACTTCGAGCCGTCGGACGGGGGAACTGTCCTGTTTGCTGGTGGCGACGCATACCACTTCACGCCGCCTGAATATGGCGCACACGCCGCTGACGTCTCCGACGGCGCGCTCACCTCGCCCATGCCTGGCCGGATCGTGTCGGTGGGGGCGGAGGCGGGGGCGCGAGTGGCCAAGGGGCAGGCCATCGTCACGCTGGAGGCCATGAAGATGGAGCACGCCCTCACCGCGCCCTTCGACGGCAGGCTGGTGGAGCTGAACGTCCAGGTCGGCGATCAAGTGGCGGAAGGCATAGCCCTGGCGCGCATCGAGGGAGACGTCTGATGGCCGGCAAGCCCTGGGACCAGTGGCAGGTGGGCGAGACCCTGGCCCACGAACTGCACCGCACGGTCACCGAGACCGACAACCTGATGACCTGCGCCCTCACACACAACCCGCAGCCGCTTCATCTGGATGCGGAATATGCGGCGGGCACCGAGTTCGGTCGCATCGTCGTCAACGGCATCTACACCTTCGGCCTGATGGTCGGCGCCTCGGTGGGCGACACCACGGTGGGGGTGCTGGTCGCCAATCTCGGCTACGACGCCCTCGTGCATCCCAAGCCGGTCTTCGTCGGCGACACCCTGCGCTTCGAGACCAGCGTGGTGGACAAGCGCGAGTCCAAATCCCGTCCTACCGCAGGCCTGATCGTGTTCGAGCATAAGGCGATCAATCAGCGCGGCGAGGTGGTGTGCCAGTGCAAGCGCACCGCGCTCCTGCACAAGAGCGCCGCCTGATGGCTGGCCGTGCGGCCCGTTCCTGGTTGTTTGCGCCGGGCGATACGCCCGCCAAGATGGCCAAGGCGGCCGCCTCTGGAGTCGGCGCGGTGATCCTCGACCTGGAGGACTCCGTGGCGGAGGTGAACAAGGCCGCCGCCCGCACCGCCACCGCCGACTTCCTGCGCGCACGACCCGCGGAAGGCCCGCAGCTCTGGGTCCGGATCAATCCGCTTTCCACCGCTCATGCCGCCGCCGATCTCGCCGCCGCGGTCCCCGCTGCGCCTAACGGAATCGTGCTGCCCAAGCCGGACGGGCCACAGGATGTGATCGATCTGGTGCGAAGGCTGGGGCGGTTGGAGGCCGAGGCGGGCGTGGCTGAGGGGTCGATCCGTATCCTGCCCATCGCCACCGAGACACCCGCCTCCATCTTCGCCCTCGGCGGCTACGGCGTGGTTGGTCCGCGCCTGATCGGCCTGACCTGGGGCGCGGAGGATCTGCCCGCCGCCGTCGGCGCCCAGATCAACCGCCATCCGGACGGCAGCTTCACCGACCTCTGCCGCATGGCCCGCTCGCTCTGTATCGCCGGCGCCGCCGCCGCCGACGTGCCGGCCATCGAGACCGTCTATCCGGCCTTCAAGGACCTCGATGGCCTGCGGGCCTATGCCGAGGCGGGGCGGCGTGAGGGCTTCACCGGCATGATGGCCATCCACCCGGCCCAGGTGGCGGTGATCGAAGCGGTGTTCCGTCCCTCCGACGCCGAGATCGCTCACGCGCGCCAGGTCGTCGCTCTGTTCACGGACAATCCCGGCGCCGGCGTCGTGGCGCTGGACGGCAAGATGCTCGACATGCCGCACCTAAAACAGGCGCAGCGGTTATTGGCAGGGCTTTAGGCGCTCGGGCCGGATGCGGCGGCGGGCGGGTCGGTGATGCCGGCTTCGGCCTTGAGGCGCTGGATCAGGTCGTAGGATAGATAGCCGTCGGCGGGGAGGCTGCGGGACATCTGCCAGGCCCGGGCGGCCTTGCGCGTGCCTGTGCCGATCACTCCGTCCTGCCCGCCGGGATCGAAGCCGAGGCGCAGCAGAGCCGCCTGCGCCCCTTCGCGGTCGGCCAGGGTCAGGGGCTGGTCGTTTGGCCAGGGCTGCACCAGAGGACCGCCCCCGGCGATGCGGTCGGCCAGCAGGCCCACGCCCAGCGCATAGGCGACCGAGTTGTTGTAGGCGCGGATGGCCATGTGGTTGGGATAGATCAGGAAACCCGGCCCCTGCCAGCCCATGGGCAAGATCAGACCGGCCGTATCGCCATGGACCGCCACATCCGGGAACCCACGCGGTGCGGTGACGCCCATGGCCAGCCACTCGGCGACGGACTTCATCGGTCCCTCCGCGAGACTGTAGTCGAAACCGGCGCGCGGCAGGGCCACCTCCACCTGTACGGCGCCTTCCGCGCGCCAGGCGGCCTTGCGCGACAGGAAGTTGGCGGTGGAGGCCAGGGCGTCGGCCGCCGAACCCCAGATGTCCCGTCGCCCGTCCCCGTCGCCATCGACGGCGAAATTCAGATAGTCGGAGGGTGAGAACTGGGTCTGGCCCATGGCACCGGCCCAGGACCCTCGCAGCTGCGCGCGGCCGGCCTCGCCAGAGACCAGGATCTTGAAGGCGGCGATGAGCTCGCCCTCGGCCCAGGCGCGGCGCCGCCCGTCGCTGGCGAGGGTAGCGAGCGAGCGCAGCACGTCGTCCGAGCCCTGCACCGCGCCAAACGCCGACTCCATACCCCAGATCGCGACGATGATCTCGCCCGGCACGCCCGTCCGATCGCTGATGGGGTAAAGCACCGTTTGCTGCGCCGCCAGCCCCGCCTGACCCCTGGCGATGTTGGAGGCCGAGGTGCAGGTGTTCAGGTAGTTGGAGATCGGCTTGGTCAGCTCCGGCTGGCGGTGATCGAGTGTGATCACGTGTGGATCGGGGGTCAGCCCCATCAGCTCCGCCCGCACCCGTTCCTCCGGCAGGCCCTTGGCCACGGCCTTGGGGATGAAGCTCTCGCGCCAGGCGGCGAAGGCGGTGTCCAGCGGCGGCGCGGCGGCGGACGGCGCCTGTCCGCCCGCAAAATCCTGCACGCCGAGCATGCCGAGGTTCAGCCCTTGCGGCATCGGTGTGATAGCAAGGCCAGCGGTCGAAAAGAGGAAGGCGCGACGGTCCATTCAGAACCGTAACGCGCTTTCACCCGCATCGGTATCTCCAACGGATCACAAGCGCGACAGATGTGGGCCGGCCTCTTCCTTCGACAAGCTCAGGACGAAGTTCTCGACCTGACTCAGTCTGCCTGGTCGCCGTAGATCTTCATCAGGCGATAGAGGTAGTCGCGGCTGTCATAGAGCACCTTGACCCGGATGCGTTCGTTCAGGCCGTGCACGCCGTCGCCGTCCGGATCGCCATAGTCGCCGGAGATGCCGTAGGTCGGAATGCCGACAGGGGTGAGGAAGGCGCCGTCGGTGGCGCCCGCCGACATCTCGTGCACCTGCGGCACGCCCGGCCACATCTCGGCGGCCAGCTTTTCGGCCGGGCCGAGCACCTTCGGATCGAGCGGTGGCGGGGGGGCCGGCGCGTTGCGCACCTCGCGGATCGACACCCTGACCTTCGGATCGCCGATCACCTGCTCGAGGGTCTGGCGTACCGCCTCGGCGCTCGTGCCCGGGAAGATGCGGCAGTTGATGTTGGCGCGGGCGCGCTGCGGCAGGGCGTTGGTGGCATGGCCGGCGTCCAGCATCGTCGCCACGCAGTTGGTGTGCAGGATGGCGTTGGCGTCCGGGTCGCGCTCGGCGATCTCGCGCGCCTTCTCGTCCTTGGGGTTCTTCAACAGGGCGGCGAGGGCGGCCCCCTCCTCCGGCTTGGCGAGCGGGCCCATCTTGGTGAAGAAATCGCGTGTGGTGTCGTTGAACTCCACCGGAAAGCGGTAGGCCTGAATGTGCATCAGGGCGCCGGCCAGGTGGTAGATGGCGTTGTCCGGCAGGGGACGCGAGCTGTGTCCGCCGGGGTTGGTCACCTCCAGCGTGTAGTTCTGCGACAGCTTTTCGCCGACCTGGATGCCCAGGAAGACCGGCTTGCCCGCGCCATCAAGCAGGCCGCCGCCACCCTCGTTCACAGCGAAGGCCGCATCGATCAGGTCGCGCTTATTGGTGGCCAGGTATTGCGCGCCGTTGAACGCGCCGTTGGTCTCCTCCCCGCAAGTCAGGGCCAGCTTCAGCGTCCGGCGCGGCTTGAACCCCTCCTTCTTGAAGCGGACCAGGGTATCGACCCAGATCGAGGCCATCGCCTTGTCGTCGGCCACGCCGCGGGCATAAAAGTTGCCGTTCTCCTCCACCAGGGTGAAGGGATCGCGGGTCCAGTCCTCGCGCTTGGCCTCCACCACATCGAGGTGGGCCAGCATGAGCACCGCCTTGGCCTTAAGATCGCGGCCCGGATAGACCACCACCAGGCCGCCTTCCTTGGGATGATCGGGCGCGGCGAAGGGATGAATATCGGCGTCCGGGATGCCCGCCGCCTTCAGGTGCGCCGCCATCCGCTCCGCCGCCAGGGTGCAGCTGCCGGACGACAGGGTGGTGTTGGTCTCCACCAGTTCCTTGTAGAGCGCCCGGAAAGCGACCTGATCCGGACGAGGCTGGGCGGCCGCAGCCCCCGACAGAGCGGTGGCCAGCGCGGTCGAAACCAGAAGCGTCCTGAACATATGCCTATCCCCGTAAAAAGCCCGAGCTTAGGCGGGCGCGCGGCCGTTGCAAACATCTGCGTTGGACAGGCGTAAGAAAGCCGATCACCCAGTCCCGGCGCTTGCCGCCTACGGGTCAGAGCCTATTTCACCTTCAGGATCATGGATGGAAGCTATGAGCGACGCGATCGGCCCAGATGATCTGGTTCTATGTGTCAACGCGGCCCCGAACCATGTGACGGGCTGGCCGGTGCCCCTGGTGGCTGGAGAGACCTACCGCGTGATCGAGGTGATGGATTTCGCCTGCCCCTGCGGACGGTCGGACGCCCTGCTCGACGTGGGGGTCGACTTCGCCTGGTGCCAGAGCCGCTTCCGCCTCCTGCCAAAACCCAAGTCCGAGGCGAAGACGCGTGGTGTCTCAGCGCCCAAAGAGAAGGAGCGGGTTCGATAAGCCCCCGACCACGACGCTCACCTATCCCGACCTCGGGGGGTTAGCTGAGGTTGGAGATTAGACACCGCCGCCTTGACTCGCCCGCCTCGGCGCCCTACTCACCCGCCTCCCTCGTCCCCGCGATATCTCGCGGGGCGTTTCTGTTTGACGAACGACGCCAGGTACCCGCGCCATGAAGGTCAGAAGCTCGCTGAAGTCCCTGAAGGGCCGCCACCGCGACTGCAAGCTCGTGCGTCGCAAGGGCGTCGTCTACGTCATCAACAAGACCGACCCGCGCTTCAAGGCCAAACAGGGCTGATGCCCGCGCCCGCTGAACCGCGGGCGGCCTCGGATATGGAAGACCCGAAAGGACGGCCAAAAGCCGTCCTTTTTGACGTGGGTAATGTGATTGTGCGCTGGAGCCCGCGCACCCTTTATTCCAAGCTGATCGCCGATCCCGCCGCGCTCGACCGCTTCCTGGGCGAGGTCTGCACCATGGACTGGCACAGCCAGACCGATGCCGGGCGCACCTTCGGCGAGATCATCGCCGAGCGCTCCGCCCTCTATCCAGAACACGCACCGCTGATCGAAGCCTGGTGGGCGCGCTGGCCGGAGATGTTCTCCGGCGCGATCCCCGAGACCGAGGCGGTGATCGAGGCCCTGCATGCGCACGGCACGCCGATCCACGGCCTGACCAATATGAGCCGCGAGGCCTGGCCCGGGGTGCGGGCCATGAGCCCGGTCTTCCGCTGCCTGCAGACCGTCGTGGTCTCCGCCGAACACGGTGTGATCAAGCCTGACCCGGCCATCTTCCGCCTCGTCGTCAAGCGTACAGGCCTTGAGCCGCACGAAATGCTCTTCGTGGACGATGTGGCGGCGAACATAGACGCGGCGGCGAGGCTCGGCTTCCACGTCCACCACTTCACCGACCCTGCGGCGCTCGGTCCACAACTTCGGACGCTCGGCCTGTTGTGAGGCGCCCGCCAGGTCGGTAGGGTCGCGCCCGTTCCCCGCTTCATTTCAGGTTGCTCCGATGGCCGACGACGCCTCCTCCCTTTCCGCCGACGTTCTGGCCGGCGCCGCGCAGGGACGCCTGAAGAGCCTGATCGAGCGCATCGAGCGGCTGGAGGAAGACAAGGCCGCCATCATGGCCGACATGAAGGAGGTCTTCGCCGAGGCCAAGGGCGAGGGCTTCGACACCAAGATCATGCGCAAGGTCGTGCGCCTGCGTAAGCAGGACAAGGCCAAGCGGATGGAGGAGGAGGCGATCTTAGACCTCTATCTCTCCGCCATCGGCGGGCTCTGAGTTTCGGAAACAACAAACCCCCTCCTACGAGGGAGGAGCAACGCGCCAAGGAGAAGGCGCGGATCAAACGCGCGGCCTTGAAGGCTCTGAAGCGCGCGCAGGCCGAGGCCGACAAGGCCGGCGTCAAGCTCTCCGACTGGGAGGGCGAATTCCTCGAGACGGTGGGCGAACGCGTGCAGACCTACGGCCGCGCCTTCGCCGATCCCGAAAAGGGCTCCGGCGCAAGCGCCCTGTCGTCCCTGCAGACCCGCAAGCTCAAGGAAATCACCGCCAAGGCGCGGGGCGAGACACCTGCGCGGCGTGGGTTTGCGCGCAAAGCGGTGCGGAACAATGCGGCGGGCGAGGACTGACGCCCGCGTCCCGCTAACGCCTTCCATTGGCCCCTGAAGCCGGTCGACCTTATCCCGCCGGCGCAGCGAGGGCATAGTCCAGCGCGGCGCAGACAGCGGCGACCTGGGCGCCATTGCACTGCTGCGGTGTCGCGCGGGGGCTGTCGGGATAGACCTCGGTGGTGGTCGTGTAGCGCGCTCCGGTGATCGAAGGGCACATGCCGTAGTCCTTCAGCGGATATTCGATCACACCATGGGTCAGGACCGGGCAACCGATGATCTCGCCCGCCTCGTCCGGCGGGGCGATGTGGGTCACCCGCTCAACCGCCTCGATGATCGCCTGCTGGAACGGCAGCTGCCTGTTGACGGTGTCGGTAACGAGGTAAAAGCCGTCGGGGATCAGACCCGGTTCGTAGACCTTGCCATCGCGCGCCGCCAGCGCCGGACGGAACTCGCTTTCGTCGCTATCGGTCGTTTCGTGCAAATCGATGTGCAGAAGAAACTGCCCGATCAGCGGCGTGACCAGATCGATGAGAGCGGAAGCCTCGTGCGAAGGACTGTCTGCGCGGAAACTACGGTTCGGATCGATCGCGTCATAGTTCCAGCGGTTGATGCGCTCATAGCCCCATGGATTGACGCAAGGCGCCGCCAGCAGATTGACCCTGCCCGCATAGTCCGCGGCCCGCTTCTCGAGGAACTCGATCGCGCCCATCACGCCGCTGGTCTCATAGCCATGGACGCCGCCGGTCACCAGGGCGGCAGGCAGGCTGGCGTTCCAGTCGCGGCTCCTTAATGCGTAAAGCGCGTAAGCCTCGCCGTTGTACTCCAGTCGGCCATAGACCACCGTTTCGAATCGATCGGCGAGCGCCCGAAGGCGTGGCTCCACGTCCTGATCATAGCGGCGCCGTCTGGCCTGCAGCGCCCGCCACTCGTTTCGCTCCGCCTCCTCCCAGGGGAGTCCGGGCGTTCCGATCGGATAGGGGGTGGCTTGGGTCATGACCCTTTATAGGCCATCGTAAGGCCAGCGTCCCTCGCCTTGGGTGGAGCGCTCATTCACAGGGCGTTTCAAGCCTGATCTGGTGTTATGATAAGGCTGGCGGCGTGTCAGATACCCTACCTTCATCCGCACCCACGCCGCCGAGCAAGCCCGAAGCCTACGAGTGCTGCAACCGCGGCTGCTGCCCGTGCATATTCGACTATTACGAGGACGCCCTGGAGCGGTGGAGGGCGGTGGTCATCGCCAACGGCTTCGATCCAGACGCACTGCTAAGGCTGCGATGATCCCTGGGGTTGAAGCAAGGGCGTAAGGCGTGGCGCGCCAGCCGAAGGCAAAGCCGGGATAACGGAGCGGGGTCCCCCATTTGAAGCGCTTCGGCGTCAGGCCGTTGCGGGCATGCGCAAGCGCGCTTCGAAGTCCTCGTCGCTCACCACCTGGCGCGCGATGAGCACGCTGCAATCTACATTATCCACCAGATAGGCCCCCGAGGCGCCCGACCACCAGCGCTCCAGAAGGCCCTGGCGGCGATGGCCTACCACCACAAGGTCAGCCCCGAAGTGGCGGGCGTAGGCGCCGATCTGTTGCGCCGGTTCGCCAGAGGCCACCGCGCCCGTCCCGTGGATGCCGAGCGCCGCCATCCGCTGCAGCCCGCGTTCAAGCAGGTCGTGGCTGTCATCGGTTCGCGGCACGGGGTGGACGCTATCGGCCATGCGCAGGCCGGGCTGATCGGGGGTGACGATGAGCAGGAAGGCCTCGGCCCCGATCTCCTTGACCATCAGGGCGCCTTCGCGCAGGGCGATCAGTCCCTCGAAGGTTCCGTCCGACGCCAGCAGCACCTTCTTATACATCGCAAGTCTCCACCCCGGCGCCATTGCCGCCGCATCCCCCCGTGCTTGTCAACCGCCGAGGCGGCGAACTTCGGCAGGTTGCTTGCGTCGCCAAGCGCCTGCGCGATCAGGCGGCGCTCAGGGCCTTGGGCTTCGCCTCGACGCGAGCTTCCAACGCTTCGATGAAGGCGTTGAACAGCCGCTTCATGTGCCGCTTCTTGTAGGGGAACATGTCGGCGGGATCGAGATCGTGGACGATGGAGGCCACGTCCGCCTCGAAGAACAGTAACCGTCCGTCCCGCGCCTCCGCGCAGTCGATCGAGAAGTAATCGACCCCGATGCGGTCCTGGATGCTCTGCAACGCCTCCGCATGGCGAACAGCGAAATCTACGTCGAAATTGTCCATCCACGCGGCCTCCTCGGCGCGTTTGGCGGCGCTTTCGGTCATCCCGGCGCTGATATAGTGCACGACCCACGCCTTGGAGATGGCCATGTGCGCCGGGTAGGGACGCCCGTCGATGAAGGCGACGCGGTACTTACGGAACTCACCGTCGGTTCCGCTGTAGTCGATGAAAGGAGCCAGAAAGAAGGCTTCATCCGGATATCGCTGCAGGTAGTCCGAGAGGCCCCGATGGTCCTCGACCTTTTCCAGGCCCTTGCCGCAGTTGGTGCCGACCGGCCGGATGGTGAGCGGATAGGCGACAGGCAGGGCGTCGCCGTCCAAAAAATCCTCGATCTGTGCGCGGTCGAGCCGCGCGTTCTGAGGCGCCAGAATCGTGGACGCATCGGCGAGGGCGGCGCTCACCTGGTCGCGGGTCATCTTGGCGATCCGCTCCGGGTCGGCGTTCATGAGCGGCGTCGGCCATCCCGCCAGAACATTGCCGAGTTGATGGAGGATGGGCTGGTGGGCCGCGTCCTCGCCGACGGCGAGCAGGGCGACGTCGTGCGGTGGAACGTCGGCCGCGCCCGTGGCGTCCAGGTGGAAGTAGTGAACCGTGACGTCCGAGCCTTCCAGCACCATATCCACGGGCGCATTGGACATCACGTCCGCGCCGGCGAGCAGCACCATCACGGTCAGCCGGTCCCCATGTCCGTGACGGCAAAGATAGGACGCCTTCAGGTCCAGCGCAGCGCGCAGATAGGTCTGCGCCTCATCGAGTTGGCCAGTCAGGCGCAGGATCAACGAACTGTCGAAGATGGCGTCGGCATCCTGCGGGTCGGCGGCGATGCGGGCGTGCAACTGGTGCCAGATCGGCGCGAGGTTCTCGCGCTCGCATAAGGCGCGGGACAGCCGCCCCATGCCAATCACCTCTCCCCTCGGGGGGAGCGTCAGTGACGAAGGTCCCATGGTCGAGCCCTTTCCGAGCCGCTGAAACGCCATTCTCGCCAAAACATAGTTTATGAAGTGTGACGGAGGAACCGCCCGCCGCGCGAGGCGGCGTTGCACCCGCCACTGCGGCGCTGGTACGAGCAGAGATTCTCCCGGACGGGTGCCTTGCGATCATCCAGGGTCGAGAGCCGCGATAGCTAACCGTGGCCGGGCTTGCTAGCCTTGATCGTGTCGAGACTCGTAAGAGCCCCAGGCGGGTCGATGGAGGAGGAACTCGCGGATGGCCGGCGCCAGGGACGACACGGTCACCTTGCTGGACGCCCGGCTCAGACCGTCCAGCGAGAATGCCAAGGCGACCTTCAACGCCATCCTGCAGGTAACCGGGGAACTGCTGAGCGAAGTCGGGTTCGAGCGCCTGTCAACCAACATGGTCGCCGCCCGGGCCGGGCTGAGCCCGCCGGCCCTGTATCGCTACTTCCCTAATAAGTACGCCCTGCTGGCCGAACTGGGCCGCCGTCTGATGGCCGAGCAGGATGTGGAGGTGCTCGCCTGGCACCGGGACATGAAGGTCGCGACGCGGCCGAGCCTTGAAAAGCGTGTGGCGGATCTGGTTACGATCATGCGCCACCACGTGGATATCACCCGAGAGATGCCCGGCGGCGTGTGGGTCATGCGCGCCCTTCGCGCGGTGCCGATCCTGCAGCCGGTCCGCATCGAGTCGCGCGACCTCGTCGCCGACAGCCGCTACGAACATACCCGGCACTGGTATCCGAACACGCCGGTGACCGATCTGCGCCTGTGCTCGCGCCTTTCGATCGAATTGTCCTACTCGGCCATCGAAATGGTGGTGGAGGAGCCGGACCTCGACCCCGAGCAGGCCCTTACCAAGGCCGCGCTGATGGTCGAGACCTTTTTCGAGACCATGAGCTAAACTCCCTGTCCGGATCCGGCGCGTCCGGGGTCGTTGTCCAGGGCAATTCAGACCGCCAGAGACTGGAAAACCACGCTTTTGTGGCAACAGATGTCGCCGAATGTCTGTTTTCCGCAAAACCGCCGGACACCCCGAACATCCGGCCACTTTTCGCCTTCACCCGCCCAGCGTTGGCGCCGCGACCACCGTGCGGCTGACGATACCGGGAGGCGCAGACTGAAGTCCAAGGCGCATCCCACCAGAATAGACTGCCCTCAGGCGCCGGGGATAAGAATGGGCGAAATGTAGAAAAAGCCTTTGCAATCAGCAGGGCGGCTTCCGGAAGATGTGGAAAGCCCAGGCCGTTATCCCTGCATCAGCCGCCTGAGTCGTTCGATACGGTCCCTTCGGCCCCGCCTGGAATGACGAAGATTGGGATCGACGAAAAGGCTTGTCACGGCGGGAGCATGCGAAGCCGGGTACATACAGAGGCGGCGGTACTTCAAACTCGGCCCCTAGCTGTGCACCTCAGCGAAGGCGGCGTCCGCCTGCTCCAGGGTGTGGGCGATGTCCGCCTCGGTCATCGCCGCGCACAGGAACATGTTGTGATACGGGTGGAAGTAGATGCCCCTGCGCGCCAGCGCGCCCGTCCAGTCGCGGGTCAGGGTCAGGTCCGCATCGTCCTCGAAGGTAATCAGCGGGATCTGTGCCGGGCCCGTCTGTTTCAGGCCGAAGCCGTGGTTCTGGGCCAGCGAATGCAGCTCCGTCCGCAGGGTCTCGCCGAGCCGGATCGTGTGTTCCAGATAGTCGGTCTCGCGGATGATCTTCAGCGTGACCAGCGAGGCGGCCATCGGTGCGGCGGCGAACCAGAAGGAGCCGGTGACGAAGATCTTGCTGGCGGCGGACTTGCACGCGTTCGAGCCGGTCAGCGCCGAAAGGGCATGGCCGTTGGCCAGAGCCTTGCCCCAGCTCGACAGGTCGGGCGTGACGCCCATGGCGGTCCAGCTGCAGCCGCGTGTGAGACGAAAGCCCGCGCGCACATTGTCCACCACCAGCAGGGCGCCGGTCTCGTCGCACAGTTCGCGCGCGCGCCGCGCATAGGCCGGGTCAGGCAATTCCTGGTCGACAATGATGTCGTGCTTGATCGGCGAGACGAAGATCGCCGCCAGGTCCTTGCCCGCCTGCTTCACCGCCCGTTCGAGGTCTTCGACGTCGTTATAGCGATGGAAGATCTGGTCGGCCTGGTCGTGCGGCCCGACGCCGGCCTCGCCCAGGGCGCACCAGGGCGCCGAGCCGTGATAGGCGCCCTTGGCCCGCACGATGGTGGCCCGGCCCGTATGCTTGCGGGCGGTCATCAGGGCCGCGGTGGTGGCGTCGTTGCCGTTCTTGCAGAACAGCACCCAGTCCACACCATCGACCATGTTTACGAAGGTCTCGGCCAGTTCCACGGCCACCGGCGAGGGACCGGTCATCACGTCGCCCAGCGCCAGCTGCTCCACATAGGCGGCGTCCACCGCCTGATGGCCATAGCCGAGCAGGTTGGGGCCGAAGGCGCACATGAAGTCGAGATACCGCCGCCCCTCCATATCCCACAGATGCGCGCCTTTGGCCCTGGCGAAGAACTGCGGGTGGCTCGACGACAGGCGGGCGACGGAGAGGTGCCCGTAGACCCCGCCCGGCATGACCTCGGCGGCGCGCTCACACAGGGTACGGTCGGATTCGCTGCGCATGGCCGCCCATCTGTTAGTGATCGCTAACTTACGAGGCGCGACGTGCTTGTCAATCGAGCCCGGCTCTCAAACCCTGGTGAAACGGAGATCAGGCGGCCTTCAGCGCCGCGATGTCGTGCAGGGCGGGGTCGAGACCCTTGCCCATCATGCGGATGAAGTTATCGCGGAAGAAGCCGCGCCGCGCGGTTTCAGAGACGCCGTCGAGGCTTTCGTTGAACCGCTTCATCGGGTTGCGGCCGCCCTCGATGTGCGGGTAGTCGGACGAGAACAGCGCGATCTCCTCGCCGGCGTTCTGGATGATCCAGCCCACATTCTCGTGCGGATAGGGGGTGGCGAAGAACTGGCGACGCAGGATTTCGGACGGTTTGGCGGAGAGGGCCTTTATCCGGTCCTCCTTGCCGAAGGCGGCGGCGGCCGAATCCATGAACTGCATCAGGCTGGGGACCCAGCCCGCGCCAAGTTCGATGGCGCCGAACTTCAGGTCGGGATGGCGGTCGAACACCCCGTCGATCACGAGCACCGAAAGCGTCTGCCAGATGGCGATGGGAATCGACATGAAGCTGGTCGAGGTGAAGTTCTCGGCCCCGCCGTGGAAGTCGAGCACCTGGGGTCCGCCGTTCTGAATGTAGGATGGATCCATCTTCTGCTCGCCGCCCACATGGAACAGGATCGGCAGCCCGGCCTCCTGCGCCAGCGCCCACAGGGGATCGAAGTCGGTGTGGCTGGACGAGTGTCCGTGGGGGACGCGGGAGTTGATCATCAGCCCCTTGCACCCGAGGTCTATGGCTTCCCTGGCCACCACGACGGCGCGGGCGCGGTCCACCAGAGGAATGTAGGCGGTAGGCAGCAGGCGTCGGTCGATGGCGCAGTAATCCACCATCATCCGGTTGTGGGCGCGCGCCGCCTCCACCGCTAGGTCCACATCCGCCTCATGTTCGAGGGGCGGCAGAAACAGGCCCGCAGTGGTGAAAACGAGCTGGCTGGCGAAACCGAAATAATCGAGCGCGCGGGGGCGATCCTGGTTGTCGAAGGCGCCGAGGGCTTCATAGTTCTTGCGCAGGAGCAGGTTGGCTTCGGCCCCGGCGCGGAATTCGGGATCGGCCTGCTTTGATTGCGCCTGCGCCACCCAGTCGTCGCCGCCCTTGCGGGCCATACGGGCGGCGAGGGTCTCGCGGTACTGGGGGGCGATGTAGCGCTCGATCGTGCCGGGCAACTCCATCACATGGGCGTCGGCGTCGTGAACGGTCTGGCCATCGACATAGGGCATGGCGGCTTCCTCCGGCGGCCGATCTTAGGGCCGGTCCGCGTCGTCCGACGAGACTTCTCAAAGTCACCAGGTGTCAAGTCCGTTGGAACCCTGAGGGCGTCACGAAACCTTCTAACGGGATCGTTAACGTGGATTGCAACCACGGGAGACCACGATGTCCGATGCAGTGTTAGGCGAAGCGCTCCCGGGATCCGCGGAGGGCCACAGAGCGGGGCGCCCGCACCTTGATCGAAAGGCGCACCCGGCGGGCGCGATCGTCTTCCTGCTGGTGCTGCTGGGCGGGCTGGCCTTCGCCGGGTTCAGCATCCTCAAGGACACGGCCAGTGTGGGTCAGCCCCTGGCCATCGGCGCCTTCGCCTTCCTCGGCCTGGCCCTCCTCATCGCGCTCGGCTTCGAGTTCGTGAACGGCTTTCACGACACGGCCAACGCCGTCGCCACGGTGATCTACACCCATTCCCTGCCGCCGCTGGTGGCGGTGGTCTGGTCAGGCTTCTTCAACTTCCTCGGCGTGCTCGTCTCCTCCGGGGCGGTGGCCTACGGCATTGTCACCCTCCTGCCGGTCGAGCTGATCCTGCAGGTCGGCTCGGGCGCGGGTTACGCCATGATCTTCTCGCTGCTGCTGGCGGCGATCATCTGGAACCTGGGCACCTGGGCCATGGGCATTCCCAACTCGTCCTCCCACGCCCTGATCGGCTCGATCATGGGCGTCGGCCTCGCCAACCAGCTCATGGCGCCGGCGGGTCAGGCGACCTCGGGCGTGGACTGGACCCAGGCCACCAAGGTGTTCACCACCCTTTTGGTCAGCCCGCTGGTCGGCTTCATCGGCTCGGCCCTGCTGCTGCTGGTGATGATGGTCTTGATCAAGTCCAAGAAGCTCTACACCGCGCCGGAGGGCGACAAGCCGCCGCCGCTGTGGATCCGTGGCCTGCTGATCCTCACCTGCACCAGCGTGTCCTATGGCCACGGCTCCAATGACGGGCAGAAGGGCATGGGCCTGATCATGCTGATCCTGATCGGCTCGGCCCCTACCGCCTACGCCCTGAACCGCACCATGCCGGATAGCAGCGCACCCGCCTTCATCGCCGCGGCCCACAAGGCGCATGACCTGTTCGCCGCCCGCGCCAACGGCGTCCCGCCCATGGACATCGTCGCCGCCCGCTCCAAAGTGGGTGACGCGTTGAAGACCAAGAAGGTGGAGGACCCGGCGGTCTATTCCGCCTTGGCTGTGGTCTCGAACGACATCGCCACCAATGTCCAGAACTATGGTTCGGTGCGCAAGGTGCCCGCCGCCGCCACGCCCAATCTGCGCAACGACATGTACCTCACCAATGATGCGGTGAAGGACCTGTCCAAGTCGAAGAACGCCAAATTTTCAGCCGACGAAACCAAGACCCTGAAGACCTATGGCGACGGCCTGACCAAGGGGACGCGCTTCATCCCCGACTGGGTGAAGATCTGCGTCGCCCTGGCGCTGGGTCTCGGCACCATGGTCGGCTGGAAGCGGATCGTGGTCACCGTCGGCGAGAAAATCGGCAAGACCCACCTCACCTATGGCCAGGGCGCCGCGGCCGAGGTGGTGGCGGCGGTCACCATCTTGGCGGCCGACAATTTCGGCCTGCCGGTCTCCACCACCCACGTCCTGTCGAGTGGCGTGGCGGGGACCATGGCGGCCAACGGGTCGGGCCTGCAATGGTCCACCATCCGATCGATCGCCTCGGCCTGGGTGCTGACCCTGCCCGCGGCCATGGCGATCGCCGGCGGCCTCTACTTCATCCTGCGCCACCTGGTTCACTGACACTGTTAACCCTGCTTCGGAGGAGAATCGCAATTCTGACGTGCGAGCCTGTCCTGAATTCCTGGGGAGGTAGGCATGCAGCTCGGGCTGATCGGCGGGGTGGCGGCGGTGGTCCTGGTGGGGCTGGGGGCCGGCTGGATGCTCGCCGCGCCGCGCAACACGGCGGCGGCTTCTCCTCCCACCGCCGCCGCGCCGCCGGCCGCACCGCAGACCACCCCGACGCCCGGCGACGAGACGGCCGAGGGGTGGCCCGAACGACGCCAGCTGCGCGACCGGCTTTATGCCGCCGTCACCCGGTTCGAAGCGTCGCCCTGCAACGATGAGGCTCGCATAGCCTTCAAGGCCGCCTATCTCGCCCAGGTCAACGCCCAGATGCAGGACGCCCACGAGCGCGGCGAGGGCGATATCCCTGGCTTCTGGCACACCGCCTACGACAAGGATCTGGAGAAAAGCGTCGCCCGACTGATTTCGGAGGATTACCTCACCCAGGAGGAGATCGCCGGAACGGTGATGAACTCCAATCCCCTCGCGCGCATGCAGATGCAGCAGGCCGGTTGGCGCCCGCAACAGGCGCTCGTCTTAGTCGAACGGTGCGGGGAGCTGCCGCGCGGCGACACGGCTAACAGGATGGAACGCAAGCGCATCGATCAGCAGATGCGACAGATGGAGGCGCGCCAGCACGATGCGGACGGTCGCCACGTCTACGCTTACGGTCGCTGATCGCGGCGAGCTTTGGAAAGTGCGACATTCTGGCTTGATTCCTGCGACAGCAGGTTTAAGTTAAACCCACTTAAGCTCATATAGAGCATAAGTCCCCGAAAGGCGCCGAGGCGACACCCCCATTCCGCCTCGGCGTTTTTCAGGACCCTGTAATGCTCAAGTTGAGCATATGGAGGATGAGATGGACGACGGCGCTCTCAGCTTTGCCAAGGCCGCTCCGATGGCGTTCCCTTTCACGCCTGCCGTGGAAGCGCAGACCGCGCCCGTCTGGGATAAGGTGAAGAGCCGCATAACGCCCTTCGAATGGCGCGCCCACGCCCCACTGATCGCCGAGATCAACCGGCTGAAGCGCAAGAAGAACGCGGTGATTCTGGCCCACAACTACATGACACCAGAGATCTTCCATGGGGTCGGCGACTATGTGGGCGACAGCCTGGGTCTGGCCCGTGAAGCCGCGCGCTGCGACGCTGCGGTGATCGTGCAGGCGGGCGTCCACTTCATGGCCGAGACCTCCAAGGTGCTGGCCCCGCAAAAGCGCGTGCTGATCCCCGACCCCCTGGCCGGCTGCTCGCTGGCCTCCTCCATCACGGCCGAGGACGTGCGCATGATCAAGGCGCGCTACCCAGGCGTGCCGGTGGTCACCTACGTAAACACCACCGCCGAGGTGAAGGCCGAGACCGACATCTGCTGCACCAGCGCCAACGCCGTGCAGGTGGTCGAGGCCGCCGCCGCCCAATGGGGTACGGATCGCTGCATCCTGATCCCCGACGAATTCCTGGCCCGCAACGTGGCGCGCCAGACGGGCGTCAAGATCATCGCCTGGGCCGGCCGCTGCGAGGTTCACGAGCGCTTCAACGCCGCGGATATCCGCGAGCTGCGCGCCGCCTATCCGGGCGCTGAGATCCTGGCCCACCCCGAATGCCCGGCCGAGGTGATCGAGGCGTCGGACTTCACCGGCTCCACCGCCGCAATGACCGAGTTCGTCGCCCGCCGCCGTCCGGCCCAGGTGGTGATGATCACCGAATGCTCCATGGCCTCCAACGTCCAGGCGGACTCCCCCGAGACCGAATTCATCGGCCCCTGCAATCTCTGCCCGCACATGAAGCGGATCACTCTGCAGAACATCTACGAAGCCCTGGTGCATGACCGCTACGAGGTGGTGGTGGATCCGGCCATCATCGACCGCGCCGCTGCCGCCGTGCAGCGGATGATCGACCTGCCGCCGCCCGCCCAGCCGGCCCGCTACGATCTGGTCAAGGCCCGCCACCACGTGGATGTGGAGATGCTGTGATGGACCCGGTCCAAACCATCGTTCATCAGGACGGCGTCCTCATCATCGGCGCCGGCCTCGCAGGACTGAGCGCCGCGCTGGCCGTGGCCAAGGAAGGCCGCCGCGTGCTGGTCGTTTCACCCGTAACCCTTGGCACGGGCTGCGCCTCTAGCTGGGCGCAGGGCGGCATGGCGGTGGCTTTGGGCGCAGACGACACGCCCGAACTTCATGCCGAAGACACCCTGGAGGCGGGCGCTGGCCTCAGCGATCCCGAAGCCGTGCGCGTGCTGACCACAGAGGGACCGGAGGCGGTTCGCCGGCTGCTCGGCCTCGGCGCGCCGTTCGACCGCGACGCGCAAGGCACGCTCGTGCAGAGCCTTGAAGCGGCCCACTCCCGTCCCCGCGTGGCGCGGGTCGGCGGCGACGGCGCCGGCGCGGCGATCATGGCGGCGGTCATCGCCAGCGTCCGGGGCGAACCCATGATCGAAGTATGGGAAAACGGCCAGGCCCTGTCCCTGCTTAGCGATACGTCCGGTGCGGTGCGCGGCGCGTTGATCCAATGCGGCGAGGACCGGATCGAAGTGACGGCGCACGCGGTGATTCTCGCCACGGGCGGGATCGGCGGCCTCTACGCCACCACCACCGACCCGGCCGAGGTACGCGGCCAAGGTCTGGCGCTGGCGGCGCTGGTGGGCGCGGTGATCGTCGATCCGGAATTCGTCCAATTCCACCCGACCGCCATCGATGTAGGCCTCGACCCCGCGCCGCTGGCGACCGAAGCCCTGCGCGGCGAGGGCGCGACCCTGATCGACGCGGGCGGCCAGCCGTTCATGAAGCGCTATCATCCGCAGGGGGATCTCGCCCCGCGCGACGTGGTGGCCCGCGCCGTTGCAGCCGAACAAGCCCGGGGCGGCGCATGGCTCGATGCGCGCGCCGCCATCGGCGAACTGTTCCCGGATGAATTTCCTGCCGTGTTCAGGGCCTGCATGGCCGCCGGGCTCGATCCGCGCATCCAGCCGATCCCCGTTGCTCCGGCGGTGCATTATCATATGGGCGGGGTCTGGACCGATCTCGACGGAGGCACCTCCGTGCTCGGCCTCTATGCGGCGGGCGAGTGCGCCTCCACCGGGGTCCACGGCGCCAATCGGTTGGCCTCCAACTCCCTGCTGGAAGCGGCGGTGTTCGGCACGCGGGCCGGAAAGGCCGCAGCGAGCGAACTGCGATCCGGCGACGCGGCGCTCCTTTCAGCCGAGCCCGCTCCATCCCTCCCGCATGCGGCCCTACAGCGCCTGCGCAAGGCGATGGACCTCGGCGCTGGCGTGACACGCGACGCACCCAGCCTGACCCGGCTGATCAGCGAGATCGATGCGCTGGAGGCGGAATATGGTCGGGCGCTCGAACTGATCGCCGCCCGGCTGGTGGCCGAGGCGGCCCTGGCCAGGACGCACAGTCGCGGTGCGCACTTCCGTCGCGACTTCCCCGAGCTCGGCGCGGTTCGCCACACGCTGCGCACCCTCACGACGCGCCCCGCCCTGATGGCTGCCGAATGAGACTCGACCTACAGTCGCTACCCGACATCCTCATAGACCCCATCGTCCGCGCGGCCCTGGCGGAGGATCTCGGGAGAGCCGGCGATGTGACGGCCGCGCTTATCGATGCGGATGCCCGCCTGCGGGCCGCCTTCGTCGCCAGGAAGGCGGGACGCATCAGCGGTGTGGCCTGCCTCCGCCTCGCCATCCACGCCCTCGATCCGGCGGCGACGGTGGAGGTGCTGATCGGCGATGGCGAGGATGCCGAACCCGGCCAGGTCATCGCCCGGGTCGAGGCGCGCGCGCGCGCCCTGCTCACCGCTGAACGGACGGCGCTGAACCTGCTCGGCCGCATGTCTGGCGTCGCCACCCTGACCCAAGCCTATGTGCAGGCGGTCGCAGGGACGAAGGCCGTGATTGTAGACACCCGCAAGACAACGCCCGGCCTGCGAGCGCTGGAGAAGTATGCCGTCCGCTGCGGGGGCGGCGTCAACCACCGCTTCGGTCTCGACGACGCGATCCTCATCAAGGACAACCACGTGGCCGCCGCCGGAGGCGTGCCGCAGGTGCTGACGCGGGCGCGCGCCGTCGCCGGCCATCTGACCCCTATCGAGGTCGAGGTGGACAGCCTCGAACAGCTCAGCCAGGCGCTGCCGTTCGCGCCGAACGTCATCATGCTCGACAACTTCAGCCTCGACGACCTCAGCAAGGCAGTGGCCATGACCGCCGGTCGGGTGAGGCTGGAAGCGTCTGGCGGGGTGAACCTCGAGAGTGTCCGCGCGATCGCCGAGACCGGCGTGGACGCCATATCGGTCGGCGCGCTCACCCATTCCGCCCCCGTGCTCGATATCGGGCTGGACGCGCTCTAGCGAAATAGGAAAAGGGCGGGATCCAGCGCGGCGGGCCTTGAGCCGCCGCGCTGGTCTCGACTTAAGACGCGACGTCGGCCTTGGCGGGCGTTTCGGTCTGGGCCGGGGTCGTTGCGGCAGGCGCAGCGGCGGTCGGCGCGCTGGGCTTGGCCTCGGCGGGCGAGACGGCGGCCTTTGCGGCCTTCTCCACCGCATTGGCGGCGCGTTCGACCACGGCGGCGCCGGCCGCAAAGGCCTGACCGGCTTGCGCGGCCGTCGGCAGCGACGGGGCGAGACTGGCGAAGACGGGTTTCACCTCCACCGCCTTGGGAGCGGAAGGCTGCACATCGCCGTGGAACATGCCCGCCGAACCCGCCCGACCGCCGAAGCGGTAAAAGACGTGCGAGCCGATCTGGGCGACCTTCAGCAGGTTGGAGCCCCAGCCAGCGGACAGGCCGTTGACGTGGAAGTGGGTGGCGTTGCCGACTTCGGTCATGACCTCGCCGTCAAGCGCCTTGGCCGCCACCTTTTCCGCACGGCGCCAGGCCAGCGATTCGAGCGGATGGTGCGCCGCGCCGTCGCAAGCGAAGGAGAACTGGCAGCCGCTGCCATGAGCGCCCTGGAACACTACCGCGCAGACTGACTTCGGGAAGGCGGGATGGCGGACGCGGTTCAGGACCACCTGGGCGACCGCCGCCTGACCGGCAGGCGTCTCGCCGCGGGCTTCATAATAAACGGCCTGGGCGAGGCATTCGAGATCGCGAGACTCATCGAGCGCGCCGCGAAGCTGGAAAGGCGTGGCCGAACCGGCGGACGCGAAACGAGCGCGGATCACGGTCGGCTGGGTGTTGGCTGCAAAGGCCGTGGCGGTCTTCGGCTCGACGGCGTGGGTCTCGGCCGGCTTGCCGGAGCGAAGGCGATCGACCAGAGCGGCGATACGGCGCTCGCGCGGGTCGAGATCGGCGTTCACCAGCGGATCGTGGCGTCGCGCAATGGCCAGCGCGCCAGGATCGGCCTTCGCCGATTGGTCCAGCGCCACCTCGGAAAATCCGGTAGAGGCGGAGCCGGCCAGACGTTGGATCTGGGCATGGACGACCGCGTCTCGGGCCATCCCGCCAGCAAGGTAAGCGCCGCCGATCGCCAGGCCCACAGTGGAGCCGAGCGCTGCCGCACCCACCAGCGCACGGAAATCTCCGCGCGCTTGCGGTTTGATAAACAAAACTTTCTAGTCCTCAGCGGCGAGGGCGGAACGCCCCCCGACAATCGCGCTGACGGTTCACATACTCGGTCAGCGGAGCCTGGATCCGGCGGAAAGGCACCGCATCCAAGACCCGTGTAGACAGGCACATTGAGGCTAAAATGTGTCTTTTGCCCTTGGCCGTTGTGCGGCGCAGCACGGGCGGCGGTCGTTGCGGCGACGAAACGCCCTATAAGACAAAGACACACAGCCACGATAAAAGACGACCGAAATGTTGACACGGTCCTCGTCCAGGTTTGAAACCGACCTTGATCACACCTTAGGGGGCGGTTGATCCCGGATTGCCCGGACGCCCACGGACTTCATCCCTCTAGCTGCCGGCGAATCGATACCTTGATGCGTAAGACTTTGACCGCTGCGGCGGCCCTGGCTCCCTTGTGGTTCGCCGTAAGCGCCGGCCAGGCCGTCGCGACGACGACCATCTCGAACGGGCGCACGACGCCGATCTCGACCTCCACCGCCAACAACGGCGCGGCGGACGATATCGATATTGCATCCGGTGGCTCTGTCACCCTCAGCGCTGCCGGTTCTGCAGTAAACCTCAACAGCAGCAATAAGATCACGAACGAGGGGACGATCAACTTCTCCGGCGTCGACAACGCGATCGGCGTCCTGATCTCAGGCGGCAACACCGGCTCGTTCACCAACTCCGGCTCGATCACCGTCAACGAGTCGAGCAGCACCTCCGACAGCAACAGCGACGGCGTCAACGAGGCGCCCTACGCCAAGGGGACAGGACGTTACGGCATTCTGGTCCAGGGCGGATCGGCCTTCACCGGCGACATCGTCAATTCCGGCACCATCACCGTCGTCGGCAACAACTCCTACGGAATATCCGTCGAAGCGCCGTTGACCGGCAACCTGACCCATAGCGGCGTACTCACCTTGACGGGCGACAATGGTGTCGCCCTGCGCGAAACCAAGGGGGTCAGCGGCAATGTGCTGATCAGCGGCTCCATCACCGCCACGGGGCAGAACACCCAGGCGGTTTCCCTCACCGGCGATGTCGGGGGCCGTTTCAGCGTCTACGGGGCCATTACCTCGACAGGTTATGGCGTCACCTCGCGCAGCCTGTACAACTCGATCCAGACCACGATTCAGGGAACGCCTTCGGAGGTCCAGCAGGGCGGGAGCGCCGTGACGGTCGCGGGCAACATCGCCGGCGGCGTCTATATCGGCGCGCCGCCGACCTCCAATATCACGACCGATACGACCTCCACCGCCGACGTGAACGGCGACGGAATCCCGGACGTGAGCGAAGCAACCGGCAGCATCACCACCTATGGCTCGGCCCCGGCCATGGTCATCGGCGCGGCGGGTCGCGATGTGGCGCTCGGCGCTGTACAACTCACCACGACGCCCGCCAACGTCTACGGCCTGATCGTCAACGGAAACATCGCCGGACAGGGCGTGTTCGATGGCGTCAGCGCAACGGGCCTGCAGATCGGCGTCGGCGGCGGCACGGTTCACATCGCGGGCGGCCTGAGCGTCGGCGGCACCATCAGCGCCACGGCCTATGGCGCAAACTCGACGGCGGTCCACCTGTTGTCCGGCTCGGTCGTACCGACGATCAACCTCACCGGGGGTATTTCCGCGGCGACGGCCGAACCCTTGCCCAACGCCACCACGGGCGCGGCCACACCCTATACGGGCTCGGCCTATGGCTTGGTGATCGACAGCGGCGCGACGGTGAATACGTTGAACGTGGCCGGCACGATTTCCGCCAGCGCCACGGGCGACAGCAATTCGGCCTACGCGGTGGTCGACAACGGCGGTGGCATCTCCACCGTCAACCTGTCGGGCCACATCATCGCGTCGATCACGCCCTCGGCCACCGGTGTGACGACCACGGGCAGCAATGTCGGGCTAGACCTGCACAACAATACCACCGGCGTCACCCTGACCATGACCCAGGCGCCGCAAACCACCAGCACAGTGGTGAAGGCCAACAGCATAACGACGACGACGGTCACACAGGGGGCTGTCGTCCAGAATACAACCGGCGCGGCGATCACCACTACGACCACGTCCACCGACGGAAACACCGTCACCACGCTCACCACGCCTGCCGCCCCGTCGATCGTCGGCGACGTCCTGCTCGGCAGCGGCAACAACACCGTCGATGTGGAAGCCGGCACCATCGCCGGAAAGCTGGACCTCGGCTCCGGCATCGCCAGCATGACGCTGAACAACGGCGCCAGCTATACCGGCGGGCTGTTCTATTCGGGCCCGGGCCTGGCGCTGAACATCATCAACGGCTCCCTGACCACCACGAACGCGGCGACGATCAGGGCGTCGAGCCTGAACATCGGCGCCAGCGGCACGCTGAATTTCGCCGTCGATCCTGCGAACAACAAGGCGACGAACTTCATCGTCAGCGGGGCCGCCACGATCGCGTCTGGGGCCAAGCTGGGGATCAACCTGGTCTCGCTCCTGCCCGGCCCGCAGACCTACACCCTGATCAAGGCGGGTAGTCTGTCGGTCGCCGGCGCCGACGCCAGCCTGGCCGCCGAGGTACCGTATCTCTTCTTCGCATCGGTGGCGTCAAACCAGGCCGCCGGGACACTGAACCTCACTGTCCGTCAAAAGACCGCTTCGGAGATGGGCCTGAATCCGGGCGAGTCCGCCGCCCTTTCCAGCGTCTACAGCGCGCTGCCGAAGGACACGGTTATCGAAGCCGCCTTATTCAGCCAGTACGACAAGGCTGGCTTCACCCACCTCTACGATCAGCTTCTGCCGGATTATTCCGGAGGCATCTTCCGCGCCGCCAGCGAGGCGTCGCGGACCATTTCGCGTCTGACGGCCGAGCCGAACCAGATCGAGAACCCGACCGGTTCACGCGGCGCCTGGGCGCAGCAGTTCTTCATCGGCGCCGATCAGGCTCGGGGCGACAGTCCGGCCTTCCGGGCAGGCGGCTTCGGCTATGTGGGCGGCGTCGAGACGGGCGGCATGGGCTTTGGGGCCGTCGGCGCTACAGCGTCGTTCGTCGCAGTCAACCTTTCGGATCCGCATTCGCCTGGCGATAACCGGACGGGGATGTCCGGGCTCGAAGGCGGCCTCTATTGGCAAGGCGAAACCGGTGGTCTGGCCCTGGATGCGCGGGTCGGGGCGGGCTTCGACTGGTTCTCGGCGCGCCGTCAGTTCCTGATTACCGACAGCACCGGCGCGATCACGGCCAGTCGCCAGACCAAGGGCAGCTGGACCGGTTATTCACTGACCGGTCACCTCGGCGCGGCCTATAACATCGACCTTGGCTCGACCTTCTTCGTCCGCCCGCAGGTCCACTTCGACTACTTCCGCCTGGATGAAGGCAGCTACACCGAGAAATACGGCGGCGACGGTATGAACCTTGCCTACGACAACCGCGTGGGCGACGAGGCCAGCGGCACCGCCTCCATGGTGTTCGGCGCCAAGCTCGGCCGCACCTTCATCTGGCGTCCTCAGCTCGAGCTTGGCGTCCGCGACGTGTTCACCGGTACGGCGGGCGACACGACGGCCCGCTTCGCGGCCGGCGGCTCTCCCTTCACCCTCAGCCCCGACGACATCACCGGCCCGTCCGGCGTGGCGCGAATCAAGCTGAAGGGCTCCAGCGAATACTACGAAGTCGGCGTTGAAGCCGGCGGCGAAGTGAAGAGCCGTTATGGCGAAGGCGACTTCAAGCTCACCGTTCGCGTCCTCTTCTGATCATAGCACGAGCCGGACGGCTTGCCGCCGCCCGGCGATCACGCCAAGGTCCCTTCCCAGTAAGGGGAGCTGTGCATGATCATCGTCGATGAGCTGAGGTCGCTCGACAAGCAGCAGCGCTCGGCCTTTGTCGCCAGCCTGCTGGGCTGGACCCTCGACGCCTTCGACTTCTTCCTGCTCACCTTCGTGGTGGGTCAGGTGGCGACGGACTTCCACGTCTCGCCCAAGGAGGTGCTGGCCGGCGTCACCCTGACGCTCGTGGCCCGCCCGTTCGGTGCGCTGTTCTTCGGTTGGCTGGCGGACAAGTTCGGCCGCAAGCCGATCATGCAGATCGACGTGCTGCTTTATTCACTGTTCGCACTTGGTTCGGCCTTCGCACCCAACCTGATCACGCTTCTGGTCCTGCGCACCCTGTTCGGCTTCGCCATGGGGGGCGAGTGGGGCATCGGCGCCTCGCTGGTCATGGAGAGCATTCCTGCCAAGTCGCGCGGGACCATTTCGGGCCTGCTGCAGGAGGGCTATGCGCTGGGCCAGCTTCTCGGGGCGCTGGTGTTCTGGTTCGCTTTTCCGCACTTCTCGGCCTGGTTCCCGCACATGCATAACTGGAGGGTCCTGTTCCTCCTCGGCATCATCCCGTCCTTCCTGATCCTGTTCATCCGGATGCACGTGAAGGAGAGCCCCACTTGGGAGGCGGACCGCGCCAAGGCCAAGACCGAGACCAAGCTGAAGATTGATCCGCTGGCCGCCATCGCCCAGCACTGGAAACGCGCCATCTATGTCGTCATCCTGATGACGGCGTTCAACTTTTTCAGCCACGGTACGCAGGATACCTACGCGACCTTCCTGCAGAAGCAGCATGGCTTCAATCCACAGATGACCGGCATGCTGACCGCCATCATGAATGTGGGTGCGATCATCGGCGGGACCCTGTTCGGGGCCTGGTCGGAGAAGATCGGCCGGCGCAAGGCCATCGTCATCGCCGCTCTGATCGCCATTCCCGTCCTGCCCCTCTGGGCGTTCTCCGCCACCCCGCTGTTGCTCGGGATCGGCGGGTTCCTGATGCAGATCTCGGTTCAGGGGGCCTGGGGCATCGTGCCCGTCCACCTGAATGAACTGTCGCCGGAGAACGCGCGGGGCATCTTCCCCGGCGCAGCCTACCAGTTCGGCAACCTCCTGGCCGCCATCAACGCCACCTGGCAGGGCTCCATCGCCCAGTCGCACAAGGACGCCGCTGGGCATGACAATTACGGGCTCGCCCTGGCCCTGGTGGCCGGGACCACCGCGTTGGTCATCGCCGTCCTGACCTGGTTCGGCCCGGAGGCGCGGGGCAAGGTGTTCGGCGCGCCGGCGTCGGACTGACCGCCGATGGAATATGCCGAGGCTCCGTTAAAGAAGCGCCTAGTCTGGCGTCTGGAGGCCTTGGCGTTCGAGGCGGGCAGCGCGCTTCTACGCCTCCTGCCTGTGGACGCCGCCTCGGCCTTCGGCGGCTGGGTGTTCCAGCAGCTCGGGCCACTGACCCGCGCTCATCGCACCGTTGACCGCAACCTGCGTCTGGCCTTCCCGCAGATGGACGCCGCCGCGCGCGCCCGGTTGAACCATGCGCAATGGGGCAATGTGGGCCGCTACTTCGTCGAACTCACCATGATGGACCGACTGACCGTCAAGAGCGGCCGGGTGGAGGTGGTCGGCGCCGAGCGACTCGCCGCCATCGCCGCGGGCGGCCAGTCGGTGGTGTTCTTCTCCGGGCATCTCTCCAACTGCGAGATCATGTCCTCGGTCATCCTCGAGTCCGGGGTGGAGTGCGTGATCACCTACCGCGCCGCCAACAACCCCCTGTTCAACGACGCCATGAAGAAGACCCGCCGTCGCTATGGGGTGGAGATTTTCGCCCCAAAGGGCGCCCAGGGGGCCCGCGCCCTGCTGAGCGCCCTCAAGCACGGCCGGTCGGTCGCGCTGATGAACGACCAGAAGAATAACGACGGCATCGCCGTGCCCTTCTTCGGCCACCCTGCTTTCACCGCCTCAGGTCCTACCAAGCTGGCGCTCGGGTCGAGCGGCGTGCTCCAGCCCATGTCGGTGCAGCGGCTGAAGGGCGCGCGCTTCCGCGTCATCGCGCACGAACCCATCGTCCTCCACCACACCCACGACCGCGAAGCCGATACGCGGGCAGGGGTGGCCCAGATCAACGCCTTCATGGAGGACCGCATTCGCGAGCGCCCCGAAGAGTGGTTCTGGGTGCACAAACGCTGGCCCGATTCGGCCTATGCCGCCCTCGACGCCTAGGACCTCTAAGCGACCAGATCCTGCCACTCCTTGTGGCGGCGGATATAGGCCGCCGCGTAGCCACAGAGGGGAACCACCTTGTTGCCGCGTTGGCGGGCGAGGGTCAGAACGCCCTCCATCAGCCGTCCCGCTGCGCCCGTGCCGCGCAAGGCCGTCGGCGCCTCCACGTGCGGAATGACCAGAGTATCGCCGCTAACCCGGTAGTCGGCGAAGGCGGTCTGGCCCTCTTCAACCAGTTCGAAGCGGCTTTCGGCTGTATTGTCGCTGACCTCGGCCATGACCTCTCTCCTTCACCTTCATCCATCGATATGGGCATGGCGGACGCTGTGACCAACCGGTGCAGTTGACGCCCCGCCGCCCCGCCTCTACCCCCCGGCACCATGTCAGCAACCGAGATCATCCCCAGCCTCGCCGCCATCGCCGACCGCTATGAGGCGGTGCTGTGCGACATCTGGGGCGTGATCCATAACGGCGAGGTTGGTTTCACCGATGCCCACCACGCCCTGATCCGCTTCCAGGAGACGCGAGGGCCGGTGGTGCTGATCTCCAACGCCGCCCGCCCCACCGCCTCGGTCCTGCCTCAGCTGCGCGCGCTGGCGACCCCGGACGCGACCTGGTCGAGCATCGTCACCTCCGGCGACGTGACCCGCGCCGAACTGGCCGCCCGCGCCCCCGGCCCGGTCTGGCACATCGGCCCGGATCGCGACCTATCCCTTTACGAGGGCGTCGGTGTCACCTTCTCCGGCCCCGATGACGCCGCCTTCATCAGCTGCACCGGTCTGGTCGATGACGAAACAGAAACGGCGGAGGATTACCGCGCCCGCCTGACCCCCGCCGCCGCCCGCGGCATCCCGTTCATCTGCGCCAATCCCGACCGGATCGTGCATCGCGGGCCCCGCCTGATTCCCTGTGCGGGGGCTCTAGCAGACGTCTATGTCGAGCTCGGCGGGCCGGTCGTCATGGCCGGCAAGCCCTATCCGCCGATCTACGCCAAGGCCCTGTCCGAGGTGGAGCGGCTGAAGGGCGGTCCCGTCGATCCCGCCCGCATCCTGGCCATCGGCGATGGGTTGCCCACGGACCTGCTCGGCGCGCGCCAGGCTGGGCTGGACTGTCTGTTCGTCACCTCCGGTATCCATGCCATCGACACGCAAGATACGCCCGGCCATGTCGATCCCGCCATGCTCACCACCTTCCTCGTCGCCAACGACGCCACGGCGCGCTACGCCATGGCGGAGCTGGTCTGGGGTCGCTAAGTAGTGGCGAGGAGACAGAACATGGCCGTAGGCAAGACTCTGGAAGAGATCGAGATCGGCGCATTCGCCGAGCGCATGCACACGGTCACCGAACAGGACATCCAGGCCTTCGCCGACGTGTCCGGTGATCATAATCCTGTCCACCTGGACGCCGATTTCGCGGCCACCACCCCGTTCAAGGGCCGTATCGCCCACGGCATGCTATCCGGCGCCTATATCTCCGCCGCCATCGCCGGCGACCTGCCGGGGCCGGGCTCGATCTACATCAGTCAGACCCTGAGCTTCCGCCGTCCCGTGCGCCTCGACGACACGGTGGTCACCCGGGTCACCGTCACCGCCGTGGACCCCGACAAGGCCCGCGTGACCCTGAAGACCGAATGCTTCGTCAACGCCAAGACCGTCGTCGAAGGCGAGGCGGTGGTGATGGTTCCCCGCCAGGGCGCCTCCGCCTAGATGGCGCTCCATCGGGTCGAGGGCTGGAAGGGGCTGGAGCCGGAGATGTGCGGCGCGTCCGTCGCGCTCGGCAACTTCGATGGCGTTCATCGCGGCCATCGCCAGGTGATCGCCGAGGCGGCCAAGGCCGCCGCCGCGCTCGCCGCCCCCCTGGGCGTCGTCACCTTCGAGCCCCATCCCCGGGTCTATTTCGGCCGCGAGACCGACCCGTTCCACCTGATGACCCTCGAGCAGCAGTCCCGCGCCCTCGATGCGCTCGGCGTCGATCTCTTCTATGTCCTCCCCTTCGACGCCGAGCTGGCGGCCATGAGCGATGAGGCCTTCGCCCGTCTGGTCCTGCGTGAGGGCCTGGGCGCCCGCCACGTGGCGGCCGGCTTCGACATCTCCTTCGGCGCGGGCCGCACCGGCAGCCCGGATAGCCTGCGCCGGTTCGGCGAAGCGCTCGGCTTCGGCGTCTCCATCGCCCAGCCGGTAGCGGATCCGGATGGGGAGAAGTGCTCCTCCTCCGCCATTCGCCAGGCCCTGCGCGACGCCAGGCCCGACCGCGCCGCCGCCCTGCTTGGCCGCCCCTTCGCCATCGAAGGGGTGGTCGTTCACGGCGACAAGCTCGGCCGCACCATCGGCTTTCCCACCGCCAACATTCCCATCGGCGACTATGTACGGCCCGCCTACGGCATCTATGCGGTCCGCACCCGCCTGGCCGACGGGCGCGAGATTCCCGGCGTCGCCTATGTGGGCCGTCGCCCCACGGTGGAGGGCGTTGACGAGCGGTTGGAGGTGCACCTGCTCGACTTCGACGAGGACATCTACGGCCAGACCCTGGAAACCGACTTCATCGCCTTCCTGCGCGGCGACCAGAAGTTCGACGGCCTCGACGCCATGGTCGCCCAGATGGACCGCGACAAGGACCGCGCCCGCGCCATCCTGATGCCCGCCTTCGATTAGCGCCGGGGCGCACCACTGCGGTCTCCCCGCTTCGGCGCCTACGAGAGGCGTGGCGGGGTAGAGTTCAACTCGCCTTTTTGCGCTTGGCGGGGGTGTGACTGGCCTTTTTCGCCGGCGATTTCTTGGGTGCGGCCTTCGTCTCCGCGCCGCCGGACTTGCCGAGGGAGCGGCGCAGGGCCTCCATCAGATCGACCACGTTGGTGTCCTCCGGCTCGTCCACCGTCGCGACCTTAACCGCGCCCTTTTCCTTCTGCTTGATCAGGTCGCGCAGAGCGTCTTCGTAATGGTCCACGAACTTGGAGGGGTCGAAGGGACCTTCCTGCTGCTCAATGATCCGGGTGGCGATCTCGATCATCGCCTTGTCCGCCTTCTTGTCGGGGATATCGTCGAAGAAGCCGGCTTCGTCGCGCACCTCGTCGTGGCTGCGCAGGGACCAGCAGACGATCCCCTTGTCACGCGGCTCCAACGCCAGCATCCGTTCGCGCTGGTGCAGGACGAGCCGGCCCAGCGCGATCTTGCCCGAGGCGGCCATGGCCTCACGGATAACGCTATAGGCCTCCACCGCGGCCTTGCCGTCCGGGACCAGATAATAGGGATCGTTCCAGTAGAGGCGGTCGATGTCGTCTTCCTCGACGAAGCGGTCGATCTCCAGGGTGCGGGTGCTTTCCAGGCGCACGCTGTCGATCTCCTCGGGGGTGACGATGACGTAGCGCCCCTTCTCGATCTCGTAGCCCTTGACGATGTCGGCGCGGTCCACCGGCCCGGTTTCTGGATCGGTGGGGATCATGCGGATGCGGTTATGCGTGGTCTTGTGCAGCATGTTGAAGTGCACGTCGCCGCCCCGGTCCACCGCCGTGTAGAGCGCCACCGGACAGCTCACGAGCGACAGCTTCAGGTGGCCCTGCCAGGTGGGACGTGCAGCCATGGTCGCGCTCCGCCGGACATTTTTCCGGATTGACCGGACTCAACGCGGCGGCAAGCGGAGCGTTGCGCCTTAGACAAGTTCCAGCTCCGTGAGGTCCTCGGCGCCCTGCATGGCCGCGTCGGCGAGGGCGGGGGCGCCTGCCAGCACCTGCTCACCATAGAGGCGGGCGAGAGCGGTGCGCTGGCCGGGGTCTGCGAGGGCGCCCTTGGCCAGCATCCACCCGCCGCAGACATCGCCGCACAGCTGCAGGAACACCGTCGCCCCGGCCGCCGCGTCGGGCGTGCCGCGCTTGGAGACCAGCCATTCGCCGGCCTTCTCCATGGCCGCGCAGCCGTCCTCCAGCCGATGGCTGAGGGCCCACAGGTCCGCGCCAAGCTTGGGGATCGTGGCGCGGATGTCGGCGACCAGTTCGACGAGGGCGAGCCCGTTCTCCATACCGAGCTTGCGTCCGGCGAGGTCGGCGGCCTGAATGCCGTTGGTGCCTTCGTAGATCGGCAGGATGCGCGCGTCGCGATAGTGCTGGGCCGCGCCGGTCTCCTCGATGAAGCCCATGCCGCCGTGAACCTGCACGCCCGACGACGCCACGGCCACGCCCATGTCCGTGGACCAGGCCTTAGCGATGGGGGTGAGGATTTCCTCGCGGCGCTTGGCCTTGGCGCGAAGGTCTTCGCTCGTCGCGTGGATGGCGAGGTCGGCGGCGACGGCGGTGGAGAGGCACAGGCCCCGGCCCGCCTCGATCTTCGCCTTCATCAGGCCGAGCGTCTTGCGTACGTCTGGATGGTCGTAGATCGGGGCGGACGGCGCGCCGTCGAAGCCGGAACGGCCCTGCCTGCGCTCGCGGGAGAACTCCAGCGCCTGCTGGTAGGCCCGCTCGGCGATGGCCACGCCCTGCACGCCGACCTGAAGGCGGGCGGCGTTCATCATGGTGAACATCTGCGGCAGGCCCTGGCCGATCTCGCCCACCAGTTCCGCCTTGGCGCCCTCGTAGAGCATGACGCAGGTGGGAGAGGCGTGGATGCCCAGCTTGTGCTCGATGGAGCCGGGACGCAGGTCGTTGCGCCCACCGACCTTGCCATCCTCGTCCACGGCATAGGTGGTGGTGAGGAAGAGCGAGATGCCCTTCACCCCCGGCGGCGCGTCGGGCGTGCGGGCGATGATCAGGTGGACGATGTTATCGGTGACGTCGTGGTCGCCCCAGGTGATGTAGATCTTGGTCCCGTGCAGGGTCCAGCCGCCGTTTCCGTCCGGCCGCGCCATGGTGGTGATGGAGGCGAGGTCCGACCCAGCCTGGGGCTCGGTCAGGTTCATGGTGCCGGTCCACTCGCCGGAGATCATCTTCGGCAGATAGAGCGCCTTCTGGCGGTCCGAGCCATACTTCTGCAGCGCTTCGATGCCGGCCAGGGTCAGCATGGGACAGAGACCGAAGGCGAGGCTGCCGGCCTGGACCATTTCGAACACCGCCACCTCGAGCGCCTTGGGCAAGCCCTGACCGCCGTATTCGGGATCGGCGGCGAGGGAATTCCAGCCGCCCGCGGCGAACTGGCGATAGGCGTCCGCATAGCCCGGCGCGGCGGTGACGCGGCCGTTGGCGTAGGTGGCGCCCTTCTGGTCCCCGATGCGGTTCAAGGGCGCGATGACATTGCGGGTGAATTCGGCGGCGGCGTTCAGGATGGCGTCCTGCATCTGCTCGTCCGCCTCGGGGAAGGCTTCGAGCAGATTAGGCAGGCCCGCCACGTGGCGCAGGCTGAACAGAAGGTCGGCGGAGGGCGGGTTGAAGCTCATGCGCACCGTTTCGCGCCTCCGCCGCCGCGGATCAAGGGGCGAGAGGTAGCAGGATGGCGCTGCACAATGGACTTGCGGGCCAGACCGCCCGAAGGTGGACGAAACCGGAAGGGAAGCGCATGCTCCGCACACTGCTGATCGGAACGACTGTGCTGGCCATGGCTGGAAGCGCGATGGCGGCGCCGAAGGCCCCGGCCAAGGCGCCTGTGGTCGACACGCCGCTGGCTCGGGAGAAGGCCTTCTTCGCCAGGACCGACAAGGAGCCCGGCGTCGTCGCACTGCCGGGTCTCGCCTGGAAGGTGCTGAAGACCGGCCCCGCCGATGGCGCGCACCCGCAGCGCAGCGACACGGTCACCGTGCATTATATCGGCAAGCTAACCGACGGGACCCAGTTCGACGCCTCGGGTGGAGACGGGTCGGGCGAGGCGAGCTTCAAGGTATCTGGCGTGATCGCCGGGTTCGGCGCGGCGCTGAAGCTGATGCGGCCGGGCGACCAGTGGCGCATCTACATCCCCGCCTATCTGGCCTATGGCGACCAGGCCAAGCCGACCATCCCCGCCGGCTCGACCCTGGTGTTCGACGTGGAACTGGTTTCGATCGCGGCCCCGGCTGCGCCCCAGGCGACGCCGTGAGGCTGACGGTTGGCGTGATGGCGATCGCTCTGGCGGCCGCGGGACCAGCGGTGGTGCGCGCCGCGCCGATGACCCTGCCGGGCCTGTCCTACGAGGTGCTGAAATCCGGCCCCGCCAGCGGCATCTCGCCCACTCGCGCCGACACCATCACTGTCCGCTATGTGGGACATCTCGCCGACGGCAACGTGTTCAACGCCTCCGCTGACGCGGGCCTGGGCGCCGCTACTTTTCCCCTGATGGCGCTGATTCCCGGCTGGGTGGCGGCGCTGCAGATGATGAAGCCGGGCGACAAATGGCGCCTCACCTTGCCGCCCTATCTGGGTTACGGGCATCGTGGAAAACCCGAACACGGCGTCCCGCCCGATGCGACCCTGATCTTCGAGGTGGAGCTGGTGTCCATCGCCCCCGCCTCGCCCGCCCCTGCCGAAAGCGCGAAATGACCGGAACCACCAAGTCCAGCGCCGATCGGGCTCTGCGCGTCTTCGAGCCGCCGCGCTGGCTTCGCCTGACCACAGGACCGTTCGCCAGCCGCCCACGCCTACTGCTCGGGATCCTGAGTGGTTTCGTGGTCGGACTGGCCTTGGCCTTCATTCCCAACGCACTGCGACCCTCGACCCGCGCCCTGATCGCCTGGGACGCGGGCGTACTGATCTTCAGCGGGTCGATGCTGTGGACCATGGGGCGCAGCAATGACCGCCATATGCGCCTGCGCGCCGCGAGCCAGGACGAGGGGCAGCATTTCATCATCGGCTTCGTCCTGATCGCCGCCAGCATCTCCATCCTGGCCATCGCCAAGGAGTTGTCGCTGGCCAAGGCGGACCATGGCGCGGTGAAGGGCCTGCGCGTCGCCCTGGCCTTCGCCACCGTCGCCGCAAGCTGGTTTCTGGTGCAGCTGATGTTCGCCCTGCACTACGCGCACGAATATTATGCGCCGGACGACGGCAAGGACGGGGATGGAATCGAGGCAGGGCTGTCGTTTCCAGGCGACGACAAGCCCGACTACTGGGACTTTCTCCACTTCGCCATCATCATCGGGGTAGCCAATCAGACGGCCGATGTCAGCTTCAAGTCCAAGCCGCTGCGGCGCATGGGAACGGTGCATGGCGTGATCGCCTTCACCTTCAATACGGTCGTCCTCGCCCTGACCATCAACCTGCTCGCCGGTCTGTTCTGAGCTCGGAAATCAGGCGCCGGGAACGGTTCTGAAACTTTCCG
Source organism: uncultured Caulobacterales bacterium (assembly GCA_903862425.1). Classification (GTDB taxonomy): domain Bacteria; phylum Pseudomonadota; class Alphaproteobacteria; order Caulobacterales; family Caulobacteraceae; genus CAIOYC01. The sequence continues at coordinate 100,445 of CAIOYC010000019.1, read as the reverse complement.
CGATGGCGTTGGAACTGCGGCCAAGCCTCGCGCCTTACCGGCTCGAACCCTTGCGCGGAGCGTATCGTGCCCCTCACCGCAATCGCCGCTGGCGTCGGAGCGCCGCATCGCCGCGCCCTCGTCTGGATCGCGGCTCTGGCCGCCGCGCCGTTAGCGATCCTGCCCATGAAAGCCAGGGCGTTGGAGCTTCCCGCCGTCGATGGACCTTTCCCGACCAATCACACCATTCACCTCAGGACCGACCGACCCGCGCCCGCTTCGGTGCATGACGGTGTCGGCCTCTACGCCATGGCCAAGAGCCACGCGGTCGACCTCACCAACCCGGACCAGGTGATGAACGGGCCGAAATCGCCCTACGCCCAGGCGGCTGGGCTGGCGTGGCGGCGGGCCAATATGACCGCAATGTTCGGCTATATGCGGCCGAGCAACTATCATTCGGCCTATTTCTCCGACGACCACACGGCGAGTTTCCGCATTTCCAACCGGGTGGGTCTGGGTTTCGCCCTGCATTACTAACCGGGTCGGGCGAACTGCCCGGATGACGGACACGCGGCGGATTAGGGGTTCTTCCAGTCGCAAGAGCCTATGAGCCGTCGCAAACCACGCTAAGCTTGCCTCACCCCTTTTGGAGAGGCTGAATGCGCGGGCTCGTTCTCATAGCCATCCTGCTGGCGAGCGCCGCGTCTGGCCACGCGCAGACCAAACCGTGGACGCCGCCGCGCACGGCCTTCGGCGCGCCGGACCTGCAGGGGGTATGGACCAATGCCTCGATCACCAAACTGACCCGCTCCAGCCGCCAGACCAAGCTGGTGGTGACGCCGGAAGAGGCCGCGGCGATCGCCAAGTCAGACGGTCTGGCGCAATACAAAGCCTTCGACGCCCGCCCCACCGATCCCAACAAGGGCGCGCCGACCCGCGGTCAGGACCCCGGCGGCTACAACGCCTTCTGGCTGGACGCCGGCAATGCGCTCGGCAAGGTGAAGGGCGAATACCGCACCTCGTGGATCGTCGATCCGGCGGATGGGCAACTTCCTCTCTCTGCGCAGGGCAGGGCGCTCGTGGCCAAGTCCGTTGTGTTCGCCCATGAGGCGGATACGCCGACCGACCCGGAATCGCTCCAGCCATGGGACCGTTGCATAATCTCTTCGCGCGGGTCCGGCGGGCCGGGGATGCTGAACAATATCTACAATTCTAACTACCAGATCGTGCAGACGCCAGGCGCCGTCGCCATCGCCGTGGAGATGGTTCACGACGTGCGCACGATCGCGATCTTCCCCACCCGGGCGGCGGCGCAGGCTGCGCATGGCCCGGCCGTGATCCAGCCATGGCTCGGCGAAAGCACTGGCTGGTGGGAGGGCGATACCCTGGTGATAGAGACGGTCAATGTGAACCGCGAGCAGGGACGCGCCGGGCCGATCTTCCTGACCCCGCAAGGCAAGGTCACCGAGCGCCTGCGCCGCGCGGGTCCGGGCGAGCTCTATTACGAATTCACGGTGGAGGACCCGACCTATTACAGCCGCCCCTGGCGCGCCGAGATGACCCTGACCGCCGGCAAGGACCCGCTCTACGAATACGCCTGCCACGAAGGCAATTACGCCATGCCTCACATCCTCGCCGGGGCAAGAGCGCAGGAAAAGACTGCGGCCCAGGAGAGGAGCGGCAGGGGAAAGGACCCTAAGGCGGGGGGATAAACCCACCACCGGTCATCCCTGCTTAGGCGCGGAACCAGGCTTTTCTGTTTCAAGCCACAGCACCGCCGCCCAACCTGGCTCACTTGGGTGGGGATGAGCGGTATATTTGGATGACGCGCAACGCCCTCCTTACAAGCGGAGGGCGTCAGCAACGACTATTCCGCTGCGGTCATCTCCGCGGGGCGCTTAGCGGCGGAAGCCCGGGCGAGGCGGTCCACGAGGGCGGCGTGCTCGTCCCACAGTTCCTGCGGCAGGTGCGAGCCGAACTTCTCGTAGGCGGGCGGGATCAGGGACGCCTCCTCTTCCCATACCTCGGTGTCCACCGAGAGCAGCAGGTCGAGTTGGGCGTCGGTGATGTCGAGGCCGGAGATGTCGAGCGACGCCTTGGTGGGCAGGGCGCCGATCGGCGTCATCTTGGCCTCGGCCGTGCCTTCCAGGCGTTCGACGATCCACTTCAGAACGCGGCTGTTCTCGCCATAGCCGGGCCAGACGAACTTGCCCTTCTCGTCCTTGCGGAACCAGTTGACGAAATAGATGCGCGGCAGCTTCGACGGATCGGTGCGCTTGCCCATCTTCAGCCAGTGGCCGAAATAATCGCCCATGTTGTAGCCGCAGAACGGCAACATGGCGAAGGGGTCGCGGCGCAGTTCGCCCACCTTGTTCTCGGCGGCGGCGGTGCCTTCGGAGGCCACGTTGGAGGCCAGGAAGACCCCGTGGCGCCAGTCGAAGGCCTCCGTCACCAGCGGCACGGCCGAGGCGCGGCGACCGCCGAACAGGATGGCGGAGATCGGCACACCGGCGGGGTCCTCCCACTCGTCGGCGATGATCGGCACCTGGCTGGCGGGCACGGCGAAGCGGGCGTTGGGGTGGGCGGCCGGCCCCATGGCGGTCTGCGGCGTCCAGTCCTGGCCGCGCCAGTCGATCAGGTGCGCGGGGGCCTCGTCGGTCAGGCCCTCCCACCACACGTCGCCGTCATCGGTAAGGGCCACATTGGTGAAGACGGTGTTGGCGTAGAGGGCGTCGATGGCGTTCTTGTTGGTGGCGATGCCCGTGCCCGGGGCCACGCCGAACAGGCCGTATTCCGGGTTGATGGCGTAGAGCCGGCCGTCCTCACCGAAGCGCATCCAGCAGATGTCGTCGCCGATGGTCTCGGCCTTCCAGCCGGGGATGGTCGGCTGCAGCATGGCCAGGTTGGTCTTGCCGCATGCGCTCGGGAAGGCCGCCGCCACATAGTGGCTGGCGCCTTCGGGCGAGGTGAGCTTGAGGATGAGCATGTGCTCGGCCAGCCAGCCTTCGTCGCGAGCCATCACAGAGGCGATCCGCAGGGCGTAGCACTTCTTGCCGAGCAGGGCGTTGCCGCCATAGCCGGAGCCGTAGGACCAGATCTCCCGGCTCTCGGGATAGTGGACGATGTACTTGGTCTCGTTACAGGGCCAGGTGACGTCCTTCTGACCCTTGGCCAGCGGCGCGCCTAGCGTATGGACGGCCGGCACGAAAAAGCCGTCTTCGCCCATCTCGTCGAGGGCCGCCTTGCCCATGCGCGTCATCACCCGCATCGAGATGGCCACATAGGCGCTGTCGGTAATCTCGACGCCAAGGGCCGAAATCTTCGAACCGAGCGGACCCATGCAGAAGGGCACCACATACATGGTGCGGCCCTTCATCGAGCCCGCGAACAGGGGCTGCAGGGTTGCGCGCATCTCGGCCGGGGCGGCCCAGTTATTGGTCGGGCCGGCGTCTTCCTGTTTTTCCGAGCAGATGTAGGTGCGGCTTTCGACGCGGGCGACGTCCTTGGGGTCGGAAGCGGCGTAGAAGGAGTTCGGGCGCTTGGCGAGCGGCTTCAACGTTCCGCAGGCGACCAGTTCGCTGGTCAGCTGATTCCACTCGGCTTCGGAGCCGTCGCACCAGTGCACCTTGTCCGGCTGGGTGAGGGCGGCGATCTCGGCCACCCAGTCGATTAGCCGCTGATGCTTGGTCGGTGCGGGCTTGAGCCCGGGAATGTCAGACGCGGTCAAAGGCTACCCCCGAAAGCTGATGAAACGTACTGCCGTTTGGCCGAAGGGATTGGTATTACATACTTATGTCGAGCGCGTCGATATGACTCCAAACTACGTATAAATGCGCAGTTGGTGTTAAGCGGCGACGCTTGCGGTCTATAAGGCCCACTCGTTTCATGGGATCGTTGACAATGGCCGCTCGCGAACGCCTGAGGCGCTCTCGTCGCACGAAGATCGTGGCCACGCTCGGCCCGGCCAGTTCGACGCCGGAGATGATCCAGCGCTTGTTCGTCACGGGTGCGGACGTTTTTCGCTTGAATTTCAGTCACGGCGACCATGCGGACCATGCCGAGCGCATGGCCATGATCCGCGAGGCTGAGGTCAAATATCGTCGACCGATCGGCGTGCTGGCCGACGTACAGGGACCCAAGCTGCGGGTCGGACGCTTCTCCGGCGGCGGAGTCTTCCTGAAACCGGGGCAGGATTTCCGCCTCGACCTCAATCCCACCCCCGGCGACGGCCAGCGCGCCACCTTGCCGCACCCGGAGATCATCGCCGCCGCCCAGGCGGGCGCAACCCTGCTGCTCGATGACGGCAAGCTTCGCCTTCAGGTGGTGCGCAAGGGTCCGGACTATCTGGAGACGGTCGTGGCGGTCGGCGGGCGGCTTACTGACCGTAAGGGCGTCAATGTGCCCGATATCGTCCTGCCGATCCCCGCACTCACCGCCAAGGATCGCGCCGACCTGGCGTTCGCGCTGGAGATCGGCTGCGACTTCATCGGCCTAAGCTTCGTGCAGCGCCCCGAGGACGTGCAGGAGGCGCGCGACCTGGTGCAGGGCCGGGCCTGGATCATCTCCAAGCTGGAGAAGCCGCAGGCGCTCGACCGCCTCGACGAGATTATCGCCCTATCTGACGCCGTGATGGTGGCGCGCGGCGACCTTGGCGTAGAGTTGCCGCCAGAAGCCGTGCCCATCGCCCAGAAGCGCATCGTCCGCCGCGCTCGTCAGATGGGCAAGCCGGTGATCGTCGCCACACAGATGCTGGAAAGCATGATCACCGCCCCGACCCCTACCCGCGCCGAAGCTTCGGACGTGGCCACCGCCGTATACGACGGGGCCGACGCGGTGATGCTCTCGGCCGAGACGGCGGCGGGCCAGTACCCGCTTGAGGCGGTCGCCATCATGGACCGCATCATCGACCGGGTGGAGCAGGACGGCGGCTGGCGCGAGAACATGGATCGCACCCGGCCCGAGGCCGAGCACGCCACATCGGACGCCATTTGCCATGCCGCCGCCGAGGTGGCGCAGACGATCGAGGCTCCGGCCATCGCCGCCCTGACCCAGTCGGCCCGTACCGCTCTGCGCATATCACGCCAGCGCCCGGTCGCGCCCATCCTCGGCCTGACCCCGTCCGAAGAGGTGGCGCGCCGCCTGGCTCTGGCCTGGGGCGTGCATGCAGTGGTTTCACCCCCGGCCCACTCCATGACCGAGGCGGTGGGCCAGGCCCTGCTGCTCGCGCGGCGCGACGGTTTTCTGGAGTTCGACCAGTCGGTGGTGGTGGTGGCCGGCGTCCCCTTCGGCCAGGCGGGCGCCACCAACGCCCTGCGCGTCGCCACCCTGACGCGCGAGCGACGGCCGGACCCCGAGGACGCCGGCTGAGCCAAAAGCACGAGCGGCCGCGCGGGACTGCGCGCCGCTATCAATTACGCGCCATGCTCGACCGCTGGTCCGGGCGACTAGGACATCGCCCCCTGGCGCGCGATGGGGTGGGAGCTCGACAGGCCGCCGTCGACCACGAAGGCCTGGCCGTTCACATAGGAAGCTTCATCCGAGGCCAGGAACAGCGCCATATTGGCGATCTCGATGGGTTCGCCCGCGCGGCGCAGCGGGTTGAGCTGGCCGAGCTTGTTCTCCGTGCCCTTTTCCCGCGCCCGCTCGAACATGGGCATGGTCATACCGGTCTCGATCAGGCCAGGGCAGATGGCGTTGACGCGGATTCCCGTGCCCGACAGCTGCTGGGCGGAGGTCTGGACAAGGTTGATCACCCCGGCCTTCGACGCCGAATAGGGCGAGCCACCGGCGCCCGAGCGTAGCCCCGCCACAGAGGCGGTGCAGATGATCGAACCCGCGGTCTTGGCCTCCATCATCGCCCTGGCGGCATGCTTGATCAGCAGGAAGGGGCCGATCAGGTTGATGCGCAGCAGGCCTTCCCAGTCCTCGGGCGTGAGGTCGAACAGGCCCTTCAGGCCGCCCGAAACACCGGCATTGGCCCACACCACGTCCAGCCCGCCAAAGGTGGAGATCGCGGTCTGCACGGCGGTCTGCACATCGGCGTCCGAACCTGCGTCAGCGATAAGGCCCTTGGCCTTGAAACCCCTCGCCTCGATGTCCTTCGCGGTATCCATCACGGCGTCCACGCGGTCCACGGCCAGGACGGTCGCGCCCTCCGAGGCGAACAACCCCGCCGCCGCGCGACCGATACCGGAGCCCGCGCCGGTGATCAGCGCCGTCTTGCCTGTGAGCCTGCCCATCTTGCGTACCCTCTGTTCGAATTTGCTCGATCTGTCGGGTTGCGGCGAACGCCTGTCAATGCCGCACGGCCATGGCCCTACCGACATCGAAGCGCTAAAGCAGTTTCAGTAGCGCCGGGCGGAGCTTGATGGCTCACTTCCATATTCCGATCACGGTCATTGCGGCGGCCGGCCTCGTGGCCCTGTTCGTCGCCCTCGTCGGTCTGATGGTGATCGGTCGCCGGTCACGCTGGATGGTGCGGCGCGAGGCCGAACGCGGTCGCGATCAGCTGCGCGATATCCTCGAACAGATCCCCTTCGGCGTGCTGGTGGTGGATGGTGAAAGCGCCGCGGTGCGGTTATCGAACGCCGAGGCGTCGCGTCTGTTCGGTCACGAAGTCCAGGCCGCCCCGATCTGGACCCAACGCACCGACATGGGCGTGCTCGGTCCCGATGGCGACGTGGCCGGTCGCGAATCCTACGCCCTGCATCAGGCCCTGACAGAAAAGCGACGCGTCGGTCCGAAGCTTCAGCCCTACCGGCGCGGCGACGGCGTCGTGGTGACGCTGGAAGTCTCGGCCGCCCCCATCCTGGACAAGCGGAACGCGGTGGAGTCCGTGGTCGTCGCCTTCCAGGACGTGACCGAGCGGCTGCGCACCGAAGACGCCCTGCGCCGGTCCGCCGCCGTCGAGGACAGCGTGGCCCAGTTCCGCCTGATCGCGGACTCGACCCCGGTTCTATTATGGATTTCCGACCTCGGCGGGGTGCGCCGGTTCGTCAACCAGGCCTATGTGGACTTTCTCGGCGCGCCCTATGCGGAGGCGATCGAGTTCGACTGGCGCCGCGCCCTGCACCCCGACGACCTCGGCCGCATCGTCAAGGAGCAGATCGCGGGCGAAGCCTCGCTCGCCCCTTTCCACCTGGAGGCGCGCTATCGTCGGTCGGACGGCGAGTGGCGATGGATTCACTCCCTCTCCAAGCCGCGCTGGGACGAGACCGGCGCCCATGCCGGCTTCGTCGGCGTCGCCTATGACGTCACCGACGCCAAGCGGGCCGAAGCCGATCTCCTGCGAATCAACGAACTGCTCGAGGAACGCGTCGAGGCGGCTTTGCGTGAAAAGGCCGAGGCGGAGGCCGCCCTCGTCCACGCCCAGCGACTGGAAGCGGTGGGACGGTTGACGGGCGGGGTGGCGCACGACTTCAACAACCTGCTCACTGTTGTCATCGGCTCCCTCGACCTGATGCTCAAGCACCCCGAGGACGCCGCCCGCCAAAGACGGCTCGGCGAGGCGGCCTTGTCGGCGGCGCGGCGCGGCGAGCGGCTGACCCAACAACTGCTGGCCTTCTCCCGTCGCCAGACCCTGAAACCGGAGACCCTCGACCTCGACTCCATGATCGGCGAGATCGAGCCTATCCTGCGCCAGGCCGTCGGGGCGGCGCTGGAGTTTGAAATCCTTGCCCGCGCGGCCGGCGGTGCGGCGCGGGTCGATCCGGCCCAGTTCGAGGCCGCCCTGCTCAACCTCGTGGTCAACGCGGTGGACGCCACGCCGGCGGGCGGCCGTATCCTGGTCGAGACTGAGCGCACCGAGGCTGGCCCGCATGTCTCGCTTGAACTGGAGCCCGGCGACTATGTGCGCGTTTCGGTACGCGACACGGGCGAGGGTATGTCGGCCGAGACCTTGACCCAGGCCTTCGAACCCTTCTTCACCACCAAGGAGCTCGGCAAAGGTACGGGGCTTGGGCTGAGTCAGGTCTATGGCTTCGCCCGACAGTCGGGCGGTGTCGCCATCGTGCAGAGTAAGCCGGGCGAGGGCACGACGGTCACCCTCTATCTCCCGGCCGTGGTCATGGCCGCCCCAGCGGCTCCCGCCGAGGACGCGGCGCCGGAACACGAGGCGGCCGGCGCGCTCGATGTGCTCTTGGTGGAGGACGATGCGGAGGTCGCCACCATCGTCGAAACCATGTTGGCCGATCTCGGCCATCGCGTCACCCGCGCCGACGCCGCCGCGCCCGCCCTGGCCCTAATCGAGAGCGGCGCCCCCTACGACCTCATGCTCACCGACGTGGTCATGCCGGGCGGCATGAACGGTGTGCAGCTGGCGCTGAAGGTGACGCGGATCCGTCCGGGCCTGCGCGTGTTGCTGAGCTCGGGATATGCCCGCGATGCTCTGGATAAGACCCTCGCCGAGGCCAACTGGCCCCTGCTGCGCAAACCCTACACCAAGGCCGAACTGGACGATTGCTTGCGCGCGGCGCTTGCTGACACGATCTGACCGGAGGCCATGAAATGATGGGCGGTGGAACGATAACCCCTCCGCCTCGTTCGTCGCCCCAGGGCCTTGATGTGAATTCTGCAACCGAACGAGCAATGGACAGTGGAGCCAGCGCGGGCAAATGCGCCGTTGGCGAGGGCGACTCGTCGCGCCGAGCGCTGCTGCTTCAGTATCGGAAGGTACGCGCCGAGACTGAGGCGCTTGTAGCGGGCCTCTCTCCCGAAGACGCGCAGATCCAGTCCATGCCCGACGCCAGCCCGGCCAAGTGGCACCTGGCGCATACGGCCTGGTTCTTCGAGACCTTCCTGCTGATCCCCAATGCTCCGGGCTACGCCCCCTTCGACCCGGTGTTCGGCTACCTATTCAACTCCTATTACGAGGCGGTCGGTCCGCGCCATGCCCGGCCCCAGCGCGGTCTGATCACCCGCCCCTCGCTCGATCACGTGAAGGCCTATCGCGCGCACGTCGATGTGGCGATGGGCGCCCTGATTGAAGCCCTGCCCGAGACGGACCTCGCGGCCGCCGCGCCGCTCATCACGCTCGGCCTCAATCACGAGCAGCAGCATCAGGAACTGATCCTGATGGACATCAAACACGCCTTCTCCTGCAACCCGCTGGAGCCAGCCTTCCGTGATCGGACGGTTTCGGCTGAACCTCCTGCCGCGCCGCTCGGCTGGAATACTTTCGATGAAGGCTTGCGCCGGATCGGCCATGAGGGGGCCGGCTTCGCCTTCGACAATGAAGGGCCGCGCCACCGGGTGTGGCTGGACGCCTTCGCCATGGCCGACCGTCCGGTGACCGCTGGCGAATACGCCGCCTTCATCGCTGATGGCGGTTACACGCGTCCAGAGTTCTGGCTCTCTGATGGCTGGGCGGCGGTGCGGCGCAATGGCTGGACCGCGCCGCTCTACTGGCATGACGAAGGTCAGGGCGGCTGGTCTGTCTTCACCCTCGCGGGCCGCCGGCCGCTCGATCCGCACGCGCCGGTCTGCCACGTCAGCCTCTACGAAGCCGACGCCTATGCCCGCTGGGCGGGAGCGCGTCTGCCCACCGAGGCGGAGTGGGAGGTGGCGGCGGAGGCCCGCGCCGACTCGACCGCCAGCGCCACGGTCGATCTACACACTTCGCTTGCAGGCGGCCGAGCCGTCTGGGAATGGACGGGGAGCGCCTATCTGCCCTATCCCGGCTTCCACCCCGCCGAAGGCGCGGTCGGCGAGTACAACGGCAAGTTCATGTCCGGTCAGATGGTGCTGCGCGGCGGTGCCTGCGTCACCCCGCCCGGACACACGCGGATCACCTATCGGAACTTCTTCCCGCCCGAAGCGCGTTGGGCCTTCTCCGGTATAAGGCTCGCTCGCGATGCTTGATCTCGTCACACCCGTCCGGGGCCGAGTCGCCTTCTATGACCTGTCGCGCAAGCAGGAGAGCTTCGCCGAAGCCCTGGTGCGCGGCCTGTCGAGCATGCCCAAGCACGTCCCCAGCCACTTCCTCTACGACGCCCAGGGCTCGGCGCTGTTCGACCGCATCTGCGTCCTGCCAGAATACTATCCCACCCGTACGGAGATGCAGATCCTGGCGGACCATGCGGACGACATCGCGCGCCAGATCGGTCCCGAAGCGACCCTGATCGAGCTCGGCTCAGGCTCCAGCGTCAAGGTGCGTCTCTTGCTCGACGCCATGCAGCGGCCCAGCGCCTATATTCCCATCGACGTGTCTGGGGAGCACCTGCTGGCGGCCGCCGACGCCCTAGCCGACGACTATCCCAAGCTCGCCGTCGCAGCGATCTGCGCGGACTACGGCGACACCTTCCCCCTGCCGGAAACACCGGGTTCGGGGCGGCAGGTAGCCTTCTTTCCCGGCTCCACCATCGGCAATCTCGAGCCCACCGACGCCGAACCGTTCCTAGCCGGCTGGGCGCGTTCGGGGGTGGACATGATTGTCGGCGTCGACCTGGTAAAGGGCCGCGAGGTGCTTGAGCCCGCCTATGACGATGCGCAGGGGGTGACCGCCGCCTTCTCGCTCAACCTCTTGGCCCGCGCCAACCGCGAACTCGACGCCGATTTCGACCTTTCCGCCTTCGCCCACCGCTCTCGCTGGGATATGGACGAGAGCCGCATTACCATCGGCATCGAGAGCCTGAAGGAGCAGACCGTGAGCGCCGCAGGAAAGAGCTTTCATTTCGATGCCGGCGAGCGGATCGAGACCGAGCACTCCTACAAATACTCCGTGGACGGATTCCAGCGCCTGGCCCGCCGCGCCGGTTACCGGCCCGAGGCGGTGTGGACCGATGCGGACGGGCTGTTCAGCGTCCACTACCTCAAGGCCGGCCCTACCTAGCCTATGGCGGCGGGGGCGGGGATCGACATCGAAGGGGTGACCAAGCGATACGGCGCGGCCGTCGCTGTCGATAAAGTTTCGCTCTCCGTACAGGAAGGTCAGTTCGTCGCCCTGGTCGGTGCCTCGGGCTCCGGCAAGACCACCTTGCTCAAGACTATAAACCGGCTGGTCGAACCCGACGACGGCGTGGTGCGCCTTGGCGGCGAGGACGTGACACAGGGCGATGCAGCCCTGCTCCGCCGCCGGATCGGCTATGTGTTCCAAGGCGTCGGCCTGTTTCCTCACCTGACCGTAGGCGAGAATATCGCCGTGACGCCCAGATTGCTCGGATGGTCCAAGGCGGACGCGGCCGCCCGCGTCATCGAGCTTCTCAAGCTGGTTGATCTGCCTGCGGACTATGCGGCGCGGCGGCCCGATGCCTTGTCCGGCGGACAACGCCAGCGGGTAGGCGTCGCTCGTGCTTTGGCGGCCAAGCCGAAGCTGATGCTGATGGACGAGCCCTTCGGCGCCCTCGATCCCGTCACCCGCGACATCCTCGGTGGCGCCTATCGCAAGCTTCATGAGGAACTCGGCCTCACCACCTTGATGGTCACCCACGATGTGCAGGAGGCGCTGCTGCTCGCCGACCGGATCGTGGTGATGAAGGCGGGCCGTATCCTCGCCGACGACGCGCCGCATGCGTTGATGCGCGGACACGACAACCCTGATGTGGAGGCCCTGATCGCCACGCCGCGCAAGCAGGCCGAGCGGGTGCGCGAACTCATGGACCGGAGCGAGGGCGCGTGAACGGCCAGATCGCCGCCGCCTTTGCCGTGCTTCCGCGCTATCTCGGCTGGCACGTGGCGCTATCTGCGTCCGCCCTCATGCTGGGACTTGTGATCGGCCTGCCGCTGGCGGTCCTCGCCGCCCGCGCGCCGCGCCTTCGCTGGGTATCGCTGACCCTGGCGAGCCTGGTGCAGACCATTCCCAGCCTCGCCCTGCTGGCCCTGTTCTATCCTCTGCTGCTGGCCCTCTCCACGACGCTGAAGCCGCTGCACATCGCCGTGCCCGCGCTGGGATTTCTGCCCTCGCTCCTGGCCCTCACGCTCTATTCCATCCTGCCGATCCTTCGGAACACCGTCGCGGGCCTGCGCGGCCTCGACCCCTCTATCGTAGAGGCGGCGGACGGGCTCGGCATGACGCGCTGGCAGAAGCTGGTTCGGGTGGAGGCGCCTCTGGCCGCGCCGGTGGCCATGGCTGGGGTGCGCACGGCGGCGGTGTGGACCATCGGTGCGGCGACCCTCTCCACCCCGGTCGGCCAGACCTCCCTCGGCGATTACATCTTCTCGGGGTTGCAGACGGAGAACTGGGTCTTCGTCCTGTTCGGCTGCGCGGCCTCCGCGGTGCTGGCCATCGCCACCGACCAGCTTCTGGGCCTGATCGAGATAGGTTTGGAGAAGCGTCGCCTCGGCCTCGCCGTCGGCGGCGGGGCGGCGCTGCTGACCTGTGCGGTCATCGCCCTCCTGCCGCTGATCGGTCATGGCGTGGCCAAAGATCGCTACGTGGTAGGGGCCAAGAACTTCTCCGAGCAGTTCATTCTCGCCGACCTGATCGAGGACCGGCTGCATGCGGGCGGCTTGGCGACCGAGGAGAAGCAGGGACTGGGCTCGGCGGTGGCGTTCCGCGCCCTAGCCGCCAACGATCTCGACGTCTATGTGGATTATTCCGGCACCCTCTGGAGCAACGTCCTTCAGCGTACGGACATTCCCCCCCGCGCCGTTCTGTTGGCTGAGCTGACCAGAGAGCTGAAGGCCCGATACAACGTCACGGTGCTGGGCTCCCTCGGCTTCGAGAACGCCTACGCCCTGGCCATGAAGGCCGACCAAGCGAAGAAACTCGGCGTGGTCTCGCTGGCCGATCTGGCGGGGCATGCCGGCGAGCTCACCCTCGGCGCGGACCTGGAGTTCCTGTCGCGGCCGGAGTGGAGGGGGATCGAGAGCGCCTATGGCCTGCAGTTCAAGGGCCAGCGGTCGTTCACCCCCACCTTCATGTACCGAGCGTTGGAGAGCGGTCAGGCGGACGTGATCTCCGCCTTTTCCTCCGACGGTCGCATCGCCGCCGACCGGCTGGTGACCCTAACGGACCCCAAGAGTGCTATCCCCGCCTATGACGCGGTGGTGCTAATCGCTCCACGACGCGCGCATGATCAACGACTGATCGGCGTCTTGCGGCCTCTGATCGGTGCCATCCCGGTGGAGCGGATGCGCGAAGCCAACCTCACCGTCGATCGCGATACCGAAAAGAAGAGCCCCGCCGAAGCCGCGCGCGCCCTGGCCGCCACGCTGCACTAGGTCTTGCCTCGCCGGCCTGCGTGGGCCTACCTTCGTGAAACATACCGGGCCTTCAGAGTCTGGATTGCAGGAGAGGACACGTCATGCCCGATTTTGGCGGCGAGCCGGAGGCGTTCCGCGTCGAGGCGCGCGAGTGGCTGGCGGAGAACTTCCCGCCCTCCATGAAGAATGTCGATCTGGCCATGACCGTGGACGCGCCCACCGGCGACGCCAAGCTCTGGAAGGAGCGCATGGGCGCCAAGGGCTGGGGCACGCCTACCTGGCCCAAGGTCTATGGCGGCGGCGGTCTCACCCCGGCCGAGGCGCGTATGCTGCAACAGGAAATGGCCCGCATCGGCGCGCGCAATCCCATCGGCGGCATGGGCGTGATGATGTTCGGTCCCACCCTGCTCGAATACGGCAGCGAGGAGCAGAAGCAGCGCCACATCCCGCCCATCGTCCGAGGAGAGATCCGCTGGTGCCAGGGCTATTCCGAGCCGGGCGCGGGCTCCGACCTCGCCGCCCTGCAGACCAAGGCCGAGGACAAGGGCGACCACTTCCTGGTCAACGGCCAGAAGGTGTGGACCTCCGGCGCGCAATACGCCGACTGGTGCTTCTGCCTGGTGCGTACCGACCCGAACCACAAGCACGAGGGCATCTCCTTCGTGCTGTTCGACATGAAGACGCCGGGCATCGAGGTGCGTCCGATCAAGCTGATCAACGGCTATTCGCCCTTCTGCGAGACCTTCCTCACCGACGTGAAGGTGCCGAAGGAAAACCTCGTCGGCCCGCTGAACGGCGGCTGGACCATCGGCAAGCGCCTGCTCCAGCACGAGCGCAACAGCCTGTCGGGCGGCGGCGGTTCGGCGGGGCGGTTCGCGGCGGGCAAGCCGCTGGACCAGCTCGCCAAGGAGTATGTGGGCGTGGACGAGGAGGGCCGAGTCGCCGATCCGGACCTTCGCACCCGAATCATCCGCCACCAGATGGAGACCAAGGCCTTCATGCTGACCCTGATGCGCGCGGCGGCGGAGTCCAAGGGCAATCAGGGTCCGTCCAACGCCACCTCGATCATGAAGAACGCCGGCTCCAAGGTCGGGCAGGATCGGGCCGAACTGGCGGTGGAGATTATGGGCTCCCAGGGGCTTGGCTGGGAAGGTCCGGGCTTTGAGGCGGCCGAGCTGGAGCAGGTGCGCAACTGGCTCGGCGGCAAGGCCACGACAATTTACGGCGGCTCGGCCGAGATCCAGAACAACATCATCGCCAAGCGCATCCTTGGCCTGCTCGATCACCAATAAGGAGCGCGAACCATGGCCGTCCTGAACGAAGAACAGACCATGCTGCGCGACAGCGCGCGCGACTGGGTGCGTGAGAAGGCTCCGGTGGGCGCCTTCCGCAGGATGCGCGATACCGCCGCCCCGTTGGGCTACGACCCCGCCGCCTTCGCAGAGATGGCGCAGATGGGCTGGGCGGGCGTCGTGATCCCCGAAGCCTTCGGCGGATCGGAGTTCGGCTACCTGTCCCTCGGCCTCGTGTTGGAGGAGATGGGCCGCACGCTCGTCGCCTCGCCCCTGATCGCCTCGTCGCTGGCCGCCGCCAGCGCCCTGGTGATGGGCGGGAGCGAAACACAGAAGTCCGAATGGTTGCCCAAGATCGCCATGGGCGAGGCGGTGGCGACGCTGGCGGTTGACGAAGGCCCGCGCCACGATCCGCTGCGCACGGCGCTTAAGGCCGAGAAGACCGGAGCGGGCTACAAGCTGACCGGCGCCAAGACCTTCGTGCTGGAAGGCATGGCGGCGGACCTGTTCATCGTCGCCGCCCGCACCTCGGGCCAGCCCGGGGAGGCCAAAGGCATCACGCTCTTCCTCGTCCCGGCGGACGCCAAGGGGCTCAGCCGCGAGCAACGCCATCTGGCCGACTCGCGCGGCTATGCGGCCCTGAATTTGGACGAGGTCGAACTCGGGTCGAACGCCGTGCTCGGCGAGGCGGACAACGGCGCTGACCTGCTGGAAAAGACCCTCGATCGCGCCCGCGTGGGCCTCGCGGCCGAAATGCTGGGCATGTCGGTGCAGGCCTTCGAAACGACGCTGGACTATCTGAAGACCCGCGTGCAGTTCGGCCAGACCATCGGCAGCTTCCAGGCCCTGCAGCACCGCGCGGCCAAGATGTTCACCGAACTGGAGCTGACCCGTTCCTGCGTCGAAGCGGCGCTCACCGCCATCGACAACGACGCGGCGGATACGCCCCAGGCCGTGGCCCTGGCCAAGGCGGCGGCGGGAGACACCCTGCATCTGGTCAGCCGTGAAATGGTGCAGATGCACGGCGGCATCGGTATGACTGACGCCCACGATGCGGGCCTCTACATGAAGCGGGCGCGGGCGCTGGAGGCCACATACGGCTCCACCGCCTGGCACCGCGACCGCTGGGGCCGGATGGCGGGCTACTGAGCCGACCTAGCCAGGCTGGCTGTCTTCGCATAGGAGGCGGCGGATCGCTTCGCCGTCGCGCTCGATCTCGGCGCGGCGCGCGTCGTCCATCTTCGCCAGGGTGCGATAGGGCATGGCGAGACGCCGATTGCCTTTCAGCCGGCTCTCGTTGCGCAGAAGGAACTGCCAGTAGAGCGGGTTGAACGGGCAGGCGTCGGGCCCTGACCGCGCCTTCACGTCGTAACGGCAGCCGCCGCAATAGTCGCTCATCCGGTCGATATAGGCCCCGCCTGCCGCATAGGGTTTGGAGCCGACCACGCCGCCGTCCGCAAAAGTGGCCATGCCGTGGGTGTTGGGCAGTTCCACCCATTCGAAGGCATCTATGAAGACGACCATGTACCAGTCGTTGATGTCGGCGGGCCGGACGCCGAGCAGCATGGCTAGGTTGCCGGTCACCATCAGCCGCTGAATGTGATGCGCATAGGCGTAGTCGCGGGTGTGCGCCACCACGTCGCGCACGCAGGCCATGTCCGTATCGCCCGACCAGTAGAACCAGGGCAGCGGGCGGTCGGCGCTAAGGGCGTTGGTCTCCTTGTAGGACGGTCCCTTCAGCCAGTAGACACCGCGCACGAATTCGCGCCAGCCTATGATCTGGCGGATGAAGCCCTCCACGGCGTTCAACGGCGCGCGGCCGGCGCGATACGCGGCCTCGGCGCGACGACAGAGGTCGAGCGGGTCGATCAGGCCGATATTGATCGCGGCGGAGAGCAGGCCATGCCACAGGAAGGGCTCGCCCTTGGCCATGGCGTCTTCGTAGTCACCGAACCCTGGCAAGATTTCCGCGATGAAGTGGCTGGCCACGCGCTCGGCCTCCTCATGGGTTGTCGCCCAGCCGAAGCGTTCGGTGGCGCCAAAGTTATCGGGGAAGCGCGCCTCAACCTCCGCGATGACGGTCCGGGTGGCGGGGGAGGGGGCGATCCAGGTCCGGTGCGGCGGCTGCACCGCCTTGGGCAGGCGCTTGCGGTTGTGGCGGTCGTAGTTCCACTGGCCGCCGGCGGGCTTGTCGCCGTCCATCAACAGGCCGAACTTGCGGCGCATCTCGCGATAGAAGAACTCCATGCGCAGTTCTTTGCGGCCCTCCGCCCAGCCGGCGAATTCGCGATGGGCGCAGAGATAACGGTCGTCCTCCCGCACCTCGATGTGCACCGGGGCCATGAGCTTCAGCCCCTCGACCAGCTCGCTCAGTCGCCATTCACCGGGCTCGGTTAGCACGAGACGGTCGAACGCTCCGCCCTCCAGCGCACGCAGGGCCTCGCTGTCGAGCGCCTGAGTGCTGCTTGGATCGTCCAGCCGAACGTAGCGCACCTCCACGCCGTTACGGCGTAGCCGCTCGGCGAAGGCGCGCATGGCGGCGAACACCATGACCAGCTTCTGCTTGTGGTGGCGCACATAGGTGGCTTCCCCCATCACCTCGGCCATCAGGACCACGTCCCGCGCCGGATCGAGATCGCGCAGCGACGACAACCCATCGGACAACTGGTCGCCGAGAACGAGACGAAGGGTACGCATCACCGCCAGATACGGGTAAGCTCCGGCTTTGGACGTCCCATGCTAGCGTTTAAGGTACTTGTCGAACCAGGCCAGGGTGCGGTCCTTCAGTTCCTTGATGTGCTCGGGCGAACGGATGCCGTGACCCTCGCCGGCGAAGATCACCAGGCTGTTGGACACGCCCATGGCGTCGAGGCCGTGGTGGAATTCCAGTGACTGCGCCGCCGGGCACTCCACGTCGCGCTCGCCCACATAGATGAAAGTCGGTGTCCTGGCGTTCTTGATCGAGCGGATCGGCGACAGGCGATCATAGACCGCCGGGTCGTCATAGAAGGTGGCGCCGAAGAACGGGACCATCCACTGGTCGATGCCGTTCTCGCCGTAATAGCTCGACCAGTTGGCGATGCCCGCGCCCGCCACCGCCGCCTTGAAGCGGTGGGAGTGGGTGACGGTCCACATGGTCATGAAGCCTCCATACGAGTGGCCCGTGACGCCGAGCCGGGCCTCGTCCACCGGGGCGATCTTCTCCACCGCGTCGATGCCGGTAAGGATGTCGGAAAGGTCGCCGCCGCCGAAGTCCTTGATGTTGGCGCGGGTAAAGGCCTCGCCCTGGCCATAGGAGCCGCGCGGATTGGGCTGGAACACGAAGTAGCCATGCTCGATCAGGTCGCGCACCGTGCCACGCGCCACATAGGACGGAGTCACCGCTGAACTCGGGCCGCCATGCACCTCCACGATCAGCGGGTGCTTGACCTTGGGATCGTAGTCAACCGGAGTCAGCAGCCAGCCCTGGACGTCGAAGCCGCCGTTCATCCAGGTGACGTTGACGGCGTGCACATGCGCCGCCTGGCCTGCATTGTCGTGGGTCAGGGCGCGCGGACCGGAAGGATCGTGAATGTAGATTTCCGGCGCGTGCTCGAAGTCCTGCACCGAGGCGGCGGCGACCGTGCCGTCGGCGCTGAAGCTGGCCTTGCCATCGCCCGAGCTATGACTGAAAGGAGAGCGGGTCAGCACCGTGATCTTTCCAGTGAGGGGAGCCACGTCGGTCATGACCGTGAAGGCCCCCATCAGCGCTGAGGCGCGGATCGCCCCGCCGCGCCAGACAAGGCCGTTGAAGCTGCCCTTGAACCCGGGTGTCAGGTCGTGCGCCTCGCCCCCCGCCACGGGCGCGGTCCACAGGTCGCCGCCGATGGGGCCGAAGTCGCTCATCAAACCGCCGACGAAGGCCACGATCTTGCCGTCGGGCGAGACACGCGGCAGGTTCATCTGCACGGGCGGAGCGGCGATCACCCTCAACGTTCTGGCGGCAGGGTCGATGGCCACGAGCTTGGCCACCCACCAGTTGTTGTCGCCGTCGCCCTTGGCGGCCGTGGCGACGAAGCCCGCGCCGTCGGGCGTCCAGTCGTATTCGTAGACCCATGTGTCGGCGGGTGAGACCGCGTCATCCTTGCCGCCGGCCGCCGCTACGATATGGATGCGCTGCTCGTCGATGACCGAGCCGATCTCGCCCACCTGGGCCACGCCGGCCTGGGTGGCGCCTACCTCCTTGTGCGCGCCGACCACGGCGAGGAAGGCGAGGCGATCACCGCCGGGCGACCAGCGCGGCGTCTGGGCCAGGCCCTTAACGGTGGCGGCTTCGTGCACGCCGCCCTTCGACGCCACCTCGATCAACGCTTCCCCGGTCCGGCTGGCGACGAAGGCCAGCGACTGGCCGTCGGGCGACCAGGTCAGGCCCGCATAGCGGCAGGCCGGGCACGGATCGATCTTCTGCAGGATCTCGCCGGACTTGGCGCTGCGGATCACGATCGTGGGGTGACCGGGACGCTGGCCCTCCGTCGCCTCCACCCCGTCCACCGAAGCCACCCGATCGCCCTGCGGGGTGATCACCAGACCCGCATAGGCGTGCATCCCCCCGCCCGGCTTGGCGACGGGTGCAGGCGCGGTGCTTTGGGCGACCGCCATGGCGGCCATGAAGGCGGCAATCATTCAGAAGTCCCCTTAACCGCAGCGACCATAGACGCGCCGCGGCTGGACGCAATCTCAGGCCGGAAACGAAGCCAGCCGGGCGCGGACGGCCCCGTCATAAAGATCGAGGCGCTTGTAGGTGCGGAACGGCGCGCCCTCGTCCATCATCAGCCGCTCCCAGGCGGTTGCGAACCCGGCGCGGCGATCCGGCTCGGACAGCAGATCGTCCAGCCGCTCGGTCCAGATGCGGATGGTGAACAGGACCGCCCCGGTTCGGGGCGCCCGGCGCAGGGTCTGGCGTTCGCGGCGCACATGCAGACCTGCGGCGATCTGCTCCAGCGACTGGGCCGCCAGCCGGGCGCGGTAGGGGGCGGGGTCGGGCTGGTGCAGGTCCGGCGAATTGACCACGGTCCAGTTGCGGCGCTCGACCACCTGATCGGGCGGCAGATGGTCGAAGATGCGCGCCACCCTGTGCAACAGGCCTTCGTTGAACCCCGGCACCGGCGCGTGGAGGCCCGACAGCGGCTGCCCCACCGACGCCGCCGCCGAGAAGAAGCTCGGTGCGCACAGGCTTGCGGCGGTCAGGGTCCATTCGCCTCCGCGATTCTCCATCAGACAGAGATCATCTGCGACCGCGCGAGAGGCAGTCCAGAGCGGCGGGTCATTGGAAGGTGGTGGTCGGCCAAGCCAGTCGGCGACCATGCCCGCCACCTCGCTCTGGGCGAGACGCGAGCCCTCGGTCTCACCCCACACCAGATGCGGGACGCTCGCCAGCAACGCATCCTTGCGTGCCGCTGGATCCTGCTCGCCGCCCTCGAACCAGTGTTCGACCGGAATCGGCGCGAGGCCGATGCGGAACACCGGGTCCGCCGGGCCGCCTTCCGGCGTGTAGAGACCGTGCCGGCTTTGGCTCATCCCGGCCTTATGCGATGGCGGAGGCGGTCTGCGAAGGGTCTGGTGGCGGTCGATCCACCAGGCCGTGGGTATAGGGCATGAAGTAGGGGTCGAGGCCCGAGCTGGGGAGGGCTGGATCGATGCGCACCTTCTCCGAGCGCCACCAGGCTCGACCACCCTATGTCGAGCAACTGGCAGGCGCCCACATGGGTCCAGAGCGGGGCGCGGGGCTCATAGGCCTTTGCGGCGAGCGCTGCTGCGTAGTGACCGACGAACATCCCAAACCCCTCCCCTTCGGCCGAATGTCAGACAGCTAGGGCGCCGGCGGGCGCCGTCACCGGCCACTCCGCCGGCAGCGAGCCCTGCGCTTCCAGTGCAACGGCTACGGCCTGGTCGAGCGGCGTCCTCGGCTCCGCTCCAAGGAAGGCCACCAGCTTGGCGTTGTCGAGCCGCAGCGGCTGTTTCCAAAGATAGCGCATCTCCAGGATTTCCCGGAACAGGGGCACGACCGGCGAGGCGGCGATCACCACCGGCCAGATGAAGCCGCGGATGGCCCGCTCCGGCCGTTCGGCGACGCGCAGCACGGCGCGCGCCATATCCTCGCCTCGATCGAACCAGGTCCCGCCGAAATTGAACACGGCGTGGTCGTCGAGGTCGGCCTCGCGCTCGACCAGCCGCACCATGGTCTCGGCGAGATCGGGCAGGTAGGCCCAGCTGTGGCCGACGCCCCGCGTTCCCGGATAGGAGACGGAGCGCACCGGCTTGCCGGGCGTGGCCATCTGGCTGAACCAGCTGTTGGCGCCGGCGCCGAAGAAGTCGCCGGCGCGGACGATCAGCGTCTTTACGCCGGATTCGCGCAGGCGCCGCTCCATCGCCACCCGGATGCGGCCCTTGCGCGACACCGGCCGCTCGGGCGTGGTTTCGGTGACCACCGGGTCGCGCACCGGGTCGTAATTATAGACGTTTCCGGGCAGCAGGATGCGGGCGCCGGTGGCGCGGGCGGCGGCGATGGAGCTCTCCATCATCGGCATCAGCAGCTTGTCCCAGTCCTTGTAGCCGGGCGGGTTGGCGGCGTGGACGATCAGGCTTGCGCCCGTGGCGGCGGCCACGACCTCGGCGCTGTTCATGGCGTCGCCCTTGATCCAGTCGACGCCCGCCAAACCGGAGGCGGCGCGCGCCGGGTTTCGGTTCAACGCCTTCACGGTCCAGCCGTGGGCGAGCAGGGCCTTGGCGACGGCGCCGCCGATGCCGCCTGTAGCGCCGATCACCAGCGCTGTCTTGATCTGCTGTGTCATGGTTCGATCCTCCTGAGGCCCGAAGGATCGCGCTGGGACGGCTCAAAGAAAATTGCCGAACTTTGCAGGGCTGCTATTCAATACTGAATGGCTGATCCGGACTGGACCCTGTATCGCGCCCTACTCGCTGTGCTCACCGAGGGCAGCCTGTCCGGGGCCGCGCGGGCGCTCGGGCAGAGCCAGCCGACCCTGGGGCGCCAGATCGCAGCGCTGGAGGCGGATCTCGGCGTGGCCCTGTTCACGCGCTCGCCGGCCGGACTGATCCCTACCGAGGCGGCGCTGGAGCTGCGACCGCATGCGCAGGCCATGGCCGCCGCCGCCGCGGCCCTCGTGCGCGCCGCCATCCCGGACGTGGATGGGCAAGGCGTGGTGCGCATCACCGCCAGCGAGGTGGTCGGCGGTACGGTGTTGCCGCCGATCTTGGCCGAGCTGCGCGAGGCTAATCCTCGTCTGCAGATCGAACTGGTTCTCTCCAACCGCAACGACGATCTGCTCCGCCGCGAGGCCGACATCGCCGTGCGCATGGCCCGCCCGACCCAGGGGGCGCTGTATGGCCGCAAGGTCGGCGAGTCCGAGGTGCGTCTGTTCGCCTCCGCCGGTTATATCCAGAAGCACGGCCAGCCTACCGATCTGATGGATAGAACCGGACACACGGTTGTCGGCTTTGACCATGTGCCGGCCTATGCGGGCGGGGTAGTGGCCAATTTCCCGATCATGCGAGAGATTTTCGACGTGCGCAGCGATTCTGACCTGGCCCAGCTGGCCATGATCCAGGCCGGGGTGGGGATCGGCGGCTGTCAGGTTCCGCTGGCGCGGCGGCTCGGCCTCGTTCCCGTGCTCGCCGACGCCTTCAGCTTTCCCATGGAGGCCTGGGTGGTCATGCACGAGGACCTGAAGACCAGCCGCCGCATGCGCCTGGTGTTCGACGCCCTGGTGGAAGGGCTGCGCGTCTTCCTTAGCGAGGCGGACTGAAGGCCGCCTGCGCTTCCGCATCGCTCTCGACGGAGGGGCGGTACGTGGGCGGCGCGAACCGCACGCCCTGCTCCTGGAAGGCGTAGCCGAAGGCCAGCAGGCGCGCCTCGGACCAGGCCGGGCCGATGAAGCTCAGCCCCACGGGCATCCCCTTTACCTGGCCCATGGGCACGGTGAGGTGTGGGTAGCCGGACACCGCAGGCAGGGTGCTCATGGAGCCGGAATAGTGGTCGTCGCCCACCAAGTCGATCTGCCAGGCCGGACCGGTGGTGGGGGCGATCAGCGCCTCGACCCGGTTGTCGGCCAGCGTCTTGTCCAGCGCCGTGCGGGCCGCCGTTCGCGAACCTTCAAGCGCCGCCGTGTATTCGGGATCGTCCAGGCCCTTGGTGGTCTGCGCCTGCTCGAACGTCTCTTGGCCGAACAGCACGGTCTCGCGCGGCGTGGCCTTGTTGAAGGCGATCAGGTCGGCCAGCGTGCGGGTCTTCACCTTCGTTGGGTCGGTGGAGGCGAGGTAGGCGTTCAGGTCCGCCTTCAGTTCGGTGATCAGGACGGTGAATTCCTGCGCGCCGAGCTTGGGCTCGCGCTTGGGCAGGGTAACGTCCACCAGCACCGCGCCCGCCGCCTTCAGCCTGTCGAGCGCGGCGGCATAGATCGGCGCGATCTTGCCACCCGCATGGTCGGGGTGCAGCACTCCGATGCGTTTGCCCTTCAGTGCGTCCTTGGAGAGGCCGGCGAGGTAGTCGGTCCTGCGCGCGTCGGCCTCGGCGGTGGCGGGATCGAGGGGGTCAGAGCCGGCCATGGCGGTCAGCAAGGCCGCCGCATCCTCCACCGAGCGGGCCATGGGACCGGCGGTGTCCTGGCTATGCGAAATAGGGACCACGTGGGTGCGCGAGACCAGGCCCACGGTCGGCTTGATCCCGACCACGCCGTTGATGGCCGAGGGGCAGGTGATCGACCCGTCCGTCTCCGTGCCTACAGTGGCCGCCGCAAGGGATGCCGCCGCCGCGGCGCCCGACCCGGCGGAGGAACCGCAGGACGAGCGATCCAGAGCATAGGGGTTCTTGACCAGCCCGCCGATGGCGCTCCAGCCCGAAACCGAGCGGCTGGAGCGGATATTGGCCCATTCCGACAGGTTGGTCTTGCCGAGGATCACCGCCCCCGCCGCCTTCAGCCGCGCGGCCAGGGGCGCATCGCGGTGGGTGACATTGTCCTTCAGCGCCTGCGACCCGGCGGTGGTGGCCGTGCCGTCGTCGGTCTCGATATTGTCCTTCAGCAGGATCGGCACGCCGTGAAGCGGACCGCGGATGTGCCCCGCCTTGCGCTCGGCGTCGAGCTTGCGTGCGTCTTCGAGGGCGTGGGGGTTGAGGGCGATGATGGCGTGAAGGGCGGGGCCAGCACGGTCAAGGGCTTCGATGCGGGTAAGGTAGCGCTTAACCAGCGCCTCTGACGTCGTATGTCCCTGCCTAATCTGTTTTCCCGCCTCGACCGCGCCGGGCAAGACATCTTCCGCATGCGCCATTTTCAAACCCAACCGCCATGTCTGTGCTGCTTGCTCGCCCGACATGCCGCGCATGACATTCGCGACGGGTGAAGCCTCGGCAGAATGCTTAGGCGCGGCATGCGCCGGCAAGGCAAACACCAGCGCCACGGCCGCACCCTTCGACAAGCTCAGGATGAGGCCGAGTTTGGACCGAGGTTGACGAGCCGCGAGGTTAACCGAAAGCCTCATCCTGAGCTTGTCGAAGGGTGCGGCTTTCATTGCGCTTGCCCTCAATCCACCAGCTTCTGCGACAGATACACGTAGTGGCGCGCCCAGCGGCGGGCGTTGAGTTCGGGGTCGGCGTCGTTGGCGTGGCCCCCAAAAGTGTTCTCGTAATAAAGGTAGGGATCGCCAAGCGCCTTGAGCTCGGCGGCGAACTTGCGCGGGTGGCCGGGGTGTACCCGGTCGTCCTCGGTATTGGTGGTGATGTAGGGCTCAGGATATTTCACCCCGGGCCTGAGCGCGGTGTAGCCGGAATATTTGGCGATGAAGGCGCGGTCCTCCGGCTTGTCGGGGTCGCCGTACTCCGCCATCCACGAGGCGCCCGCCGACAGGTGGTTGTAGCGCAGCATGTCGATCAGCGGGCTCTCGATGACGATGGCGCCGAAGTCTTCCGGGTGCTGGGTCATGGAGACGGTGGTCAGCACCCCGCCGTTGGAGCGGGCATAGATGCCGAAGTGCTTCGGCGAAGTGACCTTGTGGGCGAACAGGTCCCGGGCAATGGCGTCAAAGTCGTCGAAGGCGCGCTGGCGGTTCTCGCGCAGGGCCGCCTCATGCCACTTGGGGCCATATTCGCCGCCGCCGCGGATATTGGCCAGCACATAGGCCCCGCCCCGCTCCAGCCACAGCTTGCCCACCTCAGGCCGGTAGGAGGGCGTCTCCGAAATCTGGAAACCGCCGTAGCCGAACATGACCGTCGGGGTCGACCCGTCGTACTTCATGCCCTTAGGCCGGACGAGGAAGTAGGGAACCTTGGTCCCATCCTTGGAGGTGGCGAAATGCTGCTCCACCACATCTTTCGACCCATCGAACTGGGCGGGCAGTTGCTTGACCCTGGCGATCTGCCCGGTCGCGGCGTTCACCGACCACAGGGCGGTGGGCTCGATGAAGCCCTCCGTCGCCACGAAGGCGCGATCCGAACCGCGATCGGCGGCGCGGATGGTGAGGGCAAGCCCCTTGGGGAAGGCCAGGCGGGTGGGCACCCATTCCACCTTGGCCCCGGCCGGCGGCGCGTAGACGTCGAGAGCGCCGTTGACGTTGTCGAGCAGGGAGACCAGCACCCGGTTCTGGGTCACCCGGACATTGTCGATGGCCTGAGTGGGGCCGGGCTCGGTGATCAGGTCGGCGGCGCCGGTCGCCGCATCGAACGCAACCAACGAGCCGGCCTTGAAGGCCGGGTGGTGGACGTCCGCCGCCCAGTCCTCGTTCGGTGTGATGATCAGCCGGCCGGCGACGTAGCCGTGCAAGCTGTTCTTGCCCGGAATGGCCAGGCGGGTGGTCGAGCCGTCCGCGTTCAGCTTCAGGTACTGGGTGGAGAAGAAGCCGACATTGTGCCCAATCAGGACGAGGGCGACCTTGCCCTGCCCGTCGCGGATCACGCGGGGCGAGACGCGCACGTCCTTGGGCTGGCCGCGAAACACCTCCACCGCCTGGTCCAGGCTCTGGCCGCGCTTCAGTCGCTTGACCACGAAGGGATAGCCGGACTGGGTCAGCGTGCCGCCCCCGAAGTCGCGCGCCACCAGTACCGTATCCTTGTCCAGCCAGGCGACATCCTGCTTGCTGCTGTCGAAGTGGAAGCCGCCGCTAACGAACTGTTTGGTGGCAGTGTCGAACTCACGGATCTCCACCGCGTCGCCGCCGCCGTTCGACAGGTGGACGAGGCAAAAACGCTCTTCGGGCGGCAGGCAGGTCGCGCCGTGGAACAGCCAGTTCTTGCCTTCGGCCTTGGAGAGGGCGTCGAGGTCAATCAGCGTCTCCCACTTCGGATCAGCGGTGCGGTACGAGGCGGGCGTGGTGCGCCGCCACAGGCCCTTCACGTGCTGATCGTCCTGCCAGGTATTGTCGATGTCCTTGCCGAGGAAGCCCGGATTGGGAATGCGCGCCTTCGAGGTGAAGAGGGCCAGGGCCTGGTCGTGGAAGGCCTGGTAGCGCGGGTCCGTCTCCAGTCGGGCGGCGGTGCGCTTGTTCTCCACACCCACCCATTTCAGCGCCCTGGGAGAGTGTATGTCCTCCAGCCATCCAAACGGATCGGGCGCCTTGGGATCGGTGGAGGGTAGGGCGGTCGTCGTCTGCGCCAGAACCGGCAGGGCGACGGTCGCCAGAAGGGCGGCGAGGATCAGGCGCATGGAAGGCTCCGTTGGGACCGACGCAACCTAGCCGGGGTTCGGGCGATTGGAAGAGGCGTTGCAATGGCCGGCGCGGCGCGCTCAACTGAGTCTGCGTCTGCGTCGGTTTTGGGAGGATGCGATGAGAACGACCCTGAACTGGGCGCTGATGCTGGGATCGATGGCGTTGGCCGGCTCGGCCATGGCCCAGGTGCGCACGGGCCCCGCCGCGTTCGGCGACTACACCACCGACGCGCCGGGCGTAATCCGCAAGATCACTGTCGCCGACGTGCCGCCGCCCACACCCGACAAGGCCAAGGCCGCCCCTGCGGCTGTCGCGCCCCGCCCCGCTGGCGCCGAACTCAAGACGCTGCCGGGCTTCACGGTGCAGGAATTCGCCAAGCTCGACCATCCGCGCCTGATCCGCGTGGCACCCAACGGCGATGTCTTCGTGGCCGAGACGCAGGGCGGCAAGATCCGCGTCATCCGCGCCAAGCCCGGCGCCGACAAGCCCGACGGGGTGGAGACCTATGCGGAGGGCCTGAAGGGTCCCTTCGGCCTGGCCTTCTGGCCCACCACGGGCGAGCCGCACTGGCTCTATGTGGCCGAGAACAATCAGGTGACGCGTTTCCCCTACAAGTCCGGCGACCTCAAGGCGTCCGGCGCGCCCGAAGTGATCGTGCCGGAGATCTCGCCGCAGCATGGGCACCACACCACCCGCGACCTCGTCTTCTCCCACGACGGCAAGCGCATGTTCGTCTCCGTCGGCTCCGGCTCCAACGTGGCCGAGCAGGTGAAGGAGAAGAAGACGCCGGAAGAGGTAAAGGCCTGGCAGGCGAACCACGCCCTCGGCGCCATGTGGGGGGCGGAGGAGGATCGCGCCGCCGTCCTGGTGTTCGACCCTATGGGCAAGGGTCGCAGGACCTATGCCACCGGGATCCGCAACTGCGTCGGTATGGCGGTGACGCCGGGCTCGGATCAGGTCTGGTGCTCCACCAACGAGCGCGACATGCTCGGCGACGACCTCGTTCCCGACTACATCACGCGGGTGAAGGACGGCGGCTTCTATGGCTGGCCCTGGTATTATCTCGGCGACCACGAGGACCCGCGCCTGGCCGGTCAGCGTCCCGACCTGAAGGGCAGGATCACCGTCCCGGACGTGCTGATCGAGGCCCACTCCGCCTCGCTGCAGATGACCTTCTATCCCCCAATGTCCAAGGGTCCGGCCGCCTTCCCCGCCGCCTATCGCGGCCAGATCTTCGCCGCTGAGCACGGCTCCTGGAACCGGGCCAAGCGCACGGGCTACAAGATCATCATGGCCAAGGTGGTGAACGGGGTGCCAACCGGCGAATACGAGGACGTGGTCACCGGCTTCGTGGTGGACGACGCCAAGGTCTGGGGTCGCCCCGTGGGCATAGACGTGGCCAAGGACGGCGCCCTGTTGTTCAGCGATGACGTTTCCGGTTCGGTGTGGCGCATGGCGCCCAAGGCGGGCGCGAAGTGAGGCAGGATATGATGAGACATCTGATCGGTGCAGCGACCCTGGCGGCGGCGTTGTTGGCGGGCCCGGCGGTCGGCAGCGCGCAAGGCGCGGCAGGCGCAAAGCCCGACATCGGTCACGGCGAGGGTACGTTCAACGACATGTGTATGAGCTGCCACCTGAAAGAGGGCGGCGGTCAGGGGCCGACCCTGGTCGGCGTGGTCGGACGCGCCTCGGCTGCTGTGCCCGGCGTCATGTACACCAAGGCCCTGCAGGACGCGCACCTGACCTGGACGCCGCAGAAGCTCGACGAGTTCCTGACCAATCCGCAGGTCGCCGTGCCCGGCACGGCCATGCCCATGTCGGTGCCGGACGCCAAGGACCGGGCCGACCTGATCGCCTATCTCGCCTCGCCGGCCAACAAGCCCTGAACCCTGCCCGGTCCCGCGGCGCCCGATCGCCGGTCAGATGCCCGTCCGCCTGCCTAAGCAGCGGGCGCCAAAACATCTGTGCATGGTCGGAGGGCGCATCGAACTCGATCCGCCCGAGCGCCTTTCCGATGTCTGATCTTATGGAAACGGCATGACGGCGGCGTTCGACGAGATGTTCGGGGAGGCAGGGGCGGCCATCGAAGGCGCCCTGCCCCGCAAGGCCTATGCGGCCCTCGACAAGTGGATGAAGGCCGCGCCGCCGGAGTTCTTCGACGCGCGCCGGCGCCAGGCGGAGCTGTTCTTCCGCCGCATCGGCATCACCTTCGCCGTCTATGGCGAAGCGGAGAGCCACGAGCGGCTGATCCCCTTCGACATCGTGCCGCGCATCATTTCCGGCAAGGAGTGGAAGACGATCGAGGCGGGGCTGACCCAGCGGGCCGCGGTGCTGAACGCCTTCCTCGCCGACGTCTATGGTCCCGGCGAATGCGTGAAGGCAGGGATTATCCCGGCCGAGCTCGTTTATGGCAATGCCGGCTATCGGGTGGAGATGACCCGCGTGCGCCCGCCGCACGACATCTTCGTCCATATCCTCGGCGCGGACCTGGTGCGCGTGGGCGAGGACAAGTTCTATGTGCTGGAGGACAATGCTCGCACCCCGTCCGGCGTCTCCTACATGCTGGAGAACCGGGAGGTGATGATGCGCCTTTTCCCGGAGCTGTTCGCCCGCCATCGCGTGGCGCCGGTGGAGACCTATCCGGACAGCCTGCTCGCCACCCTGCGCTCGGTGACGCCCTATGCTTCGGACCAGGACCCGACGGCGGTGGTGCTGACCCCCGGCCCTTACAACTCCGCCTTCTACGAACACTCCTTCCTGGCCGACAAGATGGGGGTGGAGCTGGTTGAAGGGTCTGACCTGTTCGTGCAGGACGCCCGCGTCTTCATGCGCACCACCGAAGGGCCGCGCCGGGTGGACGTGATCTATCGCCGGGTTGACGACGACTTCCTCGACCCCCTCACCTTCAAGCCGGAGTCGGCGCTGGGCGTGCCGGGGCTGATGGCGGCCTATGAGGCGGGCACGGTGACGATCGTCAACGCCGTCGGCGCAGGCGTGGCGGACGACAAGGCGGTCTATACCTACATGCCCGAACTGGTGAAGTTCTACACCGGCCAGGACGCCATTCTGCCCAATGTACCCACCTGGCGCTGCCGTGAGCCGGACGCTTTGGCCTATGTGCTCGATCACCTGCCGGAACTCGTGGTCAAGGAAGTGAACGGCTCGGGCGGCTACGGCATGCTGGTAGGCCCGACGGCCAGCAAGAGCGAGATCGACGTTTTCGCCCACAAATTGCGGAAGGACCCGCAGGGTTTCATCGCCCAGCCAACCCTGGCGCTCTCCACCTGTCCCACCTTCACGGAGAAGGGCCTGGCGCCGCGCCACGTGGATCTTCGGCCGTTCGTGCTGACCGGTGCGGACAAGGTGCGCGTCACCCCCGGCGGCCTGACCCGCGTGGCCCTCACGGAGGGCTCGCTGGTGGTCAATTCCAGCCAGGGCGGCGGCACGAAAGACACCTGGGTGCTGGACGAGTAATGCTTTCACGCACCGCAGACAGCCTCTATTGGCTCGCCCGATACGTGGAACGGGCCGACTTCCTGGCCCGCATCCTGGAGGCCGCCATGCGCATGGCCTCGCTTCCAGCGGGCGACGGCGCGGCGGGGGCGGAGTGGGACAGCGCCATCGCCATCTCCGACCAGCGCGAAGCCTTCACTGCCGCCTACGGAGCAGCGGACGAGCAGAGCGTGCGTCGCTTCCTGGCCTTCGACCACGCCAACCCGTCATCGATCCGCAACTGCCTCGCCGCGGCGCGCAACAACGCCCGCGCCGTCCGCACCGCCCTGACCAGCGAAGTGTGGGAGTCGGTCAACGACGCCTGGAACCAGTTCAACGCCTTGGACGAGAAGGGCATGGATATGCAGGCCTTCGCCCGCTTCATCGAATGGACGAAGTCCGCCGCCCGCGCTTTCGACGGCGCCGTGCACCGCACCCAGCTTCGCAACGACGGCCACGCCTTCCTTCGCCTCGGCGCCGCGATCGAGCGGGCCGACAACACCGCGCGCATTCTGGATGTGAAATACCACCTACTGCTGCCGGCCTCCGAACCGGTGGGCGGCGGGCTCGACTATTTCCAGTGGTCCACCATCCTGCGCGAGGTCTCCGCCCTCACCGCCTATCGCTGGGTCTATCGCGAGAGCATCAAGCCCTGGCTGGTGGCGGACCTGCTGATCCTGAACCGGCAGATGCCGCGGTCCCTGGCCAGCTGTTCGGCTGACATCGCAGGCCAGCTCGACCAGCTTGGCCAGGCCTATGGCCGGCGCGGGCCGGCGCAGCGGGCGGCTACTGCGACGCTTGGTCGTCTGACGAGCCTGCGTATCGAGCAGATATTCCAGTCCGGCCTGCACGAATTCGTCGTGGGCTTCATCGATGAGAACGCCCGGCTCTCCAACGCCATCGCCGAGCAGTACCTCCTCTAGCTCTCCTCTCGGACTGAGTCGCCTTTCCCGCCATGCGCATCCGCATCGACCACGAGACCCGATATCATTACGACGCGCCTGTGCGCGCGGTGAGCCAGATCCTGCGCCTGACGCCGCGCCCGCACGACGGCCAGCACATCGTCCACTGGCGGGTGGACGTGGATGTGGACGGGCGCCTGCGCGAAACCGAGGACGCCTTCGGCAATATCGTCCACCGTCTGGCCGCCGATGGTCCGCTGGAGACCATGACCCTGACCGTCACCGGAGAGGTAGAGACCACCGACACCGTCGGCGTCATCACCGGCCTGCCCGAACCCCTCGCGCCGCAGGTCTTCCTGCGCGATACGCCGCTGACCGAACCGAACGCGGCGCTTTGCGCCTTCGCCCGCGACACCGTGCGCGGCACGGACGACCGGCTGGAGCAACTGCATCGCCTGCTCTCGGCCCTCCATGCGGAGGTGACCTACGATACCCGCTCCACCACGAGCGCCACCTCCGCCATCGATGCCTTCACCCAGAAGCACGGAATCTGTCAGGACCTTAGCCACATCTTCATCGCCTGCGCCCGCCATATCGGCATCCCGGCACGCTACGTCTCCGGTCACTTGGCGCGCAGCGACGGGGTGATCGAGCAGGAGGCCAGCCACGCCTGGGCCGAGGCCCTGGTTCCAGGGCTGGGCTGGGTCGGGTTTGACGTAACCCACGACGCCTGTCCCGGCGAGCGGCATGTGCGCATCGCCTGCGGCTTCGACTACCTGTCCGCCGCGCCCGTGCGCGGCTCGCGCATCGGCGGCGGGGCCGAGCGGCTGTCGGTGCGCCTTGCCGTGGCGCAGCAGCCGATGATGCAGCGTCAGTCCACGGGCTTCGCTCAGAACCAGAGCCGGCAGATCCAACGCTAGTTGTCGATTTCGACTACCCGTCGGCAGGTAGATCCCCGGGCGTGATGTCGAACCCCGACCATAGGCTTCACAGCCCGGCGCGCCGCGACGGGAGGCCGGGGCAAAGGCGCCGAGCCCCTGTTCCGCCTGGCCCCACCGGTGCTATCCCTGTTGCAAACGGGAGGGGATATGGCTGAGCTTGAAGCCGCGGAGCCCAAAAGGGCGAGCATGGGATTGCTGGTGGTCGCCTCGGCCGCCGGGACCACCTTCGAGTGGTACGACTTCTTCCTGTACGTCCCGCTTACGGCCATCATCGCCAAGGTGTTCTTCGCCGGGCTAAACGATGCGGCCGCCTATATCTTCGCCCTGCTGTCCTTCGCCGCCGGGTTCGCCACGCGCCCGCTCGGCGCGCTGATCTTCGGCCGGATCGGCGACCGGCTTGGCCGCAAGGCCACCTTCCTGATCACCATCATGCTGATGGGCGCGGCGACCTTCGTGGTGGGCCTGCTGCCCGGCTACAGCCAGATGGGAATCGTCTCGTCGGTGCTGTTCATCGCGCTGCGCATGCTGCAGGGCATAGCGCTGGGCGGCGAGTGGGGCGGGGCGGCCATCTATATCGGCGAGCATTCCCCGGTGAACCGACGTGGCTTCTACACCAGCTTCATCGGCACCTCCGCCGCCTTCGGCCTCGGCGGGGCGCTGGTGGTGGTGCTGATCACGCGCACGATCATGGGTGAGGAGCCGTTCAACGCGTGGGGCTGGCGCATTCCCTTCCTGCTCTCGGCCATCCTGCTGATCATCTCGGTGTGGATCCGCATGACTCTGTCGGAGAGCCCCGTCTTCCGCCAGATGAAGGCGGAGGGGACGCGGTCCACCGCCCCCTATCGCGAATCCTTCGGCACGTGGCCCAACATCAAGCGTGTGCTGATCGCCCTCTGCACCGTCATGGTGGCCCAGGGAGCTGTCTGGTACTGCGCCTTCTTCTACTGCCAGACCTTCCTCGAGAAGATCATCAAGGTTTCGCCGACCCAGGTGAACGCCATCCTGATCGGCGTCGTGGTCTGCTCGGCGCCCCTTTACGTCTTCTTCGGCTGGCTGTCGGACAAGGTGGGGCGCAAGTGGGTGATGTGCGGCGGCATGATCCTGGCCACCGCGGCCCTGTGGCCCGGCTTCCACCTGATCACCCAGTACGGCAATCCGGGCCTGGCCGAGGCCTCGCGCACCGCCCCGGTGGTGGTGACCGCCGACCCGGCCTCCTGCGCCCTGCAGTTCGACCCTGTGGGCAAGACCCAGTTCCGCTCATCCTGCGACATCGCCAAGAGCGTGCTGACCAATGCCGGGGTGTCCTATCGCAACGTGTCCGCACCCGCCGGGACGCTGGCGAGCGTGCAGGTGGGCGGCAAGACAGTCCAGTCGGTAGAAGGGACGGCGCTGACCGCCGCCGCGCTCAAGCTCGCCAAGGTGGGCGTCGAAAAGCAGCTCACTGGCGCGCTCAAGGCCGCCGGCTATCCCGCCAAGGCCGACCCGAAGCGCACCCAGCCCTGGGGCGTGTTCGCCGTGATGCTGGTCTTCACCCTTGGCGCCACGGCCCTCTACGGTCCGCAGGCGGCGGCCCTGGTGGAGTTGTTCCCGGCGCGTGTGCGCTATACGGCCCTATCCCTGCCCTATCATATCGGCACGGGCTGGGTCGGTGGCTTTCTCCCCGCAGTGGCCTACGCCATGGTGACGGCCAGCGGCGACATCTATTTCGGCCTCTGGTACCCCATCGTCGCTACCGTCTTCGCCATCCTCTGCACCATCCTGTTCCTGCCCGAAACGCGCGGCCGGGATTTGAACGATTAGGGCAAGAGCGGACGGGCCGAATTTAAAAGAGGCGTGGATTGCGGTCAAAGGAGCTGGATGGCAGCGTCTGGAAATGAATGAGTCCGCCAAGATTAAGCTTTCTCGCCTGCGCGAGATTGGATGGTCGCTTTGGGATCCGATTGGGCTCCGGGCGATAAGCGATGGTGATTGGCAAGACGGTGGAGGCTGTGCTGATGAGTACGATGGTTATCTTCTGCAAGCGGCCGGACGATTGCGAAGAGGCGAGCCTGCGTCGGAAGTGGCCGCGTACTTGGAGGACACCGAGACAGGCCACATTGGGCTGAAGCCAAATGAGACCACGCGGAGCAGAGCCGAGGCTACGGTCAAAGCGATTGGAGAGTATCTTTCAACCTTGTCGCCAGGTCCTTTGAAGGTCCGCTAAGGGTCGGAAGCAAAAGCTCTCGCCCACCTTCGCCAAGTTTCCTCAAAGGCCGCCGAATGCTTCGCGCAGGCGGTCGTGCTGGCTGAGGACGGGGTGGGGCGTGTCGCCGTCGAGGGGCTCCACATACATGCGCCGGTCGAGGTGGCGGACGCGTTCGTACAGGCGCTCGGAGCGGCTGGCGAGGTCGAGGATGCCGGTGGGCAGTTCGATCATCAACGGGTCGGAGGGGCGCTCGTCCGTCCGGCGCGCCTCGTCCTCGGTCAGGCGATAGCGATCCTCGCAGGCGTCGAGGGCCGACATGTCGCCCTCGCGCACCGCCCGCTGCACCAGAAGCCACGAGGCCAGCTTCATCAGCCGCGTGGTCAGCCGCATGCTCTCGCCCGCATAGGTTAGAGCGGCGTTTTTCGAGAGCAGCTTGGATTCCTGGCGGCCCGGTCCGTCGAGATAGGCAGCGGCGTCCTCCACCAGCTCCATTCCGTCGGCGAAGGTACGGTCGAACAGCTCCGATTTGGCGAAGTCGCGCACCACTTCGGCACGCGCAGGGGATGCCGGACTGGAAGCCTGTTCGGTCATGCTGGATTTATCCCCGTAAGCGCACGCAGCGCCGACCAACCGTGCGCCGCAGGGTGACGCGAACCGGCCCACCCTGCAACCTCATGTGCAATGCCTATGCCACCGCCCGTGCCGAGGCCCAGCCGCCGGGCCCGCTGCGGAGCAAGACCGCTCAGAGCGAGAAGAGAGCGTCGGCGGCGGCCAAGCCGGTCCGCTTGCGTGATATGGCCGTGCGTGTTCGGTCGATCTCCGCCTGGAGCTGCTCTATGCGCTCCTCCAGGTCTCCCACCGCGTAGAGATCGAGGTCCTCGTGTATCGCCTCGATCAGGGCTGCGCCGCGCGCTATCCGCGGGGCAACCGGCTCCTCCATGAACATGAGACGCCTCCTTCCTGCCACGACTGGTTCACCCGGCGCTTGGTCCGGGCGGAAGGGTCAGTATATCAGCCTTCGACGCACAAAGGGAGCCGATGACGTGAGCCTGCCCACCGAAATGACCGCTATCGCCATCGAGGGCGGTCGAGGCCCCGCCGACGCCCTGAAAGCCGAGCGCGTCCCCGTGCCAACGCCCGGACCGGGCGAGATCCTGATCAAGGTCGCGGCGGCGGGGGTGAACCGGCCCGACCTAGTCCAGCGCATGGGCATGTATCCGCCGCCGCCGGGTGCGCCGGAGACCCTGGGCCTGGAAGTGTCAGGCGAGGTGGCGGCCGCCGGTGAAGGCGTTCTGCGCTGGAAGGTCGGCGACAAGGTCTGCGCCCTGCTCGGCGGCGGCGGTTATGCCGAATATTGCCTGGTGGACGCCCGGCACGCGCTGCCGATCCCGGCGGGGTTCTCCATGGTGGAGGCGGCGGCCCTGCCGGAGACCGTGTTCACCGTCTATGCCAACGTGTTCGAGCACGGCGCACTGAAGGCGGGCGAGACCTTCATGCTGCACGGCGCCACCTCCGGCATCGGCGTCGCCGCCATCCAGATGGCCAAGGCCATGGGCGCCAAGGTGATCGCCACGGGCCGGGGCGCGGACAAGGCCGCTGCCGCCGTCAAGCTCGGCGCGGATGTGGGCGTGGATGTCAGGACCGAAGACTTCGCCGCCGTAGCCAAGGCTGAGGGCGGGGTGGACGTGATCCTCGACATGGTCGCCGGCGACTATTTCCCCAAGAACATCGACGCGCTGAAGACGGGCGGGCGGCTGGTTCACATCGCTGCGCTCGGCGGCGGGACGGTGCAGTTGGAGATCTTCCGCCTGATGCAGAAGCGGGCCGTGGTTACCGGCTCGACCCTGCGTCCACGCAGCGCCGATGAGAAGGCGCGACTGGCTGGCGAGGTGGAGCGGGTGGTCTGGGCCTGGATCGCCGCGGGAAAACTCAAGCCGCTGGTGGACAAGACCTTCCCTCTGGCCGAGGCGGCAAAGGCTCACGCCTACCTGGAGCAGGGCGAACACATCGGCAAAGTGATGCTGACGATCGACTGACCTTAACGAGCACCTGACGCCGGCTGTTAGGTCAGGAATATCTCGATCACCAGGGCCAGGAAGCCGGCGCCCATGCAGTAATAGGCGAAGGGGTCGAAGGCCTTGAACTCGTGGCGCTTGAACCAGCGCATCAGGGCCCAGACGCTGAGGAAGGCGGCCACGCCGGCGACGATGCCAGCCAGGGCCGACATTTCCAGCATCGCCCCGCCGCCCGCATGGTGCTTGAGCAGCTTGGGCGCCTCGAACACCGTCGCGGCGAAGATGATCGGCGTGGCGGTCAGGAAGGAGAAACGCGCGGCGTCCTCGTGGTTCAGGCCGGCGCGGAAGCCGCCGACCATGGTCGAGCCGGACCGTGAGATGCCGGGGATCAGGGCCAGACACTGCCAGAAGCCGATGACGATGGCGTCGGCCCATGTCAGGGCGTCGATGCTCTTGGTGGCGCTGCGCTTCATGCGTTCGGCGGCGAACAGGATCACGCCGTTGACCATGAGAAAGCCGCAGGCGATCTCCGGGGTGGCGAAGACCTTCTTCAGAATCGAATGCAGCGCCGCCCCGAGGATGACCGCCGGGATGGTCGCCGCCATCACGCGCCAGAACAGCCGGCGTTCCTCGGCGGGGCGGGGGCCGCGGTTGAACACCACCGCCATGCCGAAGTCGAACCAGTCGCGCCAGAAGAACAACAGCAGCGCGATGGCGGTGCCCAGGTGCATGACCACCAGGAAGGGCAGCCAGGTATCGTCGTCCTGGTGGATGTTCCAGCCGAGGATGTCGGGCAGGATGACCGCGTGGCCGAGGCTGGATACGGGGAACAGCTCCGTGACGCCCTGAATGAGCGACAGAACGATCACCTGCCAAAGTTCGATCAGCAAAACGTCCTCCCCCGAAGACCACGGGCGTCCCAGCCGAGGCCTTCTAGCCTGAATTGTCGCGGAATACGCCACCATGCAGGTTGAAAATCTGATGCTATGGGCGCGGCGCGGCGTCGCGATGGGTCGCCCGCCCTTGCCGGACAGGCCCGGCGTTGCGATCTAGGACGCATGAACGCGTTTAGCCCCGCCCCCTCGCTCCTCGAATCCGCCGGTGTCGATCCCGACCGCGCCCTGCGCACACTGGGTGAGGCCATGGTCGGCGCTGATGACGGCGAGCTGTTTCTGGAGCGCTCTGAGAGCGAGTTCCTGGTGTTCGACGACGGGCGTTTGAAGCAGGCCACCTATGACACCGGCGAGGGGTTCGGCCTGCGCGTCGTGGCGGGTGAAACCGCCGGCTACGCTCATGCGAGCGAAATCTCCGAGGCAGCCATCGGCCGGGCGGGACAGGCGGCGGCTCTTGCCAAGCGCGGCTATGCGGGCGCGCAGGCCGAGGGGCCGCGCGGCACCAATACCAAGCTCTATGGGGAGGATGATCCGCTCGCCGCGCCGGCCTTCGGCGACAAGGTGGCCCTGCTGCAGGAGATCGACGCCTTCGCCCGCGCCCGCGATCCGCGTGTTGTGCAGGTGAGCGCCAGCCTGGCTGGTGAGCGCCGCATCGTTGAGGTGCTGCGCGCCGACGGCCGGCTGCTGCGGGACGTGCGCCCCCTGGTCCGCGTCAACGTCTCGATCACCGTGGAGAAGGATGGGCGACGCGAGAGCGGCTATTCCGGCGCCGGCGGACGGGCCAGCTTCGACACCTGGATCCAGCCGGGGGCCTGGCAGGGCCAGGTGGACGAGGCGCTGCGCCAAGCCCTGGTGAACCTCGAAGCCATCGACTGCCCGGCCGGCGAAATGGACGTGGTGCTGGGCGCGGGCTGGAATGGGGTGCTGCTGCACGAGGCGGTCGGCCATGGGCTGGAGGGCGACTTCAATCGCAAGGGCTCGTCCGCCTTTTCGGGGCGCATCGGCGACCGGGTCGCGGCGCCGGGGGTGACAGTGATCGACGACGGCTCCATGCCGGGCCGGCGCGGCTCGCTGACCATCGACGACGAAGGTACGCCCACCAGCCGTACCGTCCTGATCGAGGACGGCATCCTGAAGGGCTACATCCATGATCGGCAGTCGGCCCGGCTGATGAATCTGCCTGTTACCGGAAATGCCCGCCGTCAGTCCTACGCCCATATGCCCATGCCGCGCATGACCAACACCGCCATGCTCGGCGGCGGCCACACCTTCGAGGAGATGATCGCCTCCACCCAGCGCGGCCTTTTCTGCGCCCACCTCGGCGGCGGGCAGGTGGACATCACCAACGGCAAGTTCGTGTTCCAGTGCACCGAGGCCTACCTGATCGAGAACGGCAGGATCACGACGCCGGTCAAGGGCGCGACCCTGATCGGCGACGGTCCTACCGCCCTGACCAAGGTCTCCATGATCGGTGACGACATGGCCTTCGATCCGGGCGTTGGCGTCTGCGGCAAGGCCGGACAGAGCGTGCCGGTGGGCGTCGGCCAGCCCTCGCTCAAGATGGGCGGACTGACGGTGGGGGGCACCAGCCTCTGACTGGGCGCCTTATGGTCACAAGTATTACGGCAATTTAAGACTTTAAACTTCTTAACGGAGAAGCTGTCCGTTATTTAATCTACATGTCTGCAATGTAACTGGTTCGATACGGGCCTGAACGGCAGGTTCCCCTCAACACGCTTGGGGACCGTTCATGTCGCTTATGATTGCCTTGCTGGCCGCCGCCGCGGCGCAGCCCCTGCCCGAGGCGCCGGCCGCCCCGCCGCTGCAGAACCCCAATCCCGCCGTGGCGTCCGCCCCCGCAGGTGTAACGGTCTATCCACCGGCCTTCTTCGCGGCCATGCAGCCGCAGACGGCCTATGACATGATCAACCGGATACCGGGCTTCGTGTTCGACTCGGGCGACACGGCGCGGGGCTTCGCGGGCACCGCCTCCAACGTGCTCATCGATGGTGCGCGACCGGCCTCCAAGAGCGACACCGCCGACTCCATCCTCTCGCGTATCCCCGCCTCGGACGTTGAGCGGATCGAACTCATCCGTGGCGGCGCGCCGGGGATCGACATGCATGGCCGCACGGTGATGGCCAATGTGATCCGCAAGAAGGGCGACGAAACCCAGATCACCGTGAGCGTGCAGGACAACCTTTTCCTGAACGACGGTCACACCATCCCCGGCGGCTCGATCATCTTCTCCAAGCGGTTCGGGGAGCGCACCATCGAGGCGCAGCTGTCACGCTACTCCTCACTGGACGACTCGGTGGGCGATGGGACCATCACCACCATTCCTAGCTCTGGCGGCCAGACCATTCAGAACGCCCGCACGGCCGGCCATGGCGGCGGGGTCGGCCTGATGACCAACTACAAGGGCCCCGAACTCGGCGGAAACTTCTCGGCCAACTTCAAGCTCGAGGAGACCTATTTCAACAACGGGCTCAGCTATGGCCTGCCGCCGACCCTGGTAGTCAACGACCACCAGCGCGGCCGTGACGGCGAACTGGGTGTGAATTACGAGCGGAAGTTCGGCAAGTTCGACCTCGAACTGATCGGCCTGCAGCACTTGGAACGCGACACCGCGACCGAGACCCAGATCCAGACGGGCGACAACGCGTTCTTCCACCAAAACCTGCTCTCCGGCGAGAGCATCGGCCGGGTGGTGCTGCACTACCAGGCGCATCCGAACCTGACCTTCGAGGGCGGCGGCGAGGCAGTCTACAACTTCCTCGATGGGAACGAGTACTTCACCGACAACGGCGCGGCGATCACCCTGCCCTCGTCCGACGTGACGGTGAAGGAGACCCGCGGCGAAGTGTTTGGCCAGATGGACTGGAAGATCACGCCCAAGCTGAAGCTGGAGGCGGGCGCCCGGTTCGAATATTCCAAGATTTCCGAGGACGGCGACGCGCACAGCGAGCGCTCGTTCTTCTATCCCAAGCCGCGCCTGCTGCTTACCTGGGATCCATGGACCGATACGCAGGTGCGGCTGCGGTTCGAGCGCAAGCTCGGCCAACTCAACTTCTCCAACTTCGTCTCGTCGGTGGACCTGGCGGGGGCGGGGGTGAAGGGCGGCAATCCGGAGCTGCGCCCCGACGACCACTGGCAGTACGAAGCGGCGATCGAGCAGCGGTTCTGGGGCAAGGGCTCTATCGTCATTACCGCCCTGCACGAGCAGATCTCCGACGTTTCGGACTATATCCCCATCGCCGGCACGATACCGCTGATCGACGGGCCGGGTAACATCGGCTCGGGCACGTCGGATCAACTCGACATCGAGGGGACCTTCCCGCTCGATCGGTTCGGCATCCCCGGCGGCCAGTTCAAGAGCACCACCATCTGGCGCACTTCCTCGGTGACCGACCCGGTGACGCACCAGGACCGGCGCATCACCGCCCAGCGGCCCGACCAGATCCAGTTCGAGTACGACCAGGACGTGCCACAGTGGAAATCCACCTTCAGCCTCGTCTGGTTCAAGGGCTGGCGCGAGACCTATTACCGGCTCGGCGAGATCGACCGCTTCCACATCGGCGACCAGTACATGCAGGCCGAGTGGGACTACACGCCCATGAAGGGGCTGAAGATCTCCACCCAGATCGACAACCTCCTGCCGTTCAAGTTCTACCGTCACCGCACGGTGTGGGATGGAGTGCGCAACGGGTCGCCGGTGGACTTCGACGACTATCGCACGATCACGTCCCAGCCGCGGCTGTGGATCAAGATCAGAAAGACGTTCTAGGCGCTACGGCTCGCCGTGGTCGCTGGCCAGGGCGGGGTGGTTGGCGGCGTCGTTGACCCCGTGCGACCACTTCTTCAGGAACGGGCCGAGGATCAGGTAGACGATGCCGACGCCCACGGCGATCCAGCCGATCCAGCTGAACCAGAAGTTGGCGGTGAGCAGCGAGGCGTGACGGTCCAGCACCTGGCCGCCCACGGTCTCCGCGCCGGTCTTCTTGGCGATCTCCCCGCCGATCCAGTTGGCCCACGACACCGACAGGAACCACACCGCCACCATGGTTGAGAGCAGGACGGGCGGCGCCAGCTTGGTCACTTCCGACAGGCCTACGGGCGACAGGCAGAGCTCACCGGTGGTATGCAGCAGATAGGCCAGGGCGAGGAAGATCAGCGGCACCCGGAACTGAGCGTCGGCGAAGTTCGCGCCATAGACCAGCAGCAGGAACCCGGCTCCCACCTGGATCAGCGCCAGGCCGAACTTCCACAGCGGATTGGGATCGAGATTTCGCCGTCCCAGCCAGGTCCACAGGCCGGCGAACACGGGGGCGAAAATCAGGATATAGCCTGGGTTGAACGACTGGGTCTGGGCCGTGGTCATGGAGAAGCCGCCCACGGACAGGTTCACATTGGCGTCGGCGAAAAGATTGAGCGAAGAGCCGGCCTGTTCGAACAGGGTCCAGAACACCACCGAACCCAGGATCAGCACCAAAGCAAGGCCGAGCCGTTCGCGCTCGACCTTGTTGCACTTGGCGACGAGGAACCAGAACACATAGCCCAGTACGCCGATGGAGCAGGCGCCGAGCATCCACTTCACCAGGCCCGCCTGACCCACCAGCACGAAGGCGGCGACGATGCCGATCACCGCGCCGAGATAGAGGGTCCATTCCAGATTGATGGGGCCGACCACCTTCTTCTTCAGCGCCTCGGGCACGGGCGGCTCGCCCTTGCCCTGCAGCAGCGGCCTGCCGATCAGGAAGACGATGAAGCCGGCCAGCATGCCCACCGCGCCGAGCCCGAACCCGGCCCACCAGCCCACGGTCGCCCCCACCAGTCCCGGCAGCACCGCCGCCCAGAACGCCCCGAGATTGATGCCGTAATAGTAGAGGGTAAAGCCAGGATCGCGGCGCGGATCGCCCTGCGGATAGAGCTGGCCGACGATGGAGGAGATGTTGGCCTTCAGATAGCCGACCCCCATGATGTTGATGGCCAGGGCCAGGTAGAAGATGTTGAGGAAGAAGCCGCTGCGGTCGGTCTTCAGCGTATAGGCGCCCTTGGGCAGCACCGCCGGGATCGAGGCGGTGGCCGGCAGGTCCGTGATCTGAAGGCCGCCATTGGCCGCCGGGCCGAACTTGTAGCTCTGGCCATCGACGGTGATCTTCACCTCGCGCGCCGCCATGCGGCCGGTGGTGGGCAGGGCATAGCTGTGGCCCTGATAGACCAGGGTCTGGGTCGCCGGCGGACCTTCGATGGCGAGGCCGAGCTGGCCGAGGATCAGCAGCACAGCCCCCACCTGGATCGCCTTGCGGGTGCCGAGCCAGCGGTCGGCGAGGAACCCGCCGATCAGCGGCGTCAGGTACATCAGCGCCACATAGGCGGCGTAGTGGCCGGCGGCGTCGGACTGGTCGAACAG
The DNA here is from genome assembly GCA_903862425.1 of uncultured Caulobacterales bacterium. Taxonomy (GTDB): domain Bacteria; phylum Pseudomonadota; class Alphaproteobacteria; order Caulobacterales; family Caulobacteraceae; genus CAIOYC01. Next base: position 58,502 of record CAIOYC010000019.1, on the reverse strand, counting down.
GAACTTCTGGGTGAAGTAGAGGATCAGGAGGCCGCGCATGCCGTAGTAGGAAAAGCGCTCCCACATCTCGGCGAAGAACAGGATCACCAGGCCTTTGGGGTGATTGCGAAGCTGGAGCACGACCGGGATCATGGTCAGGATGGTGACGATGAGGCCGGCGATAATGACGAGCATGCGAAGCCTTGTTCCTGGCTGCGGCCCGTCCCCCGGCGCCGCGAAATCGGCGCGATAGGATCACGCCCGTTGGTGTTTCACAAGCAAGCCGCCGTACCTACCTCTAGCCGGCGCTGAGGAGATCGCCATGAAGCTGCCCGGACCCGACCACCCCATCACCATCACGCACAATCCGCGCCGGGTGCGGGTGGAGGTCGATGGCCATGTGATCGCCGACAGCGCTGCAGCGCTGACTCTGCAGGAGGCCAGCTATCCGGCGGTGCAATACATCCCGCGGGCCGACATCGAGATGGGCTTCTTCGGCAGGACCGACCGTCACACCAATTGCCCCTACAAGGGCGAGGCCAGCTACTATTCCGCCTCCATCGACGCCAACATTCTGGAGAATGTGGCCTGGAGCTATGAGGACCCCTACCCCGCCATGGACCAGATCCGCGATCACCTGGCCTTCTATACGGACAAGGTGCGCGTCTACGAGGTGGACGCGGCGGTCTGAACCGGCGGGCGGATCATGGTCTTGATCCGCCGCAGCCATCGATAGATGCCCCAACGAGGGCCCCTACCCACCACTCGGCCGCGGTTGCGGTAGGAGCTGCGGAGCGAGGCGCTGTCAAGATTGCGCTTCAGCGGATCGGTGTAGAAGCCGAGGATCTTGCCGCCGCCCATGCCCGGCGTCGCCATCCAGTCGTCAAGGTGACGGCCGACCAGCACGTCGATGTCGTTGAGAATGCGCAGCATGCCTGTGCCCGTCGCGGGGCAAGGGGCATGAAAGGCATCGCCGATCAGCAACAGGCCCGGCTGCATGTGGCCTTCGGTCTCGTAAAGATCGGTTCCGCGCACTTCACAACGACGTACGACGGTGGCGCCATGGAGCAGCTTCGCTGTGGCGGGGGCTAGCTCGGCCAGCGCGCCGAGCGGATCCCTGCTCATCCGGCGTGTCCATGGGTCGGTCAGGGCGCGATAGCTGAACACATTCACGCGCGTCTCGCCGGGCATGGGGAAGATGCTCACATAGCCGAGGCCGCTGCCATGCGCCGCCTCGATGACCTCCGCCGGAATGGGACGCTCGGGTTTGATACTGAAGCCCAGGCATACCGAATGGCCGGAGCTGAGGGTGCGGCGGGTGATACCTAAGTCCTCATTCAGCTGGGTCATGCGGCCACTGGCCAGCACCACCAGCCGATCGGTGAAGCGATCGCCGCTCCGTGTCTCGATGGTCTGCAACTGGGGCGACGTCTCGACCCGCGCGACCACGTCCTCCACGAAGCGGACATTCGCCGGCCAGGCGTCGCGAACGGCGGAAAGCCAGACGTGATGGTGAGCACCGCAGTCCACCAGGCTCGGGCGCGCGTCCTCGGGATAGGCGTGCGGGTGACCCGGCGCCGGCCAGCAGCCCGCCTTGAAACAATCCAGTACGCCGAGCTTGGTCAGCAGCGCGATCTGCTCATGGCCGAGCTTCTCGTTGCGGAACACCTGCGCGGGTCGGCGTTGCGGATCGAACACCGTGACGCGGTGGCCCTTGCGGCCCAGCACCAGGGCCAGCAGCGACCCGGCGATCCCTGCACCCACGATCATCACGCCGTCGTCGAAGGCCCGCGCATCGCTGATCATCACACCCTGCATAGTTCGTTTTGGTCCAGTTTGAATACGTCAAACGGCCCACTGCAAACTATGAGCCATGGGGGATCATGAATACTTCAAGTTATCGAAAAATAATGAATTATATTGTTTCAATTTTTATAATTAATCAATATAAACTGTAATTCTGTCGCCACTTTCTGTAACGGGATCGAGCGCACGACGGCGTGGACTTAGCCGTCCAGCACGTCGCGAAGCCGTTTGGCCAGCTGGTCGAAGGTGAATGGCTTGGTGATCAGGTTCACGCCCGCATCGAGCCGACCCTGGTGGACGATGGCGTTGCGCGAATAGCCGGTGGTGAACAGCACCTTCAGTTCGGGGCGGATGGTGGCCACCTCGTCGGCCAGGGCGCGACCCGAGCGACCGGGCAGGACCACGTCGGTGAACAATAGGTCGATGCGGCCAGGCTGGCGCGCGATGGCCGCGCCCTGCTCGGCGTCGGCGGCCTCCAGAACGTGGTAGCCGAGCTCGGTGAGGATGGAGACAGAGTAGGCGCGCACATCCTCGTTGTCCTCGACGACCAGGACGACCTCGTCGCTCATGCTTTCCGGCGGCCGGCCACCCGCGCCCGCCTCGTCCCGCTCCAGACTGCCGCGATAGCGGGGGAAGTAGAGCTTCACGGTCGTGCCGTGACCGGGCTCCGAATAGATGGTCACGTGCCCGCCGGACTGCTTGACGAAGCCATAGACCATGGAGAGGCCCAGGCCCGTGCCCTTGCCCACTTCCTTGGTGGTATAGAAGGGCTCGAACACCCGGCTCAGCACCTCGCGCGACATGCCCTCGCCGCTGTCGGAGACGGAGATCACCGCGTACTGACCGGGCACCACCTCGCTATCTGTGGCGGTATAGCTCTCATCGAGCAGGGTGTTGGCGGTCTCGATAGTCAGCTTGCGCCCGCCGGCCCCATCCTTGGCAGCCATGGCGTCTCGGGCATTGACGGCGAGGTTGAGGATGGCGCTTTCCAGCTGACTTTGGTCGACCTCAACTGGCCACAGGCGTGGAGCAAGCACGGTCTCGAGCTCGATGGTCTCGCCGAGGGTCCGGTGCAGGAGTTCGGTGGAGTCGCGCACGCTGACATTTAGATCGAGCGGCTTGGGCTCCAGCGGCTGGCGACGGGAGAAGGCGAGCAGACGTGAGGTCAGGGTCGCAGCGCGATTGGCCCCCTGCGAGGCCATGTCCACCGCGCGGGTCAGGCGCGCGTTGTCCGGCGGGGCGTTGCGGCGGATGGTGTCCAGCCCGCCGATGATGACGGTGAGCAGGTTATTGAAGTCGTGCGCCACTCCGCCGGTGAGCTGGCCGACCGCCTCCATCTTCTGCGCCTGGCGCAGGGCTTCTTCCGCCTGCATGCGCTGGTCGATCGCCTCGGCGATACGGCTTTCGAGGCCGATATTGAGGGCCTGCAGCTCTGTTTCGGCGGCACGGCGCTGCTCGATCTCGCGCTGGGCGTCCTGGAACAGGCGTGCATTGTCGATGGCGACGGCAGCTTGAGCGGCGAGGCCGGCCAGCACAGTCTCAGCGTCCTCGCCGAACACGCCGGGCGAGGCGTGACCGAACAGGAGCCCGCCCAGCACCTCGCCGGAGCGCGACTTGACCGGCACGGCCAGGTAGCTCTTCACCGGCAGATGGCCTTCCGGCATGCCCTTGAATGGAGCGTTCAGGCCGTAGCTCTGATCCAGGGTAATGTCGTCGGAGCGGACGATGCGTTCGCCGGCCATGGTGGGGGCGAGGATGCCGGTATTGCGCGGCATGGGGAACTTCTCGAACGCGGAGCGCGGCGCGCCCGACAGCGTGTAGAGCATGTAGGCTTCGCCGTCGGCGTTCCGCGCGTTGTAGAAGAAGGCCCCGAACTGGGCCTTGGTCAGGGCGACCCCGGCGTCGGTGACGGTCTGGAGCACATTGTTCAGGTCGAGTTCGGCGGCGACGACGGCCCCCGCCGCATTGAGCGTCTCCAGCCGGTGGGTCTGGTCCACGAGGGCGTCCTGCGCCGCCTTTTCCTCGGAGATGTCGATCACAGCGCCGACCAGTCGGCGCACGCCGTCCGCCCCGGTCTGCAGCCCGCCGCGCGCGATCACCCGGCGCGGCATGTCTCCGCCGACAAGCCGGTATTCCGCCTCATAGTCCGTCTCGTCGTCGATGGCCGCCTGGATCAAGGCCATGACGCGATCGCGGTCGGACGGATGGATGCCGGCGATGAACTGAGTGAGGGGCACGCCGACCGCCGCCTGGTCCTCCGGTACGCCGAAGAAGGCGGTGAGCGGGCCCATCACCGCCGCCTCGCCGGCTTCGATGTCGAGCTGGAAGATGGCGATGCGGCCGGAGGACAGGGCCAGTTCCAACCGCTCCTGAGTCATCAGGGCGCGTTGTTCGGATCGCATCACCGCGCGCGCGGCGTCGCGGCGCAGGCGGGCCATCTGAATGTTGACCGCCACGCGAGCGAGCAATTCACGGGCGGCGAAGGGCTTGACCAGATAGTCGTCGGCGCCTGCCTGCAGCCCCTCGACCTTGGCCTCCTCTCCAGCGCGGGCGGACAGCAGCACGACCGGCACGCCGGCCAGGGTCGGTTCGTGGCGGATGGCGGACAGCAGGCCGAACCCGTCGAGGTGCGGCATCATCACATCCGACAGCACAAGATCCGGGGTGCGGCGTCGAGCGGAGTCGAGCGCTTCCTGCCCGTCTGTCACCGCTTCGACCTGGTAGCCCTGGGCCTCCAGCAGGCGGCGCACATATTCGCGCATGTCCGCATTGTCGTCGGCCAGGAGGACCCGGGCCGTTCCCACCGTAGGCGCGGTGGGGGCGGCCAGAGCACCTTCCGCGCCGACGCCCATCTCAGGCAACACCTCGCCCTCGGGCAGCCAGCGCAGGGCCTCGTCGACCATGGACTGGGCGTAGGCGGTGGGCTGCGGCGGTGCGACGTTGCGCACCTGATCCGGAGCCAGATGCCCTGCGCCATAGGGCAGGTGCAGGGTGAAGGTGGTGCCTCGCCCAGGCTCGCTCTCGGCGGCGATGGTCCCGCCGTGCAGCTTGATCAGCTCCTGCACCAAAGCAAGGCCGATGCCCGAGCCCTCGAAGTTACGGCCCTGCGCGCCTTCGATGCGGTGGAAGCGCTCAAATAGGCGCGGCAGGTCTTCCGCCGCCACGCCGATGCCGGTGTCGGCCACCTTCACCTCGGCGAAGCGCGGATCGGCGCTTGGCTGCACCCTCACCGTCACCCCGCCCTCATGGGTGAACTTGAAGGCGTTGGAGAGCAGGTTCAGCAGCACCTTCTCCCACATCTCCGGGTCCAGATAGACCTCGGCGGGAAGCGGCTTCGTCTCGACCTTGAGCTTCAATCCGGCGCGCTCCATGGCGGAGCGGAAGGATGAGGCGATCTCGCTGGAGAAGGCGGCGAGGTCGGTGGGCGCGAAACTGGCCTGCACGCGCCCTGCTTCGATGCGCGAAAAGTCGAGTAAGCTGTTGACCAGCCGCAGGAGGCGCAGGCCATTTCGATGGGCCAGCTCGACCTGGGTGCGCACATGCGCGTCGGGCTCATCGGCCAGCACGTCCTCCAGCGGCCCAAGCATCAGGGTCAGCGGTGTGCGGAACTCGTGGCTGACATTGGAGAAGAAGGCGGTCTTGGCCCGGTCGATCTCGGCCAGGGCTTCGGCTCGCTTGCGTTCGGCCTCATAGGCGCGGGCGGAAGCCAGGGCGGCTCCGATCTGGCCGGCGACGAGATCGAGGAAGCCGAGATAATCCGTATCGGCCGTGCGGTAGGGGTTCAGACCGACGATGACGAAACCGGCGGCGGTTTCCGCCCCCTGCTGGGCGATGGGCACAACAGCGGCACGCTCGGGCGGCCTATCCCAGGCGCCGGTGGGCAGGTCGTCAAATGGCGCGCGAAGGCCCTCGACGACAATCGGCGCGGTCTCGAGGAGCGCCCGGCGCACTGGCCAGACTTTGTCGTCCAAGCTGAGCTGTTCAGCGATGATCGGATGCGCGCCAACAAAGCCGGTGCGCGCCGCTAGCTGAGCCGAGGTCCCATCCTCGCTGAACAGGTAGGTGAGGGTGAAGGGAAGGTCGGCGGGATCCTTGGCGAGTTCGTTCTCTATAGCGACAATCAGCTCGTGTTCGGTGCGCACAGCGGCGACGCCCGATGCGAGGTGACGTACGGCGCCCAGCCGGCGCTCGGAAATGACGCGGTTGGTCTCTTCCACCACCACGCAGAACATACCGGCGATGCGGTTCTCATCGTCGAAGAGCGGGCTGTAGGAGAAGGTGTGATAGGTCTCCTCGGGAAAGCCGCTGCGTTCCAGGAACAGCAGCATGCCTTCCGAATAGGTCGCCTCGCCCGTGGCGAGCACGTGGTCGATCAGTGGGCTGATGTCCCCCCAGATTTCAGACCAGACCTCGGCGGCGGGTTTGCCCAGCGCCCAGGGATGCTTGATCCCGAGGGTCGGCGAATAGGCGTCGTTGCAGAAAAAGGTCAGTTCCTCGCCCCACGCCATCCACATCTGGTAGCGCGAGGTCAGCATCATGCGGACGATGGACTGCAGGCTGCGCGGCCAGGCTTCGGGACGGCCCAGCGGGGTGGTGGTCCAGTCATAGGCGCGCATCAGAGCGCCCATCTCGCCCCCGCCCTGGAAGACGTCGTTGGACTCTACCGCCGTCAGCTCCGTCATCGTCCCCTTCGCACTCGTTCTACCAACCGAGCTGTGTCAGAATGCCGCGAAGCGCGCAGGACTAGCATATTCGCGCACGGCGAAAAGAGGGATCGCACGTTCCCGACGCCTACCTGGCTCCTATCTGGTCGGGATAGACGATCGGCAACACCAGGGCCGTAGGATGCGACCTGTCCATATAGATGCTGTTGGCGGCGATCCGCGGCGGTTTCGGGTCGGTCGGTGTGTCGCCATTGTTGTGGTTCACCACGAAGCGCGGCGAGTTGGACGAGGTGATGTGCAGGGCGATGCGGTGCCCCTTCTCGAAGGTCAACGCCGTGTTCCAGAGATCTATCACAAGCTTCTCCGGCGCGTTCGGCGTCATCATCTGCACGTCGTCCGGCATGCGGCCGTGGCGATAGCGAGCGCGGATCGGCGCATCGAGCACCAGGGCCTCGTAGCCGTCTGGATAGACGTCCACCAGCTTGGCCTCGAAGTCCGTGTCAGGCCCATCGGTCGCGCCATAGACCTCGACTGACACCGGCCCGGCCACCGTTACGTCGTGTTCCAGCACGGGGGTCTGGAAGCGGAAATAGTCGTCCCGCTTGCCGACCTGCCGCTGGTCCTGCGGTCCACGGTCGAAGGTGAGATTGGCCCCGCCATAGGTGGTCACCGGATGGGCTGGATCGAACCTGTAGGTGACCTTGGCCATCGCCTTGTCGGGCGGTGTGGTGCTGAGGCCGAGCTCGGGCGTCGGGTAATAGCGCACCTCGCGATAGGCCGGCGGCCAATTTCCAAGGTGAACCCAGTGGTTCTTCGGCGAGGGCGCGCCTTTGCGCGCGGACGCCATGATGAAGGCGTCCACCGGCGGCTCGTCCATGACCCCGTTCTCCACGCCCTTCAGCCAATAGTCGAACCAACGGATGTCGTTGCCGTTGACCGCGCCGAGGCGGTCCTCACCCGGATAGGCCAGGTCGCCCGATAGCGGCCCGTGTCCGAACGGCCCCATGGTCAGGCGCTGGTTGCCTCGCGCGCCTTTGGCCCCGCGATTCTGCAGGGTGACGAAGTTCTCCACTTCGCCCGTGTTGAAGATGTCGTACCAGCCGCCGACGTTCCAGATCGGTATATCGACGTACTTCAGCGCCGTGCCCGGCCCCAACCGATCGGAGAAGGTGGAGCGGGTGGAGCGGGCCAGGGCGTCGGCGATCACCTTCTCGCTCACCCCCTGATCGTGCAGCCAGCCGACCAGATCGTGATCCTGCGGCACGCCGCCGAGATAGGAGGTGCGGAAGGTCTCGTTGGGCGCGACGATCACATAGGCGGCCTTCAGGTGCGGCGGCTGGGCGATGGCGGCGAGGTTGGAGGTGATACCCATGGCGGATCCGCCAGTGATGCCGATCCGGCCGTTGGACCAGGGCTGCGTAGCCAGGCCCTCCACCGTGTCGTAGCCATCCTCCACGTCGTTGGCGAAGGCGTCGTAGAAGCCTTGGGAATGGCCTTTTCCGCGGGTGTCCTGCACCACATAGGCATAGCCCGCGTCGGTGAAGCGCTTCGCTCCCGCCGGGTTGGCGAACATCTTGCCGTCCTTCAGGTACGGCGTGCGGGTGAGGATTACCGGCCAAGGCCCCCTGCCCTCCGGCAGGAAGACATTGGCGGCGAGCTTGGTCCCGTCGCGCATGGCGGTGAACACCTCAAGCATCTTCGGCGCTGACGCGGCAGGCTGCGAGGCCTGGTTTTCACCGGGCTTGGAAGCCGTCTGGGCGAGAGCGGCGCTCGCCGTCAGGGTCAGCGCAGCCATGCTTGCGGCGGCGAGCCAGTACGTCTTCATCAGGCGTCCCTCCCAGGATCATTTTCACTTATTCAGCACGGCCGCCCCGCCGAACGCCAGCGCCTTTTCGTGGATTTGAAAACAGCGTATGCAGCGTCGCCATAAGCAAGGTCAGCGATCCGACTGGCCGGTATGCATGAGGGGACGCTGACCATGACCATGATGTTCGACCGCCGCAGCCTTCTGGCCGGCCTCAGCCTTCTGGCCCTGCCCGCCGAAGCGTTCGCCAAGGGAGCGGCGCCCGACTATCCCGCCTTGCAGGCCTTCATGGACGGCTACATCACGTCCAAGAAGCTGCCGGGGATGAGCATCGCCATCAAGCGCGGCTCCGATCCAGTAAAATACATGTCCGCCGGCGCCGTCGCCTTCGACAGCGATGTGAAGGTGACGCCCGAGAGCATCTTCCGCATCTATTCGATGACCAAGCCGATCACCGGCCTCGCCGTGATGAAGCTGATCGAGAGCGGCAAGCTGACCCTCGATACGCCGGTCGCCGACGTCCTGCCCGAGTTCAAGAACCTGACCGTCATCACCGATCCGAAGACCATGGCCACCGCGCCGGTGAAGACCGTGATGAAGATTCGCCACCTGCTGACCCACACCTCAGGCCTGGCCTATGGCATCGGGCGCGGGCCGCTTGCGGCGCTCTACAACAAGAACGGCATCACGCCGGGCGCCCGCGAAAAGTCGCGCCAACCGGGCGAGGAGGTCGATCCCATCACCAGCCTGGAGGACATGGTCCAGCGCCTGTCCAAGCTGCCGCTGGATTTCGAGCCGGGCACGCGCTGGGAATATTCTGTGGCGTTCGACGTGCTCGGCCTCGTGATCAAGCGCGTATCGGGCATGGGCTTCTACGAGTACCTGCAGAAGAGCTTCTTCACGCCGCTCAAGATGCATGACACCGACTTCGTGGTCGCCAAGGCCAAGCAGGATCGCTTCGTTACCGAGATTGCGGTGAAAGACGGTCAGCGCGTCACCGTGGACGACCGCGCCAAGAGCCCCTTCCTGCTCGATCGCGACCTGCCCTCGGGCGGCGGCGGCCTGACCTCCACGGCTCACGACTACATACGCTTCACCTCCATGCTGCTCAACGGCGGCGAACTCGACGGCGTGCGGGTGGTGAAGGCCGAAACGGTGAAGCTGGCGGGGTCCAACCTGATGGAGCCGGGCGTGATGTTCGGCGGCAAGAACGGCTATGGCGCGGGCGTGGCTGTGATCCAGCCAGGCGGCGAGCGTCCGGGCGAGGAGCCCGCCGGGTCCTACTGGTGGTTCGGCATCGCCGGCACGCAGATGTGGGTCGACCCGGTGAACAAGTTCAGCGTGGTCTGCATGCTGAACGAATACCCCACCACCGACCCGGTCCAGCGCGAGGTGCGCCTCGCGGCCTATAAGGACCTCGCCGCGATCAAGGGCTAGGCCCGGAGGGCCTCGGCCAGCCGCACGAACCCTTTCCGCGTCGTGTCCGGGTCCTGCGCCAGACCGATGCGGACATGGTCGGGCCGGCCGAAGAAGCGGCCGGGGACGAGGCTGGTGTCGAAGTCCCTGCGCAGGCGCTCGAACAACCGATCTCCGTCCTCGTGGCGCAGGCGCGGGAAGACGGTGGTGCCCTGGTTGAGGATGATCTGGTCGAGCGCCGGATGTTCGCCCAGAATCTCGCGATAGGCGGCGCGATTAGGTTCGATCAGCGCATTGGCGCGGGCGCGCAGGTGGGGCAGCCGGTCGAGCGCCACCATGGCCATGCGCTCGGCGATGTGGGGCGGGTGCACGCCGTAGAGGTCGTTCAGCCGGGTCAGCCTGGTGGCGATCGGCGCCGGCGCCAGGATCCAGCCGCAGCGCAGGCCGGTCACGCCGTAAGCCTTGGTCAGGCTGGAGGTGACGACGATGTTGCCCTCGGGGCGGAAGCTGGTCAGGGCCGGACCGTCCTTGACCATCAACTCGAGATAGACTTCGTCCACCATCACCATGGCGCCCACCCGCGCCGCAGCCTCGGCCACCTTGTGGATGGTCGCCGCGTCGGTGAACTGGCCGGTCGGGTTGTGCAGGTTGGTGAGGACCACGAGCTTCGTGCCCGGCGTCAAAACCTCGGCCACGCGGTCCGGCTCGAGCCGCCAGCCTCCGCTCGCTTCACGGCGAAAGCGATGGATGTCGGCCTGCAGATAGCCGAGCTGGTCGATCAGGAGCTCATAGGTCGGGTCCTCCACCAGCACCCGCGCACCGGGCTGGACGAGGGCGGCCAGGGCCAGGTGGTTGGCGAAGGAACAGCCGCCGCCGGGCATGGTCACGCACTCGGTGGGGATGGCGAACCGGGCCGCCACCTTGTCCATCAGCGGGCGATAGCCGCCGGCGTTGGGGCCGTGCAGGGCAAGGTCGGCCCAGCTCAGGTCGAGGTCGGACAGCAGTGCATCCTTCACCCCGCTGGAAGCCAGGTTGTAAGCCGCGCCCGCGCCGAACTTGGCGAAGTGCATGTATTCGGACTTGAGGTTCCTGGGATCGATCATGCGATCTCGGCCGGTTTGGCGGTGCGCCTCCACCACAGATAGGGCGGGATCCCCAGCAGCATGATGGCGTAACCGACCAGGCTGTCGATTGGGTGGGTCCAGAACGAGGCGATGACCACGATGGCGCAGATCAGGATGAACAGGCTGACGGTCCATGGATAGAGCGGCACGCGATAGCCCAGCGGCGGCTTGCCGCTCACCTCGTCGCGACGGCGCAGCACGAAAATGCACGAGGCGCTGATGCCGAAAAACAGGAAGTTCATGGCGATGACGTAGCTCAGGATCCGGTCATAGCTGCCGGACAGAGCCAGAAACCCGGTCCACGCCGCCTGCAGCAGGATCGCTACAACCGGCGCGCGGCTGCCCTCGCCGATCGCCGCCGCCTGTCGGAAGAAGAGCCCGTCCCGCGCCATGGCGAAATAGACCCGCGGTCCGGTCAGCATCGACTGGCTGAGATAGCCGATGGCCGAGAGCGCCACCGCCACCGCCGCCAGCTTGCCGCCGAGCGGTCCGAACACCGTGCTGAGCACGTCCGAGGTCGGGGTCAGGGTCGTACCGAGGGGGCCGACGCCCAACACCCGCAGGCAGGCGATATTGACCAGGAGATAGACCGCTACGACCAGCAGAACGCCGACCAGCAGGGCGCGCGCCAGGTTCTTCTGCGCGTCCTTCATTTCGCCCGCCACGTAGTTGGCCGTCTGCCAGCCGCCATAACTGAACACCACCGGGATCAGCGCCTCGCCGAAACTCTTGATCGTGTCGGGCGACGCGGCCTTGAGCGCGGCCTTCAGGCCCTTGTCGACCACCGGCTTAGCGTCCGGGGCGAAGAACAGCCCGGCCACCACCAGAACGGCGATGGCGGCGAACTTCAGCGCGCCGAGGCCGCTCTGCGCCCCGTCGCCGGCCTTGACGCCGATGCAGTTGATCGCCGCCAGGATGGCCAGTACGGCCACCACGATCAGGTTCTCCGGCAGGCCGCCGCCTGCCAGCAGGTTGAGGTTCTTGGCGAAGACGATGGCCACCGCCGCCATGCCCCCCGCCTGCACCACCAGTAGCGTCGTCCAGCCGAACAGGAAGCCGGTGAGCGGCCCGTAGGTGTCGCGCAGATAGACGTATTCGCCGCCGGTGGCCGGGATGCGCGCGGCGAGCTCGGCATAGACGAAGGCGCCGAGCACCGCCATCAACCCGCCGACCGCCCAGGCCAGCAACACCAACTCCGGCGAGTGCAGGCTGCGCGCCACCACCGCCGGATTGACGAAGATGCCCACCCCGACCATCCCGCCCATGACCAGCAGCACCGCGCTCGGAAACCCGATGGCGACCCTGAGGCCCTCGCGGGTGACGTCCTTGGTCGGCGGGGTGCGCACTTGCATGGCCGGATTTAGGGCAGGGCGAAGCGCCAGCCGTCAAGCAAGGCTTTCGCCATATCTTCGCCATCAGCACATAACCGGATGATGCTGATCAGTTGATCGTTTCGTCGCCCATTGTCGGAGAACTTCATGACGCCGCCTGATCGCCGCCGGATGCTGAAGTTGGCCGCTGTCTTGCCGACGCTGGCCTATGGCATGGGCGCCCGCGCTCAGCCCGCCGTCGGGAACAAGCCGGTCAATGTGGACGAGCACTTCACGCCGCTCTCGTTCTACGATCCGAAAACCGGCCAGGGACGCTGGTCGACGGTCTATAATCAAGGGCCGCGGGACGCCGAACAGGCCCGCACACACGCGGCGAACGAGTCTCAATGCTATATCGACCCAAACTTCATGCCTGAACTCCCGTCCCCCTTCAGTCCTTTGCCGGGCGGAGGCGTGAGGATCAGTCTGACGCCCACGCCGCATGAACTGCTAGCCCGGTGTTTTGGCAGGCCGTTCGTCTCCGGCATGCTGTCTTCGGAGCACTTCTTCTCCTTCACCTATGGTCGATGCGACATCACCTGCCGTCCGCCAGCCTCGGCCAACGGCATCTGGCCCGCCCTTTGGTTTGTGCCGTTGAAGCCCATGTGGCCGCCGGAAATCGACCTGCTCGAAATCTTTCACGACCAGCCGACTTTTAGCCTGCACAGCACCGAAAGCGGCAAGCATGTACAGGATTCCACCCGGCGACCCGACTTGGGTCCGCTCTCGGATCGACCTCATGTATTCACATTGATAAAGAAGCCTGGTCGGATCGATTGGCTGCTGGACGGCCGGCCGCTGAAAAGCGCCCCGGCGGATGCTCAGTTCGATCAACCTTTCTTTTTGAGAATCAACTTGCAAATGATTTCACAATTCGCAAAGGGACCGATTAGCCGCGACCAACAGTCACACTTCGACATACTTTCGGTAAAGCTGTCTGGTGTAGTTTAAGTATTTCTATATCGAAACACAGCACGTGCGAGTGCATAGGCCTGCCGCAGGGCGACTATGCACGCTAAGGTTATGTCGGGGCCAATATTCTGTGAAGCTGAAGATGGCTGATGAAGGGCTTGAGCCTGCCGGCCTTCGACGCCGCCTTGCGTTCGTCGTGACCCGAGACCTCTCGGAAAGCGTCGGACGTGTCAACACCATCCGCGCGCATCTGAAGGCCTTGGGCGAGATCGCCGAGGTGGAGGTGATCGAGCTTCCCACCGCCACGGCCAACGCCCGGATCATCGGCCTTATCCGCATCATGCTCGCCTTTGCCGGCGCGCTGCTCTCAGGACGCCCGGCGTCTTTGCAAGTCCTGCTTTATAGCGCCGGGCCGGGCCCGGGGGCCGCGCTGGCCAGGCTCAGGGCAGGCGGCTTCGACACGGTCATCTTCGACATGATCCGCTGCGAGCGGTTGATTCGCCTCTGCGCTGGCGGTCTGCCCGGTGTGCGCCTCGTGGCCGACATGGACGACCTGCTCTCGCGGCGGCTGGAAATGGAGCGCGAAGCCGCCCATCCCATGTCGCTGGGCATGGCCGCCTCGCAGCTGCCGGGCGTGATCGGCAAGCTGCTGTCTCTCGGCGTAGTGACCCGGACCCTGTCGGCCTATGAATCCTGGACCTTGCGCTCGGCTGAAAAGGCCGTGGTGAGCCTTACGAGTTGCACGATCCTGGTCTCGCCTGTGGAGCGGTCGATCCTGGCCGCGGCCTGCCCACCCGAGCTGGGCGAACGCATCCGCACCATCTTTCCCACCGTCCCGATCCGTCGGATCGCGGAACCGGACGAGACGGTGGTGCAGCGGTGCATCTTCATCGGCGGCGACCATCAGCAACAGAACTTCCTGGCGCTCGATTTCCTCACGGGATTGTGGCGCGACCATTCGCCGGCCGTCGAACTGCACGTCTATGGTCGCAAGAGCCGCGAATGGCCGCAGATACCCGGCGTCGTCTGGCACGGCTATACCGAGTCCCTCGCAGACGCCTATCAGCCGGGTTCGCTGGCGCTGGCGCCCACCTTTAGGGTCGGCGGCATCAAGACCAAGGTGTTGGAAGGATGGTCCTACGGCATACCGGTTGCGCTCAATCAAGAGGCGTTACAGGGTATCGGGGTGACTCAATACCCGTTAGTCTTATCTGAAGAAGGATGGGCTACTCTATGCGAGTCTCCGGATAAGCTGAGCGCTTCGGCGCGTGGTGCGGTAGAAATCGGCCAGGAGTGGCTGGGGCTTTATTGTTCCGAAGAACACAATCGGCGGGTGTGGGAAGACATTCTCGATCTGCCGATTGCCTAGGATGGGCAATGTTGATGGTCGTTTGGAGTATATTGTTTGTTAGTGCGGTCGCGGCGTTGTTGCTGCAACACCCGTTCCTGACCTATCCGACATCGCTACGCTTCCTGAAGCGCAAGCCGGACTTCCAGCCCAATCCTGCCGCCCCGCTACCGTCCGTGAGCATCCTGTGCTGCTGCCACAATGAAGAGGCGGTGATCGAGCAGAAAATCCGCACCACCCTAGAAAGCCTTAAACCGTTCGGCGACCTGGGCGAGGCGTTGTTCTATCTCGACGCCTGCAGCGACCGCACAGAGGAACTTGCTCGCCAGTTCGGGGACCAGGTGACGGTAATCGCCAGTCCGGAACGCTCGGGCAAGAGCGTCGGCATGGCCACCCTTTCCGCCCGCGCCAGGGGCGAGATCTTCATCCTCACCGACGCCAATACGTTCAGCGCCCCGGAGGCGATCCAGAAGCTGGCCGAGACCTTCGCCGACCCTACCGTCGGCTGCGCCTCCGCCAGGCTACTCTATGACAATTCCGGCGATAACGACGTCACCGCCATCAGCTCCGGCTACTGGCAGTTCGAGGAGCGGTTGAAGGCGCTCGAAACCGAGCGCGCCGGCACCACGGTCTCGGCGGACGGCGGCCTGTTCGCCCTGCGCCGCACGCTTTATAAGCCTGCCGCGCCGGCCGTGATTGACGACATGTTCACCTCGATAAACACGGTCTTCGCCGGCTACAGACTGGTGTCGCGGCCCGAGGCCTTGGCCTATGAGAAGACCGCCACCGAACTCGGCGACGAGTTGCGCCGCAAGGTGAGAATAGCCTGCCGCGCCTTCAACTGCTTCCGTTTGGTTCGGCCGCAGATCCATGCGCGGGGTCCGCTGTTTACCTACCAGTTCTATTCACACAAGGTGATCCGCTGGTTCGCCTTCCCCCTGCTGATGCTGTTCGGGCTGAGCGCCTGGCTGGTGATCCTTCTGACCATTGGCTGGCCGGTCGCGGTGATGTTGGCCTTGATCGCGCTCCTGATGGCGGCGGGCGGGTTCGCGGGGCTGCCGGGATTGGCACTGATCGCCAAGGCGATCCGCAGCACCTCGGCGACCTTCGGCGGAGTCATCCTATCGCTACGTGGGGTCAAATTCCAGACCTGGAACAGCGCGGCGTCGGGAAGATAAAGCTCAGCTCGGGGCGGGCGAGTGGGTATAGTATAAAGCGACTACTTCACCGGGGAAGCGCGTCGCGGGGACGTGTTTTCTGATATATCACGTTGAAATCTTCGGGGGATTTCGTGGCAGTACTGATTACGGGAGCCAGCGGCTTCATCGGCACGCGTTTGGTCGCGCGCCTCGCTGCGCAGGGCGAAAAGGTCATCGCGCTCGATATTCTGGAGCCGCGCGAGACACATGCGGGTGTCGGATATATCACCGCCGATGTGGGCGAGGCACTCGACGAAAAGCTCGGCCAGGGCGTGGACACCATCTACAATTTCGCCGCCGTACATCGCACGCCGGGCCATCCGCCCGAGGAGTATTACCGTACTAATGTGCTGGGCGCCCTCAGCATCACCAAGCTGGCTGAGCAGGCGGGGATCGAGCGCATCCTCTTCACCAGCTCTATCTCGGTCTACGGGCCGTCCGAGACCCTGATTACCGAGACCAAGCCCCTGACCCCGGTGTCGGATTACGGCCGCTCCAAGCGCATGGCGGAGGTCATCCATCGCCAGTGGCGTGGGCGCGGTGAAGGCCGACAACTGGTGGTGGTGCGGCCGGGCGTGGTGTTCGGCCCGGGCGAGCGCGGCAATTACACCTTCCTCGCCAACGCCCTGCGCCGCCGTATCTTCTTTTACCCAGGCCGTAAGGACGCCATCAAGGGCGGCGGCTATGTGGACGAACTGCTCGACACCTTCGCGTTCGCCCTGTCGCGGGATGAGCCGGAGCTGACCTACAACTTCGCCTTCCCGCAGGCTTCGACCACGCAGGACATCGTGGAATCCTTCCATACCGTGGCGGGCTTCCCGAAACCCCTCGGCGTGGTGCCGCTGCCGCTGCTGCTGGCCGCCGCCTATGGCTTCGAGGCCCTGGCCAAGGTTGGGCTGAAGACGCCGATCCACCGCGACCGGGTGCGCAAGCTGGTCAACTCCACCGCCGTCACGCCGCAATGGCTGCTCGACCAGGGCTATGCCTTCAACCGCGACCTGAAGGTTGCGCTGGGCGAGTGGAAGGACGAGACCGGCGGCAAGTTCACCTAAGGGGCGCGCGTGAGCAGTATCGAACAGGCGGTCATCCTCGCGGGCGGCCTCGGGACGCGGCTGGGCGAACTTACCAAGGGGACGCCCAAACCTCTGTTGGAGGTCGGCGGCAAGCCGTTCCTGGCCCATCTGGTCGGTGAACTGCGCCGCCAGGGCGTCAAGCGCATCCTGATTTCCGGCGGTTTCGCCGGCGAAAAGTTGACCGCGGCCTTCGCGGGTCAGGGCGACGTCACCGTACGCATCGAGCCTGAGCCGCTGGGCACGGGCGGCGCCCTGCGCTTCGTGGCCGAGGATCTGGACGAACGGTTCTTCTTCATGAACGGCGACAGCCTGTTCGACATCGACGTGTGGGATCTCGACCGCGCCGGCGCCGATGCGCCCGCCGCCCTGGCTCTGCGCCGAGTGGAGGATGCGGGCCGCTACGGCTCGGTCGATCTCGACGGCGAATTCATCATCGCATTCGGCGAGAAACGTGGGCCGGGACCAGGCGTGATCAATGGCGGGGTCGCGGCCCTGTCGCGCGCCATATTGGACCTCATCCCCGCCGGACGCGCCGTCTCTATAGAAGCGGAGGTCTATCCGGTGCTGGCCGCGCGGCGCGAACTGAAGGGCCGTATCTATGAGGGCGCCTTCCTCGATATCGGCGTGCCTGAGGACTTCGCGCGCTCGCACGACTGGATCAGGGCCGTCCTCGCCGGACGCGCCTAAGCGACCATCGGCTCGGCTTCAACTTCGGCCAAATCCGCCTCGGACCTACGCCGACGCAGCAGGCGGCGGCGGACGCAGAGGCCGAAACCCACCCCCAGTACGAGGGTCAGGAGCAGGACGTTGGAGTAATGCTCCAGCCCGAGATCAAGCAGGCCCTGGCCGAAGGCGATCACCGTCGCCGCCACCGCCGCACGCAGCCAGTAGCTGGAGGCCCGGCGGCCGCGCCGCATCTCGCCCAGCATCGGGAAGAGTACGGCGAGGATTACGATGGCCATGGCGGCGGTGGCGATCCACCCGGCCTGCTCCATCCATTGCAGATAAACGTTGTGCAGGGCGCCGACATTGAACACGGCGCTGAAGTTGTCGAGATTTGTGGCGGCCCGGTTCATCTCCACGAACCCGCCAAAACCATGGCCGACGAGGGGCTTGTCCAGAGCCGTGGGGAGGTGCGCTGCGAAGATGCGCAGGCGGAGCGAAAGGTCGTCATTCGTCTTGCCGAGCCGGGAGAAGGTCGCCACCACCAGCAGGCCCGCCCCCACCAGAGCGGCGGGTAGGCCGATCGTCAACGCGCCCTTGCGGGTTCGAATACGCTGGATCAGGAAGGCGCCGCCCCCCACCGCCACCGCCAGCAGGATGCCCGTCCGCGACCGGGTCAGCAGAAGGTCGAACAGGGAGACAGAGGCTGCGGCCAGCGCGATCCACAGAAGCGGCGAGGCCGTGCGCCGTGTCTCCCCCTCAGCGGGTCTGGACGGGATTTCCGCCAGCCCGATCGCCAGGGTGGGCGCGCCGCCAAGCAACAGGGCCAGAGCCGTACTGTTCGGGCTCAGTAGCGGATAGTTCAGCCGGGTCTGGTCCAGGAAATAGCGATCGATGGGCAAGGCGCCGCTCATGGATAACAGGTAGAGCACCAGGGCGAGCACGGCGAACAACAGGGTCGCCGTCGCCAGCCCCCAACGGAACAGGCCGAAGCGCCGCTCGTCGAAACCGATAAGGGCCGCAAGGATGAAGGCGCCGCCCATGGCCCACAGGCGGAGAACCGCCATCAGCACATATTCCCGGTCAAAACCCGGCGTCGCCAACTGGTAGAGCGCGACCGCCAACACCACGGCGAAGGCCAGGGCGGCCGGACCCAGGAGCGGGCTGGCCAACAGGGCCCCGGCGTCCCGCCACCACAGCGCGGCCACCGCCGCGAGCAGCGCCATCGCCGCCGCCAGGGCGATGCTGTCGGCCGCGCCGAAAGCGCCCTTCATGAAGTGGCCAGCGAACACCACCACGAGCGGCGCCAGCACGAGACCCGCCGCGCCGAGCGACAGGGATGAGGTCTTGGGTGAACGGGCCATCAGTAGTTCGGCTGGCAGGTGGTGGCGTTGCGCCAGGCGCGGCGCAGGTTCAGCGACACGGCCAGGGCGCCCGCGCGATTGGCGATCCTGCCGGCAAGCCCATCGATGGGCTTGGTTTCCGCCATGCGCAGGCAGGCGGTCTCGACGAATACCTTGGCGCGGATGGCGGGGGTGAGCTCGGTCCAGTGTTCATAGGCGAAATCTAGCCGCCCGACGGCATAGGTGTAATCCAGCGGGCTGAGCTCGTAGCTCTTGGCCAGAAGCGCCAGACCCACGGGTGACAAGGCGCCGCGCCGGGCGGCGGTCACCGTGTCGAGCCGCACCAGCACGGCGCGCAGCCGGTCCGGCGCGATCTGCGTGGCGATGTCGGTGTCGTGCAGCGCGGTGCGAATCTCGCCGATGCGGCGCGGATCGGTGGCGATCGCCTCGGCGCGGACGATGCGCGGATTGGCCAGGGGCAAGACCTCGGCGACGGACTGTGCGACCGTCGAGGCCGGCGCCTGTTCCGCCACCGCGGTCAGGCTGGCGCATACGGCCACGGCCAGGCTAACGACGGCGAAGACCATACGAACAAGCTGGCGTCTGATAGTCAGTCCCCCCGGCTGAATCGAGCGCCACCATCGGACATGGGATGGAGGAGGTCGACTCCCTCCCGGTAGAGTGCCCGAAGAGTTCGGCTTAGGATTTCAGCCCCGATGCAGAACCCAGCACCTCGGCATTGTGTTCGCCCATGGTCGGCGCACGGTGTGCTGGTGCGCGCTGGCCGTCGATCTTTATGGGGCTGTTGAGGCCGTGCAGGCCTTCGGGGCGGGCCGGATGGTCGAAGGTTCCACGCATCTGAACCTCGCGCAGGAAGGGGTTTTCCAACGCCTCGGCCAGATCGTCGATGGGGGCGAAGGGAACGCGGCCCTGCAGCCGCAGCGCCCATTCCGCGCGGGTGGCGGTGAGGAAGATGGCGTCGAGGGCCTCGGTCAGCGGGGCGAGATTGGCGCGTCGCGCCGGCATGTCCGCGAAACGGCTGTCACTGGCCAGATCGGGGCCGTCGGCAAGAAGTTGGTTCACCACCTCGCAGAACAGGGCCCAGAACTTGGGGTTCTGGCACATGAGGAAGGCCCAGCCGTCGGCGCAGCGCACCATCTGCGAAGGCGCGATGGAGGGGTGGGCGCCGCGGGGCAGTCGCCCGGCGATGTGGCCCTCGTTCATGGCCCAGGTGGCGGGATACGAGGTCTGGTGCACCGCCACGTCGTAGAGCGACACGTCCACGTCGCAGCCTTGGCCGGACGATCGCGCGCCGAGGATGGCGGAGACGATCCCTACGGCGAACACTGATCCGGTCATGAAATCGACCATGGAGAGGCCGAATCGCACGGGCGGCGTATCCGGCTCGCCGGTCAGGGTCATGAACCCGGCCTCCGCCTGCATCAGATAGTCGTAGCCCGGCCAACTCTCCCGTGAATTATTCCGTCCGTAAGCGGACAGATGGGCGCAGACGATGGCGGGATTGATGGCCTTCAAGTGATCGTGGGTGATGCGCAGCTTCTCCGGCTGGTCGCCGCGTAGGTTGTTGACCACCGCATCCGCGCCCTTCACCAGCGCCTCGAACGCGGCCCGGCCCTCGGGCGTCTTGATCTCCAGCGTCACCGACTTCTTCGAGCGATTGAAGGTCTGCAGAAACTCGGAGTCGTTCTCACCGAGAAAATAGGGGCCTAGAGAACGGGAGATGTCGCCGCCGATGGAGGGCGCCTCGATCTTGATCACCTCGGCCCCGAGCTCGGCCAGCAGCTGGGTGCCGTAGGGGCCTGCGGCGTACTGCTCCACCGCCAGGATGCGGACGCCGGATAGGGGCTGGTACATGGAGCGACTCCTTGCGCCGCCTTGTAGCCGCCTAGACCTGGGCCCGATAGTTGATCACGAAGCTGGCGACTTCGGGCTGCATCCCCCGGCGCTCACCGCGCAGCAGGTTCGATTCCGCCTCGATCCAGAACCCTTCGTTCAGGGCGCGGGCGTCGCGTGGGATCAGGCGGCGCAGCTGCAGCCGGTGGCCCATGGGGTGCATGCCCATCGGACCCATGCCACCCATGGGCACGGAGAAGACTGCGTCCTGGCCGAACACGAAGCTGAGGTCGATGGAGCGGCAGGTGATGCGCACCGCGTAGCCGTCGCCCCCGATCACTTGTAGCAGCCCCGTGACGTCGAGCCTCGGTCCGTAGGCGCCCTTGAGGCTGGCCACCAGCGCGGGCGGGACGAAGATGCGCACCAGGCTCGGCGACTGGCGCTGGCCCTGCAGGCTGCGCGTGGAGACGATGGCCGGTGTCGGGTCACGCTGGCCGGGCCACTGCTCCAGGATGTTGGCGCGGCGGGCCAGGGTCAGATCGTCATAGGTGAAGCCCATGGGGCGTGTATCCACCGCCTCGCCGGCTGTGCGGGCGGGCGCGAGGAAGCCGTCGGCGTCCACATAGCCAGTGCAGGGCTCCGCGCCGAATTCGCGGGGGAAGTTGCGCACCCCGTGGGTTTCGGTCCAGACCGCCCACTGACGGTCCACGTTCGAATGGTGGGCCCAGAACAGGGGGTCGAGCGGACTTTCCAAGAGGTTGCGCATCCGCCCGCCGACGAAAAGGTGGATCAGGTTGTGGCCATACTGCTCGGCCGAGCCGGCGAAGCCCGCGCCCGCCTCGCCCGTGGGGTTCTGACTGCCGAAGAAATCGCCGAACTCGTTGTCGGTGCGACCCCAAAAATCGTCCTGATCGCCCCGCCCCGACGCCCACTCGAAGCCGAGATAGGTGGAGATGCGCGAGGCGGACGTGATGGTGCGCGTGCTGTCGAACAGTGGGCTGCCGTGCTGGAAATAGGCCGCCGGGGCGTGGTCGCTGTTCCAGTCCCAATAGGGCATGGCGAAGTCCGGCTTGCCCGAGACGTGGGCGATGATCCGCTCCAGATAATAGAGTTGGAACCGGTGCCAGGGGAGAAAGCGCCAGGAATTGTGGTGGCCCCAGGGCGCGGCGTGGACCTGCCGCTGGGTCTGCCAGGATAGGGGCCCCTCGGTCGCCCGCATCTGGGCGACGGCGTAGCGCAGGGCCTGCAGGTCCGGGTCGTTGATCGACATGCCGGTCAGGCTGCGGCGCACGCGCAGGCCGCCGCCGTTGTCAAAAGTCTGTGCGGGAGCCTTCGCTCCCAGCGATGAAGCCAGAAGCGCGCCGGTTACGCTACGACGCGTCAGTCTCACTCGAAATCCCCGGCAAACCCTTCAGCCGCCTCGGTCTGGACCAGGCGGCGCGACCATGCCGCGCCGCGTCAAGCCGCGCCAGCATCGTCACCGCGCGGGGGAAAAGCGCCGCAGGGACTAGGGCTTCAGTCCCACCACCCGGCCCGGCATACCGGCGGCGTCGAAATAGACCTTGCCCTCGGCCTTCTGGATATTGAGCACGGTCTGGAACCCGGCCTTGGTCTTGGCCGAGCGGATGGTCTCGGCGGTGAATGCGGGCGTCATCCCGCCCGGCAGGGCTTCGGCCATGACCCGGCCGGTGAGCTTGCCTTTCGGCTCCATCTTCAGGCCGAGGATATGGGCCAGGGTCGGCGCCCAGTCGGCGTTTGACACCGGCGCTGGATCGACGAAACCGGTTTTGAAGTCCGGTCCGATAGCGGCCATGAAATTGTGGGTGTTGGCGCGGCTCAATGAGCCATGGATGCCTTGCCCCTCCGTATACCCGCTCTCGCTGATATCCACGGCGCACAGCTCCGGTTCGGATCGTTCGCAGGGGCTCATCACGAAGCTTTTGTAGGAGACGACGATCTGTGGGCGGGGCGTCCTGGCCGAGCCGATCAGACCAACAGCGCTCATGGGCAGGGCGCCGGCAATGGCGCCGAGGGCGTCGTCCACGAAGACGGCGCCCACATAGTCCTGCTTCAGCATGGCGGAGACGACCTTGGGCGCAAAGGTCTTGGCGTTCGCCCCTGGCAGATAGACCAGACTGGCTCCGCCATTGTCGGCGATGGCGATGGCGGGATGCGCCGGATCCTTGCCGAGCAAGGCCGATTCGCCGCGCGGGTGGAAGCCGCCCTTGAGGTCGATGGGCAAGCCCGCATTGTCCTTTAGCGGCAGTTTCAGCGCCGCAGCCAGGTCGATGGCCAAAAAGCCCGGCGGCATCAGCCCCGGCTTCACGTCGCGGAACCGGTAGCGGCTGGCCCCTGAAGTCTTGCTGGTTCGCGAAACGGTAGAAAAGCCGTGGTCGGCGGTGACGACGATGTCCGTCGTGTCGGCCAGGCCCAGGGCTTTCAGCGCCTCACGGATGGTCTTCAGGTCGTTGTCGGCATTACGGACCCCGGCGAGAGATGTGGGTCCGTTAATGCCCGGCTGCAGCACGTTCAGACTATCGCCGTGGCCGTGCTGGGTGCCGTCCGGGTCGCGCGACCAGAACACGAGCACGAACGGCTTGCCCGAAGCCTTCAGGCGCGGCAGCACCACCTTGGTGGTCACCCCGGTGAACCAGTCCTGCTGCTGCACATTGGCCACGTGGACGCCACTCATCAGATAGTCGCCGGCCGAGCCGTTCAGACCGCGATCCTCGGCGTGGGTGTCGAAGCCTGCCGCTTTCAGCGCCGCCTTGACCTCAGGAGTCAGGGGAATGCCTTCCGGATAGCCGGTGGAGTCGTCGATGATAAGGGTCTCGCCCTTGCGCGCCGTCACGTCCTGCTCCGCGACGGGCCCCATCTTGCCGACCGCGGCGGTGGCGAAACCTTGACTGCGGGCGGCGGCGAGAAGGCTGGTCTCGTTCAGATAATTGCCGCCGAAATGCTCGTTCATGCCCGCCAGCGTCTCGTCGTCCTCGATCCCGGCGAAGGTGGAGGAACTGGCCAGCGAAGGGGCGACCGCCGCCCAGAGGGTGTTGCCGAAATTGCCGGTGTCGCCGATCCCGTGACCGGTGGCGATCGCCGAACCATTGACCGTAGTGACCGTCGGAAACAGGGAGTGGCTGTTCTGAAAATCGACGCCCTGCGCGCGAATGGACGCCATCTCCGGCGCGGTCTGTGGCGTCACGATGTGCGACCTCAGGCCGTCGGCGACGAAGATCACCACATTGTGGGGCCTGTCCGCGGCGTGGACCCCGCCCCCTCCGGCGATGGCGAGGGTGGCGGACAAGGCGGCGGCGAATTTCATGATGGCTCCGAGTGCGGGCGCGTACCTTGGCTGGGTTTTGTTACAGCTTCACGGCGCCGCCGGCCACAAGCGTCCAACCCGTATGCTTACCCGCACTTGAGCCTGAACGAACCGCCGCTATAGTCTGCGAAACTCAGACCTGCTCCAGGATCCGCCGACCATGACCGCCGCGCACGACAGCCATGCCTCCGACTACGTCCCGGGCGAGATGCCGATCGTCGAACACACCACGACCTTCCTGGGCGTCATGGGCCTGTTCAAGTGGGGTTCGCTGGGCCTCGCCGCCTTCCTGACTCTGCTGATCTTCTGGTTCTGCACCCCGGCCGGCTTCCTGCCCGGCTTCATCGTCGCCGTGATCATGGTGGCCGCCGGCATCTACTTCCTGCGCGAGAAGCCGACCGCCGGCCACTGACGATCTGCGCGGCATAAGCTTCGCTGAAAACGGCGACGGCTTGCAGAAAGCCTGAAAGCCGGTCAGACCTTTGGCTCTGGACAAGCACGGCAAACTTGGCCGTAAAGCGTCGGGGCCCTATAAAGCGCCCGGGATAATTCGAGGGGGCGGTATGGCCGCGACGATCGCCGTCGTTAGGGAACGCAAGGCGGGCGAGACGCGGGTCGCCGCGACGCCCGACAGCGTGAAGAAACTGATCGGCTCCGGCTTCGCTCTGGTGATCGAGACCGGCGCGGGTACGGCCTCCAGCTATCCCGACGCCGACTACCTCGCCGCCGGCGCCGTCATCGCTCCGGACGCCAAGACCGCCATCACCGGCGCGGACCTGCTGTTCAAGGTGCGCTCCCCCGAGGCGGACGAGATCGCCGCCCTGAAGCCGGGCGCGCTCGTCGTGGCGCTCTTGGCCCCCTATGCCGACAAGGCGGGGATCGAGGCGCTGGCCAAGTCGGGCGCCACCGCCATCGCCATGGAGTTCATCCCGCGCATCAGCCGGGCCCAGTCCATGGACGCCCTCTCCAGCCAGGCCAACCTCGCCGGCTATCGCGCGGTGATCGAGGGCGCGACCCTTTATGGCCGGGCCTTGCCGATGATGATGACCGCCGCCGGCACCGTGGCCGCCGCCAAGGTGTTCGTCATGGGCGTCGGCGTCGCGGGCCTGCAGGCCATCGCCACCGCGCGCCGCCTTGGCGCGGTGGTCACCGCTACCGACGTGCGTCCCGCCACCAAGGAGCAGGTGGAGAGCCTCGGCGCCAAGTTCCTCGCCGTGGAGGACGAAGAGTTCAAGAACGCCCAGACCTCCGGCGGCTACGCCAAGGAAATGTCGGCCGAGTATCAGGCCAAGCAGGCGGCGCTGCTCAGCGAACACCTGAAGAAGCAGGACATCGTCATCACCACCGCGCTGATCCCCGGCCGCCCTGCGCCCAAGCTGGTCTCCGCCGAGCAGGTGGCTTCGATGAAGCCCGGCTCGGTGCTGGTTGATCTGGCGGTGGAGCAGGGCGGCAATGTCGCCGGTTGCCAACCGGGCATCACCGAGGTCGGCGGCGTGCGCATCGCCGGTTACTCGAACCTGCCCGCCTCCATCGCCGCCGACGCCTCCAACCTCTACGCCCGCAACCTGGTCAATCTCGCTGCCCTGTTCGTGGACAAGGACAAGAGCTTCGCCCCCCAGTGGGACGACGAGATCCTGGTCGCCGCCGTCGTCGCCAAGGACGGCGAGGTCGTGCATCCGTCCCTCAAGGGAGCCTGAACATGGACCTGGTCGATCCCACCGTCTTCCGCCTGGCGATCTTCGTGCTCGCCATCTTCGTCGGTTATTATGTGGTGTGGAGCGTCACACCCGCCCTGCACACGCCGCTGATGGCGGTGACCAACGCCATCTCCTCGGTGATCATCGTCGGCGCGCTGCTCGCCGCCGCCGCACACCCGGCCATGGGCGATGCGACGGGCCTGCACATCTGGATCTCCAAGGGCGCGGGCGCGGTGGCGGCGGGGCTAGCGGCCGTGAACATCTTCGGCGGCTTCCTCGTCACCCAGCGCATGCTCGCCATGTATAAGAAGAAGGACAAGTGATGCGACGCTGGGTTCTTCTGGGCGCTGTCCTCGGGGCCGGCTTGGCGCTGGCTGGGTGCGACCCCAACAAGGTGGGCGTGAACAAGCCCGCCTCGCCCGTGCCGGAGGGTCCGCACCTCGACCTGAACATCGAGGCCGCCGCCGACACCCACTACGAGATGCTGTGCGACGTACGCACCTATCAGACGCCGGAGGGCGGCTACGCCAATCGCTATGGGGTGACCAAGGCCGGCCCGTTCAAGGACTACATCGCCTCGCCCACCGCGCACTGCACGATCAAGATCACGTCCGGCTCGCCGCCGGTGAAGGTGACGCTGTCCAAGCCCGGAACCGTCCAGACCGCCATTCTCAACACGGTCGGCGACGCGGGCAAAGTCACCCTGCACGTCTGGTGATGGGAGCCTCGGGGGAAGCATGAACGCCAATATCGCCGCCCTGCTGTATCTGGTTTCGGGGGTCCTGTTCATCCTGGCCCTACGCGGCCTGTCGAGCCCGGTCACCTCGCGACGGGGCAACCAGATGGGCATGGTCGGCATGGCCATCGCCATTCTGACCACCCTCGCCACCCTGTTCACCCAAGGCGCGCTGGACGTGGTGACCCTGGTGCTGATCGTGGCCGGCGTGGGGATCGGCGGCGGCGCGGGGGCGGTGATCGCCCGGCGCGTCCCCATGACTTCCATGCCGCAACTCGTGGCCGCCTTCCACTCCCTGGTCGGCCTCGCCGCCTGCCTTGTGGCCATCGCCGCCATCTACACCCCCGCCGCCTACGGCATCCTCGAAGCCAACGGTTCGGTGAAGCTGGAGAGCCTGATCGAGCTCAGCGTCGGCGTGGCCATCGGCGCCATCACCTTCACCGGGAGCTTGATCGCCTTCGCCAAGCTGAACGGCAACATGTCGGGCGCGCCGATCCTTCTGCCCGCGCGCCACCTGATCAACATCGCCATCGGCGTGGCCATCCTCGGTCTGATCGCCATCCTGGTGGCCAGCGGCGGCGGCGCCCTGTGGGCCTTCTGGGCCATCTTCGCCCTCGCCCTCGTGGCCGGCGTGACCCTGATCGTCCCCATTGGCGGGGCGGACATGCCGGTGGTGGTGTCGATGCTCAACTCCTACTCCGGCTGGGCGGCGGCGGCGCTGGGTTTCACCCTAGCCAACACCACCCTGATCATCACCGGCGCCCTGGTGGGCTCGTCGGGCGCCATCCTCAGCTACATCATGTGCAAGGGGATGAACCGGTCCTTCGTCTCGGTGATCCTCGGCGGCTTCGGTGCGGACGTGGCGGCGGCGGGCGGCGGCAAGGTGGAGACGCGACCGGTCAAGCAGGGCTCGGCCGACGATGCGGCCTTCATCATGAAGAACGCCTCCAAGGTCATCATCGTCCCCGGCTACGGCATGGCGGTGGCCCAGGCCCAGCATGCGCTGCGCGAAATGGCCGACAAGCTGAAGGAGGAGGGCGTGGAGGTGAAATACGCCATCCACCCCGTCGCCGGGCGTATGCCGGGCCACATGAACGTGCTGTTGGCCGAGGCGAACGTGCCCTATGACGAGGTGTTCGAGCTCGAGGACATCAATTCGGAATTCGCCACCGCCGACGTGGCCTTCGTCATCGGCGCCAACGACGTCACCAACCCCGCCGCCAAGACCGACCCCTCCTCCGCCATCTTCGGCATGCCGATCCTGGACGTGGAAAAGGCCCGCACCATCCTCTTCATCAAGCGCGGCATGGCCGCCGGCTATGCGGGCGTGGAGAACGAGCTCTTCTTCAAGGACAACACCATGATGCTGTTCGGCGACGCGAAGAAGATGGTCGAGGGTATCGTGAAGGGGCTGTGAGCCGGCATGCTGCGGCGCCTATCAAGCCGGCGCGGTTGTTGTAGCGAGCTCACCCTATGAAGATAGACGCGGAGCCCTCCCGCGCCGGATAAGCGGCAAGGAACGTTCCGATCTCCCCGCGGCTCGACCCGAGGGCCACGCCTACTGTTTCGCCGTCTCCAGGGCTGGGGGTTTGGCGGCGCGGAAGGCGAGGGCGGTGCGTTCGGCGGCGGCGGCCTGGTCGGCGGGGAGCTGGGACTTGACCGCGTCGGCTGAGGCTCTGGCGTCCTTGTCGCCCTGGGCGGCGGCGACGAGATACCACTTGTAGGCCTCGGCCTTGTTCTGCGGCACGCCGTAGCCGCCGTTCTCGTAGAGGCGGCCAAGATTGTATTGGCTGTCGACCACGCCCTGGTCGGCCGCCTTCTTGAACCAGTGCGTAGCCTCGGCCTGGTCCTTGGCCCCGCCCTCGCCGTTGAACTCATAGAGGGCCAGGTTGTGCATGGCCTTGGGATCGCCGGACTGGGCGGCGCGCTCGGTCCAGCGGCGGGCTTCGCCGAGGTCCTTCTTGATGCCCGAGCCACCGCTTTCATAGAGCTTGGCGAGGTAGAATTGGGCCGGGGCGAAACCGAGATTGGCGGCCTTGCGCAGATCCTCCACGCCGGCCACGTCGCCCGACTGCAGGCGACCGATGGCGGTGTTGTAGAGCGGGCGCGCCTCGACCGGCTTGGCGGCGGGCGCCGGCATGGCTGCAGCACTGGTCGTCGGTGTAGGGGCGAGGGCCGGCAGCCTGCCCTTGGCGGGGGCGGGCAGGTGAAGGCCCTGGGTCTCGCCCGGGGCGGGCGCGACGGCCATGGCGAGGGTATCGGCCGGAGCCGTGTCGGACACTCCGGTTCCCTGCGGCGTATCGGCGCTGGGCGCAGGGGCGGTGGTCGCTTCGGCGGCCAGGGTCTTGGAGTCATCACTGCGGGCGGCGGTGGGCGGCGGGCTGGAGCGATCCACGTGCTGGCCCGACGGGCCGGACTCGGCGCCGAGATAGAGGGTCGCGCCTACGGCCGTCACGGCCAGGGCCGCGGCGGTGCCGGAAGCGACCACCATGGTGCGCAGGGTGACGCCGTTGTCCTTCTTCTTGCGTTTGGGCAGGGAGAAGCTGAAGCCGCCCTTCTCGCTCTCGAGGGCGGGCGCGGCGACGGAGCCGGCCAGTTCGGGCGTCCGCGCCAGGGCGTCGCGCTTGCCGCGCACCATGGGTTCCGGACGGTCTGAAGCCGCGCGGGCGGCGGCGCGGGCGGCGGCCACCACGTCGCGCGTCGAGCGGGCTTCGCCGAGGGCAGGCTCAGGCTGCGGAGCGGCGAACACATCCTCGCTCAGGGCGCCGCCCATCGCCGCTTCGGCGTCGTGGCCGGTATAGCGATGGCCGAAAGCCTCTTCGGCGACGAACGGCTCGGCGGTCGCGAACGGTTCGGGTTCCGAGAAGGGCGAGGCGGTGCGCGGGGGCGCGGCGTTGGCGGCGGGCGCGCGCAGGGGGGTGTCGAGGGCTGCAAAGGGATCGTCGGGGAAGGGAGAGGCGGCGGCGCGGGCCGGAGCGATCTCCTCCTCGGCGATCTGGCGCTGGGTCTCGGCCACGCTCTCCAGCACGGCGCGGCGCTGGGCCTCCATCAGGCGGCGGTCGATCGTTTCGCGCGCTTCATCCAACAGCTTGGCTGTGCGGTCTTCGGACGCCTTGATGCGCTCGGCGAGGGCGCTCTGGCTGGCCTCGTAGCGGTCGTTGAGCCGCTCGGTGACGCGGCCGATCTGCTCGCCCACATCGTCGAAGGCGACGGCGGAGCGGCGTTCGGAGCTCGCGATCCGGTCCGCCAGGCGTTCGGCGATCTTGGCGATCTCCCCGCCCAGCTTCTCGAGCGCTTCGGCCTGAACGCTGTCGGCGCGGCCAAGTCGCTGCTCCATGGCGTCGGCGATCCGGGCCATTTCTCCCCCCATCTGCTGCGCGGCGTCGGCCGTGCGGGCCTCCACCGAGCCGACCCGCTCGCCCAGGGTCTGGGCGATGCGCATCACTTCGCGTCCCATACGATCGATGGCCTGGGCGGAGCGGCGTTCGCCCTGCTCCACATGGCCCGCCAATTCGCGCAGGGTCGATTCCATGCGGTCGAGCTTGCCGTCGGCCGCGGCGTTCAATCTTTCGGTCAGTTCCGAGCGGTTGGACTCCATCCGCTCGTTGAGCTCCGCGGCGAGGCGCTCGAACCGGCGCTCCGGCGAGTCCTCGTCGGCGACGGCTTCGGTGGCCCTCAGGCGCTGATCGAGGCCCGCGAAGGAGGCCTCCATCGCCTGCATGGCCTGGGCGGTACGGGTCTCGGCCTCGGCCAGTCGCTCGCCGATACGGGCGACCACGGCGTCCACCAGATTATTGGCGGGGTCGGCCTCGATGCGGCTTTCAACCCGATCGACGCGGCGGACGGCGTGGGCCACGTCCTGCTGGACATCGGTGAGCGCGGCGCGGGTCTTGGTCTCGGAATCGTAGAGCTTCTCGGCGATCTTGCCGAGCGCGCCTTCCAGGGCGCGCATGGCTTCCAGGCGCGAGCCATCCTCGTCGCCGATGCGACGCAGCCGCTCGGCCACCTTGGCCTGGGCCGCCTTGACCTCGTCGAGCTCGTTGTCGAAGCGGGCGGCGACGGCGGTACGGTCGCGCTCCACCCCCTCGATGCGCGAGAGCACGCCCATGACCGACTGGTCGATGCCGGAGATGGCCAGGGTGGAGCGATGCTCGGCCGCCTCCATCCGCGCGGTCAGGGCGTCGAGGGCGCGGGCGACCCGCTGCAGTTCGGCCCCTGAGGACAGACGGATTTCACGCGAGGCGGGGCGCGGCGGCTCGGCATAGGGCGAATGCGGCGCGGCTTCGAGTTCGTCCTCGGCGTCGCCTTCGATGATCATGCGATTGAGCCACTCGCCCAGCGTCATCCCGGAACGATGCGCAAGGTCCTTGGCGAGTTCACGCGCCTTGGGATCGATCCCTTTGACGCTCCAGGGGCCCGCCGTGGTCATCTGGCTCGCTACTCCTCGGGCCCTCGCCCGGCGACATGGAATCAGAAGCCGGTCCATCGCGCCAGCCTCACGCTAGCCATCAAGACATAGCGTGTAAACGAGACCCGGGCGCCATATCTAGCGTCAAGGCCATTCGGCTGTGGAGAACTCGGCTCGCCAGAAACGAATCGGCGACGGACTGTTAACCCATCGTTAACGCAACGGGAAAGTGGATGGATTGGGCTGCGACACTCGGCGTCATTCTTGGCGCGGCAGGTCTCTGCGCCTTCGCCGGATGGCGCGGCGCGCGGGCGCCGGATCTGGTGCGCGGGCCGCGCCTCGTGCCGTGGCGTCTGCTCATGGTGCTGGCCGCGGCGGTCGCCATGCTGGGCCTCGTCCATGCCGCCAACCTGATGGGCATAGAGACGGGACGACGGGAGGGGCCTTGAGCGCGAGCCCAATCATATAAAGATGTCCTTATGTCCGCCTTGCCGCCAGACGCCGGCCCCTCTATAGGATCGGGTAAAAGCCTCTCGGAGCCGCCACCCATGGCCGACTACATCGTTCGCGACATCTCCCTCGCCGCCTTCGGCAACAAGGAGATCGCCATCGCCGAAACCGAAATGCCGGGCCTGATGGCCCTGCGTCAGGAGTTCGGCGCGGCCAAGCCGCTGAAGGGCGCACGCATCGCCGGCAGCCTGCATATGACCATCCAGACGGCGGTGTTGATCCAGACCCTGGAAGCCTTGGGCGCGGAAGTGCGCTGGGCCTCCTGCAACATCTTCTCCACCCAGGACCACGCCGCCGCCGCCATCGCCGGCGCCGGCACGCCGGTGTTCGCCGTTAAGGGCGAGACCCTGGTCGAGTACTGGGACTACGCCCACAAGATCTTCGAGTGGTCGGACGGCGGCTATCCCAACCTGATCCTCGACGACGGCGGCGACGCCACCCTGCTCTGCGTGCTCGGGCCCAAGGCGGAGAAGGACCCCTCGGTCATCGCCAACCCCTCGAACGAAGAGGAAGAGGCGTTGTTCGCGGTGATGAAGCGCTATCTGAAGGAAAAGCCCGGCTTCTATTCGGCCATCCGCGACGCCATCGGCGGCGTGTCCGAAGAGACCACGACAGGCGTTCACCGCCTCTATCAGATGGCCGAACGGGGCGAACTGCCTTTCCCCGCCATCAACGTCAACGACAGCGTCACCAAGTCCAAGTTCGACAACCTCTATGGCTGTCGCGAGAGCCTGGTGGACGCCATCCGCCGCGGCACCGACGTGATGCTGTCAGGTAAGGTGGCTGTCGTGTGTGGCTATGGCGACGTGGGCAAGGGCTCGGCCGCTTCGCTCCGCAACGGCGGCGCCCGGGTCATCGTCACCGAGATCGACCCGATCTGTGCGCTGCAGGCGGCGATGGAAGGCTATGAGGTCCGCACCCTGGATCAGGTGGCCGGCCACGCCGACATCTTCGTCACCGCCACAGGCAACAAGGATGTGATCACGGTCGATAATATGCGGGCGATGCGCAACAACGCCATCGTGTGCAACATCGGCCACTTCGACAGCGAAATTCAGGTCGCGGGCCTAAAGAACTTCAAGTGGGACGAGATCAAGCCGCAGGTCCACCACATCGAATTCCCGGACGGCAAGAAGATCATCCTGTTGTCGGAAGGCCGACTGGTGAACCTCGGCAACGCCACCGGCCACCCGAGCTTCGTGATGAGCGCCAGCTTCACCAACCAGACCCTGGCCCAGATCGAGCTTTGGACCAACAAGTCCAAGTACGAGAACAAGGTCTATACCTTGCCTAAGCACCTCGATGAGAAGGTGGCCATGCTCCACCTCGCCAAGCTCGGCGCGCACCTCACCGTGCTGCGCAAGGACCAGGCCGACTATCTCGACGTGCCCGTCGCCGGTCCGTTCAAGCCGGACCACTACCGCTACTAGGGGCCGGTACCCCGGCGGCCTTTGGTCTTGACCCGAAGGCGCGCCGGTCGGTCTAGTGCCCCGCATGGTCAGATTTGGCCAAAGGGGTTTGGAATGACCAAGACGATCGCGGCGCTGCTGTTCCTCGCCGGCCTGATGCTGGCCCCGGCGACGCAGGCGGCGGAGACGGGCTGGCGAACCAGCTGGGCGGCCTCGCCCGAACCGCCGATGCCGCTCGGCGTCAAATTCCCGGTCGCCACGCCCACCCTGAACAACCAGACCTTGGTGCAGGTGATGCACCTGAGCACCGGTGGGCGCGCGCTCCGGCTGCGGCTCACCAACGAGTACGGCGCGAAACCGCTGGCGATCGGTCATGCCCGCGTTGCGCTGATCGGCGCCGACGGCCAGGTGGTCGCCGACAGCGCCCACGACGTCACCTTCGGCGGCTCCAAGACGGCCGTGATCCCGCCCCACGCTCCCCTGGTCAGCGACCCGGTGGAGATCGGCGCGCAGCCGCTTTCCGACCTGCAGATCAGCCTCTACCTGCCCGGCGATGCGGGCCAGTGCACCTGCCACGCCATAGGCCTCGGCGGCGGCGCGATCTCCCCGGCGGGCGACTTCACCGACACGCCCTTCACCCCGGCCCAGAAGATCGACTCCTGGGTTTATATCTCCGCCGTCGAGGTGCAGAGCACTGTTCGGGGCCCCTCGATCATCGCCTTCGGCGACTCCATCACCGACGGCTATCTCTCCACCTCGGGCACCAACCGCCGCTGGCCGGATCGCCTGGCCGAGCGTCTGGCCAAGGCCGGCGTGCAGGCCGCCGTCGCCAATGCCGGCATCGGCGGCAACCGCGTGCTGAGCGACGGCGTCATCTCCATCTTCGGCGAAAGCGCCCTCACGCGCTTCGACCGCGACGTGGTGTCCATGCCGGGCGCGACGCACCTGGTGGTCCTCGAAGGGATCAACGATCTGGGCGGCAAGCCGACACCCTCGGCGGAGGCCCTGATCGCGGGCTACCGGCAGATCCTGGCCCGCGCCCACGCCCATGGCCTGAAGGTGATCTTCGCCACCCTGCTGCCCTACAAGGGCGCGGCCTATTTCCGCGAGGATGGCGAGGCGGCGCGCCTGGCGGCCAACGCCTGGATCCGCTCCAACCACGAGGCCGACGGCGTCATCGACTTCGACGCCGCCATGCGCGACCCCGCCGATCCCGCGCGGATGAAGAAGGACCTGCAGTCCGGCGACTGGCTCCACCCCAACGACGCCGGCTACCGCACCATGGGCGACGCGGTGGAGCTGAAGCTGTTCCGCTAGCGCGCAAACACCGACCGGGTCAGGCAGGAGAAGACGAGACGGCCGGCCTCATCCAGCAGGTCGTGCTGGGCGATGACGACGCCCTTGTCCTCGCCCACCGGGTCCTTGGCGAAGACGGTCATGCGGCCGCGCAGAAGTTCGCCCGCCGGCGGATTGCGCATGAAGCGCAGGGCGTCGACGCCCAGACGCTTGGTCTGCGGCCAGCCTGCCGCCGCCTCGCCGTCGAGCTTGGCCCACAGGGCGTAGACCAGCGCGTCCGGCGCACCGCCCTCCACATCCCAGGAGGGGGAGAAGGCGGCGCAGAAGGCCTTCAGCCCGGCATCGTCCACCACCACCACGCCCAGCGTCGCCACTTGGCCGACCTCGATCTCGTCGAAACGTCCCGGCAAATCCGAACCCTCCGGCCCTACTGGCTTGCAGCCCCTGTCTTGTGGATAAGGAAGTCCGGGCGCCTTTGTCGAGGGATGATGCGTATTCGCTTGCGAAGGCGGCGATGGCGCACGATTTTGCGCTTACAGCCGCGAACGCTGAGAAGACGCGCTGCATGAGAAGGCTTCCGATGAGTCGCACCCCCGTCCTGACCGCCGTGATCGCGGCCTTCGGCCTTTGGCTGGCCAGCGCATCGGCGCATGCCGCCCCGGTCAAGACCTCCCATGTGGAGGCCGAACTCGTCGCCGAGACGCGCGGCGCGGCGCCGGGGCAGACCCTGAACGTCGCCCTGCACCAGAAGATCGTTCCCGGCTGGCACACCTATTGGCGCAACCCCGGCGACGCCGGTCAGGCCACCTCGCTGAGTTGGACCCTGCCGGCCGGCTGGACCGCCGGCGACATCATCTGGCCCGAGCCCGAGCGGTTCCTGTCCGGCCCGCTGATGAATTACGTTTTCTCCAACGAGGTCTATCTGCCGACCCCGATCCAGATTCCGGCCGACGCCAAGCCCGGCAAGCAGCAGCTGAACGCCGTGGTCGACTGGCTGGTCTGCAAGGACGTCTGCGTGCCCGAGCAGGTGAAGCTGACCCTGCCGGTTGTGGTTACCGCGCCCGGCGTCTCGCCCCAGCCCGATCCCACCTATGGCAGGATCATCGCCGACACCGTGGCCAACGCACCCAAGCCCGGCGGACTGAAGGCGACCTTCGCCTACATCGCCAAGGGCGAACAGGTGCGCCTCACCGTCACCGGCGCGGCGCTCAAGGGACAGGACATCTCCAAGGCCTACTTCTTCCCCTATGACGGCACGGTGATCGACCAGGTGAAGAGCCAGGTCCCGGCCAAGGCCGGCGCCGGCATGACCCTGCTCCTGCCGGCGGGCTATTCGTTCACGCACAACAAGGCCCCGGCCAAGCTGAACGGCGTGCTGGCCTTCGCCCCCGGCCACGCCATCGAGATCAGCGCCACCCCCGCCAAGCGCGGCGACGTCGCGACGGGGCCGGGCCCGGACGGCGGGGCGGGCGACGGCGGGTTCGGCGGGTTCGGCGGGTTGCCCGGCGCGCTGGCCTTCGCCTTCATCGGCGGGCTGATCCTCAACCTGATGCCGTGCGTTTTCCCGGTGCTGTCGATCAAGGCGGCGCAGCTGGTGCGCCACCTCGACCATCCCGGTAAGGCGCGGGCCGAGGGCCTCTTGTTCATGATCGGCTGCGTGCTGACCTTCGTCGCCCTCGCCGCCGCCCTCATCCTGGCGCAGCAGGCCGGGCAGGCCGTGGGCTGGGGCTTCCAGCTGCAGTCGCCGGGCGTGGTGGCGGCGCTGACCCTTCTCATGCTGGCGGTGGCGCTGAACCTGTCGGGCGTGTTCGAGATCGGCCTGTCGGTGCAGGGCGCGGGCCAGGGCCTGGCCTCCAAGGGCGGGATGATCGGCTCCTTTTTCACCGGCGTGCTGGCCGTGGTGGTCGCCGCCCCCTGCACTGCCCCCTTCATGGCCGGCGCCATCGGCTGGGCCTTCACCCAGCCGCCGCTGGCGGCTCTGTCGGTGTTCGTGGCGCTGGGCATGGGCCTTGCCGCGCCCTTCACCCTGGTCGCCTTCGTGCCTGGCCTGTTCAAGCGGCTGCCCAAGCCCGGCGCGTGGATGGAGGCGCTGAAGAAGACTCTGGCTTTCCCGATGTATGGCTCGGCCGCCTGGCTGGCCTGGGTGTTCGTGCAGCAGGCGGGGGCCAACGGCCTCGCCCTCCTGTTCGCCGCCGCCGTGTTCACAGCCTTCGGCGTCTGGCTGTTCGGGGTCAGCCAGCGGGCGTCCAAGCCCCTCCTGCCGCGTCTGGGCGCCCTGGCCGGGATCGCCGTGGCCATCCCGCTGGTCGTGACCGGCGCGGCCATGACCGCCCAGGCGACGACGGCGGCCGCCGGTCCCTCGCCCGTGAGCGGCATCGCCTCGGAAGCCTGGACGCCGGCCAAGGTGGACAGCCTGCGCGCCGCCGGCCGCCCGGTGTTCGTGGACTTTACCGCCGCCTGGTGCGTGACCTGCCAGGTGAACGAGCGCACGGCCCTCGCCACCGGCGGGGTGGCCGACGCCTTCAAGCGCACCAATACCGCCTACTTGAAAGCCGACTGGACCAACCGCAATGCCGAGATCGCCGACCAGCTCAAGGCGCTCGGCCGGGCGGGCGTGCCGCTCTACCTCGTCTATGACGCCAAGGGCGGCGAACCGCAGATCCTGCCCCAGGTGCTCACCGAGGGCGGCGTAGTGGAAGCGCTCACTACCGCGTCGGGCGCCAAGCCCAGCGCCTAGGTCCTAGACCGGCGGCGCGGGCGGGGCTGTGATCACCTCGACATTGTCGTTGAGCAGATAGGCCATGTCGGTCAGGGCCTTCAGCTTGGCGGCGCCGGTGGCGGCGGCGACCTCGTCGAGCTTCTTGGGCAGATCCTGGCTGATGCCGCGCAGGATGCACTTCAGGTCGCCGTCCGTGCCGCGCTTGGCGAGGTCGAGGTGCCCCTTCATGTCGAGTTCGGACAGGGCCGCGATCTTGGCCTTGAACCCGTCGAGATCGGGCATGGCGCCGCCGGCGGCCTTGTAGCGCTCCACCTGCTTCTTCAGCGCCGCCGCGCGAGAGACGATGTCGGCATAGAGCGGCTCGCGGGCCAGCGAGGTCGGCGCCGCCACGGCGGAAACCGTGCGCAGCAGATTTTCGGACTGGGCTTGCGGGTTGGCGCTGACCGCGGCCAGCCACAGGGTCACAGAGGCGGCGACATCGCAGGACATGAGAAGCTCCCGGTTGAGACGGATGCTGGCGATTTCGCCCGCGTTCGGTAAACAAACCCTTCACCAAGTTTAACGCGGCCGGAAAACCGTCCCGCCCGGACCCCGATGAAGCACGCCGAGACCGACGATCTGACCGCCGCCTGGGCGCGCTTCGACGCGGCGGCCGCGACTGGAGGCGACCCCCATCCTGTCTTTATTCGCCGCCGAGCCGGCGCGGATGCAGGCGATGACGGTGGAGGCGGCGGGCCTCTATCTCGACCTCGCCAAGCAGCCCCTGTCGACCGAAGGGCTGGCGGCTGGCGTGGCCCTGGCGCGCGCGGCGGGGATCGAGGCGCGGCGCGCGGCTCTGTTCGCAGGCCAGGCGGTCAATGCCTCCGAGCACCGCGCCGTGCTCCACCCGGCCCTGCGCGACCCTGGCGGCGATTTCAGCGCCCTCGGCCAGCCGGTCTCCGCCGAGGTGCGCGCCACCCTCGCCAGGATGAAGGCCCTGGCGGACGATCTGCGCGCCAACGGCATCGGCGGAAAGCCCTTGAAGGCCATCGTCCATATCGGCATCGGCGGGTCCGATCTCGGCCCGCGCCTGGTCTGGGAGGCGCTGCGACCGCTGGATGCTCCGATCGCGCTGCGCTTCGCCGCCAATGTGGACGGGTCTGAAATCGCCGCCGCCTTGCATGGCCTCGACCCCGCCACGACGCTGGTGGTTGCGGTGTCCAAGGCCTTCACCACGCAAGAGACCCTCGCCAACGCCACCGTGGCCCGCGACTGGCTGCGCGCCACGTTGGGCGAGGACGGCGCCCGCGCCCGCTTCGCAGCCGTCAGCGCTGCGCCGGACAGGGCGGCCGCCTCCGGCGTCGATCCACAAAAGGTGTTCGCCTTCTGGGACTGGGTCGGCGGGCGGTTCTCGCTGTGGTCGGCGGTCAGCCTCTCGGTGGCCATCGGTCTCGGCTTCGAGATGTTCGAGCGCCTGCTGGCCGGAGCGGCGGCCATGGATCGCCACTTCCTCTACGCGCCGCTGGAGCGCAACGCCCCGGTGCTGCTGGCCATCGCTCAGGTGATGAACCGCGACGGCCTCGGTCGCTCGGCGCGGGCGGTGATCCCCTATGCGCGCCGCCTGACCTTGCTGCCGGCCTTCCTGCAGCAGCTGGAGATGGAATCCAACGGCAAACGGGTTCGCACGGACGGTCGTCCGGCGGAGCACGCCACCGCACCAGTGGTGTTCGGCGATGCAGGCACGAACGGCCAGCACGCCTTCTTCCAGCAACTGCATCAGGGCGTGGACGTGGTCCCGCTGGAGTTCATCGCCGTGGCCAAGCAGGATGAGGGCCCCGCGGAACTACACCGCAAGCTCCTCTCCAACGTCATCGCGCAGGCCGAGGCTCTGCTGGTCGGCAAGAGCGAAGCGGCGGTGCGGGCCGAATTGCAGGCGAAGGGCGTCTCCATCGCCGAGATCGAAATCCTGGCGCCGCAGAAGACTTTCCCCGGCAATCGACCGTCCACCACCATCGTGCTCGACCGGTTGACGCCCGAAACGCTCGGCGCGCTGATCGCCCTCTATGAGCACAAGGTCTTGGTGGAGGGGACGATCTGGGGCGTCAACAGCTTCGACCAGTGGGGCGTAGAGCTCGGCAAGTCCCTCGCCAACCGCGTGCTCGGCGAACTGGAGGGCGGTGCAGCCCAGGCGCACGACCCGTCGACCACGGCCCTGATCGCCCGGCTGCGTTAGCGGTTCAGCCCCAGGGCGGCTTGGCGCGGATCCAGCCGGTGATGGCGTAGCGCGGGGCGCCGGCGAAGCTGGAGACCTGGGTCACCGTGTGCGGCGCGGGCACGCGGAAGATGTTGAGGGCGTTGAACTTGGGCGCATAGCCCTCCGCCACGTGTCCGTCCACGTCGGGAAACAGCAGCAGGCCGCCCCAATCCACCCGCCAGCGCGGGGTCAGGTTCAGCACATAGGCGAACAGGCGATGCTTGCCCTCGCGCTCGTCGTCGTGCTCGGTGAGGAAGTGGCCGGGCAGGTAGCGCGTGGCCTGGGCGTCCACATAGGCGATGCGCGGTTCGCCCGTCAGCCTGCGCAGGAAGCCGAGAACGGGCTCGGCATTGAACAGATCGTAGACCGCCTCGCAGGCCAGGCCGATGCGGCGGCCTTCCTCCAGCTCGTCCGACACCGGGTAGGAGTCGAACAGGTACTGAAACCCATCGCGCGCCCGCGCCTCGATCACCTGCCGCAGTTGCGCCTTCCACGCCTCGGGCTGGGCGTCATAGGCCTCCACATAGAAGTTGAGGTTGCCTGTCTCCCCGGTGGTGGAGCGCCGCCAGGGCGTGCTGGTCTCCAGCGACTGGTGCAGCCGTTCCGCCCCGCCCGGCGCGAAGAGACCGGGTATGTGCAGCCGGCCGTGCGCCGCGAATGGTCCGGCAAGCGCGCCGGGGTCGAGCGCCGGGTCGAGCTTCAGCCACGGCGCCGGAACGGGGACGGGCCGCGTCGGCATCTCAGCCTGCTGCGCCCTGAGCTGCCGCGCTTTGGGCCGCCTGCTGCGCCTTCTGGGCCGCGCGCATGGCCTCGGCCTGCTCGACGGTGATGCCGAAGGCTTCCAGTATCGGCGAGACGCTGTCCGCCGCCCAGGCGCTGCGCGGGCCGATGGTCAACCCTCCATCGACCACCAGATGCGTGCCGGAAACGAAGGCGGAGGCGTCGGAGGAGAGGTAGAGGGCGGCCTCGGCGATGTCGTGACCGAGCCCGGCCTTGGGCACCGGCTGGAACTTGGGCGCGATCTCCTCGATCCGGGCGGCCATCTGGTCGGCGACCTCGCGCGGCATGCCGAAGGAGGCGCCGAAGATGGAGGTGGCGATCAGGCCGGGACAGATGGCGTTGACGCGGATCTTCAGGGGCGAAAGCTCCGCCGCCGCGACCTTGGTCAACTGGATCACCGCCGCTTTGGCCGCCGAATAGGCCAAGGGCCCCCACCCGGCCTGCAGCCCCGCGATGGAGGCGGTGTTGACGATAGCCCCGCCGCCCCGCGCCCGCATCAGCGGTACGGCGTGCTTCATGCCGATGGCCGGGCCGCGCACGAGCAGGGCGAAGGTATCGTCCCACGCCTTGGCGTCGGTCTCCTCCACCGTGCCGATGGCGCCGCCGTGCCCGGCGTTGTTGAACAGGATGTCGAGGCCGCCGAAGGACAAGGCTGCGAGGTCCACCGCCTTCTTGATGTCCGCCTCCACCGTTACGTCGCAGTGGGCGTAGCGCACCTTGTCAGGAAAGCGCCGCTCCAGGATGTTACCCTTGGCGTCCTGCACGTCGGCGGCGACCACCAGCGCGCCCTCCGCCACGAACAGCTCCACCGTCGCCAGCCCGATGCCCGAGCACCCGCCCGTGATCAGCGCGATCTTGCCTTCCAGCCGTCCGGTCATGTTCGTTCTCCCTGAGCGCTTATTTTTGATCATCACCCCCAGACCTGTCCGGGCATCCATCCGCTTGTTCGGACGCGGGATGGGCCCCGGAACAGGTCCGGGGGTGACGGCTATAGAGTGACCACGACCTTGCCCTTGGCGCGGCGTTCGGCAAGTTCGGTGATGGCCTTGCCGGCTTCGGCGAGGGAGAAGGTGGAGGAGACGTAGGGACGGATTTTGCCGCCCGCATACATCTGCAGCATCTCTTTGATGTTCACCGCATTGTCCGCCGGCTGCTTGGTGGTGAAGGCGCCCCAGAACACGCCGACGATCTGGCAGCCCTTGAGCAGGGTGAGGTTCA
This sequence comes from uncultured Caulobacterales bacterium, assembly GCA_903862425.1. Lineage (GTDB taxonomy): Bacteria > Pseudomonadota > Alphaproteobacteria > Caulobacterales > Caulobacteraceae > CAIOYC01. The sequence continues at coordinate 17,619 of CAIOYC010000019.1, read as the reverse complement.
GCGGGATCGAGGGGATGCCCGACGGAAAGCCGATCACCAGGAAGCGCCCTTCCCAGGCGATGGCGCGCAGGGACGCCTCGGCATAGTCGCCGCCCACCGCGTCATAGATCACGTCCACACCGTCCTTGGGTACGGCGTCCTTGAACGCTGCACCCAGCGCCTTCTTGCCGTCCTTGTCGAAGGGGCCGAGGGGATAGACCATGCCGCTCTGCGCGCCGTGCTTGATGGCGAGATCGACCTTTTCCTGGGTGGAGGCGGCGGCGATCACCTTGGCCCCCATCGCCTTGCCGAGCTCCACGGCGGCGAGCCCCACGCCCCCGGCCGCGCCGAGCACGAGCAAGGATTCGCCCGGCTTGATGGCGGCGCGCTGCTTCAGCGCATGGTAGCTGGTGCCATAGGTGAGGAAGAAGGCCGCGCCCTCCTCGAACGGCATGCCCTCGGGCATCGGGGTGCAGCGGCGGGCGTCGAGCGCGATCTTCTCCGACATGCCGCCCCAGCCGGCCTGGCCGATCACCCGATCGCCGACCTTGAGCGAGGTCACGCCCTCGCCCAGGCTCTCCACCACGCCGGCGATCTCGCCGCCGGGGGCGAAGGGGCGCTCGGGTTTGAACTGGTACTTGTCCTCGATGATGATCACGTCGGGATAGTTCACCCCGCACGCCTTCACGGCCACGACCACTTCGCCGGGCTTGGCCACCGGATCGGGCAACTCGGTCAGTTCGAGAGTTTCCGGACCGCCCACGCGGGTGGAAAGCATGGCCTTCATTGGATCGTTTCCCGTTCCTGATCTAAAGCGTCGTCAGATTTATAAGTCGGCGCGGACGCTAACCAGCCAAGCCCCGCCCGCCAAGGCTTTTCAGAGGGTCCGGTATGTCCAAAGAGATAACGGCGCTCGCCCTGCACGGCGGGGCGGGCGCACGCCGCAGCCGCGATTACAGCCGCGAGGTCCCGCACATGCAGGGTCTGGTGGAGACGGCGCGCGACCGGCTGAACGCCGGAGCAGCAGCGCTGGACGTGGTGGTGGAGACCATCGCCGCTCTTGAGGCCTCGGGTCTGTACGTGGCGGGGCGCGGCGCCTCGCCCAACCTGTCGGGCCGTTACGAGCTCGACGCCAGCCTGATGAGCGGAGCCGACCAACGCGCCGGATCGGTGGCGGCGCTGGAGGGGTTCGAAAGCCCAATCGCCGTCGCGCGCGCCGTGATGGAGCGGACGCCCCACGTCATGCTGGCCGGAGAGGGCGCCGCCCGCTTCGCCCGCCGCGAGGGCTTCGCGCCGATCAAGGACCCGGAAGGATGGTTCACCCATGCCGGTTCGGGGGAGGACAATCATCCGCCCGGCACGCCCGCCGGGCTCGCCCACGGCACCGTCGGCTGTGTGGCGCTCGACCGCTCCGGAAGGCTGGCGGCGGGCACCTCCACTGGGGGCGTGTTCCAGAAGCTGCCAGGGCGGGTGGGCGATACGCCGATCATCGGCGCAGGGACCTGGGCGGATGACGTGGCGGCCACCTCCTGCACCGGGCAAGGCGAATACTTCATCCGCACCAACGCCGCCGCCCAGGTGGCCTGGCGCATGAGGCTGGCGGGCGAAAGCCTGGAGGCTGCGACCGGCGAAGTGATCGCCGGCATCGGTCGTCTCGGCGGCGACGGCGGCCTGATCGCCCTCGACGCTCGGGGCGCCATCGCCCTGCCCTACAATTCCCAGGGCATGAAGCGCGCCTGCCTCCACCCCGACGGCCGCATCGAGACGCTGGTGTTTGAGAGCTAGCCCCGACCGGCCTCGATCTGGGCCAGCATGGCTTCGACGGTTTCCAGCGTGTCCGCCTCGGCGGCGGGCTTGTCCCAGCGGATGCGGCTGATGCGGGGAAAGCGCATGGCGACGCCCGACTTGTGGCGGGTGGAGCGCTGCAGCCCCTCGAACGCCACCTCGAGCACCAGGCCGAAGCCGCGGTCGGCGCGCACGCTGCGCACAGGGCCGAAGCGCTCCACCGTGTTGTCGCGCACGAACTTGTCGAGCTGCTTCAATTCCTCGTCGGTGAAGCCGAAATAGGCCTTGCCCACGGGCGTCAGCACCCAGCCGGTGGGCTCGGACACCCAGACGCCGAAGGTGTAGTCGGAATAGAAGCTCGATCGCTTGCCGTGCCCGCGCTGAGCGTACATCAGCACCGCGTCCACCAGGCGCGGATCACGCTTCCACTTGAACCACGGCCCCTTGGGACGCCCCGCTTCGTAGGACGAATCCCAGCGTTTCAGCATAAGCCCCTCGGCCGCCATGGCGTCGCCTTCGGGCGGATTGGCGCGGATGGCGGCGAGGCCGTCCCAACTGTCGAACGGAACGAGGGGCGACAGATCCAGGCGCGGGCCGCCGTGGCGGGCGGTGAAGGCCTCCAGTCGGGCGCGGCGCTCGGCGAACGGCAGGGCGCGCAGGTCCGATCCGCCCTCGGCCAGCAGGTCGTAGGCGCGCACGCCCGCCGGATGCTGGACCATCACTGCCGCGCTCACGCTCTTGCGGTTCAGCCGTTGCTGCAGGTCGCCGAACGGAGCGACGCGGCCTTCATGCAGCACCAGCAGCTCCCCATCGATCACGCCTTCGAAGTCCATTTCCGCCATCAGGTCGGGGAAGGCGCCGGAGATTTCGTCGCCGGTGCGCGAATAGAGCCGCGCCTCAACGCGCCCGTCCGGATGCACCTCGCGCACCAGCTGCACACGGATGCCGTCCCACTTCCATTCGGCGGCATAGTCGCCCGGGTCGAGCTTCTTGAAGTCGGCGACCTCGTCCACCGCCTGGGCCAGCATGACCGGACGGAAGCGGCCGGGCGCGTCGGGATTGGGCCGCTCGCCCCGCCCCTCCAGCCAGGCGAACAGTTCCGCATAGGGCGGGGCCTGGGCGTGCCAGACCTCCTCGATGTCCTTCAGCTCGATGGGCTGGTGGTTGTGCGCGGCGAGGTCGGCTGCGGCCTGCTTGGCGAGGCGGGCGGAGAGGCCCACCCGCATCCCTCCGGCCAACAGCTTGAGCAGCGCCCACCGCCCTTCGGCATCGAGAGCGTCGAGCCAGGATTCGATCAGGCGCGGCGTCTCGGCGCGGGTGGCGGTGCGCAGTTCATCGACCACCTCCTCCAGGGCCGGTTCGCGGTTGGCGCCCGGCTTCTGCGGCCAGATCAGCGCCACCGTCTCGGCCAGGTCGCCGACATAGTCGTAGGACCAGCCGAACAGCACCGGGTCCACCCGCGCCTCGACGATCCTGCGGATCAGGGCCGGCTTGGCGGCGTCGAATACCAGTTCGCCGGTGAGGGCCGCCAGGGCGTAGCCGCGCTCTGGATCCGGCGCCCCGGCCAGATAGTCGCGCACCAGCACCAGCTTGGCGTTGCGGGATGGGGTGAAGGAGAGCCGGTCCAGAAGCTCGGCGAAGGCGCGCATAGTCAGGACATAGGAAACCCGAGCCCGGATGCATAGTTATGCAGCCCCGAACCCCAAAGAGGCCCGCCATGTCCAGCACTCAACCCCTTTTCGGCCGCAAGGCTCTCGTCACCGGCGCCTCCTCCGGTTTCGGCGAAGCGACGGCGCTCACCCTGGCTCGGGCCGGCGCGAAGGTCGCGATCACCGCCCGCCGCGAGGACCGCCTGCTGGATCTTGCCAAGCGGATCGAGGCGGGAGGCGGCAAGGCGCACGTGATCGTCGCCGACTTTCTCAAGGAGGCGGACGTGATCCGCGCGGTGGCCGAGGCGGACAAGGCGCTGGGCGGCCTCGACATCCTCGTCAACAATGCCGGGGTCATGTATCTGGAGCCGGTGGCGGAGGCCGATCTCGGCCGCTGGCGCGACATGATCGAGCTCAACATCACGGCCCTGATCACGGCCAGCCAAGCGGCGGCGCGGATCATGGCGCCCAAGGGCGCGGGCGACATCGTCAACATATCGTCCACCGCCGGACGCGTCTCCAACCCCAATGGCGGGGCTTACTCCGCCACCAAGTTCGCCGTGGTCGGGTTTTCCGAGGCCCTGCGCAAGGAGCTGGTTCCCTCCAAAGTACGGGTGACGGTGATCGAGCCGGGCCTGGCCCAGACCGAACTGCGCGATCACGTCGCCCACGCCAAGACCAAGGATTTCATCGAGACCTGGGCCAATTCGGTGCGCCAGCTTCAGTCCGAGGACATCGCCAACGCCATCCTCTACGCCGTGAGCCAGCCGCCCCACGTCTGCATCAACGAGATCCTGATGCGCCCCACCGATCAGGAGCGATAGGCGTCAGGCCGCGGCGCAGGCGGCCTTGGCGCGCAGGGTGCGAGCGCGGACCTTGACGGCGGCAGGGGCGGTCGGGGCGTAGCGGGTGTCGAACTCACCGACCACCGAGCAGGCCTCGTCACGCCGACCGAGCTGGGCCAGGGCCAGGGACAGCTTCACGGTGGCGTCGGGGGCCCAGGCGGTCTTGGGCCAGCCCTTCAGCGCCTCGGCATAGGCGCGCGCGGCCTGGCCATAGTCCGACTGGATATAGAGGGCCTCGCCGAGGCGATAGCGCGCCTCGCGAGCCTTGGGGGCCGCGCCGTAGTGGGCGAGATAGTCCTGCCAAGCCTGGCTGGCGCCGGCATAGTCGCCCTGATCCTGCAAAGCGACGGCGTTCTTGAACGAGCCTGTCTCGGTAACGGCGGGCGCGGTGGGCGGGCCGCCGAGCACGGTGTTGCTCTCGGCCTGGGCGCGGGCGGTCGCCTCCGCTGCGCCGCGCGGATTGCGGGCGGGGCGTTCGGGCGGCGTCTCGGCGGCGGCCTGCGGCTGAGCCTGAGGCGGCGGAGGCGGGGCAACCGTCGTCGTCTGGCCTTCGAGGCGGCCGAGTCGGTCGCTGATCGACTGGAGTTGGGCGCGCAACTCTATGACCGAGTCGTGCGCCTCCTGGGCGTTGCGGCGGTTCTGATCCGCGTCGTGGCTCGCCACTTCGATCTGGCCGGACAGGCGGCGGATCGACTGGTCGAGATCGTCCATCCGCTGCTGCACGGCGGTGACGGCGGGATCGGGCCCCTCGGGCTTGACGATCACCGGCTGGCCGGTGTCGCGACCCTGGAACACGATGGAGCGCAGTTCGCGCAGCTGTTTCTCCAGCCGGTCGATGCGGGTTTGGTCCACGGACTGGGCCGCCGCCGGGAGGGCGACGGTCAGACCGCAGAACGCGAGGGCGGCGGCGCAGGCCAGGCCCGCGCCGCCCAGGGACCTAGCCCCCGAAATTCGCCTCATGCATCAGCCCCCGGCGCCGGAGGTGATGGCGGTGTGGGCGTTGCGGTTCTTGGCCATGGCCGCTTCCGAGCCGCCATCGTCCAGCGGCCGTTCCTTGCCGTAGGAGATGGTGGTGATGCGGCCGGGCTGGACGCCGTGACCGACCAGATACGACTTCACCGCTTCGGCCCGGCGGGCGGCGAGGGCGAAGTTGTATTCGCGGGTGCCGCGTTCGTCGGCATTGCCTTCGATGCGCACCTGCACCTGGGGGTAGCGGCCGAGCCACTGGGCCTGCTTGTCCAGCACCGGGGCGGCGTCGCCGCGCACCGAATACTGGTCGTAGTCGAAATAGACGCGGTCCCCGGCATTGACGGCGAAGTCCTGCATCGAGCCCGGGATCGGGCCGGTCTGGCGGCTACCGATGTCGTCGTGCATCGGCGGAGGCGGGGGAGGAGGCGGCGGCGGCATATAGGCCGGCCCGGAATTGGTGGCCGCCGGCTCGGGCGGCTTGTGGCTGGCGCAAGCAGAAAGCGCGGCCACGGCGGCGCAGGCCACGAGGATCTTCAAGGTGTTTGACGACACGGGGAGGTTTCCTTTCGTCATTTCAGGAGCGGCGACCAGGTGGGATCGGTCGCTGGGAGGTTGTAGGGAGCGGCTCGCAGGTTCTGGCCCGATATGTCCACGGTAAACAGCCGCGGGCCAGAACCATGACCCGTTTCACGCGAAAAAATCAGCACCCGCCCATTCGGCGCCCAGGCCGGGCTCTCGTCCAGGTAGGAATCGGTCAGACTACGCTCATCCGAGCCGTCCGGCTTCATCACGCCGATGTGGAAGCCGCCGCCGGCTTGGCGGGTAAAGGCAATATAGTCGCCCTTGGGACTCCAGACCGGGGTGGTGTAGCGCCCCTGGCCGAAGGAGATGCGGTGAACGTTCGACCCGTCGGTGTTCATCACATAGAGCTGGGGCGAGCCGCCCCGGTCCGAGTTGAATACCAGCTGGCGTCCGTCGGGCGAGAAGGAGGGCGAGGTGTCGATGGCCGCGTCGGAGGTCACCCGCGTGGAGCTGCGCGAGCGCAGGTCCATCACATAGATGTCGGTATTGCCGCCGCGGTCGACCGACAGCGCCACCTTGGATCCGTCCGGCGAGAAGCGCGGCGCGAACACCATGCCCTGGAAGGTACCGAGGCTCTCCTGGCGATTGGTCTCGAGGTCGAGCAGGTAGACCCGCGCCGAGTCCGCCCGCAGGGCCATATAGGTGATCTGCCGGCCGTTGGGCGAGAAGCGCGGCGTCATGACGAGGTAGTTACCCTCGGTCAGATAGCTGGGATTGGCCCCGTCCTGGTCCATGATGCCGAGACGCTTGACCTTCGACTTGCGCGGGCCGCTCTCGGACACGAACACGATGCGCGTGTCGAAATATCCGTCCTGTCCGGTCAGGGCCTTGTAGACCGCGTCGGACACCTTGTGGGCGATGCGCCGCCAGTCCTCGCCCGTGGAAATGAACTGCAGGCCGAGAATCTGCTTCTCTGCGAACGTATCCCAGAGGCGGAAGTCCACTCGCAGCCGGCCGTCGGCCTCCACCGTCACGCGGCCGTTGACCAGGGCCTGGGCGTTGATGGTCTTCCAGTCGTTGTAGTTGGGCGTGTCGTCGACGTTCAGACCGCGCTGGATGAAGCTGTCCGGCGACAAGGGCTTGAAGAAGCCGGACCGCTCGAGGTCCGCCGACACTACCTTCGACACCTCGTCGCCCAGCTGTGAGGCGCGGCTGTCGGCGCCCTGCATGGACGGGATGGCGATGGGCAGGGGTTGGAGCACGCCGCGATTGACGTTGATTTCCACCGCCGCGCGCGCGGGCGTCAGGGCTGCGCCGGTCGCAGTCAGCAGGCTGAGGGCGAAGACGGCGAACAGGGCTGGCCGCATCGGCAGGCGTTCCTCCTCAGGATACAACGACCCTCCGCCAATGTTGCGGAGTGGAAAGCTACACGGCGAAGCCTTGGCGCGACAAAGGGGCGAAGGTTGGGCGCCCGAAACTCAAATGCGGAGCGCCGCCAGACGTTCAATGCTTAGTTTCGAGAAGCTTGGCTTTTGGTTAACTGTAGATGAATCTTGCGACGGAATTAACCGCCGCAGGCCTGCTTGGCGTCGAATCGGACGGTGATGTCCTTCCAGGCCGGATAACGATCCTTGGGCAATTCCGCATAGGGCTCGCCCTGCACCACGGCCGCCAGGGCGCGCTGGGCCGAGACCTGCGCCACCGGGCCGGCGGCGTCGACGATGGGTCGGTCGAGCAGTTCGGGCTGGCGGGCCAGACGCCCATCCGCCGTCAGGTGCATCTCCACCCGCACCACCACCTTGCCCACGCCTTCGGCTCCGCAGTTGGGGCGCCACAGCCGCATGAGCTTGGCCGTCACCGCGCCCATCTCGTCGCCGCTGAGCGGCCGGACGGGACCAGGATTGACCACCGGGCCCGTCGCCGATTTCGGCGCGCCCTTCGCCCCGGCGGACCTGGGCAGGGTCGAGGCGAGGGCGGCGAGGTCGAACGGCCTGGCGTTCTTGTTTGGCTTGGCCTGGGGCAGGGAATTGGCCAGGGCGTTGAGGTCCAGCGGCTTGGTCTCGACCTTCTTAGGCGGGGCCGGCGTCGGCGCCTGAACCGGCTTCGGAACGGGTCTGGGCGTCGGGGCGGGCGTGGGCCTCGGCGGCGGGGTCGGCGCGGGTTTCGGAACCGGCGCGGGAGCCGGCGTGGGCGGCGGGGGAGCGGGCTGGGGCTCCGGGCTGGGCTCGGGCGTGGTCTCGGGCGTCGGGGTGGGCGACTCCACCGGGGCGGATGGCGCTTCGGGCTGGGCGTGGCTGACGATAGTGATCGGCACCGAGGCCGCCATCTCGATCGGCTTTGACCAGAGCGGCAGGGTGATCAGGCCGGCGCCGATCACCACGGCGTGCAGGATCACCGAGCCGATCAGAGCGGGGGCGCGGTTCTCGCTCACGACGGGTCAGGTCCCGGAGGGCGCGACCGGGACCGGCTTTTCGTCAGGCGCGCCGGTATCGGTGATCAGGTCGATCTTGGTGAAGCCGGAGGTGGACAGCTTGGCCATCACCTGGGCCACATAGCTGTAGGGGGCGCCCCCATCGGCCCGCACATAGATCGGCCGGTCGAGCCCGTCGCCCGCCATGGCCTTCAGCCGTACGCCGAGATCGGCGATGGCGATGGGCGTCTCCTGGATATAGGCCTGCCCGTCGCGGCGAACGGTAATGGTCAGCGGCTGGCGCTCGTCGTTCACGGCGGCGGCCTCGGTCTTGGGCAGGTCCACCGGCACGCCGACGGTCAGCAGGGGCGCCGAGATCATGAAGATGATCAGCAGCACCAGCATCACGTCCACGAGCGGCGTGACATTGATCTCCGACAGCGCGCCGCGCCGTCCGCGACGACGACGACGGCCACGACCGCGTGTAGCGAAAGCGTCCCCGGAGCCCAAAGCCATCAGGCGGCGCCCCCAAGCCGGCGCGTCACGGCGGCGGCGAGGTCGTCGGCGAAGGCTTCCAGGCGGGCGGTGAACTTGGCCGCGTCGGTGGAGTACTTGTTATAGGCGATATAGGCCGGGATGGCGGCGGCCAAACCCACGGCGGTGGCGAACAGGGCCTGGGAGATGGCCGGCGCCACCACGGTCAGGTTGGTGTTCTTCTGCACGGCAATGGCCTGGAAGGCGCTCATGATGCCCCAGACGGTGCCGAACAGGCCCACGAAGGGCGAGGCGGTGGCGACGATGGCGAGGGTGCCGAGGCCGTCCTCCACCCGTCCGGCTTCACGGGCGACGGTGGACTCGAGCGATCGGTCGATGCGCTGGACCAGGAGCGCGGTCTGGGTGTCGTTCAGGCCGGCGCGGCGCGCCTCGCGCCATTCGCGCAGGGCCGATTGCAGCATGCGCGGCAAGGGCTGGGTCGGGTTCTCGCCCGCCTGGGCGGCGATGTCCTCCAGCGACCGGCCGGAGGAGACCTGATCCTCGAAGCGGTCCGCGGCGCGGTTCAGGGCGCTGAACCGGAAGGCCTTGTCGATGATGATCGCCCACGACCACAGCGAGGCCCCCGCCAGCCCGATCATCACGAGCTTCACCACCCAGTCCGCGTGCAGGAAGGACGAGACGATGGAGATGTTGTCGGCGTTCATCGGAGCTCCGGCGGCAAGAACGCCACCGTCCTAACAAAGACCGTGCGCCGAAACTATGGCGCGCGAGCCGACTCCGCCCTGATGCCGCCCAGGCGCTCCTTTTCGCCTCATCCTGCCCTGTGATCGGCTGTCAGGCCGAAGCCATCACCCCGTCGCTCATCTCCTCGACGATGCGGTCCGCGGCGTCCTTGGGGTCGTTGGCGGCGGTGATGGGGCGGCCGACCACGAGATGGCTGGCGCCGGCGGCGAGGGCTTCGGACGGAGTGAGGGCGCGGGCCTGATCGTCGGCCTTGGCCCAGCCGGGACGCACGCCGGGGGTGACCACCAGAAACCCCTTGCCGGCGATGCGGCGCGCCATGGCCGCCTCGTGCGGGCTCGCCACCACCCCGTCGAGCCCCGCATCGATGGCCTGCCTGATGCGCCGCTCCACCAGCGCCTCGACACCGAGGCCGTAGCCGAGGTCCTTCAGGTCATCCTCGCCAAGGCTGGTGAGCACCGTGACGCCGAGGATTTTCATATAGCCCGCCCCGGCCCGGCCCCGCACCGCCGCGCGCATCACCTGCGGTTCGGCATGGACGGTCAGCAGATCCGCGGCGCCGGTGGCGGCGATGGCGGCGGCGGCCTTTTCCACCGTCGCGCCGATGTCATGCAGCTTCCAGTCCAGGAACACCTGCCGCCCGCGCCGCTTCAGGTCCTTGGCCATGGCCATGCCGTCGGTGGCCAGAAGCTGCAGCCCGACCTTGTAGAAGGATACGCTGTCGCCCAGCCGCTCCACCATGGCCTCGGCGTCGCCGCGGGTGGGTACATCGAGGGCGGCGATCAGGCGGGGGTCAGCCATGGGTTCTCTCCGGGTGTGGCGGCGCGCGCGATGAGCAGGCATAAGGCCGTGCGCGCGGGTGACGTGATTGGATTGGGCTGAGCGGAAATGATGATCGAGGTCGGCCTGGCGGTCAACTTCTTCGTGGCGCTGTTCGCCCTGATCGACCCGGTCGGCAACATCCCCCTGTTCGCCGCCGCGACGGTGGGGATCGCCGAGGCGCCGCGCCGACGCATCGCCGTCTACATCTCGATCTTCGCCTTCGCCTTCCTGACCTTCTTCTATTTTACCGGCGTGGGTCTGCTGCAGTATTTCGGCATCTCCATGCCGGCCTTCCGCATCGCGGGGGGGATCATGCTGTTCCTGCTCGGGCTTGAGATGGCGCGGGACGACTTCACCGCCAAGTTCGAACCCGCCGCCGGACCCGGAGACCTGGAAGCGGTCAAAAATCCGGGCCGCTATGCAAGGAAGCACTTCGAGCGACTGATCGTGCCGTTCGGCATGCCGCTGTTGATCGGCCCCGGCGCGATCTCGGCGGTGATCATCTATGCGGCGGAGACCGCGCGGGCCGGCTGGTCGGGACGGGTGGCGGGCATCGCCGCCATCGGCGCCATCTCGCTGACCATCATGATCGCCTTCGTGCTATCCGGACTGATCTCCAGGGCGCTCGGCAAGATCGGCATGACCATCGTGGTGCGAATTTTGGGGCTGATCCTGTGCGCCCTGGCGGTGCAGTTCGTCATCGTCGGTCTGGCCGACGCCACCGGCGGCATCATCAAGATGAAGGCGGCCCACCCCTATTGAGCCGCGCCGTCGCCCAGGCCGCCGCGTCGGCCACCACCGGGTCTGGGTCGGATAGCCAGGGCTGCACTACCTCCTGCAAGGCCAGATCGCCAGAATTGCCCAGGGCGTAGAGGACATTGCGGCGAAACTGGTTCACGCCGATGCGCTTCACCGGCGAGCGGGCGAAGAACTTGCGAAACGCTGCGTCGTCCAACGCCACGAGGTCGGCCAGGGCCGGTTGGCGCAGGGCCGCATGCGCCCTCAGCCGGCTCTCCCTCGCCACGGCGGCGAACTTGTTCCACGGACAGACGGCAAGGCAGTCGTCGCAGCCATAGACCCGGTTTCCCATCGCCGCGCGGTAGGCTTCCGGCCAGGGACCGGTGAACTCGATGGTCAGATAGGACAGGCATTTGCGCGCATCGAGCTGGTAGGGCGCGGGGAAGGCGTCGGTCGGGCACACGTCGAGGCAGGCTTGGCAGGAGCCGCAGCTTCCCGGCTCAACGGGTTCGGTGGCGAGGTCGAGGGTGGTCAGGATCGAGCCGAGGAACAGCCAGGAGCCGAATTCGCGCGAGACCAGATTGGTGTGCTTGCCCTGCCAGCCCAGTCCCGCCGCCTCGGCCAGCGGCTTCTCCATCAGGGGCGCCGTATCTACGAACACCTTGTTGCGCCCGCCCGCGCGGGACTTGGCGAAGTCGGCCAGGGTCTTCAGCCGGCCCTTGATCACCGCGTGATAGTCGTCGCCCTGCGCATAGACCGAGATGGCGGCGCGATCCTTGTTGGCCAGCGCCGCCAAGGGATCGGTGTCCGGGCCGTAATTCATGCCGAGCACGATGGCCGACCGCGCCTCGCCCCACATGGCCGTGGGATGGGCGCGGCGCTCGCGGGTGGTCTCGATCCAGTCCATTTCGCCGTGCCGACCCGCCTCGACGAACTCGTATAGGCGCGCGGAGGCCGGCCACGCCTCGCCGACCGGCGTGAAGGCGCAGGCGTCGAAGCCGAGCTCCAGCGCTCGGGCGCGGATAAGAGGGCGATAGTCCTTCACGGCGCGCTCATACCATGAGCTAGGCCCGTGGGTGCGCCTGCGCGTAGATGGCCATCAGTCCAGCCGCATCCACCGCCGTGTATTTCTGGGTGGTGGAAAGGGAAGCATGGCCGAGCAGTTCCTGGATCACGCGCAGATCCGCCCCTGCGCCGAGCAGGTGGGTGGCGAAGGAGTGGCGCAGGGCGTGCGGCGTGGCCGAGTCCGGCAGGCCGAGCCGTCCGCGCAGCAGGGCCATGGTCGCCTGCACGTGCCGGGGGCTGAGGGCGCCGCCGCGCCTGGCTCGGAACAGGGCCAGGTCAGCGTCCAGCGGAAACGGCGCCTGGCGCCGGTATTCCTCCACCGCGTCGCGCACCATGGGCAGCACCGGGACGATCCGCGTTTTGCCGCCCTTGCCGGTGATGCGCAGGGTCTCGGCCAGCGGCGCATCGCGGGCGGTGAGCGACAGGGCCTCGGAAATCCGCAGGCCGCAGCCATAAAGCAGGGTCAGCACGGCGGCGTCGCGCGCCTGCTCCCAGGGTTCGCGCTCCTCCTGCTCGGCGGTCTCGGTGATCAGGCCCCGCGCCTGGTCGATGTTCACCGGACGCGGCGCGGTGGGCTTGATCTTGGGGCCGCGCACGAGGGCCAGGGCCGCATTGGGCAGGCCGCAGCGCCGGTCGAGCCAGCGGTGGAAGGAGCGCACGGCGGAGAGGTTCTGGCTCAGCGAGCGCGGCTGCAGCGCCCCGCCCTCGTCGCCGCGCCGATGAGCGAGAAAGGCGCGCACCTCCGCCGGGGTTACGCCCGTCAGCGCCCCGGCGGTCGGCGCGCCGCCGCGATGGGCGGTGAGGAAGCCGAGATAGGCCTGGCAGCCGTGCCGATAGCTTTCCAGCGTGCGCGGCGAGGCGCGCCGTTCCTGCGCCAGATAGCCCAGGAACTGCTCCAGAGCGGCGCCGGCGGGGCTGGTGGCCAGCGCGCTTGTCGCTAACTCAGCGGCGGCCATCGTTCGGCCGTGCGTTCGACCACGCGGGCCAGGAAGGCGACCAGTTCGGCGCCCATGTCGCGGGTGAAGCCGTCGGGCTCGGTCGAGCCGAAAGCCAGCACGCCTTGCCTCAGCGGCGACCAGACGGCCATGCGCACCAGGGCCATGCTCTTCACTTCGTCCGCCAGCGGCCCGAACAGGTCGGCGGCGGCGATCACCGGCCCCATCCGGGCGTTGGCGTCGCCGAGGATCATGTCGATCATGCCGGGCGGCAGGCTGTGCCAGCCCACGGGCGTGCGGCCGGGCCCTTCCACGGCGATGGCGCCGGCGATGAGGCCGAAGCGCTCCTCCGCCGCCTGCTGCACCCGGCGGGCGAGGTCGGCGTTGTTGCGCGATTCCAGCAGATCCACGATCAGGGCGTGAGTCTGGGACTGGGCGTGGAAATTGGCCCGGGCCAGGGACTCGATCTCCTGCCGCGCGGTGGTCTCGCGGGCGCGGGCGGCTTCGAGGCGCGCCAGGGCGGCCGGACCGAACTCGACGATATTGGCGGGCTTGACGCCGAGGCTGCGCATCAAGGCGTCGTCGCCCTTGATCAGGTCGGGATGGGCCAGGAGCAGCGCGCGCGCCGCCGCCCAGCCCTCGGGGGTCTCGTCCAGCATGTCCAGCTCAGCCGATCCGCTCACCCACGCCCCCAAACTACAGAATGGACTGGCCCGTGCCCTTCCAGTCGCTCACGAACTGTTCAAGCCCCTTGTCGGTTAACGGGTGCTTGACGAGGGTCTTGAACACGGCGGGCGGTATGGTCGCACAGTCCGCTCCGGCCAGGGCCGCAGCCTTGACATGGGCATCGCTGCGGATGGAGGCGGCGAGGATTTCGGTCTCGTAACCATAGGTGTCGTAGACGGCGCGGATCTCTTCGATCAGCTCCATGCCGTTGAACCCCATATCGTCCAGTCGCCCGACGAAGGGCGAGACATAGGTGGCGCCCGCCTTGGCCGCCAACAGGGCCTGGGTGACGGAGAAGCACAGGGTGACATTGGTCATGATCCCCTGGCTCGCGAAATGAGCGCAGGCCTTCAGCCCCTCGAAGGTCAGCGGCAGCTTGACCACCACGTTGGAGGCGATGGCGGAAAGCTTCTCCCCCTCCTTGATCATGGTCGGGGCGTCGGTGGCGGCGACTTCGGCGGAGATGGGGCCGGGGATCAGCTCGGCGATCTCCTTGATCGCCTCCAGGAAGTTGCGGCCCGACTTGGCGATCAGCGAGGGATTGGTCGTCACCCCGTCCACCAGCCCGGTCTCGTGCAGCTCCTTCAGAAGCGAGATCTCGGCGGTATCGATGAAGATCTGCATGATCCGATTCCCTAGGTGCTCACCCACTATAACGTGTTCGCCACTCTTCCATAAGCTCAACTACGCGCTCTGGTGGGCGAGTCAGAAATGTGGGCAGGCTGATTTCGCGAGCGTCTGCATCTCCACGAACCGAGGCAAGTGTCGTCTTTCCAGTTCGAATTTTGCATTTCACGAACTTGATTTGACGGATTTGCTGAATACGAAATCCTTCCACATTCCCCCACTCTATCCTTCTGGGGTTCAGCGGCGGGTAGAGAATGTCGAAGCCTCTTTCATCTAGCCGTAGCGCGACACGCCCCAGTAGTCTGAATATCCCCACGACAAATCCGAAACCGGCCCCGATGATACATACCCATCCGGCTAAAATGATCTCGACAGGAAAGTAACGGGAGCTATGACGAGTATCGGGGTGGGTGAGCACGAACCATCCGAGTAAGGCAAGGACGGGACATAACGCCAGCATGCCCAGCGTTTTGCGCGGATCGTAGCTGACGACCAAGTCCTACACCCGCAGCGGCATCAGCACGTAGCGCACGCCGGGGTCGGTGGGGTCGATCACCAGGGTGGGCGAGGCGGGGTCGGCGAAGCGCAGTTCCATGATCTCGCCGCCGATCTGGCCGCACACGTCGAGGAGGTAGCGGGCGTTGAAGCCGATCTCGAACGAGTCTCCGTCATACTCGATCTCGATCTCCTCCACCGCCTGACCGGCCTCCATGTTGCGCACGGTCAGGGTCAGCTTGCCGCTCTCGATGGCCAGCTTCACCGAGCGGGACTTCTCGGCGGAGATTGTCGCCACCCGGTCCACCGCCTGGGCGAACAGGCCGTTATCGATGCGCACGACCTTGTCGTTGCCCTTGGGGATCACCCGCATATAGTCGGGGAAGGAGCCATCGATCACCTTGGAGGTCAGCGCCGCGCGGCCGAACTCGAACCGCACCTTGGCGGTGGAAAGCTGCAGCTCCACGTTCTCGCCCGCGTCGTCGAGCAGGCGGCGGGCCTCGCTGATGGTCTTGCGCGGCACGATCACGCCAGGCAGGCCCAGCGCCCCCTCCGGCGCCGGCATCTCGGCCAGGGCCAGGCGGTGACCGTCGGTGGCCACGGCGCGCAGCTTGGCCTCGCCGTCCTCCATCACCGTGTGGACATAGAGGCCGTTCAGGTAATAGCGCGTCTCTTCCGTCGAGATGGCGAAGCGGGTCTTGTCGATCAGCCGGATCAGGGCCTCGGTATCCACCGTGATGCGCGGCGACAGGCCGTCGGACGACATGACCGGGAAGTCCCCGGCGGGCAGGACCGGCAGGTTGAACTTGGAGCGGCCCGCGGCGATGGACAGGCGCGGATCCTCGCCCTGGAACTTCAACTCCACCTCCGCCCCCTCGGGCAGCTTGCGCACGATCTCGTAAAGGGTATGGGCGGGCGCGGTGATCTGGCCGGAGACGTTCACCTCGGCATTGGTCTCGTCCACGATCTCCATGTCGAGATCGGTGGCGGAGAACGACAACCCACCCTTGTCCGCCGAGAGCAGCACATTGGACAGGATCGGGATGGTGTTGCGCCGCTCCACCACGCTCTGCACGTGGCCGAGGGCCTTGATCAGCGACTGGCGCTCGATGGTGAGCTTCATAGGGTCGTCCAGACGAAAGCGGCCGCACGGGCGGCGGGCATTGGACGAAGGACACTAACGGATTCTGGCCGCTGGGGAAGGGCGCTCTAGCCTATCGGGCGGCTTGCTTCACAGGCTTTCATCGGCCACAGGACCGGCCCATGGCGCTCTCCGTGGCCGCGGCCTATCAGCAGAAGCTTTCCTCGGGCGAAATCACCCCCGACGCGGCCCAGGCGCAGGCGATCGAGGCGCTCTCCCGGCTGGAGGGCGAGCTCAACGCCCTGGCCGAGCCCGGCTTCACCCTGCCCTTCTTCGGCCGGAAGAAAGAACCGCCGCGCGGCGTCTATCTCTGGGGGCCGGTGGGGCGGGGCAAGTCCATGCTGATGGACCTGTTCTTCGATAGCGCCCCGGTGCAGCGCAAGCGCCGGGCCCACTTCCATGCCTTCATGGGCGAGACCCACCGGCTGGTGGACCTCTGGCGCAACGGCGACGCCGCCGCCAGGCGCGAGACCTTTCCAGGCGTGAAGGGTAGCGACGACCCCATCGTCGCCGTGGCCGAGAAGATCGCCGGCGAGACCCGCCTGCTCTGCTTCGACGAATTCCACGTCACCGACATCGCCGACGCCATGATCCTGGGCCGCCTGTTCGAGGCCCTGTTCGCGCGGGGCGTCATCGTGGTCGCCACCTCCAACCGGGCTCCGGACGACCTCTATCGCAACGGCATCAACCGCCAGCTGTTCGAACCCTTCATCGACCTGATCAAGGCGCGGCTGCAGGTGGTGCGCGTGGCGGGGCCGAAGGATTTCCGCCTCGACCGGCTGCGCGGGGCGCGGGTCTATTTCGCGCCGGTAACCGCCGCGACCGCGGCCGCCTTCGACGCCCTGTGGAAGAACCTGCTCGACGGATCGCAGGAGACCGGCGCCACGCTGGAGGTGCAGGGCCGCAAGCTGCGCCTGCCCCACGCCGCGGGCGGGCATCTGCGGTCCAGCTTCGTCAGCCTGTGCGCCCAGGCGCTAGGGCCGCAGGACTATCTGGCCCTGGCCGGGCGCTTCCACACCGTCTTCCTCGAAGACGTGCCGGTGCTGTCGCCCGACAAGCGCAACGAGGCGGCCCGCTTCGTCACCCTGATCGACGCCCTCTACGAAGCCAAGGCCAAGCTGGTGGTGCTGGCCGAAGCCGAACCCGAGACCCTGTATCCCGAGGGGACCGGCGCCTTCGAATTCGAACGCACGGCCTCCCGTCTGCAGGAAATGCGCTCCGAAGCCTGGATCGAAGCCACCCGCGAGGAATGAAGCGGGGATAGCGCCCCGTTCATCCGGGGGAGAGAGCGGGGATAGTCACCCGCTCCCAACGCCTCCCCCTCCGTCATGCCCGGACTCGTTCCGGGCATCCATCCACCGGGCGGTCGGAGGGCGGAGCGGGTGAAGGACTTGCGTCTTCAGAAGGTTATGTCTCCAGCGTCGCGCCATGGGTGCCCGGAACGAGTCCGGGCGTGACGGAAGTGGAGGAGGCGCTGACCGGGTCGAAAGCGCGGATAAACTGCCGGCTGAACTTTATTTGTCCCCGGTGCCCCAGAGCCGTGGTTCTCTGTCGTCATCCCGTCGCACCGGGGAGGGCTCACGGATCCAGCCCGAATTGAGGCGGCGGGGGGTGATCGAGCGGGATAATACGCTGCGCCTGCGACGCGCGTCATGCACGGCGGAGCGGCTGGGGC
>CAIOYC010000018.1 GCA_903862425.1 uncultured Caulobacterales bacterium | reverse complement strand
TGGCCGGCCGAGACCGCCACGTCCACGGTGGAGGCGGCGCGGTTCAGCGAATCCTTCACGGTGTCGAGGGCGGAGATCGAGGCGCGCGAGTTCTGGGCGATGGCCCAGATGGCGCCGTTGTCCTTGGCGGAGGACACCTTCAGGCCCGTCGAGATGCGGTTCTGGGTGGTTTGCAACGCCGATTGCGTGGCGTTGAGGTTCTGCAGAGCCGTCAGGGCGGCGCTGTTCGTGTTGATGCTTGCGCTCACGGTACTTTCCTTTTCTCAGGGGCCGCTCGCATTTTGCGTGCGGGAGCTTTTTGCTCACCCTTCGAGAAGCAATTGCCGGGCCATCGGCAAGAAGCACCAAGTCTATGAAATTAAAGGAATTAAACCCCTATAAACCATGCAATTTCGGCCGGGTCGGGATAGAGTATAGGCAAATGCTGCCGCGCCCCTCGGCGAAAATTGCCGAGCGGATCAAAGGAGCGCCGGACGGGGCTCCACCCCGTCCGGCTATCGACCTCACTTGAACAACGACAGGAGGAACTGCGGGCCCTGGTTCGCGATCGAGAGCGCCTGAACGCCGAGCTGCTGTTTGGTCTGCAGCGCGGTAAGGTTGGCGCTTTCCTTGGCCACGTCCGCATCCACCAGGTTGCCGACGCCCGTGGTGAGGGTGTCCTGCAGGGATCCGATGAAGGTGAGGTGGGTCTGAACCGCGGTGGAGCCAGTGCCGAGTTTCGCCACGGCGGCGTTCACATTGGTGATCGAAGCGTTCACCAGAGAGAGTTGGGCCGAGGCAGTCGCGTTCGAGGTGAAGGTGCCCGCCGCGGTTACGGTGACGTTGCCGCCGCCGAGACCGAGATTGACCGCCGCCACCGTCAGCTTGTTGGTTCCAGCGGCGTTGGCCAGCGCATAGACGCTGGATCCGCCCGTCTTGATCATGTTGGCGCCGTTGAAGTCGGCGTTTTGCACGATCTTGCCGATCTGGTCCCTGAGGGCTTTGAAGTCGTTGGCCAGGGCATTGATGCTGTTGGTGTCGAGCGAGGTGTCCGTCGCCGCCAGCGCCTTGGCCTTCATTTGATTAAGCAGGTCGGAGATCGACTGGCCGGCCGAAACCGCCACGTCAACCGTCGACTGCGCCCGGTTCAGGCTGTCCTTAACCTGATCGAGCGCCATGATGCCTGAACGCTGGTTCTGGGCAATGGCCCAGATCGCGCCGTTGTCCTTGGCGCTCGACACCTTCAGCCCGGTGCTGATTCGGTTTTGCGTCGTGGTCAACTGAGCAGCTGTATTGTTCAGGTTTTGCAGCGCGACCATTGCGCTGGTGTTGGTGATGATCGAAGTGCTCATCGGTAAAGACCTTCCATTCTGGACGAGGGCGGCCGGATAGGCCGGCGGCTTTTCTGCCTACGCGCGTCCCTCGCAAGCGCCGGGCCACGGCGGCGCCTTGGTAAGGTTCTGTTTTCCATAAGATTATTTTGGCGCCATGCCTGCAGGTGTAGCCCTTTCCGACGCGCTTTTGCCGGGTGGGCGGGATTTGCCCACCTGCCATTCCTGCGCGCGGCGGCCCCTGAACGGCCTAGGCCGCGTCGGCCGCCTGGGGGCGCAAGCCCTGCATGATCAGGCGGTTCACGTCGATGAGGTCGCTGAACTCCTCCTCGCGCCGCATCACGGCCGAGGAGTGCTTGGCCACCCAGATGCTGAGGGTGACGATGGACGCGCGCACCTGTTCGGACAGGGCGTTGCCGTCATTGGCGCAGTCGGTCGCCAGCGCCGACCACAGCCGGCGATTCCAGTCCAGCGCCTTGATGCGCGTGGTGAAGTCCGTCGGATCGGCGGCGGACGCCTCCATGAGCGCGCGCGTCACCTCACCGAACAGGCGATATTCGGTATCGCGCGGGCTTTCAGCCCGCTGCGCCGCCTGCTGATAGGCTTGAAGCGACATGCCCCCCGATCCTCTCGTCCTCGTACTCGATAAGCTTCCGGCAGATCATCAGGGCCTTGTAGTATTCCCGCGCGAGGACGTGCTTGGACACGTTCACGCAGTCGGCCAGAACATCGGGGTTGCGGATCACCCCCATGAATTCGTTCATGCGCAACACGAACTCGTCGTAGCAGCGCGCGGCGCCCGCCTCGTCGAGATACATCATCATCACCGGGAAATAGACGCGGCGAGCGGGGGAGCTGGCCTCCGCCTCCTGCATGATGTCCTTTTCCCGAAGCACGCTGGCCTTGTTCTGCAGAACCAGCACACCGCGCCGGTCGCCGTTCTGGACCACCGCGCCGTTCAGCACGAACTTCTCGTGCGGCTTCAGCGACAGTTTCAGCGGCATGGAAACTCCCGAGGGTTCACGAACCGGCGTGGCGACCTGTTCGCCCTACCCCGTCCATCGTGAAATGAAGCTAAACAAACAGGGTTAACGGGGCGTTGCGACGCGCGGACCGCACCGCATGGTTAATCGCCCGGTAACCATGATCGGGCGTGATGCGGCGGTTCTCTTCAGCTTTCCGCGCGCGAGTCATCCATGCCGTTCAACCAGACTGCGCCGAAAGCCCGGACCGCCGCCTTCACCATGGGGGACGCCAAGACCGACGCCTCTGTCCGCGCCCTACCCGCCGCCGCCAAGCTATCGCTGGGAGCCATGGGCGACAGCGCCTCGCCCGCCGCCCTCGCCCGCCTGAATAAGGCGCTGGAGGATTTGGCGACCCTGCGGCGCGAAGCCGCCATCCCCATCCTGCACGAGGCGCTGGCCGCCATGCACGCGGACAAGGCGATGGAGGGCGCGGACTTGGCCCTGAAGGCGCTGGAGTTGGACGAGCAGTGCGGCGTGGGTTGGCACATCCTGGCCATCTGCCGTGAGAAGGCCAACGACTTCACCACCGCGCTCCGATGCTACGAGACCGCCCTGAAGCTGTCGCCCGACGAGCCGGAAATCGCCAATGATCTCGGGCGTCTGGCCATGCGCATGGGGTTCAAGGAACTGGCCGAGCAGTTCTTCATCGCCTATCTGGAAAAATCACCCAGCTCCGTGGCCGGGGCCAACAACCTGGCCTGCGCCCAGCGCGACCTGATGAATTACGAGGCGGCCGTAGAGACGGTGCGCAAGGCCATCTTCGCCAATCCCGAAGCGGCGCTGCTGTGGAACACCCTCGCCACCATCCTGGCCGAGCAGGGCGAGGTGGCGGGCTCGATCCAGTTCTTCGACGAAGCCCTGCGACTGAAGCCGGACTTCCACAGCGCCCGCTATAACCGCGGCGGAGCGAAACAGTCGCTCGGCGATCCCGTCGGGGCGCTGGAGGATACGGAAGCGGCGCTGCCGGGCGTGGTGCTGGAAAGCGAGCGGGCCATGATGGGCCTGGCGCGCGCCACCATGCTGCTCTCCGCCGGGCGCATCGCCGAAGGCTGGGACGCCTATGAGGTGCGCTTCGATCCGGCCTATATCGACGTCACCCATTTCATGATCGACCGGCCGCAATGGACGCCGGACACGCCGCTGGAGGGCAAGACCCTGCTGGTCATGGGCGAGCAGGGCCTGGGCGACGAGGTGCTGTTCGCCAGCATCGTGCCCGACCTGATCCAGGCGGCCGGGCCGGGCGGCAAGGTGATCCTGGCGGTGGAAAAGCGCCTCGTGCCTCTCTTCGCCCGCTCCTTCCCCGAAGCGACCGTCGGCGAGCACGGGACGCTGCGGGTGGATCACCACACGGTGCGCGCGCCCCGCTTCATGGACGAGGCGGCGATGCAGGCCGTGGACCTGTGGACGCCGATGGCCTCGCCATTGCGGGCCTTCCGTCGCCAGCTGCTCGACTTCCCCCTGCGCCAGGGCTTCCTGACGCCCGATCCGGAGCGCGTCGCCTATTGGCGCACTGAGCTGGCCAGGCTGGAAAGCGGGCCGAAGGTCGGGGTGATCTGGAAGAGCCTGGTTCTGGATTCGGCCCGCAAGCGCTTCTATTCGCCCTTCGATCAGTGGGCCCCCGTCCTCTCCACCCCTGGCGCGGTGATGGTGAACCTGCAGTACGGCGACAGCACCGAGGAGATCGCCCGCGCCAAGGCCGAGCTCGACGTCGAGATCTGGACCCCGCCGGGGATAGACCTGAAGAACGACCTCGACGATCTCACCGCCCTGTGCGCCGCGCTGGACATCGTCATCGGCCCGGCCACCGCCACCACCAACCTAGCCGCCGCGGCGGGCGCGGAGCTATGGCTGATCTCCACCCCCGGCGCCTGGCCGAAGCTCGGCGCGGACCATTATCCCTGGTATCCGCAGGCGCGGGTCTTCACCCCGTCGGCCTACAACGCCTGGGAGCCGGTGATGGCCGAGATCGCAGCGGCGCTAGCAAAGCGTATCAATAAGCTGCGAGGGTAGCGGAACAGGGCGTCGCACTCGGGTGTTTTCTCCACAGAGCCGTGAAATCACGGCGGGGAGGATACGATGCCCGATACTCCGATGCCCGACCAACCCGAGTTCGACGCCGCCGATCCCGACTTCGACGGCCAGGATATGGCCGAGGTCTTCGACGAGGACAATCAGCTCACCGAGGAGCGTCGCATGGCGGGCGGCGACGACGGCCTGACATTCGAGGGTCAGCCCAGCCTGTATGACGCCACCACCGCCGTAGGCGACTCCGATGACGACGACGCGCTGATCGGCGACGACATGGACGACAGCGAGATCGTCGAACTCTCTACGGATACCGACGTCGACGACGAGGATGTCGAAGACGACCCCTATGTCCTGCGCAACGCCGAGGAGGGCAGCGCCGACCTCGACTTTGACGACGACGACCGCGATGAGGACGATGGCGTGGTGCGCCTTTCGCCCGAAGAAGCGCGCCTGCTCGACGCCGGCGACCTGAACAACGCCCAGCACGCCGAGGGCAGCGCCAAGCGTATGGAGTCCAACCGCCTGTCAGATGAGGAGATCACCGACTTGGGCTACTCAGCAGACTCTAAGACGTCCAGGACGCCCAAGGCGGCGGAAGACCAGCAGAAGCCTGGTGACAGCGCCGGCGCCAACCCCAATCCGGGAGAACCGCGCAGCTTCAACCCCGCCTCTGACCGCTCGGACGCGGAAAACGAGAAGCACGACCGTCAGGACGAACTGCTCGACCAGGGCGTGGAGGAGACCTTCCCCGCCTCTGACCCGGTCTCGGTGAAACACATCACCTGACCCAAACCGGCTGACAAAGGCCGGGCGGCGAACCGAAATTCGAACATCCGGTTCGCTGCCCGCTTGCCTTGCGAGCGCTCCTCTCTAGTTTACGGCGATAACAAAGCGCGACACGCCGCCCAGGAGAGCCCGTCATGACCATCAGCCGCTTCGAGGGCACGGAAGATTACGTCGCCACAGACGACCTGAAAGTGGCGGTGAACGCCGCAATAGCGCTCGAGCGGCCTCTGCTGATCAAGGGTGAACCTGGCACGGGCAAAACCGTATTGGCCTACGAGGTCGCCAAGGCCCTCGATGCCCCGCTGATCACCTGGCACATCAAGTCCACCACCAAGGCGCAGCAGGGACTGTACGAATACGACGCCGTCACGCGCCTGCGCGATTCCCAGCTCGGCGAGGAACGGGTCAAGGACGTCCGCAACTACCTGAAGAAGGGCAAGATGTGGGAGGCCTTCGAGAGCCCCAAGCGTCCTGTCCTGCTGATCGATGAGATCGACAAGGCCGACATCGAGTTCCCCAACGACCTGCTGCAGGAACTCGATCGGATGGAGTTCTTCGTCTACGAGACGGACGAGACCATCAAGGCGGCGGTGCGGCCCCTCGTGATCATCACCTCCAACAACGAGAAGGAACTGCCGGACGCCTTCCTGCGTCGCTGCTTCTTCCACTACATCAAGTTCCCGGAAGCCGAGACGATGCAGGCCATCGTCGATGTCCACTTCCCCAACATCAAGCAGAAGCTGGTCGGCGAGGCGCTGAAGATCTTCTACGACATGCGCAAGGTGCCGGGCATCAAGAAGAAGCCCTCCACCTCCGAACTGCTCGACTGGCTGAAGCTGCTCATGGTCGAGGACATCGACGAAAGCGTGCTGCGCGAGCGCGACCCCTCGAAGCTGATTCCGCCGCTCCATGGCGCCCTACTCAAGAACGAGCAGGACGTGCACCTGTTCGAACGCCTGGCCTTCCTCGCCCGCCGCGAAGGCGCTCGTCCGGGGCAATAGGACGGCATCGACCTCTCGCCCCACCTGGGCGAGAGGGACGACTTATTTCTTAAGGCGTCCGAAAGACTTCGGAGTCTGCTTATATTTGTGCTATAGTTGGAACCGAACGTACCTGAAGCTTGCTTTGGTGACGGGGCTTATCTCCTCCGGCTATGGCTTTCGCTGCGCGAGCCTCGGATCACCTGAAAGGGATAGCCGTGGCTACCCCAACACCACCCCATTCCGACGCCGCCCTGCGGCTCATGCTCGCCGTGGTGGCCTCCTCCAACGCGCCGGTCATGCTGCTCGACGGCGACCTGAAGGTCATCGAGGCCAGCCTGTCCTTCTGCAAGGCTTTCCAAATCCCGCCGGATACAATCGCGGGAAACAGCATTTTCGACCTGGGACAGGGCGAATGGAACGCGCCGCGCCTGAAATCCCTGCTGAGCGCGACGGTCACCGGAATGGTGGACGTCGCCGCTTATGAGATAGACCTCGTCAGGCCGAACAAAGAGGCCCGGCGCTTGGTGCTGAACGCGACCAAGCTGGAATATGGCGAGGCGGACCAGGTGCGCCTGCTGCTGACCATATCGGACGTCACCGAGGCTCGCCTAGCCGAAAAGATCAAGGACGATCTGGTGCGCGACAAGGCCGTGCTGTTGCAGGAAGTTCAGCACCGGGTCGCCAACAGCCTGCAGATCATCGCCAGCGTCCTGATGCAAAGCGCCCGAACGGTGCAGTCGGAGGAGACGAGGCTTCACCTCAAGGACGCCCACAACCGCGTCATGTCCATCGCCGCGGTGCAACAACAGCTCGCCTCTTCCAAGGTCGGCGACGTGCAGCTCCGCCTCTACTTCACCCAGCTCTGCCAAAGCCTGGGCGCCTCCATGATCCGCGATCACAATCAGATCCTGCTGGACGTAGAGGCGGATGAAAGCGTCACCACCGCGGACGCCTCGGTGAGCCTGGGCCTCATCGTGACCGAACTTGTGATCAACGCCCTGAAGCACGCCTTCCCCGATGCGCGTAAAGGGAAGATCGTAGTGGGCTATCATTCAGGCGACGGCGCCTGGGCGCTTTCGGTGAAGGACGACGGCGTCGGCATGCCCGCCGCCGCCACGCCCGCCAAGCCCGGCCTCGGAACCAGTATCGTCGAGGCGCTGGCGCGGCAGCTGGAGGCGGAGATAGACGTGGCCGACAACCAGCCCGGCACGGCCATTACCGTGGTCCATAAGGCCGTGATCGGGCATCAGGAGCCCGAACCCGCACTGGCCGCCGTCTAATCTGAGTGGAGCCCGGCCCCCTTCACAGTGTGGAAGACGGCGCGTTACTTACCACTTTTTCACTGGACCTTGCGGGGGCGAGGCATCAGCCTTGCCCCATATCCGCCGTATTGGCGCAAGGATCACGAACATGCGGACCCCTCTTATTCTCGGCCTCATGGCGGTCTCGGCCATCGCCCTCGGCGCGTGCCATCCCAAGGAACTGAAGCACGCCGACTTCGCCAAGGTCTCGTTCCATGACGACGACGATGATGGGGACAGCGCCAAGGTGCTGAAGACCGTCACGGCGCTGGACTGCCCGTCCACGCAAGGCGATCTCACCCGCACCGCCCAGGCCGCCGACGGCAAGAGCTGCGATTATACCGGACCCGCCGACGAAACCGTGCACCTGTCGCTGGTGGACCTCGACGGCAAATCGGTAGCCGAGACTTTCGACCCGATGAAGGCCGAATTGAAGACGCTCGTCCCTGCCCCGCCCTCCGGCCCGGTGGGCGTGGAAGCCTCGAAGGACGCAGGCGGCGACCGCGCCAAGGTCGATCTGCCCTTCTTCCATGTGGACGCGCACGGCGACAAGGCGAACGTGAAGATCTTCGGCATGGACATCAAGGCGGATGGCGACAACGCTGAAATCCACCCCAATGTCGGCCTCAAGAACACCGTCATCCATGCCGGCAAGGGCGGGGCGGAGGTGCTGGCCGAGGACGTGGGCAAGACCAACGCCTCGCTCGTCTACATCCTGGCCAGCGACAATCCGGGTCCGTCCGGCTGGCATGCGGTGGGCTATATCGCCCGCGGCCCGGCGGCAGGCCCCATCGTGGTGGGCGAGTTCAAGTCCAAGGCGGGTCACCACGGCAATGACGGCAATAACGACGTCTCCAAGCTGGTGGATCGCAACGTCAAAGGCTGAGGCGCGGCGCGAAGCCCGCTGCGCTTCTGACGCCCAGGCGGAACTCTACCTATGTCGCGCCGTTAGGCAGGCTCGGTGAGTCCGTGTCACCGCTGAAACATCGGCGAGGACGGCCTGTTTACCCTCATCTCACAGATCATCGCCCGGTCTGGTCTCGGCGGGGTGTTCCTGCTGATGCTGGCGGAGAACCTCGTCCCGATCATTCCATCCGAGTTGATCCTGCCGTTCGCCGGCTTCGAGGCATCCCGTGGAGGGTTCAGTCCTGTCGCCGCGATCGGCGCCGGGGCGGCGGGTTCGATCATCGGCGGCGCGGTCTGGTACTGGATCGGTCGCCGTTTCGGTCTAGAGCGGCTGAGGGGCCTGATCGAACGGGGCGGACGCTGGGTTGCGGTCACACCCGATGAACTTGACCGGGCGATGCGGGGCTTCGAACGCTGGTCGGGTCCGGCCGTCTGTGTCGGACGCATGCTGCCGGGCGTTCGCGCCCTGATCTGCATCCCCGCGGGCATCGCACGGATGAGCTTCTGGCGGTTTCTCATCTGGTCGTCTCTGGGCGCGACCGCGTGGTCCGCCCTGCTGGTCGGGGCCGGGCTGATGCTCGGCGACCATTACGACGCGCTCGATCATTGGCTTAACCCGGTCACCGACGGCCTCGTTCTGCTGGGCTTGGCGATCTATGTCTACCGCGTGATGCGACCGCCCGCGCGGCGCGCCGCGGCGGGTTAGAGCGCTTGGACGGGAAACCGTCTTCGCTAACCGGCTTTCCCCCTGCTCCCCGACGTCCTATAGGCAGCGCAAACCAAAGCGCTGCAAGGAAGCCTCCCCCATGGCCAAGATCAAGGTCGCCAATCCCGTCGTCGATATGGACGGCGACGAGATGACCCGCATCATCTGGAAGCTGATCAAGGACAAGCTGATCTTCCCCTTCCTGGATCTGGAGCTGGCCTATTTCGACCTTGGCATGGAGCATCGTGACGCCACCGACGACCAGGTGACCATCGACGCGGCGGAGGCCACCAAGAAGTACGGCGTGGCCGTGAAGTGCGCCACCATCACCCCGGACGAGGCGCGGGTGAAGGAATTCGGCCTGAAGAAGATGTGGAAGTCGCCGAACGGCACCATCCGCAACATCCTCGGCGGCGTGATCTTCCGCGAGCCGATCATCTGCCAGAACGTGCCGCGCCTTGTGCCGGGCTGGACCAAGCCCATCGTGGTCGGCCGTCACGCCTTCGGCGACCAGTACCGCGCCACGGACTTCCTCTTCCCCGGCAAGGGCAAGCTCACCATCAAGTTCGTCGGCGAGGACGGGGCGGTGATCGAGCACGACGTCTATGACGCGCCGGGCGCCGGCGTGGCCATGGCCATGTACAATCTCGACGATTCGATCCGCGACTTCGCCCATGCCAGCTTCGCGTTTGGTCTGCAGCGCGGCTTTCCGGTCTATCTCTCCACCAAGAACACCATCCTCAAGGCCTATGACGGGCGCTTCAAGGACATCTTCCAGGAGATCTACGACGCCGAATACGCCGAGAAGTTCAAGGCCGCCGGCCTGCACTACGAACACCGCCTGATCGACGACATGGTGGCCTCGGCCCTCAAGTGGTCGGGCGGCTATGTCTGGGCGTGCAAGAACTACGACGGCGACGTGCAGTCCGACATCGTGGCCCAGGGCTTCGGCTCGCTCGGCCTGATGACCTCGGTTCTACTGACGCCCGACGGCAAGATCGTGGAGGCCGAGGCCGCCCACGGCACCGTCACGCGCCACTATCGCCAGCACCAGAAGGGTGAGCAGACCTCCACCAACTCCATCGCCTCGATCTTCGCTTGGACGCGCGGGCTGGAGCACCGTGCGAAGCTCGACGACAATGTCGAACTCGCCAAATTCGCGCACACGCTCGAAAAGGTCTGCGTGGACACGGTAGAAGCGGGGTTCATGACCAAGGACCTCGCCCTGCTGGTGGGCGAGAACCAGTCGTGGCTGACCACCGAGGGCTTCCTCGACAAGGTGGCGGAAAACCTGACCAAGGCCATGACGGTCTGAATCGGGGCGGCCTGAATCGAGCGGCCTGAACAGGAAGCCAGCTGGGGCGTTGGGGGATCGATGCGTAACTTCCTGAGCATGATCCTCCTCATCGCCCTGGTCATCGGCGGCGCCTATTTCGGCTCGCCCTGGTGGACGGTGTGGAACCTCGAACAGGCGGCCAAGGCGGGCGACGCGCATGCCGTGGCGCGGGTGGTGGATATTCCCGCCGTGCGCGCCTCGCTCACGCCCCAACTCACTGTTCAGCTGCAGACCGCCCTGCACCACGAGCAGCAGAAGCCTCGCGGCCTGCTCGACAAGCTGACCATGTTCGCCAGCTCGCTGTTCGCCGCCAAGCCGGTGGATACCTTGGTGACCCCCGAGGGGATCACCTACATGATCAAGACCACGCGCCCCCCGCCTTGGACCAACCCGTTCCAGCGCGACAAAGTCCCGCCCCCCGGCCAGCCCGCCCTCGACTTCGGCAAAAGCTGGTACATGGCCGACGACCTGGATCAGTTCCACGCGGTGGTGATCAACAAGCTCGTCCCCGGCCGCGCCGTGTCGCTGAAGCTGCTGCGGCGCGGCTTCATGACTTGGAAGGTGGTGGGCCTCGATCTGATCACGACCACGGCGTCGGGCGCAAGCGCCGCCTATGCGCCCGAACCCGCTCCGGCGACCTGACAAAGATTTAAGTCCATATGAGCCGTGCTCATGCCAAGCTTGAGGAACAGGCTTAGCCGAGCCGCGTTTTGCTGCCGGGGCTAGCTATACCTCCGTCGACGAGACCCCTTCGCCGGCGCTTAACTGGAGCTTAAGACCATGACACGGACGCGCGGCGTTCTACTGGCCTCGGCGATCGCCCTGGCCGCTCTCCCCTCCTTCGCCTCGGCGCAGACGCGCTGCGAAGCCCAGGCCCATGACAAGAAGGTCGCCGGCACGGTGATCGGCGGCGTGCTCGGCGCGCTGGCCGGCAACGCCATCGGCCGTGGCGGCGGTCGCACGGGCGGCACCATCATCGGCGGCGTGGCCGGCGCGGCGGTGGGTAACAACCTGGCCCGCACCCACTGCCCCGACGGCTATGCCGAGGTGCAGGACCCCAACTACATTCCGCCGCCCGCCTATGGCCCCGGTCCTGGCGGCCCTCCGCCTCCCCCGCCGCAATATGACAGCGCCGGTTTCTGGCGTCAGGCCCCGCAGGGCATCCGCCAGCGCATCGATTGGATGCAGGCCCGAATCGACCGCAGCCGCGACCGTGGTTCGCTCGATCCGCGTCAGATCAACTACGCCCAGCGCGAACTCGGCGACATCCGCCGCATGAACGAAGACCTGCGCGCGCGGGACGGCGGTCATCTCAGCGAGCCGGACCGCAGCTATATCCAGGGCCGCCTGGACAACCTCGGCCAGAACCTGCGCTGGATGCGCTCGGACAACTACTCGGGTCAATAACGCCGACCCAACTGATTGCTTGCTGATCAGCCAATAGAGAAAGGCGGCGGGATTTTCTCGCCGCCTTTTTTAAATGCTCGCGCGCGGATCGACGCGGCAGCCGCTAGCGATAGCCGTCCGGCTGGTTGAGATAACCCGCCACATAGTCCGCCACCCCTTGATCGAGCGAGGCGAAGGGCGCGGTGTAGCCGAGGCCTCGCAGGCGCTGCATGTCGGCTTGCGTGAAATACTGGTACTGAGCGCGGATCGTCTCCGGCGTATCCACATACGCGATAGATGGCCGCTGGCCCGCGGCGGCGTAGACCGCCTCGGCCAGATCCTTGAACGAGCGCGCCCGGCCCGTGCCGAGGTTGTAGATACCCGCCACACCGTCCTGATCCACCAGCCAGGCGGCCACGGCAGCGGCGTCCTTGACGTAGACGAAGTCACGCAGCTGCCCGCCGTCCGCATAGTCGGGGTGGTGGGAACGGAATAGGGTCACGCCCTCCCCGTCGCGTACCTTGGGCCACACCTGGGCGACCACCGACTTCATACCGCCCTTGTGGTATTCGTTCGGCCCATAGACGTTGAAGAACTTCAGCCCCGCCCAGCTCGGCGGCGCCACGCCCGCGTCGGCCTTGCGCCGGGCGTACAGGTCGAACAGCGACTTGGACCAACCATAGGGGTTCAGGGGGCGCAGGCGGGCCAGGGACTGCAGGTCGTCGGCGTCCGAAAAGCCTAGCGCGCCGTCGCCATAGGTCGCGGCGGAGGAGGCATAGACAAGCCGCACCCCGTTGGCCGCGCACCAGTCCCAAAGGTCGCGTGACAGGGTGAAGTTGGTGTGCACGATCAGGTCCGCGTCCGGCTCGGTGGTGGCGGAGATGGCGCCCATGTGCACCACGGCCTTCAGCTCGTCGGCATGCGCTTCCAGCCAGTCGAACAGGTCGTCCGGCGCCACGAAATCGCAGATCGGATGCTTAGCGAGGTTCTTCCACTTGCCCTCGGCCGAGGCGCCCAGCACATCGCACACCGCCACCTCGTGCTCGCCCCGCTCAAGCAGGGTGGCGACGATGTTGGAGCCGATGAACCCGGCCCCGCCGGTGACCATGACGAGGGGACGGCTCATGCCTGACCGTTCATGCGACCGATGATGGCGGTGGTGGAGTGGCCCTCGACGAGGGGGGCGAGGTAGACCCGCCCGCCATAGGCCTGCACCACCTCGTGCCCGACCACCGTCTCCACCGTGTAGTCCGCGCCCTTGATCAGCACGTCCGGGCGGATGGCCTCGATCAGGGCGAGCGGGGTCGGCGCGTCGAAGGCTGTCACCAGATCGACCGAGCTCAGGCCCGCCATCACCAGGGCTCGGCTCTCCAGATCGTTCACAGGGCGCCTTTCGCCTTTCAGCCCACGCACCGAGGCGTCGGTGTTCAGCCCGACGATCAGCCGGTCGCACGCCGCGCGGGCCTGGGCCAGATAGGTGACGTGGCCCCGGTGCAGGATGTCGAAGCAGCCGTTGGTGAAGCCCACGCTCAGCCCATCCGCCCGCCAGCGCTCCACCGCGTGCAGCACACCATCCAGCGACATGACCTTGGCCTCGGCGGGGGCGATGTGGCGCGCCATCTCCGCCTCGATCAGCTCCTCCGGCGTCACCACCGCGGTGCCGACCTTGCCGACCGCCACCCCCGAGGCCAGGATCGCCAGCTCCACCGCCTGCGGCAGGTCCAGGCCCGCCGCCAGCGCCACGCCTAGCGCCGCCAGCGCCGTATCGCCCGCGCCGGAAACGTCGAACACCTGACGCGCCACACCGTGGAAGTGACGCACCGGTTCGCCGCGCTGCGCCAGCGACATCCCTTTACCGGCGCGGGTGACGACGATGGCGTCCGCCTCGCATTCGCCGAGCGCCTTGGCCAGCGCCGCCTCCACCTGTTCATCCGTGTCGCAAGGTAGGTCCGTGGTGAGCGACAGTTCGCGGGCGTTGGGCTTGATCAGCGCCACCTTGCCGTATTTGGCGAAGCTGCGGCCCTTGGGATCGACCACCACCGGCGCGCCCGCTTCGTGCGCCGCCGCGCGCACCGCTGCGATCACCTCCACCGTGGCCACGCCCTTGGCGTAGTCGGAAAGCAGAATAGCGCCCTTGCCGTCGCCGCCGTCCTCCAACGCCTCGATCAGGCCGCGCGCCGCCTTCTTCTGCGGCTCGGCGGCGTCCTCCGCGTCGAGACGAAGCAGTTGCTGGCCGGAGGCGACGAAACGGGTCTTCACCGTGGTGCGACGCCCGCGTTCGGCGACGATCCGGCCCTCGATGCGCGCCTCCCCCTCGATCAGCCGCCCGAGGGCGTCCGCTTCGGCGTCGTCGCCGACGAGGCCGACCAGTTCAACGCACACGCCCAGGGCGGCGGCGTTGCGCGCCACATTGCCCGCCGCGCCCAGCATGGCGGTCTCGCGCCGACGGGTCATCACCGGGATCGGCGCCTCGGGCGAGATGCGGTCCACCTCGCCATAGACATAGCGGTCGATCATCAGATCGCCGACGCACAGCACGCGCCGCCCCGCCACCCGTTCGAGCAGGGACTGGATTTCCGACAGGCTCAGCACGGGGCGTATAGTTTCAACAAAATAGTGAAGGTCCTCTTGGTGTGCATATCCCGCCTGAAAGGGTTGCGCACAACCCCCCGCCCCCATAGAGGCGGGCGAACGATGGAGGCGCCTGTGACAGAACCTGCCCGCATCCTGCACGGCAAGCCCTATGCCGAGGCGATCCGCGCCGAGGTGGCGGTAGACGTGGAACGCCTGAAGGCCGAGCGCGGCGTCACGCCGGGGCTGGCCGTCGTACTGGTGGGCGAGGACCCGGCCAGCGCCATCTATGTACGTTCCAAGGGCGAGCAGACCCTCGCCGCCGGTATGCATTCCGAAACCCATCGCCTGCCGGCCGAAACCACGCAGGCGGATCTGGAGGCGCTGGTTGGGCGATTGAACGCCGCGACCAACATCCACGGCATCCTGGTCCAGCTGCCCCTGCCCACCCACCTCGATTCGGCGCGCGTGATCGCCTGCATCGACCCGGACAAGGACGTCGACGGCCTTACCGTCACCAGCGCCGGACGATTGGCCACGGGCGGCGAGGGACTGGTCCCCTGCACACCCCTCGGCTGCATGATCCTGCTGCGCGATGCGCTGGGCGATCTGACGGGCAAGGCCGCCCTGGTGCTCGGCCGTTCCAACCTGATGGGAAAGCCGATGGCCCAGCTCCTGCTCGCCGCCGACTGCACCGTCACCATCGCCCATTCCCGCTCGCGGGATCTGCCCAGCCTGTGCCGCGAAGCCGACATCCTCGTCGCCGCCGTGGGCCGCCCTGAAATGGTCAGGGCCGACTGGATCAAGCCCGGCGCCGTGGTGATCGACGTGGGCATCAACCGCATCCCCTCCAAGGACCCGGCCAAGGCGGCCGAGGGCAAGACCCGCGTGGTGGGCGATGTCGCCTTCGCCGAAGCCGCCGAGATCGCCGGCGCCATCACCCCCGTGCCCGGCGGGGTGGGCCTGCTCACCGTCGCCTGCCTGCTCAAGAACACCCTCACCGCCGCCGAGCGCATCACTGGGCCCATCGCCGGGCGCGCCTAGGCTGCGGCCATAAATCCGGGAACGGACCATAGCGGCGACGAAGATTCCCGCTAAGGTCCGGGTCGCGGAGAGGGATGCTCCGCGACTTCCTGTTGGAGCCGCCTGTGATCCGTTCGCGTGTCTTGCTGTCCGCCGTCGCCGCTTCCGCCCTGTTCGCCGCCGGTGTGGCGGGGGCCGGTGGTGCACACAGCGAACCGCTATTGGGGTTCAGTGCGGAGGGGGCGGCCAGGGAGCGCGCGCTCGAAGCGCAGTTCGACGCCCGGCTTTCGCCCACCGAACAGCGCGACTGGCTGCAACTGATGGCGGCGCGGCCGAACCAGGTCGGCTCGGCGCACGACAAGGCCAATGCCGACTGGATGCTGGCCCGCTTCAAGGAGTGGGGCTGGGACGCCCATATCGAGACCTTCCATGTCCTTTACCCCACGCCCAAGACCGTCTCGCTCGACCTGCTGGGCGCCCATCCCTACAAGGCCCGCCTGATCGAGCCGCCGGTGGCCGGCGACCTGTCCTCGCAGCAGACCAAGGACGTGCTGCCGCCCTATGTCGCCTATCAGGGCGATGGGGATGTGACGGCCGAGGTGGTCTATGTGAACTTCGGCATGCCCGACGACTACAAGGCCCTGGCGCGCCAGGGCGTGGACGTGCGCGGCAAGATCGTCATCGCCCGCTATGGCCAGGGCTGGCGGGGACTCAAGCCGAAATTGGCCTACGAGCATGGCGCGGTGGGGTGCCTGATCTATTCTGATCCGGCCGAAGACGGTTTTGCGGTGGACGACGTCTATCCCAAGGGCGGCACGCGTCCGCCCTTCGGCGTACAGCGCGGCTCGGTGCAGGACATGACCACCTATCCGGGCGATCCCCTCACCCCCGGCGTCGGCGCAACGGAAAATGCCAAGCGCCTCACCCGGGAGACCGCCACCACCATCCTGAAGATCCCGGCCCTGCCGATCTCCTACGCCGATGCGCAGCCGATTCTCGAGGCGCTGGGCGGCCCGGTGGCGCCCAAGAGCTTCCGCGGCGGTCTCGCCATCACCTACCATACCGGTCCTTCGGCGGCGAAGGTTCACCTGGTGGTGAAGTCCGACTGGAGCCTGAAGCCGATCTACGACGTCGTGGCCGTGATGAAGGGGTCCGAGGCGCCAGACCAGTGGGTGGTGCGCGGCAATCACCACGACGGCTGGGTGTTCGGCGCCTATGATCCGCTGGGCGGCATGGTGGCGGAGATGAACGAGGCGCAGGCCCTCGGCGCCCTGGCCAGGACGGGTTGGAAGCCCAAGCGCACCATCGTCTATACCAGCTGGGACGCGGAAGAGCCGGGCCTGATCGGCTCCACCGAATGGGCCGAGCAGCACGCCGACGAGCTGCAGCAGAAAGCCGTGGTCTACATCAATTCCGACACCAACGGCCGCGGCTTCCTGGGCGTGGAAGGCAGCCACGACCTGGAGCGGATGATCAACCAGACCGCCGCAGACGTGAAGGATCCCGAGCGCCCCGTCAGCATCCGCGAACGCCAGCAGGCGGCGCTGGGCGTGCGGGCCTTCTCCAACCCCACGGACGCGGCGGCGACGCGGGCGGCCAGGCGGGTGGAGAACGGCGGCGACCTGCCCATCGGCGCGCTCGGCTCGGGCTCGGACTATTCCGCCTTCCTGCAGCATCTCGGCGTCGCCTCGATCAATCTCGGCTTCGGCGGGGAGGCGGAACAGGGCGGCATCTATCACTCGCTCTACGACACGTTCGAGCACTATGTCCGCTTCGGCGATCCCAAGTTCCAGTATGGCGTGGCTCTCTCCCAGACCGCCGGGCGGCTCGTTCTGCGCGAAGCCGACGCCGAGGTGCTACCCCTCGCCTTCACCCCCTTCGCCGACACCATCGGCGGCTATGTGGACGAGGTGAAGAAGCTCGCCGCCGACATGCGCACGAGGACCGAGGCCACCAACAAGCTGGTCAAGTCGGGCGCCTTCGAGGCCGCCGCCGACCCGGAAAAGATCAGCATCGCCCCGCCGGTGGAGGACCTGCCGCCAAAGATCGACTTCGCCGCGCTCGATACTGCCGAGCACCGGCTGAAGGAGGCCGCGCACGCCTATGACGAGGCCCTGGCCCATGCCGCCGCCCTGCCCCCGGCTCGGCGCGAGGCGCTGAACGCGGCGTTGCAGACCATCGACCAGACCCTGCTCGATCCGGAGGGCCTTCCGGGCCGGCCCTGGTATCGCAACCTGGCCTATGCGCCGGGCGTACTGACCGGCTATGGCGCCAAGACCCTGCCCGGCGTGCGCGAGGCGCTGGAGGCCCGTCGCTGGAGCGAGGCCCAGGCCTATGTGGGGCGCACCGCCCGCGCCCTCACCGCCTATGCCGAACGGCTCGACCGCGCGACGGCCCTAATAGAGAAGAAGGGCTGAAGCCATGCAGGGCTGGCTGCGCAAGAAATCCTTCGACGCGCTGGAGCGCATGGACTCGGCGGATCGGCTGAAGCAGACGCTGAGCTGGCCCCACCTGATCGCGCTCGGCGTCGGGGCCATCGTCGGCACCGGTATCTACACCCTGATCGGCGTGGGCGCTGGGCTGGCGGGGCCGGGCGTGCTGCTGAGTTTCGCCATCGCCGGGGCAGTCTGCGTCTGCGCCGCGCTCTGCTACGCGGAGATGGCGACCATGATCCCGGCGGCGGGCAGCGCCTATACTTACAGCTATACGGTGCTGGGCGAGACCCTGGCCTGGATCGTCGGCTGGAGCCTGATCCTGGAATATACCGTGGTCTGCTCCGCCGTGGCGGTGGGCTGGGCCGGGCACGCGGTTGAGTTCGTCCACGCCTATCACTGGCCGATCCCCGAGGCCCTGCTGGCCGGACCGGGGACGCCCGGCGGCTTCATCAACCTGCCCGCCGTGCTGATCACCTTCCTCGTCGCCGGTTTCCTGATCGCCGGCACACGGGAGAGCGCGACCATCAACATCGCCCTGGTGGCGATCAAGCTGGTCGCCCTGGCCGCCTTCGTCGGCTTCGCCCTGCCCGGCTTCAACGCCGCCCACTTCACGCCCTTCATGCCCAATGGTTTCTCCGGTCACGCGGCGGACGGGACCAAGGTGGGGGTGATGGCGGCGGCGTCCATCATCTTCTTCGCCTTCTACGGCTTCGACGCCGTGTCGACCGCCGCCGAGGAAACCAAGAACCCGGCGCGGGACCTGACCATCGGCATCATCGGCTCCATGGTCCTGTGCGTGGCCATCTACATGATCGTCGCGGTGGCGGCGATCGGCGCGGTGGCCCCCGCCCTCTTCGCCAAGAGCCCGGCCCCGCTGGTGTTCGTGCTCGACCAGCTGAAGCAGCCCACCGCCGCCAAGCTGGTGGCCGCCGCCGCCGTGGTGGCGCTGCCTACGGTGATCCTGGCCTTCATGTATGGGCAGAGCCGCATCTTCTTCGTCATGGCGCGCGACGGGCTTCTGCCTCGGCGCCTCAGCCGGGTGAACGCCAAGACCGGCACGCCCGTGCTGATGACCGTGGTGACGGCGGTGGTCGCCGCCGCGCTGGCGGGCGCCTTCCCCCTCGACCTGATCGCGGCCCTCGCCAATGCCGGAACCCTGTGCGCCTTCGTGGCCACCATCGCCTGTGTGGTGGTGATGCGCCTGCGCGATCCGGGTCGGGTGCGGGTGTTCAAGGTCCCGCTGTGGCCAGTGGTGGCCATCATCGGCATCCCCGGGTGCCTCTACCTGTTCACCACCCTGCCCGACCTGACCATCAAGCTGTTCTTCGCCTGGAACGCCCTGGGCCTCGTCATCTACGCCCTCTTCAGCCGCCGCTCGAGTGTGCTGGCGAAGGCCTAGGTAGAAGGGGTTGGTTTCACACCTCACTTGCGCCTGCGACCGTCATGCCCGGACT
Source organism: uncultured Caulobacterales bacterium (assembly GCA_903862425.1). Lineage (GTDB taxonomy): Bacteria > Pseudomonadota > Alphaproteobacteria > Caulobacterales > Caulobacteraceae > CAIOYC01. The sequence goes on along the minus strand of CAIOYC010000018.1, from coordinate 118 downwards.
TGTTCCGGGCACCCATGGCGCTAGCCTTGCCTTTATGCGGAGCGAGGGGATCATCGCGGTTTACATCCTGGCGAGCCGGAAGAACGGTACGCTCTACACCGGCGTCACCAGCGACCTG
>CAIOYC010000017.1 GCA_903862425.1 uncultured Caulobacterales bacterium | reverse complement strand
CGTATTATCCCGCTCGATCACCCCCCGCCGCCTCAATTCGGGCTGGATCCGTGAGCCCTCCCCGGTGCGACGGGATAGCGACAGAGAACCACGGCTTTCCGGCGCCGGGGACAAATAAACTTCAGCCGGCGGTTTGTCCGCGCTTCTTCGCCGCCGCCCAACACCCCCACTTCCGTCACGCCCGGACTCGTTCCGGGCGCCCATGGCGCAACGGCGAGCCAGTCAACGCCCTGAAATGGAAGGCCTTCCACCGGCTCACCGTCCGAACGCTCAATGGATGGATGCCCGGAACAAGTCCGGGCATGACGGAGGGAGGGGTATTGGGTGGAGGTCGGTTGTCCGCGGGTTCTCCCCCGGATGAACCACCTGCTATCCCCGTATTCTACTCTCCGAACCCCGGGCCCGGCGTCACCGGGGCGAGGCGGATCAGGCGGCTGTCTTCGACGGCGGCCTGGCGGTGCTTGACCCACTCGCGATAGTCGGGGTGAACCACCATGGCCAGGAAAGCGCCCGCATTGGGGTATTCGGCGATGAAGGCGATGTCCCAGCGCTCGTCCGCCGGACCGGTGACGACGGTCTCTGGCCGTCCAGCCCAGATCTGTTTGCCGCCGAGGGAATTGAACAGGTCCCGGCTCTCCGCGCCATAGGCGGCATAAGCTTCAGCCCCCGTCATCCCCCTGCCGTGGTTGGGATGGCTTTCCGGATAGTCGGCCTGGGGCTTCAGGCGCACAAGGTTGAGCATATGCACGGGCGTATCGCGCGGCAGGGCCTTGAAGGCCTCGAACTGCGCGCGCAGGGGGTCGACCGAACCGGTCATCAGCGTTTCCTCTATCCACGAAGCGGTGTCAGCGCCCGCTCCTCCACCCGAATACGCCACCCGAGCATGGCGAAGTTCAAGAGGCCGAAGACGATCGCCGACCCGATCAGGCCGAAGGCCAGGGGTAGGACGATCATCTCCGCCGCCACCACGGTGTAGTTGGGGTGGGGGATGAGGCGGAACGGCCCCTTCTTCACCAGGGTTTCGCCGGGCACGAACATCACACGCGTGGTCCAACGCCGGCCCAGCGTCGCCAGCACCCAGACCCGCAGCCCCTGCAGCACGAAGAATACGACCACCCACGGCCAGACCAGGGGCCGGTCCCAGCCGCGCAGCCACAGCCAGGCGACCCAGGCGGTGTGCAGCAGGACGATCAGCGGATAGTGGGCCGCACCCACCTCCACCGCCCCGAGCGCGCGCAAACGCTTCTCGTTGGAGCGCGCCCAGACCATCTCCGCCAGGCGCTGGACGGTGACGAAGATTAGGAGGGTTATGGCCTCAGGCATCGGGCGCCTCGAGCGTGACGAAGCTGGCGGTGAAGCCGGGCCCGAGCGCCGCTAGCACCAGCCGCCCGCCGGGATCCGCGGCCAGCACCCGCTCCAGCACGAAGAAGACCGTGGGGGCGGACATGTTGCCAACCTCGGACAGCACGTCCCGCTCGATGTCGAGGGCGCCGAGGCCGAGGCCCAGCGCCGCCTCCAGCGCCGGCAGCACCTTCGCCCCGCCGGGGTGGCAGACGAAGCGCGTCACCTCGGTAAGCGCCGGACCGCCATCCGCATGGAAGCTGGTCGCCGCCTCGGCGAACCGGCGCTCCACGAACTTGGGCAGGTTGGCGTCGAGCACCACGCCGAGCCCCGCCGGATCGACGCGCCAGCCCATGATCTCCAGGGTCTGCGGCCAGGTATGCTCGCCTACCGCGCCAATGGGGCGACCCGTCCCTTCTCCTGCGCGCAGCACACAGGCCGCCGCGCCGTCGCCGAAAAGGGCGGTGGCGACGACGTTGGTCTTGCTGCCCTCGTCGGGCCGGACGCTGAGGGTGCACAGCTCCACCACCACCAGCAGCACGGCCTTGCCCGGCCGCGCCTGCGCCAACCGCGCCGCCAGCGACAGGCCCGACACGCCCCCCGCGCAGCCGAGGCCGAACACCGGTGTGCGCAAGGCAGTGGGCGACAGGCCGAGCTTGGGGCCCGCCCGCGCCTCCAGACTCGGGGTGGCGACGCCGGTGGTGGAGACGGTGACCACCGCGCCGACCTCGCCCGCATCGACGCCGGCCTTGGCCAGGGCGTCGCGCGCCACCGCCAGCCACAGGGTCTCGGCCTCCTCCAGATAGACGGCGTTGCGTTCCTCCCACGGGCGTGGGGTTGTGAACCATTCCAGCGGACGCACCGCCTTGCGGGTACGGATGCCGGTATTGGCGAACAGGCTGAGGATGTCCTCGGTGCGGAACACCTTGCCGCCGAAAGCCGCCGCGGTGATGGCCGCCGCCTGATCCTGGTCGATCACATGGTCCGGGGTGGCGGTGGCGACCGAGAGAAGGCGGACGGAGATGTCTGTCATGCGACCTTCGACAAGGGCGGGTCCGGCGAGGGCTCGCCAGCGCAAAAAGGAAGGCTAGACTGTTCTGGTTCCGCCGCTGCGTCCAACGGGAACGCATGTGGCGGGACATTGATCGGAGACAGAGATGAAGCGCCTGATCCTGCGAGCCCTCGCGGTCGCTGCCGCAAGCTGCTTCGCCTTCCCCGCCTCGGCCGCCTGCCATCTGCATGCTGCGGACGTTGCTCACGCCGGCAAGGCCTGCGAACACGCCTGGATCGACGCCAACCTGCGCCTGAACGATATCCAGACCGTCGGCACCCACAACAGCTACAAGCAGTTCATCACCCCCAGGCTCTACGCCCTCGTCCTGAAGGCCAATCCGCGCGCGGTGGAGATCGACTACGGCCACCCCACCCTCACCGAGGAGTTGGACGACGGTGCGCGGGGGCTGGAGATCGACGTCGCTTACGATCCCAAGGGCGGGCTCTATGCCCATCCGCTGGGCCCCAAGATGTCGGGCGAGCCGGTGGCGGCGGACTATGCCGAGCGCATGGCCAGACCCGGCTACAAGGTGCTGCACATCCAGGACATAGACTTTCGCACGTCCTGCCTCACCTTCGTGGAATGCCTGACCGCGGTGCGGACCTGGTCGAAGGCCCATCCCGGCCATGCGCCGATCTCCATCACCATGAACGCCAAGGACGGCAAGTCGCCCATCCCCGGCGGGGCCAACTCGCTGGACTACGACGCCGCCGCCTTCGACGCCTGGGATGCGGAGATCCGCTCGGTGTTCCAGCCCGGCGAGGTGATCACACCGGACAGCGTTCAGGGCCGCTATCCCACACTGCGCGACGCCGTGCTGGCGGGGAACTGGCCGACGCTGAAGGATGCCCGGGGCAAGGTGTTCTTCGCGCTGGACGAGGAGGGGGCCAAGATCGCCGCCTATCGCGGGGGGCGCAGATCGCTGGAGGGACGGATGATGTTCGTCAATTCTCAAGGCGCGCCAGACGCCCCCTACGCGGCCTATATGACGATGAACGAGCCGGTGAAGGACGGGGCGGAGATCGCCCGGCGGGTGAAGCTCGGCTTCTTCGTCCGCACCCGCGCCGATGCGGACACCAAGGAGGCCCGCGTCAACGACACCCGCACTCGCGAGGCGGCCTTCGCCTCTGGCGCGCAGGTGGTCTCCACCGACTACCGCCACCCCGACCCGCGCTTCGGCAACGACTATCAGGTGCGCCTGCCGGGCGGAGCGGTTGTGGTGTGCAATCCGGTGCGGATGGGCGAGCGGTGCGGCGGGACCACGGTGGAGCCTTAGCGGGGCCGAAAGCGTCGCGTGAACGGCGCAATACCAGCGTCACACCTCTGCGGCACAGAGGGACCAACTCAAGGGATTCGCATGAACCTCCGCATCACGCTCGCCGCACTCGCCGCCCTTGCCCTACCCGTGCTCGCTCACGCCGCGCCGGTACTGATGATCTCCATCGACGGGATGCGGCCGGCTGATGTGATCGAGGCGGACCAGCGCGGCTTCACCGTTCCGAACCTGAAGAAGATCATGGTCGGCGGGACCTGGTCGGCGGGCGTGAGGAACTCTCTCCCCACGGTCACCTATCCTAACCACACCACCCTGATCACCGGCGTCTGGCCCGCCAGGCACGGCATCGCCAACAACGCCACCTTCGACCCGCTCGGGACCAATATGGGCGGATGGTACTTGTACAGCGAGGACATCAAGGTCCCCACCCTGTGGGACGCCGTGCATGCCTCCGGCGCCAAGGCGGCCTCGCTCGGCTGGCCCGTCAGCGTCGGCGACCGGTCGATCGACTACAACGTGCCGGAATACTGGCGCGCCAAAAACGCCGAGGACCTGAAGCTGGTCCGTCAGCTCTGCACGCCGGGCCTGCTGGCTGCGGTGGAGAAGAAAAGCGGGGTGACCCTGGCCGACACCTTCGGCGAAGACCCCAAGGTCGATGTGGCAAAGGCGAAATTCGCCGCCGCGGTCTATCAGTTGATGAAGCCCCAATTCTATACGGTCCATCTCGCGGCCCTGGACGAGAGCGAGCATCTGTTCGGTCCCGGCTCGGCCCAGGCCAAGGCGACGCTGCAGACGGTGGATGGCGCGGTGGGCGAACTGGTCGCCGCCGCGCGCAAGGCCGAGCCGGACCTCGTGGTGGTGGTGGTGTCCGACCACGGCTTCAACGCGCTGGAGCATCAGGTGAACCTGGTCGGCGACTTCGTCGATGCAGGCCTGGCCGTGCGCGACCCCAAGAGCAAGAAGATCACCTCGTGGGACGCCATGCCGTGGGGCGGCGCCTCGGCGGCCATCGTGCTGCGCGATCCCAAGGACGAGGCGGTGAAGGCCAAGGTGAAGGCCCTCCTCGACAAGCTGGCGGCCGATCCCGCCAACGGCATCAACCGTATCGCTGACGCGGATGAGATCGCCAGGATGGGCGGAACGCCGATGGCCAGCTGGTGGATCGATTTCAAGCTCGGCTACGCCATGGGCGGCTCGACGACCCACATCTCCGCCGCCACCCAGCGCGGCACCCACGGCTGGTTCCCCGAACATCCGGAGATGCGCGCGAGCTTTTTCGCCGAAGGTCCTGGCATCCCCAAGGGCAAGGCGCTCGGCGAAATCGACCAGCGCGATATCGCTCCCACGGTGGCCAAGGTGCTCAAGGTCCCGTTCCCCAGCGCCGATGGGAAACCGCTGTTCTAGGTCAGGGAAACCGCAAGGGCCTCGGCCGCGCGGCGTAGATCGCCTGGCGCGAGGCGGAGCTGCAGGCCGCGCTGGCCTCCATTGACATAGACATAGGGCTCGGCGAGGGCGTCGGCTTCCATCGCGGTGGGCAAGCGCCTCTTCTGGCCGAAGGGGCTGACGCCGCCGATCTTGTGACCGGTGAAACGCTCCGCATCGGCCGGCGGGGCCATCTTCGCCGCCTTGCCGCCGAACGCTGCGGCCACCTTCTTCAGGCTGGCCTCCCGGTCGGAGGGCAGGATGAGGCAGACGGGCTTTGCGTCCAGTAGCGCCACCAGGGTCTTCAGCACGCGCGACGGAGGTTCGCCAAGGGCTTCCGCCGCCTGTAGCCCCACCCGCTGATCGCCCGGCGCGTAATCGTAGGTAGCCACATCGAAGGCGACGCCGAGCCTTGTCAGGGCCAGGGTGGCCGGGGTGCTGCGGCCGCTCATCCGGTCACAGCTTCCACCAAGGCGCGCGCCGCACGCTGCACACCCAGCCCGTCGCAACGCGCATGGGGGCAGTCGATCTGAGCCAGCCGGGCTGCGGGATCGAGCAGGCGGGTGAAGGCGGCGGCGAGGTCCGCCTCGAAGGTCGGGCTGGCGAGGTCCACCGCCGCCAGCACGCCATCACGGGCGAGACGGGCGGCCATGGGGCGCTGGTTTTCGGCCACGGTGACGATCAGCTGCGGCAGGCCGGCGGCGCGGCGCTCCCACACCATGCCGCCGCCCGCGCCGACGCCGAGGTCCGCCGCCCGCATAAGCGGCGCCACATCGGCGTCGAGGTGGACCGCCACGCCCGGATCGTCCAGAGCGCGCAAGGGCGCCACGCTCGGCGCATCGGCGGCTAGAGCCACGTCGAAGAGCGCCTCGGGGAGCAGGGGTCGCAGCATCCGGACCGCCCGCGCGGCGATTCCGTCCACGTCGCTGAGGCCGAACGAAACGAACACCCGCCCCACCCGATGCGGCGGCTCACGGCGCGGGGCGGCAAACCCCTGCCGCAGCAGGGCGTAGTCCGGACCCAGCAGCAGGCGCGCGCGGGGCGCCAAAGTCGAATAGTCGGCGTCCGCCCGCCCATGGGCGCTGTCGAGCAGAAGGGCGCAGGTGTGCGGACGGTCGGCCAGATCATCGATAGCCATGACGAGGCCGGGCGACTCCTGCTCGAACGCCGCGTCGAGGCTGTAGTCGTCCACCACCACGGCTTCGGGTGTCGCGGCACGGATCGCCGCCAGCCGCGTGGCCCTGGCTTCAGCGACCGCGACCGCCCCGTTCCAGCCGAGCCGCGCCAGCAGTTCCCCGCCCAGCGGCGAGGTGACAAAGGTGCAGGTCGCGCCTTCCGCCTCCAGGGCGCGGGCCAGTGCCAGGGTCCGCACCACATGCCCGCCGCCGCCGCCGGACAGGCAGGCGGGGGTCAGCACGATGCGGCGTGTCACGACGGCTCGGCGGGCGCGGCGAGGCGCTGCACCACCTCGGCCACAACGGCGATGGCGATGTCCCACGGAGCCTTGCCGCCGATGGGCAGGCCGATGGGGGCATGCAGGCGCTCGATGGCCTCGGCGTCGAAGCCGGATTGCGCCAGCCGCGCCGCGCGCTCCGGCGCGCGCCGCCGGCTGCCGAGCACGCCCACATAGCCCGCTGCCGAAGCCAGAGCCGCCGCCGTGGCCCCCTGCTCGACAGCCAGGTCGTGGGTCATGACGCAGACCGCCGTCCACGGATCAGGGGCGAGCGCGGCGATGGCCTCGGCCGCCTCTTCGCGCAGATAGGCGGCGAGGGCGAAGGGCGGCGGCGCCTCAGGCCCTTTGGGGCGGATCAGGGTGGTGGCGATGCCGGTCTGCGACAACAGCTTGGCCGCCGCCAGCGCCGCCGGATCGCCGCCTACCACGATGGCGCGGATGGGCGGAACGCAGGACCGGCGGACCAGCGGCGTGAAGTCTGGCGCGGCCTCGCCCTCCGCCAGACAGGCGCGGCGGGCGCCGTCGCTCAACCACGTGGCGGGTATTCGGGCGTCGGCGAGGGCCAGCAGGCGTGCAAGAGCCGCATCATCCGGCGCGATCCGCTCCACCAGCACCTCGATGCGGTTGCCGCACGGCAGCGCGATGTCGAGAGGACCGCCCTCGCCGTAGGTGAGGCGGCGCGGCTCGCCGCTGTCCAGCACGGCGCGGGCGTGAAGGGCCACGTCGCCCTCGACGCAGCCGCCGGAGAGGAAGCCCGCAGCGCCGCCCGCAGCATCAATCAGCATTTGCGCGCCGATCCCGCGGGGCGCCCCGCCCTCGACGGCATAAAGGGTGGCCAGGGCCACGGCCCGGCCCGCCTGCCGCGCCGCCGCCAGGGCCGGCCGCACATCGTCCACCAGCCCGAACATGGGCCAGTCGAAATCCGCCATCTCGGCGGGCGGGGTCGGATCGTCAAAGCCCATGGAATGCATATGGCGCGGGTCGTGGCCGCGAGCCAGACCCCCGCTCAGCGTTTCGGCAGCGGGGCCCCCAGCGACACCCACCAGACGGCGGCGAGGGCGAGGATCACGCCGACCACCATGCTCCACCACGGGGCGAAGGACGGGGCGATCATCGGTGCAGCCATGTTGCGCCGGCCGGTGATCATCGGCCCGACCAGGTTCTCGCGCTTCACCAGCACGTAGAAGGCGATGGCGAGCAGGTGCAGGCCGATGAAGACCAGCAGGCCGTTGAACAGCAGGTGGTGCCAGTGCGCCATGCCGGAGCTGAGATCGCCCTGCACCAGATAGTTGAGCGGGCCGGAATTCAGCCCGTCCGTGTCCTCGCAGAACAGTCCGGTCCCGACCACGCCGACCAGCAGCAGGAGCAGGATCACCACGCTCCATCCGCCCACCGGGTTATGCCCGATGGTCGGTTCGGCCCGCTTGGAGAGCAGGTTGGCGAGATAGGCGCCGATGCTTTTCGGCCCGCGTACGAAGCCGGAGAAGCGTGCGGTCGAGCTGCCGACCAGGCCCCAATAGAGGCGGAAGACCAGGATCGCCAGGACGAGGTAGCCGAGACGGACGTGGACGAACATCTGCCCGCTCCGCCACGTCCACCACAGGGCCGGGATCAGCAGGACCAGCGACCAGTGCATGACGCGCACCGGCAGGTCCCACAACCTGACGCGCTGACCGGCCATCGACGAGACCTCGCCCCTAAGTGGTTAGTGCTCGTCTTTCGCCTTGAAGGTCTGGTGGCAGGCCTTGCAAGCGCCGCCGAGCGCCGGCAGGGCGCCGCGGATCGTGTCCATGTTGCCGGACATGGCGGCGAGGTCCATGGCGTGGGCGGCGGAGGCGAGATCGCCCGCGTCCTTCTTGAACTCGTCGGGCTTTTGCCAGATCACCGGCAGAGCGTGGCTCTTGGGCACGACGTCGGCGCCGGTGCCGGCGGGGAACCAGGTCGGCAGCTGCGCCGCCAGCGTATCCAGCGCCTTGGCGTTGGTCTTGATCACAGCCAGATCCGGCGCGGGCTTCTTCAGCTCGTCGAGAATACCCTTGAAGGACCCGCCGAGCTTCTTGAAGTTCTCGTGCCGCGTGGCGGCGATGGAGGCGGGGTCCTGTGCATAGGCGGCGCCGGCGCAGAGCGAGGCGGCGAGGGCCGCGGCGGCGAGGGTCTTCAAAGAGATCATAAGGGCGCTCCGGCTCCGCGTTTCAGGTGCTAGGAAGGCCCGACCCGCTACGCTAAGTCAACTCGATGTTCGTCAGCGCCTTCGACCTGTTCAAGCTGGGGATCGGCCCCTCGTCCAGCCACACCATGGGGCCGATGACCGCCGCCGTGCGCTTTGTGCGGCGGCTGGAGGCGGACGGCCTGCTGGAGGCGACCGCGCGGGTGGAGACCAAGCTCTACGCCTCCCTCGCCCTCACGGGCCGGGGCCACGCCACCGACCGGGCGGTGATCCTAGGCCTCGCCGGGTTCGAGCCCGCCAGCATGGACCCGGACGCCGGGGAACAGGCGCTGCAGACCATCCGCGCGGAGCAGTGGCTCAACCTCGGCGGCCGGCGCGCCATCGCCTTCGACGAGGCTGTGGATATCCTGTGGGCGGGGGGTGAACGCATGCCCCAGCACCCCAACGCCCTCACCTTCGTCGCCAAGGACGCGGCCGGCGCGCCGCTGCTGGCGCGTACCTACTTCTCCATCGGCGGAGGCTTTGTGCGCGACGAAGACGAGATCGGCCGCAACGATCCGGACGAGCCAGGGGAAGAGCCGCCCTTCCCCTTCGCCTCCGGGGCCGAGCTTGTGGAAAAGGCCGATGCGGCGGGGCTGACCCTGGCGGAGCTTATGGCCGCCAACGAGGCGACCTGGCGTCCAGCAGACGAGGTCGCGGCGGGACTGGATACGGTGTTCGCCGCCATGGAGGCCTGCATCGACCGGGGCATCCGCGAGAGCGGCGAGCTGCCCGGCGGCCTTCGGGTCAAGCGCCGCGCCGCCCAGGTGCAGGCCACCATCATGGCCAAGCTGGAGCGCCAGATCGTCGATCCCCTCGCCGCGATGGACTGGGTCAACCTGTGGGCCCTGGCGGTGAACGAGGAGAATGCGGCGGGCGGCAAGGTCGTCACCGCTCCCACCAATGGCGCGGCGGGACTGATCCCGGCGGTGCTGCGCTATTACAACCGCTTCCATAACGGGACGGCGGAGGGGCGGCGCACCTTTCTGCTCACCGCCGCCGCCATCGGCGCGCTGTACAAGCGCAACGCCTCCATCTCCGGCGCGGAGGTGGGCTGCCAGGGCGAGGTGGGCGTGGCCTGCTCCATGGCGGCGGCGGGACTGGCGGCGGCGCTGGGCGCCACCAACGCCCAGATCGAGAACGCCGCTGAGATCGGCATGGAGCACAATCTGGGCCTGACCTGCGATCCCATCGGCGGGCTGGTGCAAATCCCGTGCATCGAGCGCAACGCCATGGGCGCGATCAAGGCCATAGACGCCGCCCGCCTGGCCCTGCTCGGCGACGGCCAGCACTCGGTCAGCCTCGACAAGGTGATCGCCACCATGAAGCGCACCGGCCAGGACATGAGCGAGATCTATAAGGAGACCTCGCTGGGCGGCCTCGCCGTGGGTCTTGCGGTGAACCGGGTGGAGTGCTGATGCGGATCGAGCCCGCCGACCTCAACGATCCGCGGGTGATCGCCCTGCTCACCACCCATGCCGAGCGCGCCCGGGCCGAGACCGGGCGGGGCAGCGCCCACGCCCTCGACGTATCCGGCCTGAAGACCCCCGACATCCAGGTCTTCGCCGCCTGGGAGGGCGAGACCCTGCTGTCCATCGGCGCCCTGCGTCGGCTCGACGCCAGCCATGGCGAGGTTAAGTCGATGCACACGGCCGAGGCGGCCCGCCGGACCGGCGCGGGCGGGGCGATCCTGAACCACCTGATCGAGACGGCGCGGGCGGCGGGTTTGTCGCGGCTCAGCCTGGAGACGGGATCCTGGGCCTATTTCGAAACCGCCCGCGCCTTCTATCGCCGCCACGGCTTCACCGACTGCGACCCTTTTGGCGACTACAGACCCGATCCGAACAGCGTGTTCATGACGATGGCGCTCGGCCAGTCCTAACGCGAGGCGGCGGTCGCGGCTGTCACCGGCGTAGAGGCCGGCGCGGCGTCCGGAACTGGCTCCCTCAGAAGCGGCAGCACAACCTTCTCAAGCTCCCGCAGATTGAACGCACCCGCCTCGGCGTAGCGAACGATGCCCTGGCGATCGATGACGAAGTTGACCGGCACGGCGTTGCCGTAGTCTAGATAGTCCTTGCCCTTGAAGCGATAGGCCATGGGCATGTTCATGGCGCGAGCCAGGCGTCCGAGATCCTCTCGCGGGATGGAATCCTCGGTGGTCACCGCCAACGCGGAATAGCCCGCGTCCTTGCGTACCTTGTAGTAGGCATCGAGCAGGGGCAGCTCGGTCTTGCAGGGTCCGCACCAGGTGGCCCAGAAGTTGATCAGGATGACCTTGCCCTTGAGGTCCTTCAAGGTGACGACCTTGCCGTCGAAGGTGGTGGTGCGGAAGTCCGGCGCGGGCTTGCCCACCTCCGGCTTGGCCATGGCCTGACCTGCTATCATCAGCGCCGCAGCACCCGCGAGCATCGCCAAACGCTTCATCACCCAGCTCCCACGCAACCTTGAGAGCAAGATCGGCTGTAAGCTGAAGTTTAGCAAGCGGGTCCGAAGGCTTCGTCGGTGCACAGCTCAGTCGTTCCTGAGAATGCTCCTCACCAGTCCGCCTGCAAGACCGCCCGCCATGGTCCCGGAGGAGGCGCGCTCGTCGCCCGGCAGATAGCGGGCGATCTCCTCGGCGAGGTTGAGGATCGGCATGGATTGCAGGTGCACCTCCCCCGGCCCGGTCAGCACCGCCAGGAACAGGCCTTCGCCGCCGAAGATCAGGTTGCGGAAGCCCGGCACCATCTGGATGTCGAAGGAGACGCTGGGATCGTGCACGCCCACATGGCCCGCATGGACCAGAAGACGCTCGCCCGGCGCCAGGGTCTTGTTGATCACCTCGCCCGACAGGTCGAGGAAGACTGTGCCCGGCCCCGTGACCCGCTGCAGCATGAAGCCCGAGCCGCCGAAGAAGCCGGCGCCGATCCGCTGTTGCCAGGCCAGTTCGAAGCTGACCGAGCGTTCGGCGCACAGGAAGGTCTCCTTGCGGCAGATCAGCAACTGGCCGGGCAGAAGGGTGCGGGCGACGATGGAGCCGGGGAAGCGCGGGGCGAAGGCCACATGCCCGCCCCGACCCTGCCCGGTGAACTCGGTGATGAAGAAGCTGCCGCCCGTGAGGCTGCGCTTCAGCCCGGCGAACAGGCCGCCGCCGGTATTGGTGTGCATGTTCACCCCGTCGTTCATCCAGGCCATGGTGGCCGTCTGGCTGTAGACGGTCTCGCCGGGGGCGAGATCGATGGACACGGTCTGCATCACCGTGCCGGAGATGTCGTAGCGCATGGGTCAGCCTTCCGTTGGGTGAAGCGAAGTGTGCAGCCGGGCGCGGGCGAGGTCCAGCGCGCGCGGCAGGTCGTCGGCCATGGCCGCTTCCGCCGCCGGGCCGGTGAGCAGGCTTTCGAGATAGTCGCGGCGGGGGCCGAACTCCGGCAGGGCCGCCCGAGCCTCGATCTTCATCGCGGCGATGAGGCCGGCGAGACGGGCGAGGCCGGCGGGCCAGCGGGCGTCGATCTCCGTCTTCAGGGTGCGGGCGAGGCCGGGCGCCTGGCCCGTGGTGCCAATAGCGCCCACCACGGGCCCCCGGTCGACGATGGCGGGCGTGTAGAAGTCGCACAGGGCCGGCTTGTCGATGCAGTTGACCAGCATGGCGCCGCCCACCTGAGCGGCGGATCGCGCGGCCTCGGCATAGGCCGCGTCGCAGTCGCCGATGAAGACCAGCGTCGCCCCGGCATAGACCCTGGGCTCCAGCGCGGCGCGGTCGGCGGGGATGCGTACCAGGTTGCACGGCGCGCCCACGAACAGCGCCGCCTTCTCGTCCGCCTCCCGCCCCTCGCCCACGATCACCACGCGGCGACCAGACAGCGGAACGAAGGCGGGGAAGGAATCCATGGGCGCAACATACCGCTCGGGGTTCCGCTGCGCAGCCCCGCATGCGAAAGGGGCGATAAATCCCCATCTTGGCGTCCATCATGCCCAAAACCGCTCTTAACGCCGGTCAAATCGCCCCGATTTCTGCGATTGATTGGGACTCGCTCGATTCAGGCAAGTTCCGGCCCGAGGCCGAGGTCATCGCCGACCTGCTCGCCGCCGAGCCCCTGTCCGGCGAGGACCGCGCCGCCGTCACCGCCGAGGCCGAGGCCCTGGTGCGCTCCGCCCGTCGCTCGGCCCGCCGCCAAGGCGTGGTGGAGGGGTTCCTGCAGCAGTTCTCGCTCGGAACCCGCGAGGGCCTGGCCCTCATGTGCCTGGCCGAAGCCCTGCTGCGCACTCCAGACGAAGCCACCCGCGACGCCCTGATCGCCGAGAAGATCGGCCCGGCCGACTGGGCGCGCCACCTCGGCCAGTCGGAGAACCTGTTCGTCAACGCCTCCACCTGGGGCCTGATGCTCACCGGCAAGCTGATCGACGTGGACGAGGAGGCCAAGCAGGACGCCGCCGGCTTCGTCAAGCGCCTCGCCAACCGCGTGGGCGAGCCGGTGATCCGCGCCGCCGTGGCCCAGGCCATCCGCATCATGGGCGAACAGTTCGTGCTTGGCCGCACCATCGAGGACGCGCTGAAACGGGCCCGGAAGGACGGCTATCTCTGCTCCTTCGACATGCTGGGCGAGGGCGCGCGCACCGCCGCCGACGCCGAACGCTATGAGCGCGCCTATGCCGCCGCCATCGAGACGGTCGGCCGTCACTCCAACGGCCAGGGACCGGAGGGCGGGCACGGCATCTCGGTGAAGCTGTCGGCCCTGTCGCCCCGCTACGAGGCCACGCAGCAATGGGGCGTCTTCTACGACCTCTATCCGCGCGTGAAGCGCCTCGCCCTGCTCGCCGCCAAGCACGACATGAACTTCGCCCTCGACGCCGAGGAGGCGGACCGGCTGGCTCTGTCGCTCAAACTGCTCGACAGGCTGGCGCGGGAGGAGGCGCTGGGCGACTGGACCGGTCTCGGCCTCGCCGTGCAGGCCTATCAGAAGCGGGCGCCGCAGACGATCGCCATGGTCGCAGAGCTGGCCAGAAGCTCAGGCCGCCGGCTGATGGTGCGTCTGGTCAAGGGGGCTTACTGGGACACCGAGATCAAGCGCGCCCAGGTGGCCGGGCGGCCCGACTATCCGGTCTATACCACCAAGCCGGCGACGGACCTGTCCTATCTCGTGGCCGCCAAGGCGCTGATCGAAGCCTCGCCGCACCTCTACGCCCAGTTCGCCACCCACAACGCCCACACCCTGGCCGCCGTCCACCGTATGGCCGCGGCGCGCGGGGTGAAAATCGAGCATCAGCGCCTGCACGGCATGGGCGAGGCGCTCTACGACGCCGCCGCCGACCTCTATGACGGCGTGCTGGTGCGCGCCTATGCCCCCGTGGGCGGGCACGAGGATCTGCTGCCCTATCTGGTCCGCCGCCTGCTGGAGAACGGCGCCAACACATCTTTCGTCCACGCCCTGCTCGATGAGCGGGTGCCGGTGGAGAAGGTGGTGGTCGATCCCATCGGCCTGGTGGAGGCCCAGCCCGGCCCACACCCGAAGATCCCCACCCCGCGCTACATGTACGGCGACCGGCTGAACTCCATGGGGGCGGACGTCAGCGTGGCCGCCGAGCGCGCCCGGCTGGACGCGGCCCTGGCCTCCCTCGATGCGAAACACCTCGCCGCTGGCCCTATCGTCTCCGGCAAGACCTATACCCGCCTGCCGGTCAGCCCGGTACGCTCGCCCGCAGACCACGCGGTGATCGTCGGTCAGGCGGCGGAAGCCATCGAGGTCGATATCGACACGGCCTTCAAGGTGGCGCGCGCCGCCCAGCCCACCTGGGACGCCCGCGGCGGCGCCTATCGCGCCGAAGTGCTGCGCGGCATGGCCGATGCGCTGGAGAACAGCCGCGATCGGCTGGCCGCCATCTGCGTGCGCGAGGCGGGAAAGACCTGGCCCGATGCGATAGGGGAGGTGCGCGAGGCGGCGGACTTCTGCCGCTACTACGCCCTGCTCGCCGAAAAGCAGTTCACCCACCCCGAGCCTCTGGTCGGACCGGCGGGCGAGACCAATGCGCTGGAGATGCACGGGCGCGGCGTGTTCGTCTGCATCTCCCCGTGGAACTTCCCCCTGGCCATCTTCACCGGCCAGATCGCGGCGGCGCTGGCGGCGGGCAATGCGGTGCTGGCCAAGCCGGCGGAACAGACCCCGCTGATCGCCGCCGAGGCCGTGCGCCTCTATCACCGCTCCGGCCTTGACGCGCGGTTGCTGCATCTGTTGCCCGGACGGGGCGAGACGGTGGGCGCGGCGCTTACGGCCCACCCCGGCCTCGACGGCGTGGCCTTCACCGGCGGCACCGATACAGCTCGCGCCATCAACCGCACCCTGGCGGCCCGCGACGGCCCTATCGTGCCTCTGATCGCGGAGACCGGCGGCCTGAACGGCATGTTCGTGGACACGACGGCCCTGCGCGAACAGGTGATCGACGACGTGATCGTCTCCGCCTTCGGCTCGGCGGGTCAGCGCTGCTCGGCCCTGCGCCTGCTGTTCCTGCCCACCGACACCGCCGAGGAGACCATCGAGGGTCTCAAGGGGGCTATGGACGCCCTGGTGCTGGGCGATCCGGCGAAGTTCACCACCGATGTCGGCCCGGTGATCGACCAGGACGCGCAGGACATGCTGGACCAGCACGCCGCCAATCTCGACGCCGCCGGGCGTGTGTTGAAGCGGCTCCCAACTCCCAAGGCCGACGGGACCTTCTTCGCCCCGGTGCTGGCGGAAATTCCGCTGGCCGACCTGCCCGACCGCGAGGTGTTCGGCCCGGTGCTGCACGTGGTCCGCTATGACCCCGAAAAGCTGGACGAGACCGCCCGCGCCCTGGCGGCCAAGGGCTACGGCCTGACCCTCGGCGTCCATTCCCGCATCGAGGGCTTTGCGCGCCAGGTCCAGGCCCTGGTTCCGGCGGGCAACATCTATGTCAACCGCTCGATCATTGGCGCGGTGGTGGGGGTGCAGCCCTTCGGCGGCGAGGGCCTCTCCGGCACCGGTCCCAAGGCCGGCGGCCCCCACGCCCTCACCCGCTACGCCGTGGAACGCGCCGTGAGCGTCAACATCGCTGCGCAGGGGGGCGATCCGGCGCTGCTGAACTTGTAGGAAGCTTAGAGGATAGTGCCCGCATCAACGGCGCGAACCGCTTCCGACCCTAAGCTGACCTCGACGCGCCCTGCGACCGTCATGCCCGGACTTGTTCCGGGCACCCATGGCGCTAGCCTTGCCTTTATGCGGAGCGAGGGGATCATCGCGGTTTACATCCTGGCGAGCCGGAAGAACGGTACGCTCTACACCGGCGTCACCAGCGACCTG
>CAIOYC010000016.1 GCA_903862425.1 uncultured Caulobacterales bacterium | reverse complement strand
GCTACCGCGCCGCCAAGGCGGACTGCGACGCCTGCCCCTTGAAGCCCCGCTGCTCGCCCAACACGCCCGCCCGCAAGGTGACCCGATCAATTTACGAGGGCGCCAGGGACTTCGCCCGAACCATCGCCAAGACCGACGCCTACGTCACCTCCAGACGTGAGCGAAAGAAGGTCGAGATGCTGTTCGCGCACCTCAAACGTATACCCAAGCTCGACCGCCTACGCCTTCGAGGTCCATGCGGCGCCAAAGATGAGTTCCTCCTCGCCGCCACCGCCCAGAACTTGAGAAAGCTCGCCAAACTGATCCCGCCACCGGCTCTAGCGCCGGCCTGACGGAGCGGATCGCCTCATCGCGACCGTAACATCCGCCGGTTCAGCAACCGCCTTCTTCAACACAATCCACCCTTCTCAGACCTCAGTGTCGCTTGATTTGCGGGCGTTTGTGGCCTCACCCGAGACCAAGGTCTCCATCGCCAATCCCACCGACCGGAACGACGATTTCGTTCTGGTGAGCCGTATGCGCTATACGGGGGACGGAGGGGAAATGGCGCAGGTTTTTATTTCATACGCTCGCGCCGACGCATCGCTCGCGCGCCAGCTTTCTGAGGTCCTCAAGACGGCGGGATATGAGGTCTGGTGGGACAGCGAGCTTCTTCCGCATAACGCCTTCGCTCAATCCATCGAGCGGGAAGTTCGATCAGCCCAGGCGGTTCTGGTGTTGTGGTCCGAAGATGCCGTGAGCTCTCAATGGGTGCGTGCCGAGGCGGATCTTGCCCGCTCGCAGGACAAACTTGTGCAAATCGTCGTCGACGCATGCGTGCTTCCCTTGCCGTTCAATCAAATCCAAACCGCCGACCTGCGAGATTGGAAGGGCGATAACTCCAATCCCCAGTGGAGGAAGGTGCTGGCAAGCATCGCCGAGTTGACCCGTGAGACCGCAAGCGCCCCTACCATCGACGCTAAGGCGACGAGCCGTTCCACGACCTCGGGCCGTGTGGGCAGACGAGTCGAGCCCCGCCACCTTGTTACAGCGGCCCTCGCCGCTGTCATTGCGGTGATGATGGTCGTCGGCGGGCTGTGGGTCGCGCGCACGATGGCGAAACCCGCAGCGCGCGGTACGCGGATCGCCGTGCAGCCGTTCGATACGATTGGCGGAACTCCAGCGCTTCATGACTTTGCAGCCGGACTTTCCGAAAGTCTGGAAGACACGCTCAATCAGGATCAGCAGCAAACCGTCTCCCGTTCAGACGCGCAAACGCTCCGCGGCGCCGACCTGCCGGCCAAGCTGAAGGCGTTGAACGTGGGCCTGTTGTTCAGCGGCACAGTTCAAGCCGAGGCCGATACCGTGACCGTACGTACCCACCTTGAGGACCCCCTCCAGCACGCGACGTTGTGGAGCGCCGATATCTCCGGCTCGATCAAGGCGTTGGAGCCGCTTCAGGCCCGGATCAATGCGCGAACGGTTGCGGTGCTCAATTGTTCGGCCCAGGCTCTTAGCAAGAAAGGCGGCATTGCTGACGCCGAGGTTCTGGCCCTATTCGTCCATGCCTGCGATCTGGCGGAGACCAGCGACCACGGCCTGGAGGGCGGAAAGCTTGCCTACGCCATGCTCGACGCCATGCGGGAGGTGGCGCGACGGGCGCCCGATTTTGCGCCCGCTCACTCCATTCTCGCCAAGCACGCCGCCTTCGTTCTTGGCATACTTCCGGGCCGCTCCCCAGCACTTCGCCAGGAGGCCGAGCGCGAAGCCCGCCGCGCCTTACAGATCGATCCGAAAGACCCTGACGGCTTCGTCGCGCTAGGCCTTCTCGCTCCAACTTTGGATTTCGGCCAACAGGAACGCTGGTTCCGTCAAGCGCTAGCGTCAAATCCGTCCTGGTCCCATGCAAACGGCTTTCTCGGCAATACCATGACGGCGTTAGGTCGCTTGCGCGAAGCCACGGCGCTTTATCAGCGCGCCGCCAGCGTCAATCCAGAAAGCCTCGATTGGAGCCATGTGGCAGCCAGGAGCCTGATCTGGATCGGAGATACGAAGGAGGCCGACGACGAACTCGCCCATCAAAATCAACTTTGGCCCAACGTGGCCTATGTGCGCGCCACCCAGCTGAGCAGTCTGGAGGCGCAGAAGAGATGGGGCGATGCGCTGACGTTACTGGACATTCCAGACAACAGCTTGGGCATGTCAGACGCCTCGATCAAACGAACCCGCGCCGAACTTCTCGCCCTGAACACCCACAACCCTGCGGGCCTGTCTGCCGCCCGACAGCTGGCATCGGGCCTCGCCGCAACCAACCCCCAAGGCGCGATCATCAGTCTAGCTCGACTGGGATTTGTGAACGACGCCTTCGCCGTTGCGGAAAATTATTCGCCGATGAGACCGGATTATGTCGATGGGCCGGACTTCCTTTTTAGCCCTGCACTAGACCCGTTGCGCCGCGATGCGCGCTTTATGGTCCTGGCGAACAAATTTGGGCTTCCACAATACTGGCGCAGGTCCGGCGTCTGGCCGGATTTCTGCAGCGATCCAAACCTTCCCTATAATTGTCAGCAGGAGTCGGCAAAAGTGGCGCCCGCGCGCTGATGCGATTCCGCGCTAGGGAACTAACCGGACCTGGGGGTAAGGCAGCAGTGAACGGCTTGGTCATCGCTTTTGCGGGTCACAATCGCGCCGAAGACCTTGGCGATCTCGCCGCGCTGGAACGCCAGGTCCAAACCGCGTTCACCTTGGTTGCGACGGACGACAGCGTCTTACTGACCGGCCTTGCGGAAGGCGCAGACACCATGGCGGTCAGCGCGTGGAATGAGCGCGGCCTCGGCGAAGTTCATGCAGTGCTTCCCTATCTGGACAGCGCACCACCGGAGGCTTTGCTCGGCAAGGCATCCATCACCACCTATCTCGATGGCGGCGATGCCGAGGCGGCGGGCCGCAGCGCCCATTTGATGCAGACCCGCTGGTTGCTTGAGGATGCCGACCTCTTGGTCGCGGTGTGGACCGGCGAAAACGGCCGCGGCGCGGGCGGCACCGCAGATGCAGTACGCATTGCGCTCGAACGCGGCACACCTGTCCTATGGATCAAGGCCGGCAAGGACGATGGTCTCAAGCTGATCTCGCCGGGGGCCCTCGATGCCGACTTCGGTTTCCTGGAATTCCTCGAACAGCTTGAGCACGAGCGCCCTACTCTGATTATTCCAGCATCGGCCGAAGCTTTGGCGGCGCTGCTGAACAAACCGCGCTTGTCGATAGGTGACCCAGAGCCATCCCGTAGCCTCTCTCAGCTTTTATTGCGGTTGTGGGAAGACCTGCAGGATTGCACGATATGGCGGGCATTCGCGCTCTATCGCCGTTTGATGGGAGGAGCGCGGCCCATGGCGCATCTCCCGATTGTTCCACCTGAGAGCTTGGCCAATGAACCTGGCTTCCAGACCCTGACGCGCGCTTACCTAAGTCTCGACGCGCGGGCGAGCCGCCTTGCGGCCATCCATCGTTCGCAACAGGTATTCCAAGCCACCGTGATGATCGTGGCCGTAGCCGTCGGCGCCGCTCCCGCAGTCTGGCCGGGGATCAAGATTTATGCCGTGCTGATCGAACTGGCGCTTGCGCTGATCACCTTCCTGGTCTGGGTCAGCGCGGTGCATTCAGAGCGAAGCCGTCGGTGGGGCGAAGCGCGACGCCAGGCGGAGCAGCTTCGTCTCGAGCGCGCCGCTTGGGCGCTGGGTCTCAGCACGCGCGATGATCGGAGCGTCGCCAAGACCGGACTAGCCGCTCAACTGGCCAGGGCTTGGCGTCGTCGCGCCGGCGCGCCAACCGGCCGGTTCGATCGCGAAAGGGTGCAGGCTTGGGGGGGATGGGTGCTCGACGATCTGATCTACGGCCAGCTAGAATATCATCGCGTCCAGGGGCACATCAATCATCGCCTGGCGCACCGCGGGCACGCCATAGAAAACGTGGTATTCTGGCTGCTCGTGGCGCTGCTGGTGGGTTTTGTGGCGGCCTATGTCGTCGCCCATCGACTTCATGTGGAGTTGCCGCATTGGGTCGGCGGCGTGGTGATCCTGGCCGGTGCGGTCACCCCGGCCTTCG
The DNA here is from genome assembly GCA_903862425.1 of uncultured Caulobacterales bacterium. Classification (GTDB taxonomy): domain Bacteria; phylum Pseudomonadota; class Alphaproteobacteria; order Caulobacterales; family Caulobacteraceae; genus CAIOYC01. The sequence goes on along the minus strand of CAIOYC010000016.1, from coordinate 94,057 downwards.
GAGCCGCCAGTCTGGCCCTTGACGCGGCCCTTGCGTTTTCCGACCAAGCCCGGCGCAGCGACACCATGCGCCACAGTCTGCAAGCCATAGCCGAAAGCGCCCAGCCCCGCGCCACCCTGGCGACGATGCAACGCGCGGCGCGTACCGCCATTGGCCTTCAGCTGTCACAGGAGGATGGCTGGGTGGACGAAGCCGCTCACCGCCATGTCGTTCGAGGCGGTTGATGTATGTAAGGCCACCGGCTTGCTAGCACCGCCTCAGAGCACGATCCGTCTCCGACGTGCGTACAGGGCTAAAAGAGGTCGGCGCACCACACTGAGGCTGCCTAGCCACCTACGCGCCAATTCGTCTAACCCGGCACAGCCCGGCGACCTCTTCTCTGACGGCTAGCCCGAATCTGGCAAGCGCTTGGCGGCCATATCAAGGGTAAAGCTAACTTGCATCTGGGTAGCGTCAGGAATGGCCGTGCTTCACGGTGCAGAATGGTATGGCCTGTGGTGAGTAGTTCAAACCACCGGATTGGATTGTTGCTTCGCCCCCGCGCCCCGTCCGTTAAGCCTGAACCACCCGTGGCGGCGCCCATTGGGTTTACTTGCGGGAACGATCATATCGCAAGCGTCATGGGCGACGCCTCGGCTCGAAGCCAAAATGGCTAACGGCACTCTACCTGTTCTCCGGGCGCGCTCGAGTGGGCTAGCGGCTTTCGATGGCCATCGCTTGCCATTCTCATCCGGCGGTCCGACAAGACGAGCGGCGGGGATTAAGTCCAGCTCGAGGCTGAACACATTTCCGGTCCAAGGTGAGGAACGACCACCCATGATGAAGCTCTATTCCGGCGATCTTAGCCCCTATTCCGCTCGGGTGCGGATGCAGATCTACGCCAAGGGCATCACCGACATTACACTCGAGCGGCCGGCGCACTTCGGGATGCCGAAGTTCCGCGAGGATCATCCGATCGGCCGCATTCCGGTGCTGAATATCGATGGCGACATGATGCCGGAATCGGAGGTGATCGCTGAGTATCTGGAGGATATCTATCCAGAGCCTTCGATGCTTGGCGCCACGCCGCGAGAGACGGCCCGGATCCGCACCGTCGCCCGGATCGGCGACATCTACCTCATGAATAACATGTTCATGCTCTCGCCCCAGACGCGCGCCGCTGTTCGCAACCAAGGCCTCGTCGATCTGCTCGGCGGCCAGGTGGTGCGCAATCTTAAGGCGTTGGACGCTTTCATCGGCAAGGACGGCTTTGCCTGCTGCGGCCGTCTCACTCTGGCGGACTGCGCCCTCGTACCGGCCTTGTTCCTCGTCGAGAACGTCCTTCCGGCCCTAAGCATCAAGGACGTCATCATCGCCAACCCGAACGTCGCCGCCTACTGGGCGCAGATCCAGCGCAATCCGCACGCGCACCGGGTCCTAACCGAATTGCACCGGGGGTTGGAGGAACGCCGCGAACTCATCCGCACGGGGGCGTTTGACAAGATGATGGCCGTTGCGGCGGCGGCTCATGCTGCCGCGCCAGCCTAACCGCGCCTGCCGGGCGATCGACCTGAAGACCCATCCAAACCTCACTGAGTACGAGATCAGGCGGCCGGCCCTGGCCGCCGCCTAGCCCCCCTGAGGATGTCATGACCCAATCGCGCGAAGTTCATCTGGTCCGACGGCCGAGCGGGGTTCCCGAACCGGAGGACTTCGCCATAGTCACGGTGGAGACCCCGGACGCCGACGAAGGGGAAATCCAGGTGCAGAACTTGCTCCTGTCGGTCGATCCCTACATGCGTCCGCGCCTGAACGGCGACCAGCCTTTCGGCGTGCCGATGATTGGCGGCGGCCTCGGCCGGGTGATCCAATCGAACCACGCGAAGTTCGTCGCGGGCGATCTCGTGCGCCATGGTGCGGGCTTCCAGGAAATGTTCGTCTCGAACGGGCAGGGCGTCTCGGTGCTCAGCAAAGATCCGGAGCTACCCTTGAGCGTTTATATGCACGCGTTAGGCGGCACCGGCCTTACCGCATATGGCGGCCTTCTGGAGGTCGGCGACCTGAAGGACGGGGAGCAGGTGTTCGTCTCGACCGCAGCGGGCGCTGTGGGTTCGGCCGTCGCCCAGATCGCCAAGGCGCGTGGGTGTTACGTCGTGGGCTCGACCGGTTCGGACGCGAAGGCGGCGTGGTTGAAAGACGCCGCCGGTCTCGACGCGGTGATCAATTACAAGCGCCAACCTCTATCGCGCGCCCTAGCTGAGGCGACGCCCAAGGGAATCGACATCTACTTCGAGAATGTCGGCGGCGAGCACCTGGACGCGGCTCTACCGCGCATGAACGTGAATGGCCGCATCCCGGTCTGCGGCATGATCTCGACCTATAATGGGGGCGGGCAGGGCGTGCGCAACCTGTTCAACCTGATCTACAAACGGGTGCGGATGCAGGGCTTCGTGGCCACGGATTTCGGCCACCTTAACACCGCCTTCGTGGCCGATATGACCGGCTGGTTGAAGAGCGGGCAGGTCAAATATCAGGAGACGATCCTGGACGGATTCGAGCGGGCGCCGGAAGCCTTGATCGGACTGTTCAGCGGCGAGAACGCGGGGAAGATGCTGGTCCGGGTTTCAGACTGAATCGGTGGCGCTCTAGGCGCCTTTCCCTTTCCGTGGTGATGAAGGCGTTCAGCATTTTGCCTTCATGATCCACGCCCTGCCCAAGGTCGTGCCTCTCGTATGTCGTCGCCGCCCCGCCCAGCAGGTGTCGTTGCCGGTATCGCCGATCAGCGTGTCGTTGCCTGGGCCGCCGGTAAGTGTGTCGTTCGCCGAAGTTCCGACCAGGGTCTTGTTGACCACATTGGCCGTGATGTGGAAGGCGTCTGTGGCGCTGTAGCTCCCGCTCGAAGCCGTCAGCAACACCGAGAGCGTGACCGTATCGGAACCCTGCGGGACGCCCGAGATGGTGTGGGTTGCGGCATTGAAGGTGAGCTAGGTCGGTAGAGCCGTACCGTCGGCCAAGGTGGCGCTGTAGGTCAGCGTGGGCGTGTCCACGTCTTGGAACGTGCCAGTTGGGACCGTGTACGAGAACGCGCTCAGCATGTGTACCGACTCGTCCGGAACCGCCGCGGCCAGGGTCGACGCATCGTCCGTCCCGGTGATCGTGAAGGTCACCGGCTGGATCGAGCTGCCGCCAAGGGTGTCGGAGACTGTGACGTTATAGGTCACGCTCAGGGTCTGGCCCGCCGCCAGAAAGTCGAGGGCGCCATCCGCCGCGGCGAAGTTCAGGGCCACCGAACCAGAGCCCGCATAGGCGTTGTCGTTAAGCGTCGAGGAGAGCGCCGCATTCAGAGTCGTCAGCAGCCCTGCCGGCAGGGTCGAACCGCCCGACCACACCGCCGAAGCCGCCCCGACCGAAACGGTATGGGCGTCGTTCAGATCTAGATCGGTAAAGTTCAGGGTGGCGGTGGACGTATCCATCGTGGACAGACCCGTCGCGTTGGCTTGCTCGGTGAGGGTGTGCGGGCCCGACGTGTCAGCGGCGATTACCAGGGCGTCATTGGTCCCGACCACGGTGAAGGTCACCGGCTGGGTCGAAGTCCCGCCATGGCCATCGGAAACCGAAATGCCGTAGGTCGGGGTCAAGGTCTCGCCGGCCGCAGGAAGTCGAACGCCTTGTCGGCGACCGAGAAGCTGAAGCCCACTGAGCCCGAACCCGTCTGTGTCGAGTCGGCCAGGGTTCTGGTGAGCGCCGAGACAAAGGCCGCCAGGCTCGCTGCCGGAACGGTCGAACCGCCCGACCACGCCGCCGCGGGTGCGCTCACCGAGACGACGTGCGTATCGCTGAGGTCCACACCGGTGAAGGTGAGACTTCCCGTGGCGGTATCCACATCCGTTGAATCAGAAACACCCCCGTTTCGGTAAGCGCGTGGCTGGCGAGCGCACTACGACATGATCTGCGACGCAAGCTTCCCGACCTTCGTCCTTAAAAGCTTTTTGAGAGAGGCTTCCGCCGGGTCGGCCAAGACGCTCGCCGCGACCATTCGGGGATTGACGTCGGAACCAGCGAACCTGGTGGGATTGGGCGACCGCGGACGATTGACGATCGGAGCGAAAGCCGACCTCAACGTGATCGATCTGTCTGGCTCGGACTCCATGCGCCTGAGGTCGTCCGCGATCTCCCGGCCGGCGGCCGGCGGCTGCAGCAAAAGGCTGACGGGTACAGGGCGACGATTGTCGCTGGCGCCGTCACCTATCGGGAAGGCATGCCAACAGGCCCATTGCCAGGACGGCTGGTTCGCGGCGCGCGAGTTCAGCGTCCCTACGGACGGTTGGCAGCGGGCTGGATCTTATCCGCAGCGAACATGGGACCGAACCTGTCCACCAGAGCCGCACCGTCTCGTGGCAAATATCGATGCCGCGCTCGAACAGGAGGTCTTCCACATTGCGCAGCGACAGCGGGTAGCGAACATACATCATCACCACTAACTGGACCGCTTCCGGCGATGAGTCGAAGTAGCGGAACGGGTCGGTCGTGCGGGCCATGGAGCCAAGCAAGTCGCCTGTACCCGCCTCAGGCAAGTTTGGGCTGACGGCGCCTCAATCGGCCAGCGCCTTCAGCACCGCTTTCAGTCGTCACCAAGGCATGGCGCCAAGCGTGTTCACGCACGCGTTCGCCACGCAGCCCTAGACCGGCCCTCAGGACGAATCTGTTGCGGCTCGCTCTTCACCCGCGGCTGAGGCCGTTGAGATATCACGCATCCCGACCGGCTACGTCGCATGTGCGAGCGACAAAGCTCTTGCAATAAAACAGAACGTACGTTCTACATGGTGCCGAGATCACGAGGGTGCGCAGACACCGGTGGGAGGAAAGCCATGAAGACATTTCTCGCCTTAGCGAGCGGAGTGGCGCTGAGCGCCCTGGCTCAAGCGGCGGCGGCCCAAGCCTTGCCGTCCACACAGACATCACCGCCTGCAAGCGCCAACGCCGCGACCCCTGCGGCTTCGGAGATCGTCGTTACCGCCACCAAACGCCCTCTACGACTGCAAGACGTTCCATCGACGGTGGACGTAATCAATGGCGATCAGCTCACCCGCCAGAACGTGGCCGAGGTGCCTGATCTGGTCCGCAGCACGCCGTCACTGAACACGTCTGGACCGTTTGGTGCGCTCAGCATCCGCGGCATCGGCAGCATTGGCTTCTCTAGATCTTCTGAGGGCAGCGTCGGGGTCGTACTCGACAATGTGGCGCTGGGCGCAACATCAATCACCCCGCCTCAATTGTTCGATGTGGCGCGGGTCGAGGTGCTCGAAGGTCCGCAAGGCACGCTATTCGGACGTAACTCTTCAGCCGGCGTTTTGAACATTGTCACCAATGCCCCCGATCCCTCCAAGTTCGAGGCGGCTGCCCACGCGGATATTGGTTCGCGTAACGGATATATCGCGCATGCGTTGGTCAATATCCCGGTGGCCGACGATGCGGCGCTGCGCGTGACCGCCTCTTATAACCAGCAGCCCGACGTGCTGAAAAATCTTGCCGACGGTAGCTCAACCTCTGGCCAGGACGCTGGCGTCCGCGCTCGTTTCCTTTGGGATCCGGCCTCCACCGTCACCGTCAATATGATCGGCGATTACGACCACAACCTGAGAACCGGCGGCGTGCCGTGGGCCACCTATTATTCGACGCCCGGCTCAATCCTGGCTCAGCTTCTCGCTGCCTGCGGGGTGCATGTTAGTCAGACCAATGACCAGGGGTGCACCAACGGCGGCAACGAAGCGACTATCGAAACTTTCGGCTTCTCCAACCAGATCGACTGGCGGATCGGCCAAGGGTTCACTCTGACCTCGATCAGCGCCTATCGCGGCGTGCGCCAGACGACCGAACTCTATGACGTCGACAATCTACCGATCACACTTCTCAATCAGCCGGGCTTTGGGAATGTGGACAATGTCAGCCAAGAGTTCCGGCTGACCTCGCCGACGGGTAGGTTTTTCGACTATGTTGTCGGCCTCTATTATTTTGACGGGGAGTACAACGGAGCGACCACGCAACTTGGGCCAATTTTAACCTTCGCGGGGTTGCCATTTCCTCTCGGTCAGACGCTCGCGACCAAGGCCTCCTCGACCAGTTACGCTGCCTTCGGCCAAGGTACGATCCACTTCACTTCGAAGTTCCGCATCAACCTGGGTTTGCGGATCGACCACGAGAATGTCGACGCCACAACGGTTGGGACCTTGGCGCCGGGTGCGGTGGCGCCGATCGCCAATATCAGCGGCACTTCAGGATCGGTGTCAGACACCGACGTCTCTTACAAGATCGGCGCCCAGTACGATTTCACCCACAACCTGATGGGATACGCCAGTTATACGCGGGGCTACAAAGGGCCGGCGGTGAACGACCAAGCGGCCGGTCCTGGCATCCCGGTCATCGTGCAACCGGAAATTCCTCACGCCTACGAACTTGGGATCAAGAGCAGTTGGTTCAACGGTCGTCTGGCTGCCAACGCCTCGGTCTTCTACACCAAGGTGAACAACTTTCAGACGCAGTACTTTGACCCCGCGCTCTCCGCCTTCATCTATGGCAACGCGCCTTCGCTGACCTCCAAGGGCGCAGAAATTGACGTGCTCGGTCGCCCGTTTTCGGGCCTGACCCTGCATGCCGGCGCGGCCTATACCAACGCCAAGTATGGCGCAGGTTATGTGGTGACCTGCTCCCAGGGCGAAACGGCCGCCCAAGGCTGCATGCCGATCACCGTCGGCGGCGTCGTGGTCGGTACGGGCGATGATGCGGGCGGCAATCGCCTCGTGGGCTCGCCGGTCTGGAAGGGCACGTTCAGCGCCGAGTACGAGCGCCCGATCAACGATCGCTTCAGTGGCTTCGTTCAGATGGATGCCGTCTACACTGGCCCCGTAAACTGGGATCAGGCCTACGATCCGATACTGCGCACGCCCGGCGCCACGATCGTCGGCGGACGACTTGGCCTCCGCACCAACGACGACAAGTACAGCGTGTCGCTGTTCGTTCGAAACCTGTTCGACGTCTATCGACCCCTGGTGCGCTTCGCCAATCCGACGTCGGCGGAGGAGGGCGACCCGCAATCCTACGTCCAGGGCGGCGGGCCTGAGTCACGCCGAATCATCGGCGTCTCCCTCGACGCCAAGTTCTGACCGGCGCCGTGACCGATCCCACCACCGATCCGCGCTGGTACATTGCGCCATCCGTCTCACCAGAGGCGCGCGCCAAGTTGCAAACCTTGCGCGCTATGGTCGCTAACTGGATCGCCCAGCGGAAGCTGCCGGAGACCCTGGCGGACTTCGACGCGGCGGCGGCGCGGGGCGCTGCGGGCGCCGAAATGCTCGGCCGCGCGACGATCGACGCGCTTGGTTCAGAGCTCCGGGAGCTGGCGCTGAACGGCGTACCGGCGTTGGAAGTGACACCGCGCGACTACCAGGATGATGGGACTGCGGTGATCTACGTCCATGGCGGCGGGTTTGTGCAGGGCTCGGCGCGAGCGAACCTTCTGACCGCAGCGCACGCAGCCGATACCAGCGGCCGACGGATCATCTCGATTGACTATCTCTTGGCGCCCCGGGGAACCTGGAAGACGATCTTGGAGCAGATCGTTTCGGCCTGGACCGTCCTGCTCGAAACACGTCCGGCCACGACGCTGGGCCTGATGGGCGATTCCGCCGGCGGCTGCATCGCCGCAGCGGGAACGCTTTTGCTGCGCGAGAGAGGGCTGCCCTTGCCCGCCGCCCTGACGCTGCTGTCGCCCTGTACCGATCTCGCGGGGGAGGGTGACACCAACCTCACACTTGCACCAATAGACTATCTCGACCGGCAAACCTCGACAGTGAACCGAAATGCTTATGCACCCGGCGCGGATCTGACCGATCCGCTCGTCTCACCGGTGCATGGCGACTTCGCCAAAGGTTACCCGCCGACGCTGATCCAGGTCGGGACACGTGAGTTGCTGCTCAGCGACAGCGTTCGCCTGCACCGCGCGCTCCGGGCGGCGGGACAGGCATCGCGGCTCGAAGTTTATGAGGGCATGCCCCACGTGTTTCAGCCCCTGTTGGCCGATGCGCCTGAGGGTCGTGAAGCCTGGGCGGAAATGGCGGCATTCTGGTCCGAGCACCTGCGACGATGACCGGTCTGGCGGCGCTGGCGCGATCCGGAGACACCGATAAGGTGTCGGCCATGGACACGACCCTCACCAAGCCGCGCCTGCGCCGCCCTCAAGCCGAGCGCAGCGCCGATACCCGCGCCAAGCTGATCGAAGCAGCGATAACCAGTCTGCATCGGCTCGGCTATGGCGCCACCTCCGTCACCATCGTCGCGGAAGAAGCGGGGGTCAGCCGAGGTGCGATGACCCATCAGTTCCCGGCCAAGACCGATCTGATGCTGGCGGTGGTCAATGCGGTCTATCGCAAGGACAGCGACCACTATCGGCGCGCCATGGCCGCCCTGTCGCCGAGGGCTTGGATGCATGAGCTACCCTCGACCATGTGGGCCACGATCAGCCAGCCCTCGGGTATCGCGGTGATGGAGATCATGCTGGCTTCGCGCTCCGATCCGGAATTGGCGATCAAGCTCCGGGAGATGCAGAGCCGCATCGATGTGGAGGCGCACAACTGGGTGATCGAACGCCATGCGGCGGCGGGCATCACCGAGCGTCCCGACGGTGAGGCTATCCACCGCGTCATGGTCGCCGCCATCCGCGGCCTCGCCCTGGAGGCCGTGTTCATGGACAACCGGGCCGAGGTGGAGAAGTCCATCGCCGTTTTGGCCGAGGTGCTGCGTCACCTCTACCCCGCCCTCCAAAACCCGTCAGAGGATTAGTCCTTGTCAGATCGCGCGCGCCAACCCGCTCCTGAAGGCTTCCTATGGGGGACCGCGATCTCCGCGCACCAGAGCGAGGGGAACAACGTCAATTCCGACGCTTGGCTATGTGAAAACGTCAAGCCGACCCTCTACCACCAGCCCTCCCGCGACGCCTGCGACAGCTATAACCGCTGGGCCGAGGATGTGACAATCGCCGCCGACCTCGGCTTCAACTGCCACCGGTTCGGCATCGAGTGGGCGCGGATCGAGCCGGAGCCCGGCCTGTTCTCGATTGCCGAACTGGATCGCTACCGCCGCGTACTTGAGGCCTGCCACGCACGGGGCCTCAAGCCGATGGTGACTTTCAACCACTTTACCGTGCCGCGCTGGTTCGCGGCGCGCGGCGGGTTCGAGGTGGCGGAAGGAGCAGACCTATTCGCCCGCTTCGCGGAGAAGGCGACCGACCGGCTGGGCGACCTGATCAGCTATGCCTCCACCTTCAACGAGGCCAATATCCAGCGCCTGGTCAGCCAGTTCCGCCGGGGCAAAGGCGCGCAGGACGCCATCTCCGCCATGCTGGCCGCCGCGGCCAAGGCCGCGGGCTCCGAGCGCTTTTCATCTCTGCTGTTCGCGCCGGTGGAGACGACGGAAGCGACCCTGGTCGACGCTCACCACAAGGCGACCGCCGCCATGAAATCCGGCCCCGGCGACTTCCCGGTCGGCCTCACGCTCACGATGCAGGACATCCAGGGCGTCGGCGAGAACCATCTCGCCGAGGGCCTGCTCCAGATGCTGTACGGACCATGGCTGGAGGTCGGCAAGAGCGCCGATTTCATCGGCGTGCAGACCTATACGAGGGTCATGATCGACGCCAAGGGCCGGGTGCCGCCGGCGAAGGACGCGGAGATGACCGCCGCTGGCTACGAATTCTATCCGCAATCGCTCGGCGGCACGATCCGCTTCGCACACGAGCGCATGGGCCGGCCGATCTTCGTCACCGAGAGCGGCATCGCCACTGACGACGACACCCGCCGCATCGCCTATATCGACGGCGCCCTGGCCGAGGTGCGCAAGTGCCTGGGCGACGGCATCCCGGTGCACAGCTTTCTCTATTGGTCGCTGCTCGACAATTTCGAGTGGACCCGCGGCTACGGTGAGCGCTTCGGCCTCGTCCATATGGACTACGAGACCTTCAAGCGCACACCCAAGCCCAGCGCCCATCATCTCGGCGCTATCGCCCGGTCGGGCAAGCTCTGATGATCGACGTTTTGGCCAAGGCTGCGCCACTCAAACTCGGGGTCAAGCTCGGCTACTCGGCGGGGCAGCTGGTCGAGGGCGTGTTCAACAATGCGCTGAGCGTGTTCCTCTTGTTCTACGTGACGACAGCCTGCGGGCTATCGGGCGGGCTGGCGGGTATCGCCCTGTCGGCCGGCATCCTGGTCGACGCGGTCATGGATCCCTTGATCGGATCTCTGTCAGACCGGTGGCGATCGCGGTTCGGGCGACGTCTGCCGTTCATGGTGGTCGGGCTCGTGCCGCTGACGATCTGCTTCCTGCTGATTTTCGCCTTGCCGTCGGGCCTGAGCCAGATCGGCCTGGCCGTCTGGCTGGCAGTGCTCTCGATCGTGATGCGCATCTCCATGTCGATGTTCGTGCTGCCCTATCAGGCGGTGGGGGCGGAGCTCAGCGACGACTATGCGGAGCGCTCCAGCCTGATGACCTGGCGCTGGGGGATCGGCCAGCTTGGCGCGCTGATCGTGATCGTCCTTGGCCTTGGCGTCTTCCTCGGTGGCAAAAATGGCCTGACCCACCGCGCCGCCTACATACCCTTTGGCGTTTGCCTTGCGGCGGTGCTGGTCGCCGGCGCGCTCGTGGCGATCCGCACCACCTGGGTGATGAGGGCTCGCCTGCATCCGCCCCAGGCGAGCGAGGGCGGGATCGGCGTCAGCCTCGTACGCGAAATGGCGGAGGTGTTTCGCAATCCATCGTTCAGGATCCTGTTCTTCGGAGCGCTGCTTTTCTTCGTCTCGATCGGCGTCTATTCGGCGCTGTCGCTGCACACCAACACCTTCTTCTGGAAACTCAGCGCGGGTCAGACCCAGGTCGTCACCCTAGCCCTGTTCGGGGGCCTTCTGCTTGGCGCGCCCCTGGCCGGCCCGCTTTTGAAGTGGTTTGAGAAGGCGACCATTCTAACCGCCGGGATGCTCGGCCTCGGCCTGGCGCAGGCGGTCCCGGTCCTGTTGCGCTTTGCGGGACTTCTACCCCTGACCGGCGACGGGCTGGTGGTCGTCATCGCCACGATTATGCTGGCCGGCGGGTCGCTGATGGCGGCGGCCGCGATCGCCTTCCTGGCCATGCTCGCCGACGCCGCGGACGAGCACGAGCTTCTCTTCGGCGCACGGCGCGAGGGTCTGTTCTTCGCCGGCTGGGCCTTTTCGAGCAAGGCGGCCGGCGGTATCGGCGCCCTGGTGGCGGGTTGGGTGCTGCAGTTGATCCACTTCCCCACAGACCTCGCCAAGCACCCGGAGCTGGCGGTGGGTCTGCCTCAGCACATGACCGATACCCTGGCTTGGTTCACAGGGCCGGGAACCGGGCTCCTGGCCATCCTGGCCGCCCTGATCAACCTCGGCTATCGGCTGGACGGCAAGGCCCACGCCGCCATCCTGCTCGACCTGCAGGCACGCCGTAGTGCGTCTTCATCCGCTGCCGCCCAAGACCCAACTTTGCCGCCGGCCAAGTGACTATGAATGATCCAGTGACAACTCCCCCCTGGGCAATCGGCCCCTTTACCCGTCCTGTCCGCGTCCTCGACGAACGGCCCGCGGTATCCTTTACCTGCGCCGTTTCGGGCGCAAAGATCGACTGGGCGTCCAAGGACCTCTTCAATCCCGGCGCGGTGACCCATGATGGTCGAATCTGCCTTCTGGTCCGCGCCGAGGATCATGTCGGCCGCTATGCCGGTACATCGCGGATCGGTCTGGCGACCAGTACCGACGGCCGCCACTTCGAACTTGAGCCGGAGCCGGTGCTCGCGCCCGGAAACGATCGCTGGCAGGCGTGGGAGTGGCCGGGCGGCTGTGAGGACCCCCGCGTGGTCCAGGCGCCGGACGGCAGCTTCGTCTGCACCTACACTGCATTCGACGGCAAGGTCGGCTGCCTGTTCGTCGCGACTTCGACCGATCTTCGGCGGTGGACGAAACATGGCCCGGCCTTCGCCAGGACCGCCTATGTGCGCCGCCCGACAAAGGCGGGCTCGATCCTGACCAAGCTCGAGGGCGGGCGGCTGGTCGCCACCCAAATCGAAGGCAAATACTGGATGTACTGGGGAGAGGGCGTGATCTACGCCGCCACCTCTGAGGATCTGATCCGCTGGACGCCCGTGGGCATCGACATCGCCCCCGATCGCTACCTGACCTGGGACCCGGAGGGCGGCGGCATGTTCAGTTCCTGGAGCATAGACCGTGTGCCGGGGACGCTGGGACTGCATCCCATCGCCGGCCCGCGCAAGCGGCGCTTCGATTCTCACCTGACCGAGCCTGGCCCGCCGGCGATCCTCACCGAGGCAGGGATCGTGCTGATCTATAACGGCGCCAACCATCACGAACACGGCGTTCCCGACACGCCGCCGTTCGCGTACCAGCCGGGGCAGATGCTGCTTGACGCGCACGACCCCACAGCCGTCATCGCCCGCGGTCACGCGCCGTTCCTGCGCATCGACGCCGCCGAGGCGCACGGGCAGGTCGGCAATGTCTGCTTCGCCGAAGGGCTGGTCGCGTTCGAGGGGCAATGGTGGCTTTACCTCGGCCTGGCGGACTCGCGCCTTGGCGTCGCCACCGCGCCGATCCAATCCTGACCCGGAGAGTCCTATGCCTGCAATCTTGGCTCCGGCTAAACCCGAAGATGTCGGCCTGTCGTCAGACGTCTTGGCGCGGATCGACACCATGCTGGCGAAGCTCGTCGAAGAGGGGCAGTTACCCGGCGTCGCTACGCTGGTTGCACGACGCGGGCGTGAGGCGCACCGATCGGTCGCGGGGTTCAAGGACCTGACGAGCCGCGCGCCGCTAACCTTCGACACGCTCTACCGCATCTACTCCATGACCAAGCCGGTGACGGCGGTGGCGATGATGGTGCTCTACGAGCGCGGGCTGTGGGCGCCGGATGATCCCATCGCCAAGCACCTGCCAGAATTTGTCGCCGTCAAGGGACCCGGCGGAGAGCCTGTCGTGCATCCGCCGACCATGCGCGAGTTGATGACTCATAGCGCCGGCTTCGGCTACGGCGTTGGCCCTGGTCCCCATGACGAGACCGATGCCGCCTACATCGCCGCCGGTATCTGGCAAGCGGAGGATTTGGCTGAGTTTGCCCAACGCCTCGCACCGATTCCGCTGGCCTATCAACCGGGGAGCCGGTTTCGGTATTCGCTGAGCATGGACCTGCAGGGCGCGGTCATCGAGCGGCTGACGGGCACGAGCTTGCCCGACTTCATGCGCACGGAGATTTTCACACCGCTCGGCATGGTCGATACGGACTTTTATGTGCCGGCTGACAAGCTGCCTCGCCTGGCCACGCTCTATCACATGTATTTCGTCAGTGAGCTGACGGTGCTGGATCAGCCGGGCTTCGTGCGAGATCCCAAGGTGATCCCGAAGATCGCGTCGGGCGGCGGCGGGCTCTATTCCACCTTGAGCGACTATGCCCGCTTCGCCCAGATGCTGCTGAACAAGGGCGTGCTTGGCGGCGCGCATATCCTGCAACCGGCTTCGGTGGAAATGATGACCACCAACCACCTGCCGCAGGCGATCATCGACCTGGGCGTCATCGCCGGGGCGCAGAAGATCGCGCCCGGCCGCGGCTATGCTTTCAACGGCGCGGTCTTTTATGATCCGAAACTGGCCGGATCGCCCGTCGGACGTGGGACCTATCAGTGGGATGGCGCGTCCGGGGTGTGGTTCTGGATCGATCCTGAACATGAGCTCCTCTACGTCGGGATGATCCAGCGAATGATGCAGGAGGGCATGCCGCGCCTGCAGGAGATGACGCAGATCGTGATGGCCGACGCCCTTTTGCCCTAGGTCATGTCAGGGCGACGTCGTGGCATCGTGAAGTTTGGCGCCCAAGCGACCTCCGCGACGTCTTTGGTTTGTGTTGCCTTTCTGGAGACGGCTAGGTTCGCGAGCGCGCGTTTTCCCCGTTGACGATCGCTGAAGGCAATCTTCTGACAAGCGGGCGTACCGAAGTAAGGAACACGGTTGAGAGCGGCTAGCGCTCAGGTTCCGATAGAACCCAGCGCGCCGCTAAAAAACGGCGCGGCCTGCGTCAGGCGCGCCGAGGGGACCCTCCGTGGGGGAGGGAACAGTAACGGTTAGGAGCGGTATTCCAGCTGCACGCCGTAGGTGCGCGGCGCCAGCAAGTTGTATCCGTGCGCGATCACGCGATTGGACTGGCGCGTGCCGCTCTGGTCGTCGATGAGCCCCTTGTTCGCGAAGTTCTGGCCGTAGAGCACAACCTAGCTACCGGGCATTTGAACCCGCTAGACGTTTTGGAATAAGGCCTAAGGCGCGAAAAAATAGCCTCATTCATTCGGTTGCTCGAACGGGTTGGTAGCGATCCATAAAAACGCGCTCCGTTTTGAAGGGGTCGGAGACAACCTGCGGCGGCACGTCGAAAAGCATGACGTTGCGAGCGGCTAGTTCATAGGTAGGCCAGTGAGGGATAGCAGGGTTGTTGGGGTTTCCAGTGCGAGCGAAGGCAAGCCAAGCGCTAGCCATGCTCTGCGTCATCGAGCGGGTCGTCTCGCTTGGCGGTCCCGCCAGGTTTGGTGCTCGCGCGACATTGTCGAACATGAAGGGCAGGTCCAGCGTGTGCTCGCTTATCCGCCTGCCGCCCTCCACGGGCGATCGCCAGGTCACCTGATACATCCAGGTCGGATTATCCGCGTCGTTCAGTTCTGATCGCTTCTCCGCCATGATGGTGGCGTTGCGGATGTACGAGCGCCAGGAAGTCATCTTAAAGAAGAGCTCCGTGGGCGAGGCGTTCGGGCTCGAAGATTTGAAAACCGCTATCGCCTGGTCGAGGTCGGCCGGCGGGAAGTAGCGCCAAAGCCTCACCTTCAGCGCAGCTTCGTCGATGGTGTAGATTTCAGGGTTGTTGCCGAGTTGGTTCGACAGTTCGGTTTTCGCAGTACCAAGCATCATCGGAACCTTGGCGGTTCGCCGTGGCGCGTTGGGGATGAAAGGATGGGCGTCGAAGCTGACGCCGTCCATGACCGGCTCAAATCGGTAGCCCGCCCTCGCGATTACCTGGGTCTGCATCGTGGAGAGTCGTTCTTGCGGTACAGCCTGCAGTGCGCGGGCATTTCTAGGATCGATCTCCAGCGCCTTAAGCAGGGCCGTCGTCAGAATTTGAGCTTGATCGGGCGTCTGCACCATGAGGTGCGAGCCAGATTGGACTACGCCCTTGGCAAAAGCGCCTGTCGCGTCCTTACCTGCGAAACAGAGGCTGACCTTTCGACCGCCGCCTGACTGGCCGTAGATCATGATGTTATTTGGATCGCCGCCGAAGCCGGCGATGTTCGCCTTGACCCAGTTCATGGCCGCTACAAGGTCGAGATAACCTACGTTCCCGGAGCGTTTGAACGCTTCGCCAAGCACGCCGGAGGGTGCTGTCAAACCAAACTCACCTTGGCCGCATTGGAACGTGCACCTAGCGTCTGACGAGCTTGGCTGGCCCGCGCTGTCTCCCGTGATTCCACGACTAATTGAGCTCGGCTGACCGGAAACGGTATCCCAAGGAGGAGAGCCATATTTCCGAAAGTATGGTCTGACAACACCCCCGCTGATATTGTCAGAGTAAATGCACCGGGCCGAGTATCCCGCCGCTGCGCCGATTTTTGGGCAACCGCGGGCGAATAATCTAGGAAAAGCAGGGATAAGCGCGGGCGGCAGCGGTTCGAAACCGATATGCAACCCGCTCCAGACCGTCAACGCGCATTCGGTCTGACTTGGCTCAAGAGCCCTTCAGGGGGAGGCCGACATTCAATCGAAACGGCATAGCATCCTGCCGGAAGGTTGCTGCTAGACAGCCCTTTCTGTCCGATCAACCTTCTTGTCAGCCGGAAGCGGAGGCCGACTACTGGATCAGCTTAAGAAGCCCAATAGCGCTCTCATATTGGTGATTTCAACAGCAAAAGCCCGTCTAGTTTGCATCCCTTTTCGACGTGCGGTTTGCGAGGGTTTTGGTCAAAAATGGCCTTTGCCTTGAGCGGGGTCCAGTGGTCCAGTGCAACAGATCGTGTAAATATTCTTCCATCATGCATAAGGTGGGAAATACACTTCAGGATGATAAAATAGACGTGATTAAATAAGAATTAGATCGGCAATTGATCGTAGATCGTATTCATATGCGCATTTCATGTAGAAATCGCTATGATAATAAATGTTCCGGTAATTGATATTTGTTTCGATTTAAGTAATATCAGAGTAACTATAATTCTCTAGCTGGAGGTGGATATTTCGAAATGAGACATACGATTATCGTTTCGTCAGCCCTATGTGCCCTTGCCGGCTGGCCCGTATTCGCCCATGCGGCGCCTCGAAACTTCCATTGCCATATCGACGGAATTGGAGAGCAGGAAAAAGCTGAAGGGGCTCAACTATTTGTGACGATCGATACTGATGCGCTGATCGTATCCGGCAAGCTCAATATGACTGGAACGACATTTGACAGCATTAAAATGACCAAGTTTTTCCGTCCTGGTTTTAATGATTATCTATACGAGTGGGACACAAATTACAATATGACCGAGGAAATGGCGCGATACCGCAATTACCGGGTGGGTGTTCATAGAATGCACTTTCAGATGGGAATAGGTAATTATAGCTTCATATTTATCGACGATCCCGAGATGAACGGATTTCAATATGCATGTAATTAATAAAAGCGTATTGGCAAACCATCTATAATTTAGCACTCATAATAGATTTGGGAACGGCTCCAGTGGTTGGGAACTTTTAACCCGGAACTACTGGTAAAGTCGAGGGTATATGGTTCTGTGTTTGAAAATTTCCCGCACAGACGCGATATAAAAAGTACAATTAGATTGATCGTGATAACTGTATTTCTTATATCCGAAGTTATAGGAATAAGTACTATATATGCGGTATTGAGATACCAAGGCCTGAAGGATGCGGAAAAACAATCTCGCGTTCTCCTGACAATCGCAACGGGGGTGCGAGACTATACCTCAAACCAGATATTGCCCTCATTCCCACCCACTGCTGGCCAGCCTTTCCATGAGACAACCGTCCCCTCGTTTGCAGCTCAATCCGTATTCAAGCACGTCAGCGCAAAAACCGAGGGATATCTTTATCGGGAATCTGCTTTAAACCCCACCAACCCAGAAGACCGCGCCACGCCGTTTGAAGTTGATCTCATAAATAGATTTGGTCGCGATAAATCATCGCAAGAAATAACCGGTCTGACGACAATTGGTGCAGAGCGGGCGTTCTTTGTCGCACACCCCTTTAGGATTTCTGATCCTCAGTGTCTTTCCTGCCATAGCACCCCAGCCGCAGCACCTGCAGCCATGATCGACAAGTATGGAAGCAGTAACGGGTTTAATTGGCGCCTTGGAGATACGATAGGCGTTCAGCTCATTACAGTCCCGATTGCGGTTCAATTTCGAAGCACACTACAGCTGATCGCTCTGCTATCTGGCGGGCTGCTTGCGATTTTCGGGATCGCATATTTTGTGCTTGTCCGGGCGTTCGATCTCTCTGTCGTCCTCCCTCTCAGGCGACTTGCTTCCGCTGCCGAGGCGGCCAGTCAGGGCGTAAGTGAAGGGGAGCCGCTCCCCATGGACGGCGTCCAGGAGATCGCCATCCTTTCGTCCTCTATCGAGCGTTTGAGAATTAGTGTGCGCTTGCTGCTCAAACAGCTGTCCGAGACGAAGGGCCGGCCGTGAGAAGAGCGTTGAAGCTTTCAAGCAAGATCGTCTGGCGTGCATGTTTTACGCTCGTTGCGCTCTCACTGTGGTCGCTCGTGGCTTTGTCGACTCAGAATGAAATCTTCGGCGTCCATGAATTCTTTGAACCCGTCAAAGCTTTAGCGCTTGTTTCGAGCGCAGTTGCGGCTGTGTCAGTTCTTGCGCCGGCCATTGTCGCTGCATTTTTTCCGCCATCTTTGGAGCGGCGCGCTACAGACGCTCAGAAGGTCGCGTTAAATGTCGCGCTCACTATTGTCGCCGCGATAATCGTTCTTGGTCAGATAGGTTTGGATGTTCGCGCCATATTCGCTGCAACCACCATTTTTAGCGCGGCCTTGGCTTTTGCACTTCAGCCGACGCTCCAAAGTTTGATTGCGGGTCTTGACCTTCATCTGGACCGCGCCGTGCAAGTCGGAGATCTCATTGATCACGATGGTAGCGTTTCAACCGTGAAGTCTATGAATTGGCGCACAGTCTCGCTTCAGAAGTTTGATGGAACTATCGTTCTCATTAGCAATGCGAAGTTTTTAGACGCGCCTATCAATCTGCATCCACGAAACAAATCCATCCGACTGCAGATCACGGTTCCGTTTCCTTTGGGCGTGTCGCCATATCAGGCCTCCGAATTGATGACCGCGATCATTTTGGATCAGCCTGCTATTGATGCGAGGGGGAGCATTCAATGCTGGCCGTTCGAATTCCAGGCGAGTTCAGGCCTCTTTTCCATGCGGGTTTCGGCCGACTTGAAGCCGGGATTCGCGCCTGAAATCGTCACCGGAAAGATCCTGTCTCGCCTCTGGTACGCCTTTCAGAGGTGCGGACTTGTGGTGTCGACCTCGGCGCTTGCGGTCTATGCTCCACATGGCCTGGAGGGACTGAGTGCGCAGGATCAACTCAGAAAACTTGTTCAGCCTCTCGTTGATCCCTCTCACCCCTTCGAAATCACTGACGATTGGCATCTATTAGCTTACGGGCCTGGTGAACGCTTGATCGCCCCAGATCGGTTCGAACTGCACCAATTCATGGTGTTGCGTGGAATTGCGGGGCGCGGTCACCCGCCTGGCAGCCTCCTTTCTTTGCAGGAACAGCCTGATAAGCCGCAGGCTCGGCGTCTCGCCGCTACAGTGCTCTCCGCCAAGCTTGGTAACGAGATCGGGCCCTACGGCAGCTATTCTCTGTGGAACGAGGTCAATGCGGCCGAAACAGAACAAGATTGGAGAGCACGCCTCGCCGCCGTCCTCGGTGACGAAGCGCACCGCGCGACGCAAATCGAGAGAGAGGGCCGCCAATCCTCTAGCGGCTTCGGACCGGGATCCCTCTTGCAAGCCAAACGTAACGCGTTGGGCGAGGTGTTGTGCGGCGATGCACTTTCTGCTCGCACTGAAATTCTTATGGCGGCTGTTCCCCCTGGATGCGTCATCAAACCCGTTGTGAAAAACGCTGCGAGCCGGTGACGACCAAAGCCGGAAAGATGGGCTGTATAGACGCGTAAGATCCATGCGTGCCTTGGCTATGTCAGAGGGCGGCGCCATCGCTGAAGCTACCCTCTTTGCCCTATTGAGGCGCACGTCTTGAGGTTGCTGACACGCCAAGGAGCCCGGCTCAATTGGCCTTGGGCGCAAAACGGTCGGTTCACGCGGTGCGGCCCCGGGCGGTTAACTAGTCAAACGTAACCGGATTTTTTTTGCCATCCTGTGGGAAATGGCCGCACGCGGAAGAGAAACTCGCGCCAGCAGGTAGGAAGAGTGTGACGTGATGTCGGTTTTTCAACACGAAGGACAACCGGCTGAGATGGGAAACGCCTGTATCAATGAAGAAGTAGCTATCGTCAGTGGTGCAGAAGTCGTGGAAGGTCGCGGGACGAAGCGGCCCCATTGGACTGGGTATCGACTGTGATGAGGGGTGCGGCGCTGGGGGTTGGGTCGGCATCGGCCTCGGCGGGGCAGGTATCGGCCGGGGTGGAGCGGTAGGTGTCCATGGGGGCGCAACAGGGTTGGTCGAGCAGTCGAATTTGAACCCGCACTGAAGGAATGCCTGGCCCATGGGGTTAAGGCTAGCCTTGCCGTCGCTCTCCCGTCCAGCCTGGTGGCAGGCAACACAGTCCTTGCCGGTCTGCGTCGCAAAAAATGGAGTTGCTGAGGCCGGAATGACCGCCACAGACAGAGAGGCGCCAAGAACGAGTGCTGCGCGCGACATTGAGCGATGAATGGCCATGGTTGCCTGTGCTGAAGAGAAGATGCGAAAACCGATCGCGTCGCGGCGACCGACGCTCACTCGAATTCCACCGGCGAATACGCGCCGCCATTCTGTTCGACGCCTTTGCAGACAGTGGCGAAGGAAGATCCACCCGGAAGGACAAAATGCACCTTCTCACCATAGTCGAGCGCGAAGACAATTACGTCGTTAGGCCTGCCGCCCACGCGAATGACGATCGCGGCCTTCTCGCCGCAGCTGCCTTCGAATTTTGCTCGATGGACTGCCGCGCAGCTCAGACGGCCATCGCTGTTATCGACCCCGCCAATGCAACCGAATGCGTTGGATAGCGACGTAACTCTCGCATTTCCGTCGGCCGTGCGGCAAACACCCGTTAACACACCGTCGGCCATCCGGGTATCCGTACAACTCGTGCCGTAGGTTCCGCCGGGAATGTCGGGCGACACGGTTGCGGTGTCGCACTCAAGCTTTCCGCTGTTGTTCTTTACGCCCGCCCTACATCGTTCTGGTTGGGCCAAAGATGTGGTCCGTATGGATCCATCCGGGCGGCGACAGTTTGCCGTCAAAACACCGTCAGTGAAGATCACAGAACTGCATGACGAGAGATAAGAACCTCCCGGGGTCGTCTGCGCCGCCGCGGGCTGGGGGGCCGACATCCCCAAAATGACGGCGCCGAAGATGGCGAAACCCATTGCGGCTGTCCGACCCATCACGGCTCTGGCGTTCATCAAAGCAATCTCCCAGCACGGAGGAGCAACCCAAATGCCCACCTCCGTTCGTTCACGTCGCCGCTCGATTTGCGGTCGGCGTTCGTTTCAAAGCAAAGCTCATTTTTGACCATAAACATGGGCATGGGCTCACACCGCATGCGGCGCACGCCTCGCCGCTCAGGATCGGCTGGCGGAACCGATCTAACGCGGTTGAGGGACCTCAATATTTCGCGGGCAGGAGTTACCGTCAGGCGCTTCGATCACGAGTCGCCAAGCCTGGGATCCTTGCCCGACTTGAACCGGCTTTCCTGGCCTCTCGTCCACATTGGCGCTGTCCGCCCCTGAGTATTGACCGGCGTCATTGTAGGCGCATGCAATGAGGCTTTGCCGGTACCGTTGAAAATCGTGCATAGTCTCCGGCGCTGGCTGATTTGGTTGCGCCCAAGAAAGACTTGGCGCTGCCAATATAATAGCCGCAGCGAGAACTAATCTCATCAAGCGAGTTCCTTGAGTTGGACCATTGGGGGTTCTGCGGCGAGCTGGGGCTTCAGTGGGATGTCGCCGGCGGCACCGCTCGCACGGGCAAGCCGGGTCGCAATGTGGCGCGAGAAATTCATCTCCTCCGGACCCCGGGGCAAGGCGACCGGACGGTGCCTGATTTCATATTGTCCGCGTCCTTGGGGTAGCTTGACGGCGCGGCAGATCAGCCGTCCGCCTTCAAAGCTTAGGATCGCGCAGGCGGATACGTTATCGACATTGACACGCCGGCCGGCGCAAAGCGCCGAGAGCCGTTCCCCGCCGGGGGACAGCTTAATGTCCGTGCACTGATTTCTATAGGGACCGCCCGGCAAAGCCGCGTCTTGCGCTGCCTCATTGAATATGGCTTTGCGAATTGATTTCACAAACTCCTTGGCAGCGGAGGTCTTTTCAACCCTTTCGGCCTGACTTTTCGAGGCTGCGTTGGAGGGGGTTAGATAGATTGCAAGCGTCAGGCTCAAAAGCCCGCCTAACCCCACTGCTGCTGATCCTCGGCTGTACATCCCGTCGCACGTCCCTCGCCAAAAGCGCACCGATCGACCCGTGGCGATAGTCACGCTCGGGGATGGCTAGGCGGATGAGATGCCGGTATCGATTAGGGTATGGCAAAGCTCATTTTTGACCGTTAGGCAGTCGGCGATTTACAGCCCTTATACGAAGCTTAACTCTCACATCGTCCCGTCTGTGCGGGGTCGCCCGCGCCACACCGCCGGCCTTCCCGGCGCTGGCTCACGCTGTGACGCTGAGGCATGGCGACGCGTACATCTGTAGCGAGGCTCGATACCTGATGATCAGAAAAATCTTGGCGTTGTTGGCTTTGGCGCCTGCCGTGCCTTCAGCAGCGCAAACCGTGGAATCTCATTCGCCGCGCTTTGTAGCTACGCAGTCATCAGCCTACCAAAGCTTCATCAAGAACTGGTCGCCGGACTCAACGCCGCTTTGCGCCATCCTGGCCTCCAGCGCCGACTGGGACGCTGTCCTGCACCCGGCCGGCGTGATGGGCGCCCACAAACCATACGCTCCTCAGGTCGACTTTTGGCGAACGCATGGGATGCTGATCGTGGCGCGAACGGTCCCTGGGGCTGCGTCCTCCATCCGATTGGAAAAGATTGCGGCGACAAAGCGCTCTACAGGGGTTGTCGTCACCTACAAGCTTGAGGGCGGGGCTGACGCGTCATTTATGACCAAGGTCTGGCTGCCGATTGAGGTCGCCAAGCCCTTGCCGGTTTCAGCTGCCTTCAAGGACACGAACGGCGTAAAATGCTCGGCCAAGCTAGGCGGCGGGGCCGTAATAGGTACGGGGAAGCGGCCGTAGGGGCGTGGTCCCTGCACAATCGGCGGATCTTAAGCCGCGCTTCGGACAACCTCGGAAACGACTCTCAAAGCCCGGGCCGCGCAAGACAAGTGGACGGCCAACCGGCTCGCATAGAGCCAGACCAGCGCTTCACGGCCTGCCTCGGTAAACCAGAGTGAGTCCTCGCGGTCTTCCATGAAGCCATGCGCGACCGCCGCGTCGATCATTCTGGTCACGTGCGCGCGGGAAACACGAAACCGTTTTCCCACAGCGGCTGCGGACAAGGAAATCGGCCCGACCGGCGGAAACGTTTCGGCTTCTGCGACCAACGCATGAATGATCTGGATGCCAGCCAAGCGATGCATGAACACGCTGTACAAGAGCGAATAGGGGCTTGCCTGGGGGCTACCTCTCCTGAATGCCTCACCCTGTTCGATCACAAGGGCATCGAAGACCTGACGATTTCCGAGGTTGTCGATAAGCGTCTTCGCAGATGGCTCCACAATCTGCAGAGCATCTAATATACTGATTTCATGGCGTCTGTAGGTTTCGCGAAATCGCTCCGTCAGTCTGTAGACGCGAGGTCTTCGTGAGGTATGCGTGGAGCCTGGGCAGATTTCAATACAACCTAAATATAACAGGTGAGCCAATAGCGATCTCACCCGTCCTCTGCTTACAAGAGAAAAGCCGGATAGACTTCGTCTGAGCTTTTCGAGCGTAATCTCGTCGGATGCATCGAGGCACACGGCGCTTAAAGCGGCGACCGTGCGGCCCGCATCCTTCAGCAGGCTATCTAGAGACGGGTCCTGCTGGCAATCGAGAATCATGTTGGTGGCCAGCCGTTGCGCCGCCACGGGGAACTCGGCTCGGGATTTAAGATCTTCGCGCATTTTAGCCAAGTGCTGTATTTCGACATCCCATGCGAGCAATGCCGGATGTTCGTTCATTGCGAAGCCCCCAAACAAAATGCCGAGAAATGCTTGATGCCTTCCTTAAGACGCGCACGCAAGATGCTGTCGTATAGGTCGAGTCCCAGATGGTGAAGATGCACCCAACATGCTGTATTTTTCTCGCAAACCGTCTGCACTTTGCGCTCAACGTAACTGCATTTGTTTCGGCGCTCCGGTAGCCACAATTTCTCCAAGATTCTGCTAAGGGGCGTTTAGAAGGACTTTGGCCTGTCCTCTTCCTCTTTTGTGCACTGCCTTGCACTTAGTTTCGCGACGTGAACTGAGTTGAATGGTGCTGTCAGTCCAACAGCAGCTCGTCTACACTCGACGCAGGTGGAGCAGGGAGTGCGTGAATTCGCGCACCTGATCGACGCGCTCGCGCCGAATATCGCAGCGAACATCTGGCCGAACCGGTTCCACACAGCCGCACTGTCTTGTGGCAGATATCGATGCCGCGCTGGAACAGTAGGTCTCCACGTTGCGCAGTAAGAGCAGGAAGCGGACATACATGACCATCAGCCGGATCACCTCGGGCGATGTGTCGAAGTAGCGAAACGGGTCGGTCGGGCGGGCCAATAAGCCAAGCTGGCCGCCCACGTCCGCCTCGGGCAAGCTTGGGCTGACAGCGCCCGGAGCAGCATAGGAGCTTGAGGTCGGATAGGTTGAGGGTGGCGCATAGTTTGATGGCGGAACGTTGCTCGGCGAGGGCGCCGGATAGTTCGCCTGCGGTGGCGGGTAACCTGATGTCGCCGTTGGATAGGAAGGGGGCGCAGCCGGATAGTTGGCGGCGGGCGGAGCGGCCGCCGGGACCGCCCAACTCGTCAGGGTGCACTGCATGTTTTTCCCGCAAACGTCGAAGGTCCGCAAAAATGACGCGCCCATTGGATTGAGGCCGCTCCTGCCTTCATTTTCCCGACCGGGCAGGTGGCAGTCCGCGCAATCTTTGTTGGTGTGACCTGCGAAATACGGGTTGGCAGTCGTGGCCGACGCGAAGGTCAACGCCATAACCATCGCCAGGGCGGCCTGAAGAATAACCAGGTCAAGTTTCGATTGCATACCATTTCGCCCCTGGAAGATTTTCAGCTCTTCGAGACGAGTGAGGTCCCCGCTACGGCCGAGAGCGCACGTCCAGCACATTTCGGCTGGATACACTGGTTAAGGATTGCCTGTCGCTTCAGCAAAGCTCTTTTTTGATCGCAAGCTTAGCTTCGAGTCCTTGGGGTAGGGCCGAAGGCATGCAGACCTCGCATGAGGACTCGGAGGCCCAAAGTGGCGTTGATTGAACCAGGGCTTGAGCCCCTTTCCGCCGGCCTAAATGTATGGGAAGGCGGCGGGCCTGAATTAATCGCACCCGTGCTTGCCGCGCCGGGGCTCGGGCGAGCGATTAGAGCGCTTGCGAGCGACATGCTGGCGCTAAGCGACACTGACCCGGCGCTTCATTTCGTCTTCAAGGATGCCGGACGCTATGTGGTGACTGATTGGGCGATGAATCCGGCGTGCCGTTCTCTAAATTCATCGGTGAATGTTAGCGGAACATCGCGAGAACTAAACCCGTCTGCTCCCGGACATAGACGCCAGCCCAAATCGGCCCATTTTAGCGCCTCAAAGCGCGGGCGATCCGCCAGATAGCGGCGAGAAAAGGCTCAATCCTGCCCCTGAGTTAACTTTGATCGGCTGGGGCTGAGACGAGTTAGCGACAAAAGCGCTGGCGGTGGTGTCAGTCCAACCGCAACTTGTCTCCAGTAGGGCGTGGCTAGGGCAGGGGCTGAAGCGTCTATGCCGTGAGCGACCGCCACTCAGCCAGGGCGGCTGAGCGTCGTTGTTTGAAAATGTCGCGGCTGACGAGATGCGATTGAAATTCACTTCGCAATTGCAACCGGCAAATGATTTCCCCATCATGGTCGTGGGGGGATTTGGTGCTGGTTCTAAGGCGTACGACAGTCAGGCTCGGCGGGCAGAACGCTGACTTGCACCGCTCCTGGCGGCCCGGTCGCTTGGCGGCCTGAGTGCATGGCAGCGTCTCTAGCGTCCCAACCCTCTCTCGCCGTCGTCGGACGGCTCGTTCAGCACCGCGTCTTCGGGTGCTGCAAGGTCATCAGCGTTGATGGCGCGCGGTCGAGGTGCTGCTGTGCGAGGACGGAAAGCGAAAGCTGTTTTCTGTTCAATCTCTCGAACGCGATTTTCGGCGGTCGCTTATGCACAGCGGTGCCCGAGCCGAAGGCCCGTATGGCAAATGCACCGTCAGCGGTCACATAGACCATGGCCCGGCCAATGCGCGGGATTACCGCGTTGTCTATGGAGACGGCCTGAACGCCACCGTCAGCGAGACCGATCTTGTCCCGGCTCCAGTCGGGGCCGATGACACGCTTACGGCCCGTCTGTTAGGCGGACGATCCGACCCCTATGCGCTTTTCTCCGCGCGCCACCGTCTCTTGGTGGCGATCAATCGATGCAATCGACAAGTTGGCGGGCTCAGGGCCCTCCTGGCCAGTCGGATCGATCTCCATCCGCATCAGGCCTTCGTCGCGGGAACCGTGATTCTGGACCCGGTACGACGCTACGTCCTCGCGGATGAGGTCGGACTGGGCAAAACGATCGAAGCCGGCATCATTCTCCATGATCTGCTTTCGCGGCGGCCGGACGCGCGGGTCCTTGTGCTGACACCGGGTCCGCTGACCCGTTAGTGGTTGTGCGAAATGCACAGCAGTTTCGGCGGACAAGGCTTCTCGTCGCCGGAAAGGCTGGTGTGAGTTCTCACACCGATTGTTCGCCCAGCGGCCGATCTCCTGCTTGTCGGTGTTGCCGATCTCCTTCATGGCTGCCCGATAGGAGCGCAGGCCGTCCGTGGTGATGGCCTTGGGCGAGCCGTGGCGCTTGAGAGCCTTCTTGATGAACTTCAGAGCCGCCGCCTTGTCCCGCTCCTTGGTGACAAAGGATTCTAGCACCTCGCCCTCGTGATCAACGGCGCGCCATAGGTAGTGCGTCTCGCCGTTGATCTTCACGTAGACCTCGTCGAGGTGCCATCGCCAGTGGTTGTAGCCCTTCATGCGATCGACCCGTCGGCGGCGGATCTCTGAGGCGAACATGGGCCCGAACCGGTTCCACCAGAACCGCACCGTCTCGTGGCAAATCTCGATCCCACGCTCGGCCAGCAGGTCCTCCACGTTGCGAAGCGACAGCGGGTACTTCACGTACATCATCACCACGAGACGGATGATCTCGGGTGACGAGTTGAACCGGTAGAACGGGGTCTTGGGCTTGCGAGCTCGGGCCATGGCCGAGGCTTTTGCCAGAGGCTCAACCCTAGTGCACTTCGTCTGACAGAGCCCTCGGCGAACGCCAGCTAGGCTAACTCCCGGGGATGGCCGAAAAGTTGCGATCCGCGCGATCGGTGCATGTCCGGCGGGATTCTCTTGGGACTGCCTCGAGCTTTCTCATCCGAGCGCCGTCCGGGCGGAGGTCAAAAATTGCAGGAAGCGTGAGACCGCGACCATGTCCTTGGCGTGATAGGCGATCGTGAAAGCGTCGAGCTGCTCGACCTCCTCGATATAGCTCAGCCACTCCGCCATGAACCGGGTGCGCAGCCGGATCTCCAGCCTAACGGGCGCGGCGACCGCGAAGGGCTCCCGCTTGCCGATCAACGAGACCGCCTTGCGCACGCCCTCGCGCAGGCGTTGGTTCGCTATGTCCGGAGAGGGATTAAGCGCGGAGAGGAAGCCTAGGCTCGTCTTGAGGGTGGCGGAGGCCATCTCGCCTAGAAGATCCTGGGTCTCTTTCACCGCCACGTCATCGCCCGCAATCATGAGCACAGGTACGCCATAGTGGCCGGCGATCGCCGCGCTGATTGCGGCTTCGGAAACAACGAGGCCGTTCAGCCGGATTTCGTGGAAGAATTCGCCGCTGACGGTGTGGGCGAGCGTGCCCCCAAGGTTTGAGGCGCCAGCGTGATATCCGATCAGCAGCGCCCCGGCATAGTCGCCGACATCAACGCCCTGCATCATGCCAAGCGGCCTTGGCCAGGACCGGACCAGTTGGACGTAAGACGGCATTTTCTCGTAGCGAATGTTCTGGCCGCCGCCATGGGAGTCGCTGACCACGACCTCTTCGGCGCCGAGGCTCTTCGCCTCCTCGCAGGCTGCGAGCACCGCCTCGGTCATCCAATCGCGGGCCGGCTCATATTCGAAGCGGCCAGGCGCGAGGTTTTCGCGCGAGACCACGCCCGCGATCCCTTCGATGTCGGCTGAGATATAGAGCCTCATCCCCAGAAGCTCGGATTGGGCGGTTCTGCGACACCGTCACGGTAGATCATGCCGTCCGGCCAATCTTCCGAATGCAATAGCGGACCGTCGAGGTCCACAAAGCTGCACTGTTGGCCAAGGACGAAGGCTGGCGCCATGGACAGGGACGAACCGGCCATGCAGCCGACCATTAGATCGAAGCCCTCCTGGCGGGCGGCTTGGGCAAGGCGCAAACCCGAAGTCAGCCCGCCGGCCTTGTCGAGCTTGATGTTGATGACATCGAAACGGCCTTTGGCCTTGGCGAGGTCCGAGGCGTCGTTGATGAGCTCGTCGGCGCAGAGTTTGACGGGGCAGCGATACCCTTCCAGCCCGGCCTCGTCGCCGACCCTGATGGGCTGCTCCAGCAAGACCACGCCGAGATCGGCCATCTGAGGCGCGAAGGCCTTCAGCGCTTCGACACTCCAGGCCTGGTTCGGATCGACTATAAAGGCGGCGTTGGGCGCGCCGCGACGTGCGGCTGCGACCGCCCCTACAGGATCGCTGGCGTCGACCTTGATTTTCAAGACCGCAAAGCCCGCATGCGCCTCCGCCGCACCCCTATAGGCGGGTATGGCGCGGATGCCGATGCTATAGGCGGTCTTCAGCGGCTTGGGCGCGCCAACGCCCGCGCGTTCGAACACCGAGCGACCGCTGGCCTTAGCCTCCAGATCCCAGAGCGCTGCATCCAGCGCGCAGCGTGCGCCGCCTGGCGGGAGAATATCCAGCAGGGCTTCGCGGCTAATGCCGGCCTCGATCGCGGAGCGGACGGCCTCGATCTGGGGGATCATGGTCTGCGGGGTTTCGCCGGCATAAGGCACACCGCACCCCTCGCCTCGACCTCGACGGCCCTGCGGGTCGATGAGGGTGACGATGATGCAATCGACACCGGACTGCACGCCGCGCGAGATCGCGAACGGTTCACTCAGCGGCCAGCACCGCGTTTCAATTTGCAGGGAGGGCATCAAATCGCCTTCAGCTTGTCGATCAGGGCGTCGAGATTGGAGCGCATCGGATCAAAGCAGGGCAGGCCATGGCGCGCCTGCATCTCATCGATCAGGGCTTCGGCGGCGCGCGTCTCGAGCTTGGCGGTATTGAGGCTCAGGCCCACGAACTGAGCGGCCGGATTGGTCAGACGCGCCGCCACAAGGTAGCGCGCTATGGCGGTCTCCACCTCTACGATCGGAAAGTCTGGATGAGAGTGTAGATGTCGCCGGAGAGGATCGTGACACAGCACGAGGGCGTCGGGTTGAGACCCGTGGACCAGGCCGAGCGTGACGCCCGCATAGGCGGGGTGGAACAGCGCGCCTTGACCCTCGACCACATCCCAGTGGTCCACCGCCGCCGCGGGTGACAAGGTCTCGGCAGCGCCGCTGATAAAATCGGCGACCACCGCATCGATGGCCACCCCCTCGCCCGCGATCATGATCCCGGTCTGTCCGGTCGCTCTGAAATCGGCATCGAAGCCGTGCGCCTTAAGGGCTTTGGCGATGGCTAGGGCTGTATACTTCTTTCCAAGCGCGCAATCGGTCCCAACCGTCAGCAGCCGCTTGCCGCTGCGCTTGACGCCGGTGGCGATAGGAAAGCTTCGGTTTGAGTGACGTACGTCGTGCAGGCTCCGGCCCAGGCGCTCGGCGGTCTCGCGCACCTCTGGGATATCCACCAGACGGGTGTGCATTCCGCTGACGATGTCGAGCCCCGCCTCCAGGGCGTCGAGAAGACTTGAAATCCAATGGGGCGGGATCGCCCCGCCGATGGGGGCCACGCCGATCAGCATCGATTTGGCGCCCCGCACGGCCGCTTCTCCGGGCGAAAGCTCGGGCAAGCCCAGATCGACCCTGCAGCCGGGCAGGCGAGATTGCCCAAGGGTCGCGTCCGGCGCCCAGTCGCGGATGCCAAACGCAGTCTTGGCCAGCGGCTCGTCCGACACGTCGCCAAGGAAAAGCAGATACGGCCGTGGGATCATGTCCGCAAACCTGACTGGTGAAATCAAACTCGGCGGTGGGCGCCGCTGACCTCATCAGCCTTCGTTTTGGTGCGGGACAAATCCCAAAAAGCTAATGGGTCCATTAGTGCAACGCCATGGCCAAGCGCCCGCCTCTGCTTCAAACGACCAGTCGTTGGGAGAGGGTGTGGTTCGATGACAGACTTGATCATAATGGCGGGGCCATACCGTTTTGAGGGCCGCCTTGAAACCGAGCTGGCGCCGCAAACCTGCGACTATTTTTTGCGCCAACTTCCCTATCGGAAGAAGATCGTCCATGTCCGCTGGAGCGGGGAGGGCTGTTGGATTCCGCTTGGCTCTGAACCGATGACCTTCCGCGCGGAGAACGCCACCAGCTATCCAGCGCCGGGACA
Organism: uncultured Caulobacterales bacterium; assembly: GCA_903862425.1. Lineage (GTDB taxonomy): Bacteria > Pseudomonadota > Alphaproteobacteria > Caulobacterales > Caulobacteraceae > CAIOYC01. The sequence continues at coordinate 63,941 of CAIOYC010000016.1, read as the reverse complement.
GTTCATCTTCTACCCCGGTGAGCACAGTGAGACGGAGATTCTCCTCGCCTACGGCGGTGTGCGCTTCGCCGCCAAGGTCGGTCAGCTGGCCGGCAATCACTTCCTGACTTTGACACAGGGGCTGGATCAACTCCCGAGCCTTGGCAAGTTAGTGCTCTGGGAAGGCGCGCACGATATCTCGTTCGAACTCAAATGATCATCGCCAAGCCCCAGACCTAGCCGTGACAGCAGGGACCTCGCATAGTGTTCTGCAATGCTTGCGGTCGCGGTGATGGACGAACAGGCGCGGCGGTCGAGGTCAGTCCGATATGCCCAAGTCCACCGATGACGATGTCGATCCCTACCGGGTCGATGCACAGCTTCTCTCCGACCTTTGGATCTTCCACGCCGCCGCGCGCTTCGGCTCAATCACAGCCGCCGCCAATCGACTGCGGGTGACCCAAGGCGCCGTCAGCCAAAGGGTCATTCGCCTCGAAGGCCGGCTCGGCGCACCGTTGTTTCTACGCAAGAGCGGGCGCCTTAGCCTGACCGAGGCCGGAGCGGCAGTCTCCAGCGCCATGAACGAGGTCGCCGCGCGACTGAACAGCACCCTGTCTCGCTTCGATCAAGTGCAGAGGGCTTCATTGGTCGTGAGCTGCCTGCCGTCCCTCGCGACCGAGTGGCTCGTGCCCCGTTTGGACGGATTTTACCTGGAACACCCGGACGTCGAGCTGTTCATCCGCGCTGAATCGACGCGAGCCACCCTTGAGCACCTGGAGGACAATGGGATCGATGTCTTCATCGGCTACCAGCAGTCGCCTGCCAAAGATCTGCACGAGTTGGCGGCGCTGCAAGAACTGACGGTGCCGGTGTGCTCACGCGCATATCGCGACGGGATGCTGGAAAAAGACGGGGCGGCGACCCTGACGCGTCTTCATGACGACGCGCCTTGGGATGATCTGCCCTGGAAAGGTGGCCCACGGCAGCTGGAGTGGGACGCCTGGCAGGCGACGCGGCCGGACTGGCGCGCGAACATTATCGCGGATCGCCATTTCAACCTCTCCCACCTGGCCTATCATGCTGCGCTGTGCGGTCAGGGCGTAGCGATCGGTCGGGCCGTGCTGGTCAATCGGCTGATTGGGCGAGGCGAGCTGATCGCCGCCAGCGATCTGGCGCCGACGCCCGGCGCGAGCTATCGGGTCATGACCGCGCGTCCCGGCGACAGCCGCTCGGCGGTCCGCAAATTCGCTCATTGGATCATTCAGGCGATGGAGCGGACCCAGCAGGAGACCTTGGCCATGCTGCGCGATCCTGCTGAAGGGCCGCACTGAATACTGCGCGCACTCCACAGCCGCTATCGAAATGGCTGGTAAGATAACTCCAGGTTAGCCGGTACACGAGACAGACTGGTCCGCCAAAGCGCTATCTGCGCGGCCCGTCCTCGCCTTGGGCCGCAGCAGCAGCTTGGTCGCCATGCGTGCTGATGGGGTCATTAGGAGCTCTGTGCTGCCCAGTTGGGGTAAGTTAAGGCAAGCTTGCGGGCTGGCACGCAGGCGGGACCATGAAGACACGGCTCGAGCTCAATCGCAGAACGACGCTCGCTCTTGGCGCTTTCACCGCCGCTTCGACGCTATGGAACGCCCGTGCGCAGGCTGCGGCTATCGCTATCGATAGCGCGACAATCGATGCGGTTGTCGCGCGTTTCAGGCAGGAATTTGAGATTCCAGGGGTTGGGATCGCCATTATCGCACCTGGCCAAGCCCCATTTCTGAAGGGGTATGGCGTGCGCGCCCTGGGTCAGAGCGCCCAGGTCGATCTGCACACCCAATTCGCCATCGCGTCCAACAGCAAGGCGTTCACCTCCGCAGCCCTGGCCATCCTGGTCGATGCCGGCAAGCTTGCCTGGGAAGACCCGGTGATCAAACACCTGCCGGAATTTCGTATGTACGATCCGGCGGTCACTCAGATGATGACCGTGCGGGACCTACTTCTACATCGCAGCGGTCTACCGCTCGGCGCTGGCGATCTGCTGCAGTTTCCCGTGGGTGATCATACGCGAGAAGACCTGCTTCGCGCTCTGCCGCATTTCAAGCCCGCCACCGGCTTTCGCGATGGCTATGCCTACGACAATATTCTCTACATCATTGCTGGCCTCGTCTTGGAGCGGATATCGGGCCAGAGCTGGGACGACTTTGTCGCGTCGAAACTCTTCGCTCCGCTGGGCATGAGGGACGCCGTCACCAATCCCACCCTCGTTCGTGGCCTCAACCATACCGCACGCCACGCCCGCCTGGGGCCGCCCGTCATTGGCATGGGCAAGCTGGAAACGGTCCCTCCTGCGGAAACGGCGATCATCGCGCCGGCGGGGGGGATCAACGCCAGCATCAGCGACGCCGCGCTCTGGCTGAAGGTCCAGCTGGCGCAAGGCGTGCTGCCAGATGGCCATCGGCTCTGGAGCAAGGCGCAGTCCGATGAGATGTGGAAGCCGCAGACCATCACCGCCAGCGGACCAGGACCGACCCCGGAGGCGCCACAGCGGTCGGTGATCTCCGCCTATGCGCTGGGCTGGGGGGTGAGTGAATATCGTGGCCGACGCATGCTGGCCCATTCTGGTGGGCTTGTCGGTCAAATCACGCGCACCACCTTGCTGCCCGATCATGGCATCGGCTTTGTCGTCTATTCCAATACAGGCGATGAAGAACCGATCTCTGGTCTGCGGTATGCGATCTTGGACAGGCTGATCGACTCGCCGCCTTTCGACTGGCTGGCCTACACGCGGGCGCGAATCCAGAAGACGCAAACCGAGGTGATGGCGGTGATGGGAACCTCGGGTTTCACTTCGCCTGCCGGTGGGCCTTCTTTGATTGTGGAGCGCTACGTCGGACGATACCGCGACCCCTGGTACGGCGACATCGTGGTTGGCCAAACCAACGGCGTGCTCTCGATCGACTTCACCCACACGTCCATTTTCAAGAGCCGGCTCGAGCCGTTTGGGCCAGACAGCTTCAGAACGCGCTTTCCCCGCGGCGCGGGCGAGGACGCTGTGATCCACTTCGCCGTCAAGGATGGCCGCATCGTCGAGGTGACCATGAACGCCCTCTCGCCCCTGGCCGATTTCAGCTTCGACTTCAAAGATTTGCACTTTGTGCCGGTGGGGCCATGATTTCTGAGATAGAACCCTTTCACGCCATCTCCATCAGCCGCCTGGCGCATGTGTTGCAGGCGGAGGGGCGCTCGATCATCCACATGGAGTTTGGGCAGCCCTCCACCGGAGCGCCTCGCGGGGCGATCGCCGCAGCCCATCATGTGCTTGATACCGATGGCCTGGGCTATTGGGAAAGTCCCAAGCTCAAGGCGCGCCTGGCGCAGCATTACCGCGAAACCTACGCAGTCGAGGCCCAACCGGACCAGTTCATTCTCACCTGCGGCGCCTCGCCAGCGCTGGTTCTGGCGCTGAGCTCCAGCTTTTCACCTGGCGATCGTGTCGCCTTGGCGCGACCTGGTTATGTCGCCTATCGCAACACCTTGCGGGCCTTGCACATGAGCCCGGTGGAGATCGCTTGCGGGACCGAGAGCCGCTATCAATTGACCGCTGCGGCGCTAGCTACGCTCGATCCCGCGCCAGATGGCGTGATCATCGCCAGCCCCGCCAATCCGACCGGCACAATTATCGAGCCGGCCGAGCTCAAGGCCATCGCCGAGCTTTGCCGGGCGCGCAATATCCGCATCATTTCCGACGAGATCTATCACGGCCTAAGCTACGGGCCGCCGGCGCGCTCGATGTTGGAGTTCGAACCCGAAGCCTTGGTGGTCAACAGCTTTTCCAAATACTTCAGCATGGTGGGTTGGAGGCTAGGTTGGCTGCTTGTGCCCCCAGCCCACCTGCACCGCGCTCGCGCCTTTGTGGGCAATCTCTTTTTGACGGCGCCTTCACTCAGTCAGCACGCTGGCCTCGCAGCCCTCGACAGCCGCGAGGAGTTGGACGGTCATCTACGCGTTTACGCACGCAATCGGGCTCTGCTGCTGGACGCCCTGCCGCGACTGGGCTTGAGCGCCATCGCACCCCCAGACGGCGCCTTCTACCTCTACGCCGATATTGGCCACCTCACCGATGATAGCCTTACCTTCTGCAAGGCCTTGTTGCGCGCGACCGGCGTCGCGACTGCGCCAGGCGTCGATTTTGACCCCGTGGAGGGCCGACGCTACATGCGCATGAGCTTCGCGGTCTCCACCCGAGAGGTCGAGGACGCCATCGGTCGTATGGAGCCCTGGTTCGAAGCCGCTGCGCCGAGGCTTACGGTCTAGGCCTGGGCCTCTACTCGCCCGGCCCAGCGCCGGAGGGTGAGCAGCAGAAGCCCGCCCCCGAGCGCCAAGGCGGCGACCAGGCTGAAGAAGAGCCCGTGGCCGATATCGCTCCAGAAACCGCCGAGCCAGCCGGCCAGGAGATTGCCGAAGAAGCCGGCCAGATACCAGGTGGCGATGGTGGTGGCGGAAAAGCTGTGCGGCGCCAGGCGGCCAAACAGGCCCAGTCCCACCGGCAGGATGTGAAGTTCGCCGATGGTCATAACCACGAAGAACACCATCAGCCAAAGCCACCTTGAGCGTACGCCATGCGCCGACGACCACCAGGCCACCAGCGCCAGGAGGCCGTAGGAGCAGGCCACGAGGATCGCGCCGGTCCACATCTTGACGATGGAGGAGGGCTCTTTGTTGACCGCCGCCCGCCGGGTCCACAGTGAGATCAGGACCGGCGAGAAGAGAAAGACCTCGAGCGGATTGAGGGCCTGGAACCAGGTTAGCGGCACGGCCCACCGCGCCGAGACCGAGCGGTCGACGCCCTGGTCAAGCCAGAGGGCGACGGTGTTGCCAATCTGCTCATAAGCGCCCCTGAACACAACGACACAGGCGGCGATGCTGAGGAGAAGGACAAAGCGATCAAACACCGCCTTGCGGGTCCAGCCCTCCGACGTGGCCGTCGATACGTCGCGTTCCGGCTTGGCGCGCCTGACGGTGCGCTCATCCACTGGCAGATATCGGCCGCCGGCCAGATAGGTCAAAAGGCCGATCACCATGCCGATGCCGGCGACGCCAAAGCCCCAATGCCAGCCGTAGATCTCTCCAATGGTGCCGGCCACCAGGGGCGCAAGAAACGCGCCCAGATTGATGCCGACATAGTAGACATTATAGGCGGAGCGCCGGCGTGGATCGTCGTGGCTATAGAGGCCATCGATCTGGCCGGGCAGGGACGGCATGAACAAGCCGTTGCCCGAGGCGATCATGATCAGTGCGGGATAGAACAGAGGCTCGAACGCCATCACGAAATGGCCGCAGGCCATGATCAGGCCGCCCAACACCACGGCTGTCTTGCGGCCAAGCCAACGGTCCGCGATGGCGCCGCCGATGAGCGGGGTGAGGAAGACACAGGCCGCGTAGAGGCCATAGATCAGCGAAGCTTGCTGTTGGGGGATCAGCAGCTGCTTGATCATGTAATAGACCAGGAGCGCTCGCATTCCGTAGAACGAGAACTGCTCCCACATGTCGGTGAGGAAAAGGATGGTCAGGCCGCGGGGCTGACCAAACCAGTCCGCCGCCTTCAAGGAGTGCCCGGCGTCCGATGAGCTCACGGTGTTCCTAACGGGCGACGGTGCAGTGTCGGGCGGACTTTGAACGGATGTAAGGCGCTAGATTGGAAGCCAGCGTGCGCCAGTCGGCTGCGTTGAGGCCGAGCGATGATTGCTCATTGGCGTAATAGGCCTTGAGATCGAGGCCGAGCACGTAATCGGACCCGAGCAGAAAGCGCTTCAGGCCGATCTTGTGCATCAAGTCCTCAAGCGCGGCCACGTGAGCAGGGGAGGCGGGTATCTTACCCTCATTGGCGAAGAGGTCCGGCACCATGGCGAGATCGAAATAGAGGTTCTTAGTGCTCCGCGGATTGGCGGCGATCGCCTCGGCGAAAGCGCCGAGCGCCGCCAGCTCGCCGTCATCCACGCCCCCGCTTCCGGCGGCGTGGGCGACCTGGATGATTGAACCGCGGGCCATCGGATAGACGTCGCGAAGGAAAATCTTGGCGTCTTCCGCGCCGTAGTCCTTCAAGCGCGTTTGCATATGAATAACGATCGCCAGGTGTTCTTCACCCGCTGCTTTGAAGATGGCCGCCAGCTTTCCCACCTGGTCCGGATCTCGAAAGTCGAATCTGGCGCTACCAAGATGAAGCTTTAGCCCCGTCGCGCCGCCCTTTTTGCCCCAATAATGGATCTCCGCTACGGCGTCCGGAGAGAGGGGCGGCACGCTGACAAAGGCGGACAGGCGACCACACGATGCCTTCGCTTCGCCGACGATGAAGGTGTTCTCGTCTCGCATGCCCTTGGCCACATCAAGGTGCTGGTCGGCCACTTCGGGCGACCCGAAGAAGTAACCGCCCGACAGAAGGACGCCGTCGCGGATACCGGCCTTGTCCAGAGCCATGAGAACGTCCGCACCTGTCGAAGGCGCAGTCGATCTTTGCGGCGGACAGCCTTTGGGGCCGAGCGCCTTGCAGATCAGGTCCAAAACCCGCGAGCCCTCGGCGGAGAAGATGTGCAGATGGTGATCAGCCACCGGCGGGTGGCTGATCACGACGGCGTGCGCATTGGCCCAGCCTGTTAAACCCATGCCGAAGCTCAAGGCGAGTGCGGCGAGTGCGGTTCTGAGAGGCTGGGTCATGACGGCATCAATACTTCGCGCTGACGGAGATGCCGATGGTCCTTGGTGTGATGAGCGAGGCTGAGAACGGCGCCTGGTATCCGGAATTGGCGTTGGAGGTCACGTTGTTGAAGCCGCGCTCATCGCCCACATTCTTGGCGTAGAGCTCGAAGGTGAAGCGCTTGAAGGTAATCCCAGCCCGCAGATCCACCGTCGTGTAGCTCGGAAGGCTTGGCCGCACGAAGGTGGCCGGCGAGCCCGAAACAAAGCGTGCGACCCGATCGCCGAGATAGTGAGCGCTGGCGCCGACGAACCCGGCGGTGTCGCCGTTGATCGGGAAGTCGTAGTCGGCGCTAAATCCGGCGGCCCATTTGGCCACATTGGGTAGTCGATCGCCGCTCTTGCCGTTTACGCCAGGCGCGTTTTCGGTGAGCCGGGCGTCGGTATAGGTGAGGTTCCCAGCCAGGGTCAGGCCATGGATCGGCGTGTAGACCGCACTGCCTTCAAAGCCGTCGCTTCGGGCCGTGCCGCCATTGCCCGAGCTGGAGATGCCGTTGAAAATGGTGGTGATCTGGATGTCGTGCCAGTCAATATGGAAGGCCGATAGATCCAGGGTCAGGCGATGATCCAGAAGGTTCGCCTTATAGCCAAGATCGTAATCGGTCAGCGTGTCCGGCTGATAGGCCGTCGGCACTCCGGCGGCGATCTGGGAAAGCGTCGTCGCGTTCGGACCGCCCGGGCGATAGCCGGAGGCGATGCGCGCATAGATCATATTGTTGGCATCGAGCTTATAGCGCGGGGTGATCAAGAAGGTCGTCGAGTCGTCTGAAGAGGTGTGGGCGATGGTGCTGGTGCCCCCCGCCGCCAGGCCGCCCGAGATGTCGACAAAGTGCTGGTTGTTCTTGCTGTAACGAATGCCACCGGCCACATCGAATTGAGGCGTGAAGTGATAGGTTAGATCCGCGAAGCCCGCATATTCGGTGTAGCGGGAGTTCAGGTTCGCGAAGAAGACCTGGCCCGGCAGCGGAATGACCGTGTGGGTGGTGGTGAAGAAGGCCGTGCTGGGTTCGTCCCGATCGCTATGCTCGTGGGTGAAGAACCCGCCGACGCGCCATTCAAGCTTGCTCCCGGGCGCAGACTCCAGTCGGATCTCTTGAGTGGCTTTGTGCAGCAGAAGATTGGAGCCGACGTCAAACCCGACGTTCGACAACCCAAAGGCGCCGGCAAGCGCCGCGCCGAGTTGAGCGGTTTGGTCGGTGATCGCGACCTCGTGTTCCGTGCTGTAGCTCGTGACCGATACGAGGTTGGCCCACTGAAGATCATAGTTCAATGTGGCGCTGTAGAGCCGGTAGCGTACGTCCAAGGGCTCAGCCACGTAGCGAATTTGCTTGAATTCACTAGTGCTGGGAGCCCCGACGCTGTTGCCGCTCAAGGTGACGTCTTCGTCCGATGATCCATAATTCTTGAGGTCCTGGATGACCGCGCTCACGTTCACCGAGAGCCGCGGCAGGGGAGTCCAGAGCGCCGAAACGCGGCCACCGTTCACCAGCGAGCGATTGACGTCGCTCAAACCCAGGTTCGGATTGTCGATATAGCCGGGGTCGCGCCGGTCGTATCCGCTGACGCGAACCGCCAAGGTGTCGGCGATCACGGGGATGTTGGCCATAAGGCGAACGCCGTATCCACTCCCTCCGTGGTCGATCGTGCTGCCGTCCAGCTCGATGCGGCCGGCGTAGTTTTTGAGGTCCGGCGCTGCGGTGACGTACTTAACCAGGCCGCCGAGCGAGCTTGCACCATAAAGCGTGCCCTGCGGGCCCCGGAGAACTTCGATCCGCTGCAGGTCACTGGGGTCAAGATCCGGGCTCAACCAGCCGCCCAGAGCCGCGTTGGTGGAGGAGCCGAACGGTACGTCGTCGATATAGGTCGAGACCGTTGAGTTGACCGGCGTTCCGGTGGTGATACCGCGGATGATGATTTGGGTTTCACCTTCGCGATCGGCGATCAGGGTAAGCCCTGGAATCTTGGCGGTCAGGTCGTCCAGTCGGATGGCCTGGGTCCGAAACAGATCCGCGGCGGTGATCGCGGTGACGGGGGCCGGTACGCTCAACAGCCGTTCTGACCGCTTCTGGGCGGTTACGACAACATCATTGGTTTGCGTGGCGATGGCTACAGGTGTCGAGGTCTGCGCCAATGCCAAGGTGCTCGTGATCGCTGAGACGGCCACACCGCCTAAGAGGCGAAGCGCGACCTTACCCGCCGAGCTCTGCCGGACCCCCCGTGGAATGTTGCCGATGTTGCGCATGCGATGGCCCCCCGCCGTTGCCGGACAATGGCCGGCTGCTGGAAAGCGAGCCGAACGGATTTGGCGACATGTGACAAATCTCCAAATCTAATGCGGTCATTAGGCCTTGACCGCGGCTCAGAGATCAGCGGCGTTGCGGCCTCTCAATCTGAAGTCTTCAAGGCTTGGTTCTTTGCCGTTGCTGTGGCTCAAAAGTCTTTCATTGCGCTGGTTTGGCGCCTCTTGAAACGCACTCGCGACGAAGATTCCACCTCGAGCGGGGATGAGCAGTCGAGCCCTTCGCGCATCTTTTTTGCACACCCCAGGTCACTGATTGAGCTTCCCGGCCTATTTGGGTCGATGTCTAGGCCGTCCTCGGTGACGTGAGAGGCGCAGCGTCGCTTCGCACGATCTGTCACCGCAGCGACGGCCAAGGCTGCCGGCATCGCAAAGCTTCACCGCCTAATCGATATATTCTTTCAGCCATCAACGACACCTGCTGTGGCGTTTGCAATTTTGCTCGGGGAATCTTTGGGTCCTGATCCGCAACTGCGGGCGGTCTTCGTCCGCGCGGACGACGTGTTTCGGCGCCCTTCGCACGGAGGCGCAGGCCTTCTTGGTGAGGCTCCGAAAGTAAGACGCCGGCTGAGGCGTAGTCCCGAGGGGCCACCCCAACGACCTCTAGCGCCAGCTCGTTGAGATGCGACATTGAGGGTGCCCGGCCAGAGCTCGGCCAGTTACATGGGTCGGCGCGGCCTGATCCTGGGCGCTGCGCGTGCGGCTGCGACGATGGCGGCGGCGTCGATGCCGTGGAGTCGATAGAGGTCCGGCAAGTCGGCGGACTGGCCGAACTTCTCCACACCGAGCGTCTGCACTGGGTTGCCCTGCACCGCGCCGAGCCAGCTCAGCGTCATGGGATGACCGTCGAGCACGGAGACGATGGTCGCATCTCGGGGCAGGGCGTCCATCAGGTGCTCGACGGGGCTGGTGGCGCTAACCTCGCCGGCGACGCGTCTTGCCTGCGCCGCCTTCCAACCGCTGTAGAGCCGATCCGGCGAGGTGATGGCCATCACGCCCATGCCCGGATTGCGCTCCAGCAGCGACTGCACCGCCACATGCGCCTCCGGCGCGATGGCGCCCACATAGGCGATGCAGAGCGCAGTGTTGGCGCTCGGCCTGCGCAGCCAATAGCCGCCCTCGATCACGCCCTTGGCCTGCTCGGGTGTGAGTGCGCGGGGAAGCTGCTCGATGCTCCGGGTGGTCAGGCGCAGATAGACCGAACCGCCATCGTCCGCCTGCATGTGCTCGAAGGACCAGCGCATGATCTCGGCCAGTTCATCGGCATAAGCGGGCTCGAAATAGCTCAGCCCGTCCTGCGCCATGCCGATCAGGGGCGTGTTGATCGACTGGTGCGCGCCGCCTTCGGGCGCCAGCGTGATCCCGGACGGAGTGGCCACGATCATGAACCGAGCGCCCTGGTAACAGGCATAGATCAGGGCATCGAGGCCGCGGTTGATGAAGGGATCATAGACCGTACCGATCGGCAGTAGCCGCTCGCCCCAGAACTGGTCCGCCAGACCAAGTTGGCCGAGCATGAGGAAGAGGTTGTTCTCCGCGATGCCGAGCTCGATGTGCTGGCCCGCTGGGCCCATGCGCCACTTCTGGGGGCTGGCGATCTTCTCGTCCTGAAAAGTGTCGGCGCGCTCCGAGGAGTGGAACACGCCGCGACGGTTCACCCAGCCGGACAGGTTGGTGGAGACGGTTACGTCCGGCGAGGTGGTGACGATCCGCTCCGACAGCGGGCTGCGCTCACGCGCCAGCTCGAACAGGTTCTTGCCGAACGCTTCCTGGGTGGACAGCGCCTCGCCGGCAGGTGTGGGCAGGGCCTCGACCGGCAACGTTGCGGGGGGCGCTAGCTTCGAACGGCTACGGATCGGCGCGGCCTGGATGATGCGCTCCACCGCTTGGGGATCGGCCAGGCCCGACAGCCTTGCCCACTCCTCTCCGGCCGGCACGGCGCAGAGACGCTGGAATTCGGCCAGCTGGGTCGGGTTCATCAGCCCCGCATGGTTATCCTTGTGACCCTGCAGCGGCAGGCCGTAGCCTTTGATGGTGTAGGCGACGAAGCAGTGAGGCTGCTCGCTGGCGTTGGCCGCGTCGAAGGCGTCGAGAATGGTCTCTAGGTCGTGGCCGCCGAGATTGGTCAGCAGGTCGGACAGTGAGGCGTCGTCGTGGTTGTCCAGCAGCGTCTTCAGCCCTCGGGTACCGCCGAGGTCGGTGGTGAGGCGCGAGCGCCACGCCGGGCCGCCTTTGAACGTCAGGGCGGAATAGAGCTGGTTGGGGCAGGTCTCGATCCAGTGCAGCAGCGCCTCGCCCGCCGGGCCATGGCGCGCCGCCTCCAGCTTGCGCCCGAACTTCAGGGTGACGACGTTCCAACCTACATTTCTGAAGAAGCCCTCGATCTTGTGGAACAGCTCGTCATTGACCACGCCGTCCAGGCTCTGGCGGTTGTAGTCGATGATCCACCACAGGTTCCGAACATCGTGCTTCCAGCCCTCCAGCAGGGCCTCATAGACATTGCCTTCGTCCAGCTCGGCGTCGCCCATCAGGGCGATCATCCGCCCCGCCTCGCTCTGCGGCCCGATCAGGCCGTGGGCGGCCACATAGTCCTGGACAATGGAGGCGAAGAGGGTGGCGGCCACGCCGAGGCCCACCGAGCCCGTGGAGAAGTCCACCTCGGTCTTGTCCTTGGTGCGCGAGGGATAGGACTGCGCGCCGCCCAGCGCCCGGAAGCGCTTCAGTTGCTGCACGTCCTCATTGCCGAGGAGGTACTGGATCGCGTGCATCACCGGCGAGGCGTGCGGCTTCACCGCGATGCGGTCCTGCGGGCGCAGGGCATGAAAGTAGAGCGCCGTCATCAGGCTGACGACGCTGGCGCTGGACGACTGGTGGCCGCCCACTTTCAGCCCGTCGCGCGAGGGCCGCAGGTGGTTGGCGTTGTGGATCACCCAGGTGGACAGCCACAGCACCTTCTGTTCCAGCGCCTTCAGGGCGACGGGGTCGGGACGCATAGCGTTCGCGGCTGAGGGAAGGGGGCGATGAGGCTGGAGTAGGGTCATGTTCGTCCAAAGGTGGGCAAGGGCGGCAAAGGGTCAGTTCATCTAAGCGAGCGAAGGAATTGGTCGAGAAAACTGATGTTCGACACTCGCCCTTAATACCCCAGGCAAGGCGGCCAGCCGGTTGCAGAGTAGGCGCGCATGATGGGGTCGCAGTCCCGTCAGCCTCAAGCGATGCTCCCAAACCCCGCCTCGTTTATCTAGGTGGAGCGCCTCCAGATCGGCGCCGCTCGAGCGGATCGCCTGTAAAGCTTCCAAGGTGATTTCGAGTTGATCGCGCCCAGCGATCGTCAAGACATGCGTAAGCGCACACCCCGGAAAGGCCGTTTCAAACTCGTCATCGGGCAGGATGTCAGTAAGGTCTCGCGCCATCGTATTCGCTTCCCTGTCGTCGTTGACGAAAGGGCGCGGAACGACCCAATTCGTTGCCGAAAATCGGCCACATCGCCTCGAAGGAGGCCTCCACCTTGCCTGGGAGGGCAGGTTGGCGTTGGGCGAACGCCCAACTCTTGATGCATGCAACTCCATAGCCGCCTTCAGTCGGCCGCTCAACACTTCGAAAACTAATAGCCCCCCTTCGATCGGCTATCCTAGGCAGGCCTCATGGCTTCAATTTCAGACACGGCGACAGGCCCGCGAGCGGCCAGCGCGGCCGGGATCATGGAATCGATCAGGGCGCGGCATTCGCTTGCACCGGTCGCCAACAGTTCGCGAAAACCGCGGTTTCGGGACATCAGCCATAGTAGGGCGGCCACTACCCAGGTCGGACAGGCGTCCATGCGAACCTTCAGTGGCGGCTAAATTCATGTCTCGCCCAATATATGTCATCACAAATCGGGCTCGGACCCAGCCAGCCAATCATCGCATCGAAGACCTTCAACGCGTTGGAATTCAGAAAGATTGCCGGTGATCACGACGAGCCCTCGCGACCGAGCGTGGCCCGCGATGAGCAGATCGTAAGCGCCGATCGGTCGGCCAACTCGCTCAAGACTTGCGCGTATCTGGGCCGAATGATCTGCAGCGGCATCATCAAAATTTAGCACCGACAGACGTGCTGCAAACCGATCGACCTCGGTTCTGTTTTCAAGCGGCCGCGCCGACTTGGCTGCACCGTGCAGAAGCTCTGTCAGAACGATCGTCGAAATACACAGCCCATCCGCTTCCTGATTAAAACGCTCGCGGATCGCCGTAGGTCGGTCACGTAGCACTCGAATGCAAAGGTTCGTATCCAGCATATAGCGCAGCATTAGAAATGCTCGCGCGCCGCCGCTACGGGTTGATCACGCAAACCCAGATCAATGCCTGGCGCATCGAAGAAATCGTCCCACGAGGCTTCAGAGGGCACGATCACACGCCGCCTCCCCTCTCGTAACACCGTCACTGACCTGACGTTGTCTGGAAAAGCCACGTCCTTCGACAGCCTAACCGCTTGGGATTTGTTGGATTGGAAAAGCGTCGTCTTGCTCAAAACGGCCTCCGGGATATACCAATTGTATATCCCTTCTGACAGAGGCGCAAGAACGCAATCCTTCGGGCTGGCCGTTTTCTACATTATCACAAATATGGTCTGAATTGGACCAGTTTCTGGCGGCAATCTTGCGCTCCGAGCCGAGGTTGGCCCCCTGTGGAAGGCGGCGTGGACGGAGCTGAACTTCTGCAGGCTCTTCATCTGCCTGAACCTCAGCATGGCTCGCTCTCGTCGTCGGAAGGGCAGGTGTGAGTTCTCACACCGATTGTTCGCCCAGCGGGCGATCTCCTGTTTGTCGGCGTTGCCGATCTCTTTCATCGCGGCTTGGTAGGAGCGCAGACCGTCTGTGGTGATGGCTTTGGGCGAGCCATGGCGCTTCAGCGCCTTCTTGATGAACTTTAGGGCTGCCGCCTTGTCCCTCTCCTTGGTGACAAAGGATTCCAGCACTTCGCCCTCATGATCGACGGCGCGCCAAAGGTAGTGCATCTCGCCGTTGATGCTGGCTACGCCGCCCTTCGGGTCACGTAGACCTCGTCGAGGCGCCATCGCCGCCCTGGTGCAGCCCGCAGCTGCGCAGGAAGGCCGCATCCACGAAGGTTTTTCGCGCGACCCCAACCAAGTCGTGAAGACCACCGCCCTTGACTATGCTGACCTTAACCTGGCGAGCCCCCAGGGCGTGCAGGTGCTGCGCTCACGCATCGAGAACGCGGCGAAGGCGGTGTGTGGTCCGCCGGAAACCGAAGCGGCCCTAAAGGCGGAATACGATGCCTGCCGCCGTAATGCCTTCAACGTCGCTTCGGACGCGGTGCATCTGCCACAACTGTTCGCAGCGGCCGCCCAGCACGGCGGCGCCGTCCAACTCGCCGCCAACTAGACCTGGCAGATAGCTCCCCAGCGGCGAGGGCGCGGAGCGCTCTCGCCAACGGGAAGACGGCCACGCGCTGCAAACGTGCGCCGGTGGCGATTTCACATCGAACGAATATCGGACTCACCGCTTCTTCCGCGGCAACCTACACGCAGGGACCCGCAGTCGATTGAACCCGCTCAAAAGCGTATCATCTTCTCAAGTTCGTTGGCCCGTGCAGCGGTCTTGCCGACAATGCAGCTACTATTAATGGTCTGATGATCCAATTTGCAGTCGTAATCGCGCTTCTTCAGCCAGGATCGCTGCTCGCTGCGGAGCGCGTCCTTCTTTGACGGATCCGTCGCGAGCTGGCCCATCACTTGCTGGTAGGCTTTGTTCAAACGAGCGTCTTGTGCAGCCATTTCTGTTTGCTCGCACATCGCCAATTGCACAGTATTGCGCCGCGCCCGCTCGAGGCATTGGGCATATTCAGCAGACAATCCATGCGGCGACTGGACGGCTGTAGGTTGGGAGAAAGCGGGTTGCGCCAGAAGGGCGGTGCAGCAAGCGAGCGTTACTGCAGCAGCGGTCAGCCTTGGAATCATCGAGCATCTCTTCCTTGCAGCGTACAAAGCGCGTGAGTCGCCAGGGCATTGTCGGACCAAATGCACTCGGCTGAACTCTACCGCTGCTGCGGCTCATTTTTTGGGCAGCAGAGAGCGAATAGTCTAGAAAAAGCAGAGGCGGGCGAAGGCGGCAACAGGCTCAAAACCGATATGCAACGCTCCCTTGACCGTCAAGGTGCATTTGGTCTGACACTGCCATTCGATCCGTCTTGGCTTCTGCGAAGCTTTATTTGGTGTCGCCCGAAATAGGAGGATTGTCATCTAGGCGAGCGCCAACCCGCGCCGAGCCAAAGCACGAGTGCGTTTCCAAACCCCGCCACGATCATGCGCGGACCGAACTCGCCTATAGCAGGGGGCATGAACGCCGAGACGACCGACACACCGCACATGCACCCGGAAATCCACAAAAACGCGGGTCTACGCGTCGCCTGCCAAAGACCGATGAAGTGCAGTCCGACGATTACCCCCACCGTCTCGATCAGATAGCTCTGCAACCCGTAGTGAGGAAGGAGAGCAGAGGCGGCGTAGATGGCCACGATCTCCAGAGCCACGGCGATGATATAGCCTTTTCGCCGGAAGAGGCCCCGACCCGCTCCGACAGAACCGCGGCGGGTCCACAGGACGGCCACCAGGGCGAGGGTGACTAGACCGCCCAGCGCCTCAATAGGCAGTCGCCATCCAAGCGGCAGACCCGATGCGCCTAGAGACGACCATAGCCCACCAAAGGTTAGGCCGATCGTCCCGGCGATGGGTCTGGGGCCGTTTAGACGTGGCTCCATTGCTTCAATCATGCGCGCCTGTTCCTAGCGCGTCGAACCGCGCTGCCGTTTCCGGCCAGCAGAGAGTAGCCCGTCGCCCCTAAGGAGCTACAGTGCGCAGCGAAGGCAAGTCGCATCGGGACGCGCAACACGCGCCAGTCCGGCCGCTCATGATCTTCGAATTGAAGAATGGGCGAAACCAGCTAGTCGGCCGAAACGATCAGGTCGTGTTGAGGGCCGATGAAGGGGGACGATGCGATCCCCTCCTGGACGGCGACGGGGTGATCGCGGTCAGGGGGCCGTATTTTTCAGTCCAGAACGGGGTGGCCTGCGGTGAGCACTGGATGGACTACATCCTTCCGATTCGACGTCGCCACCGGGAACTTTGTCTTTGACAATGAGCGCAGCGAATCCTGGCGACTGAATCCAAGCGACGCGCCAGATGCGGACGCCTTAGTACGCCATGGCCCACAGAAGATTCGACGCAATCGACCTAGTCAAAAGACGGCGTTCAATTCTTGGAAGCGATCATCCTAGAGCACGGCGTCGCGCCAAAGCCGCCAAGCCTGTTCAACATCGTTTGCAACCGGGCCGGAGCTGGACCGCTAATGCAAAGGACAAGGGAGGCTGCGCGATGCGTAAAACCTTCGGAGCGACGCCAAGGAACCTAGTGTTTGGATGCCTGGCCGGCTTGGCAGGGCTCATGCTGGTAGGCTGCGACTACCACTTCCGGGTAGGCTCCATGACGGCCATCTCGCCGTCCACCCGCGCCGCCGACGCCTTCTTGGATACGACGGCTCACCTCGGCGCCATGGCCAGTTACGCGACGGCTGCATCCAGCTTCCGCACAGGCTCGCCGCCGGGCGCGTGGCCAAGGATCGTGGAAGTCATGCGCCTCAACGATGCTCAAGGAGCGCACTGGTCCTCCGAGCAATCCACCTTCGGCAGGACGCACATCGAGGGCACGCTGCGTCTGGCGGATGCTAGCCAACGTCCGATTCAGATGGACCTCGTGCAGGAAGGGGGCCGGTGGCGTGTGGCCTTGATCACCGAGAAGGGTGGACCGGGCATTGCCTATCAAACGGCGGGCGGCGGCATGCAGACGCCCACCATGCTCAATATGGCTGGCGACGCTTCGTTGGCGCCGCCGGATCCCGGCTATAACGGCCCTTACTATGCCGGACCGGCCGGCAGCACCTTGAACGCTGCCAAGCTTGGACCCGAATGCATGCACATCATTCAGCGGGCTAATCTGCAAATCGATGACGTCATCTGCCCAAATCCCTTGCCGACGCAGCCCGGGGCCAAAGAGATCTGCACAGCTCGGCGTGGCGGCGTGACAGCGCCGCTGACAGCGACCTTTGTCACCTACAATCCCGGCGATCACGGCTTTCGGATTTACTGCAACGTGTCCAAAAGCCTGTTCACAGATGGAACCGTGACAGCACAAACACGCTGAAAATAGGCGGGCGCACCCGTCCGCCGGTGGAGGCGAAGTTGTGAGCGATCCCGTCAATCCCAATGGCGACCACTCGACTGGCCCGATCAACCCCTCGGCCCAGAGCGGTTATGGCTATTCTTCGGACCAAGCTTCGCAAACCCCGCCTCCACAGCGGGCGGTATACGGGGAGTCGCCCAGTTACAGCACACCACTCAAGCGCCCAGGTGTTGGCGGTGTCGTCGCCAAGGGTCTGGTCGCTGTTCTCGCCATCTTTGGCATCCTGGCTATCGTCGTGGTCGCAGCGGTCTGGTTTCTGGCTTCGCGCGTTATCGGCGCAACGTCGGGACCGGTGTTTGCCGCCAACAGCTTCTTCACGACCACATCCCTGAGCGGACCAACCGCGAGCTACATGTCGGCGGCCCCCGGTTTCCGCAATGTGATGTCCCTGGACGCCTGGAACACGGTCTCGCGTCTGTGGCAGTTGTCGGCCTTCGCCAGTGCGGACTGGCCGGTTCGAAAGGTTTATCCTTACAGCGCGGACTTACAGGGGTCGGTTCACCTAGCCAACGGCGTGAACATGCCTGTGGATGTGAAGCTCGAGAAAGAACCTGACGGATGGAAGGTGCTCAGCCTTCAACTCAACGCGCCAGCCTCGATGGTAACCGCTCAGGCTGGCTCAGAAGCCGCGGTCCAAGCCCAAGTGCAACAGGCCCAGCAGATGAACCCCCAAGCCGCAGCCGCCGCACCTGAGTTGGCCCCAGGCGTAAGCTCGGTGCAATCAGTTGCTCCGCTGAGCCGCCCAGCCACCGCAAACCTATCAGCGCAAGCCTCAGGTCGAGCAGGTCCGCCGAGCGTATTTCTAGCCTCCGGCCAGGTTGGGCCGACGTGCATGGAACAGTTGTTCAAGGCAGGCTTCCGCAACGAGGGCGTCTATTGCACGCAGACTTACTTGCCGACCAAACCGGGCGCGAGCGAGGTGTGCATGGCGCACCAGAATGGAATCAGCCACCCCGTCACCGTTACCTTCCTCGACTACGATCCGGTGACCCGACAAGGCTCGATAATCTGCCGCTTGGACGGATAGCGCGCCAAGGCAAGATTCGGTAGCTGCGCTTGGGAGAATGGGCAGTTAGGCGGATAATGGGGTGCGCAAGGGCGGGTTCACTCGGGTCGGTCGGCGGCGGATGTTGTAGTCTGGCTCTTTGCCACCTTCGTAGGTTTGCTTAAACGTCCCTACGCGACGCAGAGTCGTCGCCCGGCAAAGGTCGCCCTCTGAGTCGATGATGTGAGGCGAAAGCACGTTGGCGCCTTCGCCTCATTAACGCGCCATGCCGGCTGGTTATTTTGAGGCGAGCTGCAGGGTGTCGTTCTGGCGGGCCGCAGCGGCGAACAGTTGCGGCAGGCGCACGGTGTCGGACGCGATCTTGAAGGCGTCCCGGCGGCAGGCTTCGTATTCGGCCTTAAGCGCGGTTTCGGTTTCGACAGGGCCGCAGACGGCGTTCGTAGCCGCTTGGATGCGCGACTGCAGGACTTCGACGCCGCGGTGGGTGGAGAGATTGAGGTCGGAATAGTCGATCGCGGCGGTCTTCACGACTTGGTTGGCGTCGCGTGAGAAACCTTCATGGATGCGGCCCACTTGAGCGGCGGCGGGCTGAACCAGGGCCACGAAGGCGGCGGTGGCGAGGGCGATAGAAGCGATGCGGGTCATGGTGTTGCTCCGGTTTGTGTGGATCGCCCGTTCGGCGACAGCTGATGAATAGGCTTGCCCCTGACGGATGGCTGTGACCAAGGTCACAGGTCGAACAAGTGGTGATGTTGCGTTGACTGACCAGCCAGAGACCAAGCGGCTAACGACGATCGTCTCGATCGATGTGGTCGGGTTTTCCGCGCGCGTAGAGACTAACGAGACCGACACGCTGGCTTCGGTCGCGGTGCTGCAACAACGGATCGTGCACCTTGCCGCTGACCACTCTGGACGCCTGTTCAAGGCTATGGGCGACGGCTTCCTTCTAGAATTTCCCACGGTCAGCGGCGCCTTGGAATTCGCCGATGCGCTCCGCGCCGAGCCTGATCCACCGATCCGGATTGGCATCCATCTGGGCGAAGTGGCGGTCGTCGCGGGCGGAGATCTGCTGGGCCATGGCGTGAATATCGCCGCGCGGCTGCAAGCTTTGGCGCCGACGGGCGGGATTCTAGTTTCGGCAGACGTCCAGCGCGCGGTGCGAGGATCGCTTGGCGAGCGACTCGCTCCCAAAGGTCAGGTCAAGCTCGACAAGATGCGCGAGACGCTGCCTGTGTTTGTCCTCAAACCCATCGGGGTGACCGCGAGCCGATGGCAGGCTCCGACCTCAATTCTGCGAACAGGACGGCGCGGCTTGATCGCCGGCGGCGCAGTGCTCGGGCTCGGCGCGTTAGCGGCCGGTGGATACGCCTTCTTTCCGAGGCCTGCGAGCGCGGACCCACTCGTGGCGGTGCTACCCTTCGACAATCTCAGTCCCGACCCACAGCTCGGCTACTTCGCTGATGGCTTGGCTGAGGACATCTTAAACGTTCTGATCGCTGGCGGCGCCCGGGTGACTTCAGGCACCTCGAGTTTCACCTTTCGCGGACCAGCCAAAGCCCAAGCGGCCAAGGTGTTGAAGGCCGACTACACGCTCGATGGCTCTGTACTTCGCCAAGGAGGACGGCTTCGAGTCAACGCCGAGCTAGTCGATACGCGTAGCCAGCGGACGCTTTGGTCGAAGACCTTTGATCGAGACGTAGCCGAAAGCGCGTTGATCTCCGATGAGATCGCCCGACAAGTGGCGGACGCCATGAATATCCGCCTCGCCACGCGCAAGGTGCAAAAGAGCATCGATCCTGGCGTCTACGAACTCTATCTCAAAGGTCGTGAGGCCAGCCGCAATCATGACGCCGCGATCCTGAACCAAGGTCGCGGCATGATGCAGGAGGTCGTGCGGCGGGCGCCTGCGTTTGCCGAAGGATGGTACGAACTGGCCAAGATCGATTGGCGCAGCGCCTACCTCACGCCAATTCCAGAGCAGCGCCAGCGCTTTGAAGAAGGCAAGGCGGCGGCCCGACGCGCGATTGAACTGGATCCCAGAAACGGCGGCGCCTACAGCGTTATCGCCGAGATGACCGAGTATTTCGGCCACTGGGCTGAAATTGAGATGGGCATGCTCAAGGCCTTAAGTCTCTCGCCCAACGATCCCTATGTCTTGCTCTGGCGAGGCCATTATCTTTATCAGACGGGACGGACAGAGGCTGCTCTGGCGATGGCGCGCCGGGCCTACACGCTCGATCCTTTGGAACTGTTCACCAACCATCTTCCCGCGCTTATCTGCATTTGGAGGGGCGAGTTCGTTGAAGCCCAGGCCATGGTTGAAAAGCTCGAAGCGGGCTGGCCAGGGCAGCTCGCGCCCTATTGGGATCGGTTCTGGTTGATGGCCACCTCAGGCCGAGAACAGGCCGCCATTGATCAGCTGTCCAACAAATCCGTCGCAAGGCCGACCGATCAGACCAACCAAGATGAGATCTTGATCCGTGCGCTGTCCGCGCGGCTGTCGCAGGACCAGTCGCAGCGAACCGCCGCGGGGCGAGATCTTATCGAATTGGCCCAGAAGGGTCTGGGTTATGCCTGCAACTCACTGATGCTTTTGGGTAGTCTCAACTTGCAAGACGAAGCGATCGATTTGGCACGCAGCATCTATCTCGACCGGGGATCGATCAAGATTGACCGATCCGTGCAGTTTCTCGGCAATAGCCGCTATCCTGGCTATGGCGAGGCTGAGACAAGCCCGCTGTTCCACCCGTTCCTCAAAACGCTGCGCCATACGGGCAAACTCGCTGAGGTGTTCGATGGCATTGGGCTGACAGCCTTTTGGAAACGGTTCGGACAGCCCAATGGCTGAGGCGGCGGGTACAGAGCGAGCCGAAAGGCGCGCGGCGGGCACCGCGATCGCGCGCGCCAAGGTGATGAAGAGCAGCTCGGTCTTCGCCTGCTTGTCAGACGCGGGATTACAAAAGCTTGAGCGTGCAGGATCGAGCCTTTGTTTGGAAGTGGGGGCTGTTCTTTGCCATGCTGGCGATGCTGCGGACGCCGCCTTCATAATTTTGACCGGCGAGATCGAGGTCAGGATCGGTACGGCCGATGGTCGTGAGACGCGCCTCTCTGCACTGGGCGCTGGCGCTCTTATTGGAGAGATGGCGGTTCTGGACGGCGCACCGCGCGCCGCCGATCTTGTGGCGTCCCGGCGAACAGAGTTGTGGCGCATCCCGCGACAGGCCCTCTTGGGCGCCTTGACGGCTGAGCCGGAGGCGGCGCTCGCGCTCATTGCTGCGCTGAGCCAGCGGCTTCGCCTGTCCAATCGTGCGTTTGAGAACTCTCGGCAGCTCGATCTGGGCGGACGCTTGGCGTTGATGCTTCTGTCAGAGCAAAACGCCAAGAGCGTTGTCCAGTTGACTCAAACCGAGCTCGCCCGACGCCTTGGTCACTCCCGTGAAAAGGTCAATCGCAAGCTTCAGGAATGGGCCAAGGCAGGCTGGATTGAAATCGGTGGGGGCGGTGCATCCATCATCGCCAAGCACGAGCTGGAGGCCGTCGCCAAGCTACAATAGCGAGGGCGCGGTCCGCGGTGGCCTGCCAGGGCATTGCCAGACCAAGTCCACCGGGCTGAACTCTACCGCTGCTCCGGCTCATTTTTTGGGCAGCAGAGAGCGAACAGTCTAGAAAAAGCAGAGGCGGGCGAAGGCGGCAACGGGCTCAAAACCGGTATGCAACGTGCCCTTGACGGTCAAGGTACAGTTGCTCTGACGCTGCCATCAGCGGCCTTTACGGATAAAGGCGCCGGCCAGCACAATCGCCAGCACCGCGGCGCAGAACAATGCCGCGGAGGTGGGCAATACGGGGCGAACGTTGGCATCGGTTGCGAACAGGCCCGTGAGGAGCGGCCCCGCCGCGCTGCCGAGGAGTTGGGCGCCCGAAGACAGCATGGCGACGCGCCGGGTCGGATCGATCTGGGTCAGAAGGGGGAAGACAAGCGGCAGGCCTGCAGTCCACAAGAAGCCGAATAGAAGAGTAGCCGGCAGGAAGACCGCGCCACCATGGAGCAAGCCGATCAGCGCGACGACGGCGAGGTTGCCGAGGCCGACAGCCACCAAGCTTGGTACGGTGGGAAGACGGGGTCCAAAGACGGCGACCGCCGCTGCGCCCAGGATCTGGGTCGCCAGCGACGCAGCGATGACGAAGGACGCCGTCTTGTCGTCCACCCCGTCCATCTTGCCCAGAGCCTGGATGAAGACCCAGAGGCCCACGACGCCCGCCATCATCAAAAAGGTCGCCGCGAGCCCCAGTCCGCCCGGTAGCGAAAGCGGGCCACGCCCCGGCGGCGGCTTCGGCAGGATCGACAACTGGTTCGGCAAGAGCAGCACCAGCGGCAGCATGAGCAGGGCGACGACGCCCATGGCGACGAGACCCGTGTTCGCGCCGGTAAATCCGGCGAAACCGGGAATCGCTGCCGCCAGCGCCGCCTGGGTGAGTGATTGTGCGCCAAGAAAGATTCCGGAGATTCGGACGGCCGAGGCGCTGCGGGTGATTAGGCCGGCGACGATCCAGAGGACGACGCCGCCCGAAACGCCGACCACCGCGCGACACGCTATGACGCCAAGTCCGTTGCAGTAGAGTCCAGCGAAGTTGGCCAGCGCCAGGATCACCGTGGCGGCTGCGCCGAGTACGCGCAGCTGGCGATGGGGCAAGAACCCGGCCAGGAGCGCGGACACGAGACCAAGGCCTAGCATCTCCACCGTAGCGGACCAGGTCAGCTCCGAGACCGAAATCCGATGGTCGCTGAGCAGCGCGCCGAGCACCAAAGGCTGGACCCCGAGCATGAGGAGGGCCACGCAGCCCAGCGAGAGGGCGGCGATGAGGGCGGGAAGCCGAAAGTGCTCCTGGCCGCTCTCAGCCACAGCCTCCCCGGCGTGCGCCAAGGTCTCGATACCCGCCCCTATGGCTTCGGCCTCACCGTTCATGCGCCACCCTCCTGAGCATGCCGCCAAAGCCGATCAGAAGTGGGCCGTCAACTCAATGCCATAGGTGCGCGGCATGCCCGCCACTGGCTCGATGAAGCCGAAGGGGCTGGCGAGATCGGTCGCAGTGATGTTGTACTTCGTGCCGGTCAGATTGCGCACATATATGCCAGCCTCCCAGCCCTGGTGGCTTTCGTAGGCGATATTCAGGTTATGCAGCCAGTAGCCGCCTTGCTGGATGTAGGGGTCATTGGTGGAGTCGAAGTAGGCTTGGCTGCGATAGTTCGAGTTCCAGCGGAAGTCGATGTCGTCGAGCCCTGTCACCGGCAGCTTGTAGTCGATCATGCCCACAAAGGTGAACCGGGGCGCATTGGCCAGCCGCTTGCCATCCAGCGGAACGGCGCCGCTGAACAGCGGCAGGCCCGCCTTGTCGATCTTGGCTTCCAGGAAGGCCGGGTCGAGGTTGATGGTCAGGCCGCGGATCGGCGTGGCGGTGAACTCGAACTCGATCCCCTGGGTGTGGGCGCTGGAGGCGTTGGTGAGGATCTGCGTGGTCGACTCGATCGGACCGGCCTCCGTTTCTAGCAATTGCGGCACGGCGGCAAAGATTTGCTCGTTCTTATAGTCGTTATAGAACAGGGCGACGTTGGCGACGAGGCGACGATCAAACCAGCTGCTCTTGGCGCCGATCTCGTAGGCTGTCACATGCTCGGGCTTGACGGGCGTGAGTTGTAGCAGCGCCTGCTGCGGATCGTTGCTGAGGAAGCTGCCGTTGAAATCGCCGCTCTTGAAGCCGGTAGCGATGCTGCCATAGCCCATGATGTCGTGCGTGAAGTGATAGCTGGCCGCCGCGCGCCAAGTGAAGTTGGACGCGGTCTGGGCTTCTTGAGCGCTGATGAGATCGGTCAGCGGACCATAGTTTCCTTCCCCACCGGCCTGGAACTGGGTCGAGCCGGTATAGTCAAAGGTTTTCCGCTCATAGGTGTAGCGACCGCCGAGCGTCAGCGTGAGCTTGCCCAGGGTATAGTCGCCCTGACCGTAGACGGCGACAGAACTGGTGGTCTGATCGCTGACGTCGAAGGACTGCTGGGCGATACCGTCGAAGGCGCCGGGGCTGGGCGGAATGCCGAAGCCGCCGAACTTATCGCCGTCCGTCAGGATCGAGAGCGGCTGGTTTTGGTGGAGGTTTTCGTAGAGATAGTAAACACCCGCCACCCAATTGAATTGTTTGGCGCTTTGAGCAGCGCGGAACTCTTGGGTGAAAGTGTTGGAGTGCACGCCGTAGGTGGCGGAAAGCAGGTTGTCAGGACTAGAGTCAGTCTCCTCCGGAAAGATCTTCCAGTTGTGCTCGTAAGAGGAGATCGAGGTCAGCTTGATGTCGCCCAGATCGTAATCGGCGCGCAGGGATTCCAAGATGTTGAACATCTTGAGGTGTTGAGTCTGGTTGTAGGATCCGTCCCAGAACCCCGTCGGCGCCTTGTAGCCGAAGAGATCGACGCAGGCGCCGGTGGCGGTGAGGGCCGGTGAACAGACTGTCGGTGAGGGACTGTTCTGGGTGCCGGAGGCATAGACGCCGAGGTGACGGTACTCGGTCGGCTGCTGGTTGAGATAGCCGAGCGTCGAGTTGAAGCCGATCTTCAGCTGCTCGGTCGGCTTGTAGAGCAGTTGCAGCCGCACCGCCTCGTTGTCCGCGCCGGACACGGATTCACCGTTCAGCTCGTTGTGCATATAGCCGTCGGAGTGGTTCACCACCGCCGAAATGCGCCCCTCGAGGTTCTGGGCGATCGGACCGCCGACGCCGCCTGACAGGTTCAATGTATTGAAGTTGCCGTATTCGAGGTGGAGGTCGCTGGTGAAGTAGTCGGTGGGCTTCTTGGTGGTGAAAACCACCGCACCGCCGCTGGTGTTTCGGCCATAGAGGGTGCCCTGCGGCCCCTTCAGCACCTGTACCGAGTCCAAGTCGAAGATGGAGAAGGCCTGCGCGGAGGGCGCGCTGATATAGACGTCATCCACGTAGATGCCGTTGGGACCGGCATTGTTGCTGTCGAAGTCATTCAGCCCGATGCCGCGGATGGTGATCAAGGGCTGGTTGCCCGAGCCTTCGGGGCTTGCGATGGTCAGGTTGGGCGTGATCTGGCCGAGGTCTTCGGTCTGCTTGATGCCGAGCGCTTGGATTTCCTTGGCGGATACGGTCTGTACCGACACCGGCACGTTCTGGACGTTCTCGCTGCGACGCTGCGCGGTGACGACCACTTCCTGCACTTGGGGCGCACTCGACGGCGGGGCCGTCTGGGCCCGCGAAGTTCCGGCGTGGGCGACCAGGACAACGGCGAGCGCTGCACTGGCGAGGAGCGCCCCGCGGCGGCGTAGACGGAGATCTTTGGCCAATTTCAAACCCCTCTTATTGCACTAGCCGCCTGATGTTTCTGGACGGCCAAGGCCTTGACGCTAGCTTTGACTAGCGATAGCAGCAACTATTGAAAACACGGTGAAGCGGAGCTGGCAACCGAAAAACGCCGGTCACGGAGCAAGTGGGAGGGCTGCGTAAAATTCCGGCGCCGAGAGCGTGCCGGCCTTAGCGCGGCGGACTCGACGGCCGAAAGTTGCGGTCCTAGGGAGCGAGGGTGATTATTATGCGAAACAACAGTGTTGACCGGTCGTTACGCGAGCGCGCGCAAGCGGTGATCCCGAACGGGATGTATGGCCACCAGTCCGTCGCGCTGTTGCCGGACGGCTATCCCCAGTTCTTCTCACGCGCGAAGGGGGCCTATCTCTGGGACGCCGACGGGAGCCAGTACATCGACTATCTGTGCGGCTATGGGCCGAATCTGTTCGGCTACGGGCACGAAGCGATCACCAAAGCCTTCTTGGATCAGCTGCAAGAGGGCGATGCGATGACGGGGCCAGGGCCCGCCATGGTCGCTGCCGCGGAGGCGATGACACGCCAGATCTCGCATGCCGACTGGGTCATGTTCTGCAAAAACGGCACCGACGCCACGACCATGGCGCTTATGATTGCGCGCAGCCATACCAGGAAATCGACCGTGATCCGCGCCCGGGGCGCCTATCACGGCGCAGCGCCCTGGTGCACGCCCGTGGCCAATGGAACGACGGCGTCGGACCATGCCAACCAGATTTTCTGTGACTACAATGATCCGGACAGTCTGGCCGCGGCGGTGAAGCAGGCGGGAAACGACCTTGCGGCGATCTTTGCGGCGCCGATCAAGCACGATACATTCGTGGATCAGGCGCCCCTTGATCCTGAGTATGCGCGGCGCGCCCGCGCCCAGGCCGATGAGCATGGCGCCCTGCTGATCGTCGATGACGTGCGGGGTGGGTTTCGCCTGGCGCGAGACTGCAGCTGGTCGCTGGTCGGCGTCGAGCCGGATTTGTCGGCCTGGGGCAAGGCGATCGCCAACGGCCACCCGCTGTCCGCCCTGGTGGGATCGGAACCGTTCCGCGCCGCGGCGGGCTCGATCTATGCGACGGGCTCCTACTGGTTTGCGGCAGCCCCCATGGCGGCGGCTGTGGCGACACTGAGCCTCATCCGGGATAGCGACTATCTGGAGCGGACAATCGCGCTGGGCGACCGGCTTCGTAAAGGTCTGGATGCTGCGGCGGCCCAATATGGTTTCAGGCTGCGCCAGACCGGCCCCTCGCAAATGCCGCTGATCTTGTTTGACGAAGACCCGCAGCTTGCCCGCACCTATTTGTGGAACTCGGCGCTTATCCAGCGCGGCGTCTACTTCCACCCCTGGCATAATATGTTCATCTGCGCCGCCATGACCGAGTTGGATATCGACAACACCCTCGACCGCGCTGGAGAGGCTTTTGCGCTCACCCAAAAGGCGGGCAAGATCGAACCGGCCGAACAGCTGAGACCGCTTCTGAAGGCCTGACGCCCGAACGGATCGGCCTGGCGTGTTGCAGGTCCGGCAGCGCGTGGCGCCCATGGCGCTTCGCGCGAGGCTCGATTAGCATTCTTCCATGCGCGTGAGGGGCGGCCGCCCCCGCCCCTGCGTCCACTCTCATGCGCCACGAGGATCCAGACCGCATGCCCAAGCCCACCGCGGTGAAAGCCGCATCGAAGGCGCTTCCGCCGCTGGAGACGTCCTTGCCGTCTCGCCAGCGCGGCAAGGACACCTTCGAGGTCATCCTGGCTACGGCTGGTGCGCTCCTGAGCGAGGTGGGATTTGAACGGCTTACCACCAATCTGGTCTGTGAGCGGGCCGGCCTGACACCGCCCGCCCTCTATCGGTACTTTCCCAACAAATATGCGATCCTCGCGGAGCTGGCTTATCGACTGATGGACGCCCAGGATCAGGCCCTGTTTCGCTGGCAGGAGACGGGCGGCCTCGCCTCGACTTCGCTCGAGGAGTCGGTGGCCAAGAGCATCGCGCTGCGCAAGGACCTTGTCGCCATCACCCGAACCTTCCCAGGCGGGCTATGGATTCTGCGCGCCATGCGCGCTTTGCCTCAACTGCACGCGGTCCGCGTCGCTTCGCGCGATCGGGTCTTGGAGCAGCAATTCGATCTGCTCAAGCTTAGCTATCCAACGGTCAGCAACGACCGGCTGCACCTGGCGACCCGGCTGTCGGAACAGTCTACCTTCGCCATGATCGAAATGCTGATCGAGGATCCGGACCTGGACGAGGCGCGGGTGGTGGAGGAGTCGGCCTGGATGACCGCACTTTATTTCCAGCACCTTGTCGACCGCCCCGAACCTCAGCCGCCGTTGAAATCAGCGGCCAGGACCAGCCGGCAGCGCAAGAACGCCGCCTAGCCAAAACCGACTTAGTTGCGGTAGCTCGCCTGCGTCACGCGATCGAAGAATTCGTGCCAGTGCGTCTGTGTGAGTAGGGTCGGCTCGCCGAGTTGACAGGCCAGCACATATTGGCGGCACATGATCTCGAGGCGTTGCGCCAAGCCCACCGCACCTTTGAGCGTCGAGGCCTGGGCGATCATGCCGTGGTTGGCCAACAGGCAGGCCTTGCGATGCCGAAGCGCGGCGGCGGCGGCTTCAGCCAACTCTTCGCCGCCGAAGGTCGAGTAGGGCACACACGGAACGTCTTCTCCGCCGAATAGGCCGATCAGGTAGTGAAAGCCTGGGAGCGGCCTGTTCTGACAAGCGACGGCGACACAGTAGTCCGAATGGGTGTGCACCACGGCGTTGGCGCCCGGAACTTCGCGGTAGATGGCGGTGTGCATCTGCCATTCGGACGAGGGGCGGGCGCCTGCCGCCCAGCGCCCCTCTCCATCCACATAGACCAACCCAGCCTCGGTCAAGGTCTCGGCGGAGGCGCCCGTCGGCGAGATCAGCATGCCGGCCTGGAAGCGGACGCTGAGATTGCCGGAAGCCAGCTGGTTTAAGCCCAGCGCCGCCACCTGTCGGTAGGCGGCGACCAGTTCGCTTCGCGCCGTCTGTTCGTCACTCATAAGTCTCTCCTGAGTTGGGTTCGCCAGCCGCATCGGCTTCCTCAAGCCGCGCAAGGGCGGCCATCAGAAATTCGGTGTCGCCGTATGTGCCGGGCTTGAGCACCAGCGATATCCCGTCTGCGCCAGGCCGGTGACAATAGCCGCCAAGCATGTCGTCAAGCGGGGCCACCTGCACTTGCTGAACCCCAAGGGCCGCCATGACTTGACCTGAGGTTTCGCCACCCGCGACTACGAATTTGCGCACGCCGTTTGCGTGGAGGCGTTCGGCCACCGCGCCAATCAGCCGGTCGGAGTGTTCCGAAGCGCCTTGGACACCGAACCGGCTCTGCGCCTCGGCTACGGCGGCCTTGTCGCCCGAGGTGGCGATGGCGACCGGACCTTGGGCCAGATGCTCGGCGGCCCAGCCAACGATGGTTTCCACCACGTCCGGCCGCTCAGCGTCGCGCGCAAGGTCGATCCTCCACACGGGGTGGCGGGCTGCGAACACCTCGAGTTGGGTCAGCGTCGTTGCAGCGCAACTCCCGGAGAGCACCACAGCCCGTCCGCCAACGGCCGGCAGCAGGCGCCCCCCCCTTTGCGGCTGTCTGTCGGGCATAGTCTTCCGCCACGCCCGCGCCAGCGCAGGTGTCAAACTGTCTGCGCCCGTGGTGAGCGGCCAATCGACGGTCAGTTCCGCCACACGGGCAATATCGTCGCGATCGACGGAATCCACGACGATAAAAGGGCGGTCCGCCAGACGGACCAACTCGGCTTCCGCCGCCGCGCGTCCTCGAAACAGAATCCGATGAGGCAAGAGACCGATCCCGAGCGTCGTTTGTGGCCTCAGCGCCTCGACCAGATTGGATTCAAAGGCTGGCGTCACGGGGTCGAACCGCTTGGCCGATTCCGCCAGCGGGACGTTTTGCAGGAACATGCGCCCCTCATAGACCGTCACATCGCGTTCAATCAGGGCGCCACAGAAAATGGTCTGGCGCGCGCCGGTCTCACGAAGGAGGACTTCCGCAATCGGTCCGATGTTGCCGCGCGGGGTGCTGTCGAAGACGCCGCTATATTTGTAGTAGATGCGTCTGGGATTCAGTCGAGCGAAGGCCTGAACCGCCGCCAACGCCTCCGCCCGCGCCACAGAAGGTTCGACTAAGCGGATCTTGCGGGCGAGCACCACGGCCTCCGCTTCTGCGGGCAGGTGGTCCAAGGCTTCGATCGATGTGACCAAAGGGCAGAGAACGCCTTCGGCCTCCAGAGCGCTGGCGGTAATCATGCCGCCGGTCAGATCGTCGGCTAAAACCGCAAGTTCGAGCATCATAGCCTCTCGTGACCCACCATTCCGCTTAGAGGTACAAAGCATCATGCCGAAACGATATTAAAAACTATCGAATACAACAAGAGGCTACGACGCCGACGCCACTCAATGGAACCGGTTCCAACTCTCCTATAAGGCCAACGATAGACCGCGCCGGGATCTGGCGCTGCAGGTCCTCAACATTGCGCAGCGAGAGCGGGTAGCGAACTTACATCATCACGACGAGGCGGATCACTTCCGGTGATGAGTCGAAGTAGCGAAATGGGTCGGTCGAGCGGGCCATTGGGCCAAGCTAGCCGCCTGCGTCCGCCTCAGGCAAGTTTGGGCTGATGGGGTGGATGGCCCCTGTGTCCGGCGTCTTAGCGCCATAAGGTGGCTGTCGTTGAGCATCCACATTGCAGAGGCCATCCGCCATGACGATTATCACAATCGGGCTCGATCTCGCCAAGTCTGTCTTCCAGGTCCATTGCCTTGACAGCGCCCTCCAGAAAGGTGTCGTTCGGATCGACGATCAAGGTCTGGTTGTTGGAGTCCAGCCAACCGGCGCTTTCGACTCAACTCGGACATCACCAGACCTGCCCGGACGGAGATCGGAACGCGGTGACCCACTGGTCCGTGGCAGTCGCGTCGATGCGCCTAATGATGTCGTCGCGACTCTCAGCAGCAGCAGGCAGTTCGAACCGCGAAGGTGGGATCGCGTCGTGAGATACCGTGGTCAGCTCGGTACCGGCGAACTCGATGGGTGCGCCGGCCCTGATGATCGTCTCGACCTCAAGATTGAACGGGTTTGCGGCTGCAGCCAACTGGATGTTGTCCGACATGGCGAACTGGTGGGCCACGGCAACCCCTGTCAGTGTTAATTTTGGGAGCAGAACTTAGCACAACGACTGGAGGGATTTCAGGGCGGCGCAGGCCTGGAAAGTAGTAAAGCGCTCCTTACGGCCCTGAACGACGATTCCGTAACCCTTGTTGAGCAGATGGCCGATACCCTCGTTGAGCGTCAGGGGTCTGTGTATGAGGTTAGGAAGCTCAGCCGTTGAGATCACTATGGCGCACGTGGGTGCTGTCAGTCTAACCGCAACTTGTCTCCACTGGGTGGAGTGAGGGCAGGGGAGGGCGGGGCTTAGGCCATGAGGGACTTCCACTCAGCCATGGCGGCTGGCCTTCGGCGAGCCGTGGCGCTTGAGCGCCTTCTTGATGAACTTCAGCGCTGCCGCCTTATCCCTCTCCTTGGTGACGAAGGATTCCAGCACTTCTCCCTCGTGATCCACCGCCCGCCACAGGTAGTGCATCTCGCCGTTGATCTTCAGGTAGATCTCATCGAGGTGCCACCGCCAATGGGTGTAGGCCTTCATCTGATCGACGCGCCGGCGGCGGATTTCCGAGGCGAACATGGGGCCAAACCGGTTCCACCAGAACCGCACGGTTTCGTGGCAGATCTCGATCCCGCGCTCAGCCAGCAGGTCTTCCACGTTCCGAAGCGACAGCGGATATTTCACGTACATCATCACCACGAGGCGAATGATCTCAGGCGACGAGTTGAACCGGTAGAACGGTGTCTTGGATCTGCGGGCTCGGGCCATGGCTGAACTTATGCCTCAGGTGCTGGTTCGGTGCACTTGGTCTGACAGAGCCAACAGGAGCCATAGCGAGAGGAGCGTAAAGGTCAGGCAAAGGATCACGTGACCCGCGATCTGAATCGATGCGGGCCGCCCCGCTAACCGCTGGATTATCAGGTTGCGCACCACTGCGCCAAAGACGGCGACCGGGACGGTATTGGCCATCGCCCCGATGAGCGCGGAGCCGAAGCTCAGGTCCATCGCCACCCACATGGTCAAGGTATAGGCGATGAAGATGAGGGCAACGATGGTGAGATCAAACCCCCAGCGGCCCGGCATAAGCGCCGACCTTTCGCCTATCGTTCCTGGGGGCTGATCCATACCGCAGTCGTGACGCTGATCTAGGTAGAGGTCTTTTCGATAAAACCCCCAGCAGTCGTCTACCTGCCACGCTCACTCGGCCGGCGCCAGCCGACGCCTCGCGAATTTGATCTCGTGAGATCTAAGTCGAGGCCCACAGGAACTTCCGCTCCCGGCGAGATATCAATGTCGCCTGTGCGCCGCGATTCCAACTTCGGCTTCTGGCGCAAAGCCGCGGCGCGGCCCCGATTTTAGTCCCGCGCAAGCGACATCGACTGCCAGTGCGGCCCAGGCCCGATCATGGAGGGCTCGCGGCCGCCCCTGAAGCGCGCGGGCCGCCTCAGGCCAAGCCTACGCAAGCAATCCGCCGCCATCAACGTAGAGCGTCTGTCCCGACACATAGGTTTGCTTCATCAGATAGACGTAGGCCTGGGCGATTTCGTCGACTTCGCCGACATGCCGGACGGGCAGGCGGTCTGCCTCCGCCGAATAGAATGCGTCGCGTTCAACGTCAGTCATGCTGGACCAAAGATCGGTCTTCACGACGCCTGGAGCGACGCAGTTCACCCTGAGCGGCTGGAGCTCAACCGCTAGCGCCTTGGTGAGCCCCTCCATTGCGCTGCAGATGCTTGAGGCAGCAGCCCAGCCCGGCCCGAGCGGCCGAGCGCTGGCGGTGCCTGAGGTGAGTACGATCGAGCCGCCCGGGAGGATCAGCTTGTGACCGTGCTTCGCCGCCGCAAACGCGCCCCAGTAGCGAACCTCGAAGAACTTGCGCACGACGGCGAGGTCTGCATCGGCGCCAAGGAGCTGCAAGGGCTCGCCAGCGCAATAGACAAGGTGATCGAACGGCCCAACCTGCTCGAAGAAGGATTGGGTAGCCCCCTCATCGGCGAGGTCGACTAAGCGACCTTCGGCCTGGCCGCCGATGGCGCCCAGTGCGGCGGTGAGCCGGGCCTGCGAACTAGACGCTACGACGGCTTTTGCACCCTCCGCTATGGCCGCCCTGGCCACGCCCAGCCCGATGCCGGCTGTTCCGCCCAGCACCACAACACGCTTCGACTTCAGGTTCATCGCCATCTCCAGGGTTGGTGGCGGCACAATCCGCTTTGAGGTGAGTGGAATCCAACGCATCTTTGTCACTTCAATAGTGACGGAAATTCACGAATGGCTTTCGACGGCCGTCTTCTCTCCGGCATTGGCGTGATGGTCTCTGTCGTGGAGAATGGAAACTTCGTACGCGCGGCTGAGGCCTTAGGGTTGACGCCTTCTGGGGTCAGCCGGGCCATCGCTCGTCTTGAAGCCCAGGTTGGCGCGCGCCTGTTCGACCGGCACTCCCGACAAATGAACCTGACGGAGACCGGCGCGCGCTTCTATGCCGAGGTTGCGCCGCTTCTCGAGACAATAGGCGAAGCCGCCGAGACGGCGGCGGACGACGCCGCCCAGGTTCGCGGTCGGTTGAAACTGAGTGTCGATCCTTGGTTTGCACGCGTCGTGTTGGCGCCGCGGCTACCAGGGTTTCTGGCCTCACACCCCC
The DNA here is from genome assembly GCA_903862425.1 of uncultured Caulobacterales bacterium. Lineage (GTDB taxonomy): Bacteria > Pseudomonadota > Alphaproteobacteria > Caulobacterales > Caulobacteraceae > CAIOYC01. The sequence continues at coordinate 30,534 of CAIOYC010000016.1, read as the reverse complement.
AACTGTTCGTCGAGCTGCGGGTCACCAACACGTTCGAAGATCTGCTTGATGGGGGTGTCGATCTCGCTGTCAGATTTGGCCCACCCGTCGGCTCAAGCCTCATCTCGCGACACCTCCTGGATACGAAAGTCATCACCGTCGCTGCACCGGCCTATCTGGCTAGGCGAGGCTTTCTGACGGAGCCCTCCGATGTCGCCCAGCATGAAGCGATCCTCTTTCGAGATCCCCAAACTGGCAGGCCCTTCACCTGGGAGTTTCATCGCCAGGGGGCGGTGGTCGAGAAGCTAGTGGTGGGGCGGTTGCTGTTTGATGAGCCCTCGGCAGCGCTGGCGGCATGTGAGGCGGGAGCAGGGTTGTTCCAGGGCTTTGAACTCGGCTTGGCGCCATGGCTTGAGAGCGGACGCTTGGCGCAAGTCCTACCTGACTGGGCCGAGGAGAGCTTCCCGCTCTACGCCTACTACGCCTCGCGGAGGCACATGCCGGCAAAGGTCCGCGCCTTCCTAAATTTCGCGGCGTTCGATCTTAAACGCTGAGCTAGAGCAGATACCGGCCGGTCAAGGACACCATCCAACGTTAGCAGCGGGTCGATAGCGCCGGTTGCCAAACCACAGGAACCGGTCCTTCGCCATCATACCTAAGGTCGGCTTTCTGGAACGAGCCGAGCGTCCGGAATTGGCGCCGAGCGGCCAGCTGCGAAGCCCGATGTAAGAAATCTACCGCCGAACCGACTATCTTCTCAAACCACCGGTTGGGACGGCGATGGGGCGAGGGCGTCAAGACGAGCAGTATTTGGAGGCCGCCAAGACATTTGGGGCAGCCATCGATCGACTGGCGCGCGCCTATGAAGCCGATGCGGATCGGCGCCGTGACCTGATCCAGGACATCCACGTGGCGCTGTGGCGTAGCTTCGCTACCTTCGACGGCCGCTGCTCGAACCGCACCTGGGTATACCGGATCGCCCATAACCTGGGCGCAAGCCATATCGTCAAAACGCGCCGTTATCGCCTGGAGGGCCTGGCGCAACTCGAGGAGACGTTTGAAACCGTCGACGGCGCCAATCCCGAAAGCGAGGCCGGCGATAGGCAGGTGCTCGACCGGCTGATGGCTTTGGTCCACCGCCTGCAGCCCACCGATCGCCAGATCGTCCTGCTCAATCTCGAAGATCTCGACGCCGCGGCGATAGGTGAAGTCACAGGCCTGTAGGCCGGCGCTGTCGCCACCAAGATCCATCGGCTGAAAGCCGTGCTCGTCCGCCAATTTAATCAGGGAGGCGGCCATGACCGATCTTAAGGCCCGCTGGCAGACCCAAACCCCGGAAACGCCCACCATGTCCGTCGCCGATATCGAGGTTCGGATTCGCCGCTTCCGGACCCGCAAGGCCTGCGAGGCGGCGGTCGTTTTACCGGTCTCTGGCGTCAGCGCCCTCCTGTTCGGCTGGTTTCTGTGCACGGCCGCTTCGAATCTGGCGCGGGTCAGCTTCGCCATCGACCTCGCCTGGGTCGGCGCTATGACCGTCGCCTTCTATTGGCGTTGGCTGCGGAAAGGTGCCGGTCAGGATCCGGGCCTGGCGAGCGTCGAATTCCACCGCCGCCAACTTCTTGGTGAACGCACGGTGCGCGACACGCTGTGGCTTTGGTGTTTCCTGCCGCTGGTCCTCGCCTACGCCTTGCTGGTGGCCGCGGCGCCCGATCCTTTGAGCGGGAGAATGCTGCTGGCTGACGCCGTCGTGGCGATCGGCTTCTTCTCGTCCGGCCTCGCCTCACGCGCCACCAGCAAACGGCTGCAACGCCAGATCGACGCCCTCAACCTGCATTGAAAGGAATCCCATGCGTCAGACAATCCGTAAGGGCCAGCTGGCCGCCGCCTCCGCCTTACTCATCTTTGGCGGCGCTCATGCTCAGGACGCCAGAACCCTCTCCACCTATGTTGGTCACTATGAGCTGGCCCCGGGCCTCGTGATGGTTGTGAGCTACGAAGCCGGTCACCTCTACGCCCAACTGACCGATCAGGATCGCTTCGAAGGGTGCTGTCAGTCTAACCGCAACTTGTCTCCACCTGTCGGACTGCCGGCAGGGGAGGGCGAAGCTAGGCCATGAGAGAGTTCCACTCAGCCAGGGCGGCTGAGCGTTGGGCCTTAAAGTCTTCTCGCTGGGTGAGGTGACGGTCCTTGTTGAAGTGGTTGTGGAAGGCGGCATGGACGGAGCTGAACTTCTGCAGGCTCTTCATTTGCCTGAACCTCAGCATGGCCCGCTCCCGTCGTCGGAAGGGCAGGTGTGAGTTCTCACACCGATTATTAGCCCAGCGGCCGATCTCCTGCTTCTCAGCATTGCCGATCTCTTTCATGGCTGCCCGATAGGAGCGCAAGCCGTCGGTGGTGATGGTTTTGGGAGAGCCATGGCGCTTAAGCGCCTTCTTGATAAACTTCAGGGCTGCCGCCTTGTCCCTCTCCTTGGTGACAAAAGATTCTAGCACCTCGCCCTCGTGGTCCACCGCACGCCACAGGTAGTGCGTCTCGCCGTTGATCTTCACGTAGACCTCGTCCAGGTGCCATCGCCAGTGGGTATAGGCCTTCATCCGATCCACTCGCCTGCGACGGATCTCTGAGGCGAACATGGGCCCAAAGCGGTTCCACCAGAACCGGACCGTCTCGTGGCAGATCTCGATCCCGCGCTCGGCCAGCAGGTCTTCCACGTTACGGAGCGACAACGGGTACTTGACGTACATCATCACCACGAGCCGGATGATCTCGGGAGACGAGTTGAACCGATAGAACGGTGTCTTGGGCTTGCGGGCACGGGCCATAGGCCAAGCTTATGCCCTAGCTGCCGGCTGGGTGCACTTCGTCTGACAGAGCCCGACGGCGTGATCGCGGTCAAGGGGCCTTATTTCACCGTACAGAGCGGTGTGGCCTGTGAGGAGCATTGGACGGATTACATCACATTCCGGTTTGACACTGCCGCGGGAGGCTTTGTCTTCGACAATGAACGCAGCGAATCTGGCGCTTAAACCCAAGCGAGGCGCCTGACGCAGACGCTCTGGTCCGGGCCTGCAAGCAAAAGGTCCGAAAGGATCGCCCCGGCCAAAAGACGGCGTTCAGCGCCCGCAAGCGATTGTCGTAGAGCACCATGCGTGGGGCCGAAGTCCATGAGGTATATTCAACCTCGTTTTCGGGCCATAGCTGACACGCAGGAGTATGACAGGGTGTGACGGATGCTGGCTTACCGAATTGTCCCCTTCGTCGTGTTGCTCAGCCTGGGCGGCATGTTAGGTTCTGCGGCTGGAGCGGAGACAGCCCGCCCAACTTCTCTTTGCGCCAAGACCGAAGCGGTGGTGTTCGGCTGTGCTCAAGGCGGGAAGATCGTTTCGCTCTGCGCCGCGCCCGTCGCTTTGGGAAGTAAGCAAACCCGGCTGCGCTATCTGTCTGGCTCGCCGCAAAAGCTCGACCTGGAGATCACCCAGGCCGCCCATCCAGAAGCGTTCACCGCTGGTGTGGCCGCACATGCCGGGGGCGGGATCGACTACGTGCGCGTGCGCAACGGCGGCTATGCCTACGTTGTCTACATCGGTCAGACGTCGACCTGGTCGCAGGATGGCTGGATTGTCGAAAGCCGTAACGCGGCCGTGTCGCATCACATTTGCAAGCAGGTGGCGACGGGCGAGCAGGTCTGGGGGCCGGTCTATTCCGCCAAACTGCCTCAGGCGCCGGACAACACCACATTCCGGCCGCCGGATTGGACTGGCGCAAGTCCTCCGCACCACATTCGCTAGAAGGCTGGAAATCCTGTGTAGCGGGCGTTCGTTGCGAGCAACAAGAACAAGGAGCCTTTTCATGGCCGACGAACTGATCCTGCACCACTACGAAACGTCTCCCTTCTCCGAGAAGGTCCGCGTGGCTCTGGGTCTGAAGAAGGCGACGTGGCGATCTGTCGAGATTCCTAGCATGATGCCCAAGCCGGACTTTGTGCCGCTCACGGGCGGGTATCGCCGTACACCGGCCCTGCAGATTGGCGCTGACGTCTACTGCGATACGCAGATCATGCTAGCCGAGATCGAACGGCGCCTTGCCGCTCCCTCCATGATCCCGGTCGGCGCTGAGGGCGCCGTCTGGGCCGTTAACTGGTGGGCCGATCGCCTTTTCTTTCAAACCACTGTCCCGATTATCTTCGGGACGATCGGTGAACACGTGCCGGAGGCCTTTCTGAAAGACCGTGAGCAGCTGTCCGGTCGCCCGTTTGATCCAAACCTGATGAAGGCGGCTGTCGAGCCGATGAAGGGGCAATGGCGCGCTCAGGCAGGTTGGCTCAACACCCAGCTCGCGGCGAGCGCCTCGGGCTGGCTATCGGGGCCTGCCCCGACCTTGGCGGACGCGGCGACCTACATGAATTTCTGGTTCCTCGGCCGCAACCTTGAACCGCTTGTGGAGGCCCTGACGGCGGGAATGCCGCACATCCGGCCTTGGCGAGAGAGGGTAAAAGCGCTTGGGCATGGAACGCCGATCCCGCTGAGTTCGACCGAAGCCTTGGACATCGCAAGAGCGTCCTCTCCGGCCCAACCTCCGCCACATGACCCCGCAGATCCTCTGGCTGCAAATCCAGGAGATGCCGTGTTTGTCATGGCCGACGACTACGGTCGAGATCGGGTTGAGGGACTTCTGGTAGCCGCCAACCCGGAGAGGATTGTCATCGCTCGAAACCATGATCGGACGGGCGATTTACACGTACATTTCCCGCGAGCCGGCTATATCGCGGGGCGGGCTTAACCCGAAGGGCAGCACCTCTGCTGCAAACCCGGTAAGGCGGAGCGCGATGAAAAGACCCGGAAGTCTGTTTAGCCGAGCCTGCATTATCGCTGGCATGGCTTTCGCCCTTCCAGCGGTCGCCGCTGTGACGACCACGCCCGCGGATTTAGTCTGTCGCAAACTGGAAGGCCGTGAACCCCCAGCGGCTGACCGGCCAACGCCTGCGCAGATCAAAACCCTCAAAGGCTGCGATTCTGAAGCGCTCTACTATGGCGAAAAAGGTGAACCTGACTTCATCAAAGCCCGCCTTTGCGCCTTTTGGGAGGATCGCGAGGGGGAGGGTTCATCTCGAACAGCGAACGTCTTTTCCGGGCCGACGATTCTCATGCAAATCTATGCCAACGGCTTGGGCGGGGTTAAGCGCGATCTTGACCAAGCTACCGCTTACGCCTGCGACGTTGACGGCGCACCAGCTGAAATCGAATACCGGGTTCGGCGTCTGCAGGCTTTGAAAACTAAGGTCGCCATAAAACGCTTCGACTACTGCGATGATGTAACGTCAGGGCTAGCTGGCGGGTTCTGCGCGGCCCGCGACGCGGAAATTGCCAAGAAGGGCAGGGCGGCGAGGGTCGCCAACATCGAGGCTCATATCCCGGCTTCGGCCCGGCCTGCCCTGGCCATGTTACGGAAGGCCGCCGCCGCCTTCGTTGATGCTCGCGGTGGCGAAGTCGACGAGACCGGGACCGCTCGGGCTCAGATGGTCATCGACGAGGAGGAAGCGACACGCGAGACGTTTACAACCCACCTGGCCCAACTCATCGACGGAAAATGGCCGCGCGTCTCGACAGTCAACGCCACGGCCGCCGACGTCGCACTCAACTCAGCCTACAAGAAGGCGTTGGCCTTCCTTGGTTCAGACCAAAATCTGACAACGGTAAAACCCGAAGACGTGCGTAAAACCCAGCGCGCCTGGATTGCCTACCGCGAAGCTTTCGTCAGCTTCGCAAGAATTGCAAGACCGGAAGTCATGCCCACTGAGTTGATGGCGCTGCTGAGCCAAGAGCGCGCGTCGAGTCTTGGCGGCCTTGCGAATTAGTGTGGGCTATCCAGATTCCCAACCACCTTCAGCGGACCTTTACGCCTCTGCTCGCAGGTGTTGCGAGAATGAAACCTTAGGCGAAAATGGGAGGGAGACGTGCATTGGCCGTGGAAAAAAGCAGGAGAATAATAGCCTTAGTGGGCGTTCCCTCGTGCGGCGTTCAATCAGTTAGCTACCTGATTGAATCTTGCCCAAGAGCATGCCTGCCTTTTCCGGGGTCCACTGCCGCCTCAAGCTCGGCGACGACAGCCTCGATGCAGGCGCGCAAACGGTCATCATAGCCCTGGGTCTCGCAGAGCCGCTCGTAAAAACCCATGTTTTTCCCAAGACCCGGCTGGCTCATGGAGCTCAGTGTTACAGCGGACGCCTACTCATGGTCGAAGTTTGGAGGAATGCGCAAATACAGGTGTTGTCAGCCCAAACTTTCGCAGATGAGGCTCTTTGACCCGGCACCCTGTTTTCGGGCAGCCGAATTCAATTGATCGTTGTCTCAAAGGAGACAGCGCAGGCCGGCCAGGCTCGTCAGACGCTAGGTGCAGCTTCTAATACGGTCAGGGTGAGTTTGGTTTGACAACACCATCGCGCGCTATTGAATATTAACGCATTGGCCAAACAGACGCTTCAAGCCTACCGATACCATCGAAGAAGATGCTGCGATGGGTAGGCTCGTGGAACCATATTGCGGCAAGGTCAGCCAGCGAAGCTTGCGACTCCGCACGAAACTTGGCCAACTCATCAATTCCGAAAGCACCGCTGTCGAGGCTCCCGTGTATAGACGCAAGAACGGCATAACTGACCGGTAGGCGTAGGCTAGTAGACCGAAACATCGCCAATGCCTCGTTGAATTGTCCCTGCTGGAACAATGCCATGGCCTCATACATCCTCGAGAGTTCACTGGCCCGCGAAAGCGGATCCAGCCGCATCGATATCCCGAGGTGCTCGCGCGCACGGTCCGGATCGCCAGCGCGGATGTGAAGCGTGCCGCCGATCAGCCATACGAACGACGAACCTGGATTGATGATTTTTGCGCGCTCGATCAGAGCCAGAGCGCGCTCCATTCGTCCTTCCAGGCCCGGCAAACTGACGGCGACGTGCGCCAGAACTTTTTCATCGACGCCGCCAACCGCCAGCGCGCGCTCGGCAAGTTCAAGGCCACGCTTGCGCGTGGCCGCTGCGTCGCTGGACCAGGCGTAATCCAGGACCTGTCGATGACAGACAGCCGAGTGAGCGAGTGCGAGAGCGAAATCGGGATCAAGCTCGATCGCACGGTCTAGCAGATCGATGGCGAGCAAGGTGTCGCCGCGCGTGAAAGAGCGAAACAGCGTATCGGCCCGTAGATACAGGTCATAGGCCCCCATGTGGTCGGTTGGGCGCTGGGAAGCGCGCCGCACATCGACGTCCTGCAAAGTGGGTTCAATGACCCCGGCCACGCGTTGAGCCACATTGTCCTGCAACGCGAACACGTCTTCGAGGGTGTCGTCGAAACGATCGCTCCAAAGGCAAAAGCCATCCTCGACATCGATTAGGTTCACCGAAATACGCACCCTCGCGGCGGCTTTACGAACACTACCTTCGAGCAGGTAGCGAACACCGACCCGGCGCGCGGCATCCAGTGGAGCCATAGCCCGTCCGTCGATTTCGATCCGAGCGCCTGCGGCGACGACAAAAAGCGATTTGAAGCGGGATAGCGCGCCAACGATCTCCTCCACCATGCCGTCGGTGAAATACTGCTGCTCGGGGTCGTTACTGAGGTTGGTGAAAGGCAGAACCGCAATGGACGGCTTCAGAGCCGCCGCGACGTAGAGTTGCGGGGCGGGCAGGACGCTCGAATGGGACGGAGCCATCGCCGCAGGATGTCCTACGAGGTCGCGCACACTCGAAGACACCTTGAGCCATTCGACGGCAGATCGGTCTCCGGCCCAACCCGTGAGGTCCGCACACTGGATGCGATCGAACGGCATGGGTAGGGACGAGGCGTCCAATCTGACCTGCACCAACTTATGCTCTACCCGCGCTCGGTCCGCCTCGGATTGCACCCACTGGGATCGTGCGGCCGGGGATGACCAGAGCACTATGACGGCGCTCGCGTCGCGTAGCCTCTCTTCGATGACTTCCGAATAAGAGCGGTGCGCCGGAAGCTTATCGTCTAGCCATACCGAAAAGCCCTCAGCGGTCAGGGCTTCAGCAATCCTCCGCGCCTCAACAAGCGAGGCGCGTGCATATGAGATAAAGACGCTCGACATTGGTAGACGAGGCTTCACATTGGCAATGTAAAATAGCAATGCCGCGCCATTCGTCCGGGCCCCGCCGCTTGGAATTTAGATGCGCTTGCTCTGAATTTTGAACCTCTACGGCAAGCCTGTCGCCGGTGTTGTCAGCCCAAACTTTCGGAGACATGCCTTCCCGCCCCGGCACGCTTTTTTCGGGCAGCCGCGTTCAATTAGTCGTGGAAACACAGGAGACAGCGCGGGCCGGCCAAGCTCGTCAGACGCTAGATGCGGCTTCTAATACGGTCAAGCTGAGTTTGATTTGACAACACCGTTGGCGGCTACGCTGCCGCAGCGAAGTGATATCGTCTTCGGGTGCTATAGACTTTTTGGCGAGGCATTTTCCCGCAAGGTCGAGCGTTTGATCCCAGCGCCAGTCGAATAGCTTTCCTGCCGCACCCAAAGGCTCATGCCTGCCGCTTCTTGTACTTTCACAGATCTCAAGCCTGAGTTTTGAACTGATGGCGAGATAACGAGGTTGTGGTGATCCGCTACGGACTTGGAAGCTTTAGATTTTTTCCATGACCAAAAATGCAGATCCCCGCTGAGGTTAGGTTCCAGCGGTGACGTCGTAGACCCATGGACAGAAAAATCCCAGCGGGAGAGTGCGTCGCGAAAAAGAACCCCGAGCTTGTCGCCAGCGGATGGGATGGCGCGCGGCGCTTTATGTTGTGACCGGCGATTTCATCGACACAAAGAAACCGTCCAACGCGGGCGAGAAGGCACTGAGTTGGTATGCCTACAGTCTGATCGGGGCCATCATCCTTCTGGCCCTCGCTATCCTAGCCTACAACCTGATTCACGTTTCAATCTTCATCGGCCATCCCCTCTCGGCGTTGCTGCGCTTCGTGGCGCCGCTGGCTGTCATAGGCGGGCTGGCCTTAGGGCTGCGGCGCTCCCTCGAACTACGCGTGATGCTCGCCAACGTCATCTTGGCGCTGCTGGTCAGCCTCTATCTTGGCGAAGCCTATTTGGCCTTAAGGCTGGAGGCCGCGCAAAAGAGCGCGGCGGTCCAAACGCAACTTCGCTTCGATCCGCGCACCAAACTGCAGGTGGTACGGGATCTGCGCGCGGTGGGTCAGGCTGTATATCCGATCACACGTGGCCCGAACCTCCTGTCGGAAGACAAGAACCGCCGCTTGCAGCCCTTGTTGTCCGCACAGGGACGTCCGCTTCTTCCGTTGGCCGCGCTTCCCGCCACCGACGTGGTGGCCTGCAATGAGGCCGGGCAGTGGCTGGTATACAAAACAGACCGGCACGGCTTCAACAATGCCGACGCTATCTGGGATGGCGTAGCGCCTCGCATCGCCATGATTGGCGACTCGTTCACACACGGCACCTGCGTGGCCCGTGAGCAAAATATGGAGTCCCTTTTACAGCAACGGTTCGGCCTTACGCTGAACCTTGGCGTGGGCGGCGACGGCCCATTGTTCGAGCTGGCCGCGTTGAAGGAATACGCCGAACCCCTCAGACCCAAGATCGTGTTGTGGGTCTTCTTTGAAGGCAACGACCTCAATGAGGATCTGCCCTCGGAGTTGAAGACCCCAATTCTGCTGTCGTATCTGCACGATACGTCCTTCAGTCAGGATCTGATCCATAAGGATCGGGCGATTTCCGCTGCGCTCAGCGCCTATCTGGATCGCAATCTGGTCGAGGCGGTCGGGCGCGTGGACGAGCCTTGGGAGAATCTGCTTCGAACCGCTTCCTTAGATCGCCTGCGCTCGGCGGTGGGGCTGGGTCCCATTCAGATTGGCTACAACGCCGGCGATTTAAACGCCGAACTCGATACGTTCGATCAGGTGATGGCCACGGCGCGACAGCGCGTAAACGCTTGGGGCGGCAAGCTCTACCTCGTGTATCTGCCGGAGTCGGACCGCTATCTTTCTCGCTTCGGTGTGGGCCCGGTTCGCCGGGCGATCCACGATGGGGTCTCAGTCGCCGCCCGTCACAACGCAATCCCCATGATCGATGTCTCAGAGGCGTTCGCGATGAGCCCCCAGCCTGGCAAGCTGTTTGTCTATCCAGGGTCGCATTACAACCCTGCGGGTTACGCCCTAGCTGCCCAGACGATCGCCGCGAGGCTCACCGAAGACGGTGGCGCCCCCCCAACATCCAACCTGGCAAAGCCATGAGTTCGAAGACCCGGCCTATGGGCGCTGTCCACGAAACTCTGTGGCGCGAGGACGACACGCCAATTTCGTCCAATCGGGCCTTCGGGCTGACCTTTGCCGGCGCCCTGTCGGTGATTGGCCTGGTTTCCCTCTGGCGCGGACTGGAGCGAGGGCGCTGGGAGTTGGGTTTGGCCGCGGTCTTTTTAATCACAACGGGATTGGCGCCAACCCTCCTAGCTCCCCTCAATCGCGCTTGGGCTTGGATTGGACAACGGCTGAACAGCGTGGTCAGCCCGATTCTGATCCTTGTGCTCTTCTACGGCGTCGTGTCGCCCATCGGCCTGCTGATGCGGACGTTTGGGCAGGATCCGCTGCGGCTGCGACGCGACGAGAAGGCCAGCAGCTATTGGATCGTGTGTGACCACGACACGAGTAAATCAGACATGAAGCGTCAATTTTGAGGGCTCGATGATCGATTTTATCAGGGAAATGACGCGCTTCTTGTTCCGGCGAAAGAAATACTGGCTTCTACCGGTCATCATCATGATGTCGGTCCTAGGGTTCCTGATCGTTTTCACCCAAGGTTCTGCCTTGGCGCCATTCATCTACGCCATTTTCTAGGCCGTGACTTACATCCTCGGCCTTGCGGCCTTCTACCATGACTCTGCAGCCGCCCTAACCTGTGACGGCGAGATTGTCGCCGCCGCTCAAGAAGAACGTTTCACCCGCAAGAAGCACGATAGCGCCTATCCCTCCAACGCTATCGCCTATTGTCTTGGGGAGGCGGGCATCGAGCTTGGTGAGGTCGAGCACGTCGTCTTCTATGAGAAGCCGTTCGTGAAGTTCGAACGCTTACTCGAAACCTACCTGGCATATGCGCCGCGCGGGATCGCTTCGTTCCGCATGGCCATGCCCTTGTGGCTAAAGGAAAAGTTGTTTCAAAAGCGTCTGTTGGTCCGGAAGCTGAAGACGTTGGCGCCAGGCGTAAAGTGGGAAGATCGGTTGCTGTTTTCCGGGCACCATCTCAGCCATGCCGCCTCGGCCTTCTATCCGTCACCGTTCGAGACAGCGGCGGTGTTGACCATGGACGGGGTCGGCGAATGGACGACTACGTCGATGGGTGTGGGGAAGGGAGCTGAGCTCACATTGCTCAAGGAATTACATTTTCCCCATTCCCTCGGCCTTCTATACTCAGCTTTCACATACTTCACCGGCTTTCGCGTCAATTCCGGCGAGTACAAGTTGATGGGGCTGGCGCCATACGGACAGCCGCGTTTCGCCCAATTGATTTTCGACCATCTGATCGACCTCAAGCCCGACGGCACGTTTCGATTGGATATGAGCTATTTCGACTACGGCGTCGGGCTGGTGATGACCAACGACCGGTTTGCCGCGCTGTTCGGAATCCCAGTTCGCAAAGCCGAACAACCGCTCGAACAAATCCATATGGATATCGCCGCCTCTATCCAGCAGGTTCTCGAAGAGGTTGTGCTCAGGCTTACCCGTTCGCTGGCGGACGAGACCGGCGCGGAGAATCTTTGCCTTGCCGGCGGCGTGGCGTTGAACTGCGTCTCCAACGGTAAGATTCTGCGCGATGGGCGTTTCAGGAATATCTGGATTCAGCCAGCCGCCGGCGACGCTGGCGGAGCTATCGGCGCAGCACTGGGCGCCTATCACCTCGAGCTTGGAAAGCCGCGCGCGGTCCCGAGCGGACGCGACGGCATGTCGGGAGCCTATCTTGGTCCCGCCTTTGCCGATGACGATAGTGCGGTCAGGCTTATGGCGGTCGGCGCTCGGCTCGAACGTCTTAGCGAGGATGAAACCATGGCCCGGACAGCCCGAGCATTGGCGGACGGGCGCGCGATCGGCTGGTTCAGTGGGCGGATGGAGTTTGGCCCCCGCGCGCTGGGTGGGCGATCCATTTTGGCGGACCCACGCAGCCCGGCCATGCAGCGGTTGCTAAACCTAAAGGTCAAATACAGAGAGAGCTTTCGACCTTTTGCGCCATCAATATTGCGGGAGGATCTTGAGGACTGGTTCGACCTCGATACTGATAGCCCCTACATGCTGCTCGTGGCCGATGTGCTCCGCTCCCACCAGCGGTCGATGACCGACGCAGAGCAGTCTCTGTTTGGGATCGACAAGCTGAATGTACCCCGTTCGGACATCCCGGCGGTGACGCATGTGGACTATTCAGCGCGGATCCAAACCGTTCATAGAGACACTAATCCGCGCTATCACGCGCTGATCACCCGTTTCAAAGACCTCACAAACTGTCCGGTCTTGGTCAATACGAGCTTCAACGTCCGCGGCGAGCCCATCGTTTGCACCCCTGAAGATGCCTTTCGCTGCTTCATGGGCAGCGAGATCGATGTGCTGGTGGTCGGGACCTGCTTTTTGGAAAAGGCCAACCAGAGCGTTGATCTACTGACCCGCTATGCTGACAGCCTTGAACCAGACTGACGACTATTGGAGTCGGATCACGCGACCGCTCAGCCCGAAGCCTTGCATTGCGCCGCCAGCCGATGCGCCTTGATCGAGAGGGGCACGCTCACTGGAACGCCGAGAAACGTTCCTCTGACGACGCCCTGCAATTCAAACGCTTCGGGTTGATAATGACCGTGGACCTCAAGATGGTAGCGGTTACGATCGCCCTTATCGAGGCAGTCGCCTGAGAACGCGATATCGCCACCGCCGATCGACCGATTGGGGTAAACGCAACGGTAGTGGCGGTTGCGCGGGCCGGTCAGAAATTCGTCGATCTGATCGGGCTTGACACACTGTTCGCCCGTTCGCGCGCCGGTGATCAACGTGCTGGCGCTATAGGCCCATTGCCCGGGCTCAATAGTCGTTTCCGCGATGGCCCCACCGGCCTGAGCCAAGCTCATCAAGAACGCTGCACCATGAATGAGGAGGCGCGAGGTCAACAGGATCTCCAGATGCACGCAGCCATCCAAATCACTGAATCCATCAACGGTCAAAGCCACACGGCCAGAGGTAAGTATCGATAAGAATTTTCCTCAATTAGCTGAGGGGAGGGCGCGGCGGCGGCGTCACTAGGTGAAGGGGGCGAATGCACCGCTAAGCGATGACTTTCGGAGGCCTTGGAGTCCTCGAACGTCGAAGCGTATTCGCGCCCCCAGATATTCGATGTGTTTTCGAGGCGCCGCTTCTGTACACTCTGTCCTCTAGCTCTTTTCGCAAGCGTCGCTCGGCGCACACGGCGTCGCTGCCGCCAGAGGACGCCGCGGCTCTAGCGGCTTGGCCGCCCATGTTGGATACCCGGGGCTATACCCGGGCCGTCGTGGTCCTCGTCGTTGGATTGACCGTCGCCAAGCTGATTGTCGCCGCGCTCACGCCGCTGTCGTTCGATGAAGCGCTGTACTGGCGCTACTCCCAACACCTGGCGGCTGGCTTCATGGACCACCCGTTCATGAATCCCCTGATGATCCGGCTGGGAACCAGCCTGTTTGGGCAAACCACCTTCGGCGTTCGGTTCATGGCGATCGTCTTGGGACTCCCGGCTAGTTGGGCGGTTTGGCGAGCAACGCTCGCACTATTCGAGGATGACAGGCTCGCTCTAACCGCAGCGGTGTTCTTCAATCTTACGGTGGTGATGACCGCCGGCGCCGTGGTGGCGACCTCCGACCAGATCGTCGTCGTTACGACCTGCTTCATCATGCTCACGCTGGCGCAACTCAATCGCTCAGGCCGTGGGGCTTGGTGGCTCGCCGTCGGCTTCGCCTTCGGACTAGGCCTTTGCTCCAAATATACCACGCTGTTTTTCGCTCCCAGCATCCTGGGCTGGCTTTTAATCGTACCGAGCGCCCGGCGCTGGCTGCTGACGCCTTGGCCGTGGCTCGCCGGGATCGTCGCCCTAAGCGTCTTTTTGCCGGTGTTGCTGTGGAATGCTCAGCATGGCTGGGCCTCCTTTCTCTATCAATCCGGCCGGTTGACCATCTTCACTTGGTCGCCGCGCTATATTGCTGAGTTGATGGGTGCGGCGATCGTCTTGGCGACCCCGCCCATCTTCATCTTGGCATTGATTGGGTTGGCGGGGCTTAGCCGCCGCTCCGCCTCCCATTATTCTGCGCGCGTACTCGTCTTGGCGATGATCGCGCCGATGGCGTTGTATTTCATCTGGCACGCGGCGCATGAAAGGGTTCAAGCCAACTGGATTGAGCCGATCTATCCGTCTCTGGCCATTGCGGCGGCTTGGGCGGCCCACAACGCCCGCCGCGGAAGCGCCCCTTGGGCGATGGGCGCTCGGGCCATCGCCGTGCAGTTCGCTCTCGGCCTTGCCGCGCTGATCTACATCGAGGCGTCGACAGGCTTTCCACCCCTCGGACCCCACAGTCCTCGATCACGTGTGTTGGCCGTTGGATGGTCAGACTTGGCGCCCGAGGTGACGCGAATCCAGGCGCGCGAGGGCGCGAAGGCGATCTTGACCACCGACTACACAGCAGCGAGCTGGGGCAAGTTCTACCTGCCGCAGGGGACGGTGATTGAGCAGGTTAATCAAAGGCTTCGCTGGATAAACGCGCCGCAACCCGACCTTGGTCTGTTCAAGGGAACAGCGCTCTACCTCTGCCGCGGAGATTGCATGAAGGTCGTCGAGATCAAGCGCCGGTTCCGCACTGTCGACCTAATAGAAACCGTAACGCGTTCGGATGGCTCTTACAGCGCCGGGACCTATTCGATTTACCGGTTGTCCCAGCCGTTCGCGCCGATCTTCGATTCACCGACCATCGCCCAAATCGCAGATCGGGATGACTGAGATGAGCATCCTGGTTCTCGATCCCGTACGAGAAGTGGCGATCGCCCCGCCCGAAATCAGCATCGTGCTGCCGGTCTTCGATGAAGCGGAAAGCCTTCCGTCGCTCTTCGACAAACTTACCGGTGTGCTCTGGTCCATGGGCCGTCCCTACGAAATCATCGCCGTCAATGACGGAAGCCGCGACGGTACCGGGGAGGTCTTAGCCCAGCTCGCTCAACGCTACAGCGAGCTGCGCGTCATCGAGTTTGCCCGTAACTATGGCCAGACAGCCGCCCTCATGGCGGGGTTCGACCATTCAAGGGGCGTAGTCGTCGTTACGCTCGACGCCGATCTTCAGAACGATCCTGACGATATCCCGCAGATGATCGCCAAGCTCCATGAGGGCTATGACGTCGTGTCAGGCTGGCGCGTGGATCGCCAGGATGCTGCGCTTAGCCGCAAGCTGCCAAGCCGGCTGGCCAACATCATGATCTCGAAGATCTCGGGCGTTACGCTGAACGACTACGGCTGCACCCTAAAAGCCTACCGCCGTGACATTATGCGCGGGGTCCGCCTGTACGGGGAAATGCACCGCCTGATCCCGATCTATGCGCACTGGATGGGCGCACGCGTGATCGAGGTTCCGGTGCGCCATCATGCCCGGCAGTTTGGTCGCTCGAACTACGGCATCGGCCGGGTCTATAAAGTGGTTCTCGATCTCCTCGTCGCCAAGTTCCTCGAAGATTATCTGGTCAAGCCGATCTATGTCTTCGGCGGTTTCGGCTTCCTGGCGATCGGTTCTGGGGTCTTGACCCTATTTGGCGCCATAGCCCTCAAGCTTTTCCGCCATACCTCGTTGATTCAGACGCCGCTGCCGCTGCTGGCGGCTATGCTTTTTCTGATCGGCTGCAGCAGCATCCTGATGGGGCTTCTGGCCGAAATCATGATGCGGACCTATTTCGAGTCCCAGGATCGAAAGCCCTATCATCTTCGATTGCCCTTAACGCCGCGCGCCGCGTCCTGATGTGCGGCCTGACGGGCTTTGTCGGCCCCGGCGACCAGCGTGACCTCGCCGCCATGATGGGCGCTTTGGCCCACCGCGGCCCTGATGGGGAAGGCCTGTACGTCGATACGGGTCGCTCGCTCTACCTCGGCCATCGACGCTTGGCGGTCGTAGACGTGGCGTCCGGCGCCCAACCCATGTGGAACAGCGCCCGCGCCGTTGGCATCGTCTTCAATGGGGAAATCTATAACCACCGCGAACTCCGTCTTGAACTTCAGGCCTTGGGCTATGTGTTTCAGACGGATCACTGCGACACCGAGGTTCTCGTCCACGGCTACAGCGCCTGGGGCGAAGCGCTGCCGGAACGTCTGAACGGCATGTTCGCGTTCTGCATCTACGATGTGGTCCGCCAGAAGCTCTTTTTGGCTCGCGATCGGCTCGGTGAGAAGCCGCTGTATTTCGTGCAGCAGGGCCGGCTGTTTGCCTTCGCGAGCGAGGTGAGCGCGCTTTGCCGCCACGCTCATTTCACGCCCCGCCTGAGCCTGTTAGGGCTACAGAAGTTCTTCGCCTACGGCTTTTTCCCAGCGCCCCATACGCTTTACGAGCACTGCCAAAAACTTCCGGGCGGCTGTTCGATGACGTTCGATCTTGGCACGCGTGAGCTCCGGGTCACGCGCTACTGGCGTTTCTTGCTCGAACCTGACCTCGCCCAACTTCGACGCCCCATAAACGACGTCGCTGACGAACTGCGCAGCCTGGTCGAAGGCGCCGTCGAACAGCGCCTCGCGGCCGATGTGCCCGTCGGCTTCTTCCTCTCGGGTGGCCTGGACTCCAGCCTCATCGTCGCGGCGGCCGCGCGGCGCATACCGGCCGACCGCATCGAGACCTTTACCCTGGGTTTTTGCGAACCCAGCTTCGACGAATCCCAACGCGCACGAGACGTCGCGAAGGCCCTGGGCGTCGCCAACACCTGCAGATGGTTGGATTTCGATACCGCGCGCGCGGAAATACCCCGTGTTCTCGCGCACCTCGACGAACCCTCGGGAGACTCGTCGATCCTGCCCACCAGCCTGCTGGCTCAATTCGCGCGTAAGCGAGTCACCGTCGCGCTGTCGGGCGATGGGGCGGACGAATTATTTGCGGGCTATGATCCCTTCAAGGCTTTAGCGCCCGCTTGCCTTTACCGCGCGGGCGTTCCTCGCCCACTCCATCGACTGCTTCGACAGGCGGTGCAGCGCCTGCCGCAGTTGGATAGCAATATGAGCCTTGATTTCAAACTCAGGCGCACGCTCGCCGGCCTGAGCCAGCCGCAGACTTTGTGGAATCCGGTCTGGCTCGGTCCGCTCGACCCCGATGCGCAGCGAGACATCTTCAATAGCCCTGCCACACCTGAGGCGGTGTACAGCGAGGCCCTGGATCTCTGGTCGATGGGAACATCGCCAGCTTTGGTGGACAAGACGCTAGAGTTCTACACCAACCTCTATCTGCAGGACGGCATCCTCAACAAGGTGGACCGCGCCACGATGATGCACGGGCTTGAGGCCCGCTCCCCCTTTCTCGACAACGGTGTGGTCGACTTCGCCAGGCGCCTGCCGCATGCCCTTAAGATGCAGAGCGGCGAACGCAAGTTCTTGCTCCGCCGCGCCTTCGCCAATGCGGCGCCCAAGAGCGTTTTGAACCGTCCTAAGAAAGGGTTCGGAATGCCGACCTCCAAGTGGCTTCGCACCCTGCCCGAAACGCCTCCCTTAACCCCGGTGACCGGTATACGCATGCGCGGCGTCGAAACCGCATGGCGCCTTCACCGCCAGCGGCGGGCCGATAACCGGCTCTTTCTGTGGAGTTGGCTTTCGCTTCAGCAAACCATGGATAGCACGCGGCTCCATCGGGCCGAGCGACCGAGTTTGGAGGCTCCCGCTCCGCGCCTTGAGGTCGAGGCAGAACCGGCGTGAGCAAGCGCGTGCGAAACCCATAGCCGATGTGCGGTATCGCGGCAGCGATCAATTGGACAGGAGCACAGGGCGCTGTCGAAGCGCTAACGGCGGATTTACACCATCGCGGCGAGATAACCGATCCTATCGTTTCACCCGACGAACGCCATGCGTTCTGCACTCGCAGGCTGCCTATCACGGATGCCGATAACGGCGCCCAACCCAAGCTGTCATCCGATGGTCGGATCCTGGTGATCCTGAATGGCGAAATCTATAATTATCGCCTGCTGCGCCATGAGTTGCAAAACCTCGGCGTCAAGTTCGACACCGATTGCGACACGGAGGTCTTGGCCAACGCCCTCGGCGTTTGGGGCGCAAACGCCGTATATCGGCTCGAAGGTATGTACGCCTTTGTGGCCCTGGACCTGAAGAACCATGTCTTCTTGGCTGCGCGAGATCCTTTTGGCGTCAAGCCCCTCTACGTCCTTCAAGGCCATGCCGGCTATCTATTCTGTTCGGAAATCCGGCCCCTTCTGAACGCCCATCCTGTGCGGAACGTGATGTTCGTCCCGCCCGGGCATGTGCTGACCGCCGACCGACTGGTCGATTTTACGTCCCGGCCTATCGACCAATCCGGGGCAGGACATCACGCCCACGATCCGCAGGCGCTGGACCGCTTGATGCGTCAAGCCATCGCGCGACGACTGCCCGAGGGACTGCCAACGGCGGTCATGTTTAGCGGCGGGATCGA
Organism: uncultured Caulobacterales bacterium; assembly: GCA_903862425.1. Taxonomy (GTDB): domain Bacteria; phylum Pseudomonadota; class Alphaproteobacteria; order Caulobacterales; family Caulobacteraceae; genus CAIOYC01. The sequence continues at coordinate 11,881 of CAIOYC010000016.1, read as the reverse complement.
TGGCACCCTTGTCGTCCATTACGCTCGTCAGTCGCGGCCAGATCTGCCCGCTTACTTCATCGGCGACCCGACCGGACCTGACCACGCCTACGCTTTGGAATATACCCAGCTGACCCAGCTGACCCAGCTTGATTTACGTCGGGCGCCGCTCGAACTCGACCAGAATGGCAGCCTGGATCAAATCGACGAGCTCGTCGGGGTTTGCGAGACTTTTGAGCCCGCGACGATCCGCGCGGGGATCTGCACCCTCCAGCTCAGTCGGCGAATGAGGCGTGACGGCTTGCGCGTCGCTCTGTGCGGCGAGGGCGCCGACGAACTGTTCGCCGGCTACGATTTTCTTGAGGCGGCCTACGCACAAAGCGCCAGCACGGGCGCCCTCGTTCGTGACCAGACCCTGGGCCTCATGCACAGCACCATCCTACAACGCCTGGATCGATGCGGCATGCGTTTTGGGGTCGAACTTCGCGAGCCCTTCTTGGACCAGGACGTGGTCGATTATGCCCTGGGTCTTCCGTCCCGCGACCTCGTTCGGATCACGACCAAAGGCGCGGTTGGCAAGAGCGCCCTACGCGACCTCTACGATCTTGCACCGGACCAGCTGCCCGCTTCCATCCGGGATCGGCGAAAAAGCCCAATGAATGAAGGCGCCGGCTTCAACCGCGACGGACAAGGTGCTGGGCCATGGCGTGATCTTGCCGAGGCGCATCTGACGGACAAGGCTTTTGCCGACGGTCGCCGACGTTTTGCCGCCTATGACCCGACCACCAAAGAGGAGCTGCTTTACCTGGAGCGTCTGTCCCTAAACATGGACATCTCCAGGGTGCCGCACCTCGCGAGCCGTCCCTTCATCTTGATGCCGAGATAGATCGGCCCACTTTCGTGGGGCGTTGAAAATCAGCCCGCAACACCCTGACTTTGCCGTACGTGACCCCAACAGCGATGCGCGGGCCGTCAAGATCCATAGCTTCAGCGATACATTGGCCAAAACTTACTGCGACATCGACGGTCTCAGGCTTCGCCAAGGTGAAGACCTTTGAGGCCTTGGTGGTTGGCGGCCCGCAAGGTCTCGCGCTGACGTCACAATGATCAGCCATAGAGCGTGTACTGGTCGATCAGGCTGGGCAGTAGGTAAAGTTCTAAGGCGCAGCAACAGACAAGGGCGCCGAGGAAGAAAGACCATTCAATCAAGACGCGCCCCTTGGCTCTAGGGCGAGCCGTTTGGTCAGACGCGGCGCGATGGCTTTCGAGACGGCTGGCCATAGCGCTGATCTGCATTTTAGGTCTCCAGTCCCCACTAGAAGACGCCGCCGCCTGTGCCGAACCTCAAGCGAATGGATATTTCTGTCGGATGGGGCGGCCGAACATCGCCCAACGCGCTGATTGGCTAATCTGCCGGGTAGGCTCGCCGTTGCGCCCGGAGACCGATCGCGACAGCGATCGCAAGCTCGAGTCCGAGGACCTCTGAGGCCAGCTTGGCGAGGAGACGCGTGGCCGGCTCCAAAGTGGCTCGCGTGTCGATTTCAATGAGGTACCAACCGCAGTCGTCCCGCATCGCGCTTCGGACGTCGCGCGTGTAGCCACAAAAGGTTTCGCGACTGATTTCCCCACACCAGATGGCTAGGCCCGGTGCGTAGCGAATAAGCCATCCCTCCAGTTCAGCCCCACCGCCGAAAGGCTCGATTTCAAGATCGTGGCGCTCACTCTCACCTCGATGATTGATCTCGAACGCCCTCAAGCATCCCGCCCCTGGACCATCGCGGCCGAAAGATCGGTAAGTGTCGCCTTGGGCACAACAGCGAGCAGCTTGGGCGCGCGAAAGACCCAGACGGTGTTGATCAAGAAATTGACGAGGGGAATGATACCCCAACCGGCCACGAGCGCGGTCCAATACGGCCAATTCAGTGTCTGAGACAGACGCATGTCTCCTACGTTCAGCCCGAGACTCACGAGAGCGACGAGCCCGAACCGGCGCAAACTCGCTCGGCTCTGGACAGTATCTGCATAGGTGAAGCGGCGATGGGCGAGAAACGAAAGAGGGATCACAATGAGCGAACCCAAGGCGCTCGCCCCAATTTCGTGGCCGGACAGGGGCCCAGCAATCAGAGCCGCGGTCAGCAGTGAGTAGGTCAGGGCCATGCTTCCCCCGACAACGACGAACCGGATCAGGCGACCAAACCGCGCGAAGAAGCTTCGGATCATGCGGCGCATGCGAGGCTTAAGAGGTGACGACGCCAAGCCATCTACAATCCTTTTGAAGACAAGACGTCACCGGCCGAACCCCGCCTCACATATGAAAAACATCAAATGCCAATTCGCCCCTTGCGGTGCACGGGGGGTATGATTGAACCAAGGTTGATATTGGAGAGTCGGGAGCATCGTGTCGGCCGCTAAACCCAGCCTCACGGACACTTACCTAGCCAAGCGGCCCGAATTGGTGCGTTTTTTTTCCAGCCGCCTGGGATCGCCCAGCGCGGCGGAGGACCTCGTTCAGGAACTCTACTTCAAACTGGACAAGGTGGACGCTGGCGAAGTTCGCGACCCGGTCGCCTTTTTGTACCGGCTCGGCTGGAACCTGATGTTAGACCAGATGCGTCACCGACGTCGCGCCACCGTGCGGGACCAAGCCTGGAGCGATGCGGCCGTAGACACACTAGGCGCGACCGCCCTGGATAGCGCGCCAGCGGCCGATAAGGTCCTCGAGGGGCGTCAGAGACTGGCGCAACTGATGACGGCCCTTGAAGAGCTTTCACCACAGACTCAGCGCGTGTTTCGTCTCCACAAGTTTGAGGGTTTGACCCATACGGAAACGGCGACTCGCCTTGGCATCTCGCGCAGCGCCGTCGAAAAGCACGTCAGCGCAGCCCTCAAGCATCTTCTGGCGCGCCGTAAATGAGGCGATCTTGCGGCGGCGACGTCTTACGGACTAGGGCGGCTTCGCCCGTCGATGGTGAGGAATGACAGATCCGACTGATAAGGCGGAAGAACAAGCCATCCTCGCCCAGGCGACGGACTGGTTTGCGAACCTGCGTTCCGATGACGCTTCAGAGCAAGACTGGCTGAATTTCGAAGCCTGGCTCGAATCCGACCCTCGTCATCAGGCAGCGTTCACTCAGGTCGAGGCTCTCTGGCTCGACCTCGACAGCAATTCTGAGGACGCAGAGCAGACTAAGGTCGTCGAGTTCCGGCCCAGGGCAAGTGCGAGATGGGCAGGCGTCCTTCCCTGGGGTGCGCTGGCCGCCGCCGGCGTCGCCGCGCTCACATTTTTTGTCGCTTACAAGCCTATCCCGCGTCCTGCTCTCGCGTCAGAGCAGGTGATCGAGGTCGCTGAAAACGAAAGCCGCACCATCGCCTTGCAGAAGGGCTCGGCCGTCGTTGCCGGCGGTACACGGCTAACCCTCAGCGCTGACGCGCAAGGGCAGAAAGTACAAATTCGGTCCGGTGCTGTGACCTTCCATCTCAAACACGATCCGAGCCGTCGCCTGACCGTGCTGGCGCAAGGACAGCGAATTATCGATATCGGCACCGTTTTCACGACCCGCGTGGTGAACTCCAGCCTGATCGTTCAAGTCGCGGAGGGCGAGGTCGAGATTGGACCGACTTCGTCACAGGGCGCAGCACTGCGGGTTCATGGCGGGGAGGCGCTGGTGCGACCCGCTGGCGGCGCCGTATCGAGAATTGTCGCCGCTGACCTGTCTTCGCTGCGCCGGCCTTATCAGAATGCGCCATTGGCGCAGGTCGCCATCGACCTTAGCCGGTTCTATTCGCGGCCAATCAAGGTAGACGGGGAGGATGCAGCCAAGCTGCGCTTCACCGGCGTGCTTGTTCTGGATTCGGAGGACGTGGTTGCGCGTCGGTTGGAGACCTACTTGCCGATCAAGGCGCGCTTCTCGCCCGAAGCCCTCACGTTCGCGCCCCGATAACCGCAGCGCCAAGGGCCTTGCCCTTGTCAGCGCCATAGCGACCAGCGTCCTTCTGGTTCCTCGCGCGCTGGCAGCCGACCAGGCTCGACTCTTTGAGCTACCGCTGGCCCCGCTCGATCGCACACTGAATGCCTTTGCCCTGCGGGCTGGCATCTCCGTGGGGCGGCGACCCGGTGTGCGTTGCCTACAAAGCCCTGTGGAGCTGAACGGCCGCCACACAGTCAAGGAGGGTTTGGACCTTATCCTGCGACAAAGCGGTTGCAGCTTCATCTTCGCGGATCCCACGACGGTCTTGATCATCCCCGTCCCGGTCGCCGTCATCCCTTCGAGGCCGCCGCCCACCCTCGAGGATATCGCGGTCGTTGCGACACGCCTGCCGGCTCCTATCGCGCGTTCGCCCTATGCCGTCAGTTCGATCTCCGAGGCGACACTCGAGCGCCTGGGCGTCACTGACCTGACCGATGCTGCCCCGCTGGTCGCCGGGATGACGACGACCAACCTGGGTTCCGGCCGCGACAAGATCTTCCTGCGCGGCATTTCGGACGGCATCCTCACCGGCCGGACTCAGTCGACGGTCGGTGTCTATCTCGATGAGGTCGCCCTTTCCTACAATGCTCCGGACCCCGATCTCAGACTGACGGACCTTGAGTCGGTCGAAGTTCTGCGCGGGCCGCAAGGCGCCCTCTATGGCTCGGGATCTATCGGCGGCGTTATTCAGCTAAGGTCGAAAAAGCCTGCCCTCGATCAATTCTCGGCCCGCGTTTCCACGGAGATCGGCACGACGCAGGGGGCCGCTTCGAGCAGCGCGATCGATGCGATGATCAATCTGCCCATCGTCAAAGATCGGCTGGCGATCCGTGGCGTCGGCTATGCCGAACAGGCAGGCGGCTATATCGACAACGTCACCACCGACCTCAAGGATATTAATAAAGTCCAGCGCAGCGGCGCCCGTCTCGCTCTGCTCGCAGCGTTCGATCAAGGTTGGACATTGACCCTCGGTGCCGGCTTCCAGGCGATCAATGCGGCCGACACCCAGTACGATACAGCCGGGCTTGGTCCCTATCAGCGCGCCCTCCCGATCGCGGAGCCCCACGACAATGATTTCGATGCACTCTATGCAGTGGTTGAGCATCGTGACGGCGGGCTGCTGGTCAGGTCGACCACCGCCCTCGTGCGCCACCAGATCGACAGCCGATACGATGCGACGGCCTCGCTCAATCTGCTTGCGCCCGGCGCTAGCGGTCCGGCCGCATTCGACGACGCGGATCACAAACGCATCTTCACTCAAGAGATCACTGCAGCGTCATCCTTTAATCCCCGGGTGCAGTGGCTGGCCGGATTGAACTATCAGCGCGATACGGAGTTCGCCGCTCCGATCTTGCACGCCTTGTCGAACAATAGTCCGCTTTATTCCGAGGATCGGTCGAGCTTGGTCGAGACCTATGCCTTGTTTGGTGAAGCGACGGTCTCACCCGTGCGGCGCGTTCATCTCACCTTTGGCGCCCGTTGGACGCAAACGCACAGTCGGGTTGGATCCACCGTGTCCGCACAGGACGGCGTGCGGTCCACCGATGTAGCACTGACAGAACGCCGGCTGGCCCCGAAGATTGTGGCCAGCTTCGACCTGAGTGAGGCGGCTATTGTCTATGTCCAGGCCGCGGAGGGGTATCGCAGCGGAGGCGTCAACACCGGGGGCTTGGCCGGGCAGACTTTCGCGCCGAGTGGCGGGGTGTCCCAGCCCTACCAGGTCTACAAGGGCGACGAGCTTTGGAACTACGAACTGGGGCTGAAAGCCAAACTCCTTGGTGGTGCGCTAAACCTTCGTGCGGCCACCTATGCCGAACGCTGGCGAGATCTGCAGTCCAATCAACTTCTACCGTCAGGGCTGAGTTATGTCGCCAATGTTGGGGTAGCGAATGACCTCGGCGTCGAGTTCGAGGCCGCTGTCGTGCCCGCCCCAGACGTGATCGTTCGTGCCAACTTGACCCTTAACGATCCTGAGCTAGAGCGACGGACGCCGTCCTTTTCATCGATTGCGGATGCCCAACTTCCAGGCGTGTCGCGCGTATCCGCCGCAGTGTTCTTGTCGCGGCGCTTCTCGCTGCCCGCCGGTTATCAAGGCGATGTGGCGATGGACGTCGCCTATGTCGGCCGCTCTCGGATCAGCATCGATCCCACGACGGGCGCTCAGATGGGCGGCTACACCAAGACTCGCCTCAGTTTCGGCGTGACCAAAGATCACTGGTCCACGCGCGTGGTGCTCGACAACCTCGCAAACCAGGCGTCAGACACCTTTGCGTTCGGTAATCCGTTCAGCATTCGCTCGATTGGCCAACTGACGCCGCAACGCCCTCGAAGCGTTACCCTGAAGATTTCTCGCTCTTTTTGAGCCCCGAACTGAGGGAATAGCGCTTCGGCGACGTCGTATTGCTGTAAGCGTTAATCTCGCACGAAATCATATTTTCTATGTATTTGGATTTATAAATGACGCCAAGCGGTGCGGTCGGCTATATTAATCGTCTATATATAAATTCTTATCATAGGTAAGCGTGCGAAAAATCGCCCTATTTATGGAGATCATCAAAATGACGGTCGCTTCTGTTCAAAGTTCCGTTCTGGCGGCTTTGGTTTCTACGCCCAAGACTGCAGCGCCAGTCGATCGGCCTAACGACGGTGACGGTGACGATGCCAAGGTTCAGGCAGCGCCACCCGCCGGGACAGGGACGCGCGTCGACGTTTCGGCCTGACCGAAGCGTCGCGCCGACGCAGTGTAACGGCGTCTACGACCGTCGGGGGCTAGCCCCCGACGGTCGCGTTCGTTGGGTCTATTTTAGCTGATGGTTAGCTCGCTTGAGCAGCGCCACCGCCTCGGCGCGGCGACCGCGGTCGGCCACTTCGCGACCCGGTCGCGGGGGCGCAGCCAGGGCCTTTTCCAGCACCCGTATGGCGCCCGCATAGTCATGCTGACGGATCAAAAAGTCGCCATAGAAGAAATTGGCATCGATGCCATCCGGATTGGCCGCCAGAGCCTTCTGGAAGTAGGCCCGCGCTTTGCCGGCGTCGCCAAATCCGATGGGGAACCCGGGGACCTGGGCATAGAGCGAACCCAGGCTTGTATAGACCGAGCCGTCACCCAAGGCCGTCGGGTTGATCTTTTCGGCTCGTTCAAGATGCGCCCGTGCGCTTTTCGCTAAGCCAAGACCTGCTAAACCGCCCTTGGCGCCCGCCTCGGTCGACTCCGTGATGGCTTCCCAGACGAGTGGCTCCGCACGTCCTGGATACTGTTGGGCAAGCATGTCGCACTCGTGCGCCAATCTTTCGGCCTCCTGCGCCTGCACTGATTTGTCTTGGATTTCGAAGTTGATGTGAGCCCAGGTCTTGGCGAATGCGTCGATTCGAGTCTCCAAGGGCCCAGGTTCGGCGGCATTTGCGCCCGTCACGACCAAGCCTGCGGCGAAAGCGATGGCGAGAAGGCGAATAGAAGCAGACATGGAAGTCTCCGAAAACATCAGGCGAGGAAGAGCTGTGCGGCCTTGCGGTCATTGGCCGCCAACGCGGCGTCGACCACGCCTGGCAAAATGGCGTTGAGACGAACAAACGCGCTTTCGGGAAAACCGAAATAGGCCTCGTTCTTGCCCTCTCGAACGGCGCGGACGATCCGGGCGGCGATTGCTTCTGGCTCGTCCATGTTCATCTTGGTCAGTCGAGCGAATTCCATCACCTTCGCGCTATTGAGCGCCGTGCGCACCGCTCGCGGCGCGACATAGGTGACCCCTATGCCGGTCCCAGACATTTCGCGGCGCAGCGCCTGGCTGAACCCCCTAAGGCCCGCCTTGGCGCTGGAATAGGTGGCGAAGTGGGCGAAATTGATCGACCCGAAGATGGAGCCGACGTTCACGATCCGACCGTGGCCGTTCTGCTTCATCCGCGGCAATACCGCCTGGGTCAGGCGAACGGGAGCGATGAGGTTGACCATGTAGCTGGCGAGGAGATGCTCCAGCGCTTGGTCTTCTACTGGTCCGAAATACTGAATGCCCGCCAGGTTGATCAACAAATCCCATGGATACTTGGCTATGTCAGCGGCGGCGGCTTCCAACCCCGGCGCGGTCGATAGGTCATGCCCCAAAAACCGCACCGGTTGCACCGGTGTAGCGCGATCAAGCACCGTAACGACCGCGCCCTCGTCGGTCAGTTGACGGCAAATAAGGGCCCCAAGGCCGCCGGATCCGCCAGTGAGCAGGATCTCCTTGTGCTCAAAGGACATCGGCGACCTCCCGTTGGTGCGGGATCGATCGGAAGACCTCGGCGAACAGGCCGAAGATGACCTCAGCCACTTCCAGGATTGCGGCCTGGTCGGCGGGCTCATCGACTTCGTCCATCAGCCGCTGGAAAAAGACCAGATGCTCTTGGTCCAACGATCCATGCGAGGTCAAATAGCTGAAGCATTCCGGACCAAGACCGAGCGTCTTGGCCACGGCGTCCGCGCCCTGTGTCGCGAGACGCACGCTGGTCCCCTCAAGCACGAAAACCATGCCGAAAAAGCCCATCGGATTGGTGTGCCGCACATAGTCGTAAGCGAACTCGACCATCCGCCTAGTCGCCGGCCGCGGCTCGCCGAGACGGACGGCTTCGGCATCGCCGCCGCAGTGTCGGATGTCGTTGAGAATCCACGCCTCGTGCCCGGTCTCTTCAGCAATGTACTCATCGAGCGCCAGCTTGAACGGGGTGTGACCGGCATCGAGGCCTGCTTTGGCGGCCTGCATCAGCGGGACGGTGTGTTTGACGTGATGATAGGCTTCGGTGAGGTAGGCGATGTAGGTTTCGCGGGAGATTTTTCCGGCGAGGCCGTCCTGGATCTGAGGGACGGAGGCCAGGTCCATCTGTCCCGCCGCTGTCTCGGCCACAAGGCGTGCAAAGAATGTCAAGCGAAGCTCCTTACTGAATCAGAACTGATGAAGGCCTGTTCGTGCTTGAGCAGGACCGAGCGACGTGGCCGCCCATTGCCAGTGAGTTCGCCAAGCGCCGCATCGAAAGGTGGCCTGAGCTTCCAGCGACCGACTTGGGCATAGACGGGTAGGTTCTGGTTGGCGCGGGCGACCGCAGCCGCAACTGCTTCGGGCAGCATTTCGGGCATCAGCGGAACGATCAGGGCGCCAAGTTCGGATTGAGCCTCGCCGAAGACGAGGGCTTGGCGGATTTCCGGTTGAGCAAGAAGTTCGCTCTCGACCCATTCGGGCGCGATGTTGCGGCCATGAGCGGTGATGATCGTATTGCTCTTGCGGCCCACGATCCGCAGGTAACCGTCCGCATCGAGACTCCCAAGGTCCCCAGTGTGAACCGGACCCGCATGCAGCTGCCCGCCAGCGTAGCCCAGGAAGGGTCGGGGACCGACGAGGAGTTCTCCGTCAGTCCCGACCTCGACCGTCAGGTGAGGTAATATCCGACCGACCGATCCGATGGTGCGTGCTTGAGGGGTATTCAGCGCCACGACCGAGGAGCATTCGCTGAGCCCGTAGCCCTCGAACACCGGTAGCCCCAGCGCTTGCGCCTGATCAAGCAGCTGCGGCGCGACTTTGGCCCCGCCGACGGCCACAAGATTCAGTTGTGGTAGTCGCGTTCCGCTGAACCCCATTGATACAATCAGCGCCCGCAACAGGTCGGGGACCAGAATAAGACTTGTCGCATTCTCCTCGCGAATCGCCTGGAGCAGACGCCCAAGCTCCGGCTTGAAGGGGTTAGCGAGGCCGATCGCCTCTGGTGCCAGCACATGGTAACGGCCGCCCGCGATCAGGCTAGAGTAGAGGCCAGCCACGTTCTCAAGGAGGATCGAAAGCGGCAGGAGCGGCATATGGCGCCCCGCGAACTCGTCGCCGATCACCGAAACGATTGAGCTGGCTACGGCCTCCATTTGGGCTTGGGAGAGGCAAACCCCCTTGGGTTGCCCGGTGGTCCCAGAGGTATAAGTGACCTTGGCTGTGCCTGAGGGCAGGGCCGTCTTTTTGTGCGCCAGCGTCTCGATGGCGAGCATTTCTCCGGCAACTGAGAACTGCTCTCCTAGTTCCGCCCCGGTTTTGATGAGCAGTCCGGCGCCGGCATTCTCCAAGGCGTGCTCTCGCTGCGCCGCGGTGAAGAAGCCGGGAAGAGGGATGTTGGCCCAGCCCAAGCGGATCAAGGACAGATCAAGGATAACCCAGGCGGGGCGGTTTTCGAGCGCCAAGCCCACTGGGCGTCCGCTCAATTCACCACCAAAGGCGCGATCCAGCGCAGCCGCCGTCGCTTCCACCTGGTGCTCGAGTTCACCATAGGTGAGCCGCAAATGCTGGTCGCTCAACGCGACGCTCGCGGGATTTATCAATCCGTGTTCATGAATAGCGCTCAGAACCAAGCTCATTGGGCAAGCCGCGGGTTCGCCTGGAGTTGGGCTAAGCCGTGATGGATAGGGCCGGCGATTACTTGCGGATCCGCCTCATAATAGCGCCCCCAGTCATCCGCAGCGGCGATGCGCGCTGGATCGGCTGAGGCGAGGTGGCACCAGCAAAAACCAAGTCGTCTTAAGGTGCGCCGCAACGCTCGCGTCGCTGTAACCGCGACATGGGTCGCGCCGCCGTCGGCGAGGTGCGAGGCCAGAGCATCGAACAGCTGTAGCGCGGCACTTGGACGGGCAGCTGCGAGATTTCCAATCTCAACGATCTGCTGGCGAGCGACTTGTAGATCGCAAATGCGGCTCAGCGCCAGTTCGATCGGTTCGTCGATGTATTGCTCCAAGAACAAAGGGCTGCTGCGCGCTGAACGAAGGCCAGCCGCCGCAACGACCATACCGTGCTCGTCGCGCATCCCCATCAGGACGGGGTAATGGCTGCGCAGAGTCCCCCCAAAGGCGCGGGCGTAAGCCGCATCGAGGAATGCCTCTACCTGAGCTCGCTCACTCGACGGGCTCAGGTGAATGCAGGTCACAAAAGCCGGTTCGGGACCGCAATTTTCGGATCCTTGAGACCGTGAGGCGCGCCGAAGAGGCGTCGCTGAGCGTGAGGCAATAACCGCAGGATGCAACGCGTGTCTCCAAGGCTTTCGCTCCCCAGCGACCTCCTGAGAACATGACGCCACCCAAGGTTTGTCCCCTCATCGCTTAGGCCGCTTGCTCTGCCGGGACTAAATGACCGCATTTCACCAAGGACTGGCGAGGTCGCCGCGGACGAACGGCGGCTCACACTCGGCAAACTTGGACGTTTCCGCTTGCGGGCGTTTGGGAGAATAAGACCTTAGGCGAGAAAGGGAGACTGCCTAGTCACTGAAGTACGGATTTTGCCGGTGAGCCTGCCACCCCGCCGATTGCGCAAAATTTTTTGGGAAATCTGGGCGTCCGGAAAAAAAGGCCTTATCGTGCTCAGGAATTGTCGTGGTTGCGGGTCAACCAGGCGTCTCCAGAGCTAACATTGACCCGTTGTTTTCTTAATCTGCTGTCTCAGGTCTTTGGTGGGATCATCCGTGACGGACATAGGAACACTCCCGGATCGCTTTCGCAAACCCGGGGCGTTCCTATGTCCAGCAAGCGTAGCTCTCCGGAGCCTCACACCCGCTTAGGACCCCCATCTCGTGACGTCGGATGGGATCGGTGGTTGCGTTCAGCGTTACGCCCCGCTGGCGACTAGGGCTCCACCTTTCGGACTCCCCTCGGCTGGGTCGCTCCCGTAGTAGCCGAATACCAAGCGCCGCTACCGTTAACCGTCCAGCGCGCTATTTCGTTGGCACAAGCTGAGAGATTCGACAAGAACGTAGGGTGAACGGGCGCGGAGTTCATTGGACCTAACGGGGTGACCTAGGTGTCGTTTCCAAGAAGGTTGTTTAGTCGAGTGTAGGGTGGCTGGTTGCCGATTGCTGAGTGTGGTCGGTTGAGGTTGTAGTCGTTGATCCAAGGGCCGATGGCGGCGTTGCGTTCCTGCGATGAGGCGTAGGGCTGGGCG
>CAIOYC010000015.1 GCA_903862425.1 uncultured Caulobacterales bacterium | reverse complement strand
CGCCCAGCCCTACGCCTCATCGCAGGAACGCAACGCCGCCATCGGCCCTTGGATCAACGACTACAACCTCAACCGACCACACTCAGCAATCGGCAACCAGCCACCCTACACTCGACTAAACAACCTTCTTGGAAACGACACTTAGGCCGCCTTCACCCTCCTGACGCGCGGACGCCCCGCCAGCCAGGCGGCGGCCCATCCGAGGGCGGCGCCACAGAGGCACGGCTCGAAACGTCGCCAGATCACGATCAAAGTGACCTGCCAGTTGTGCAGGTGGCCGGGGTTGGCCGCCGCACCGTCAGCATCGGTCCACAGTGGCGTGATAAAGCCGACCAGGCTGCCTTCGAAATGGTCCCATACGTGGCCGCCCGCCGTCGGGTCGAACCAGGAGATGAGGCCGTCCGGGCCGACATAGGCGATGACGAGAGCCGACAGGATGGCCAACCGCGGCTTCAGCAGGGCCAGAACAAGGGTCGCCAAGAACACCGACCCGCTCTGGAACAGCCTGTCATACTTCACCCAGGCCGGACTCACCGGATGCAACGCGTCGGACATTGTGGCCGACGCCCAGGCCAGAAGGGGCGGCGCGAGGACGAAAAGCACCAAGAACAGCGCTTCCTTCCGCACCCGCCAGCCGAGGGCACTGCCGAGGCAGCCCATGGCCCAGTCGAGCGCCACGCCGTTGTCGGTGAGCGTGGCGAACTCCGCCTGCATGGCGGCGCTCCACTCCGCCCGGTCTGGCGGCGTGAGGGACTCGGCGCGGCGCATGATCCAGCCGGCCAGTGCGTGAACAGCACTCATGAGAACATCCCCTTGCCGACGAGTTGAACCGGCGCAACGGCCCTGGCCGACTTCACCGCCGCGCGCCCGGCGCCGGTGATGCGATAGGCGTGGCGCGGAGGGCGGCCGGGCTTTTCCGGCTCCAGCCAACGGCTCTCGACCAGGCCGCGCGCATGCAGGCGGATCAGGATCGGATAGAGGCTGCCCGACTTCAGTCCCGTCGTGGCGACGATCTCCAGGCCGTAGAACCATTGGTCCGGCGCGCTTATAAGCACGTCGAGGGCGGCAAGAGTCTGAGGCGAGAGGCGGCGCGGCGCGGCGGGCATGAATCTACGCTATATATGTAGAGTTTTGAGTCAAGGGTGAACGCGCCGCCGTTCTCCCGGTAACCACTTGAGGCAGCGCGGGTTTCGCCTCCGGCCTTTCGCTTCCACCGCCTGCACCCCCCATCCCCGACACTTCCCCCTCGAGAGGGAAGGGAGAAGCAGGGACGCTATCCCCACATCTGTAGGGTCAGAAGCGCCAGTCGCCGGCTAGTATCCGGGCGCGTGTTTCCGCGGTCAGGGGGTCGTAGGCGCCCTCGGCGGTGCGGACAAAGAGGGGTTCGCCGTCCACCTTGTCGGGGTCGAAGCCCTGCTCGACCAGATCCATCTTGCGGTACTTGAAGGTGCCGGTGGTCTCGAACGCCTTCTGCAGGCGGATAAAAACCGGGCGGGCATAGGCGGGCAGCCCCTCGTTCACGGCCTTGGCCACGGCCGCGATGTCGAAGCCCTCTTCCGTAAGCAGGCCAGCCATGCCGGCGCGGCCCTCGGCGCCCGGAACCTCGACGCCATAGACATTGACCTCGGTGACACCCGGAACCTGGCCCAGCACCTCGGCCACCTCGCCGGTGGAGACGTTCTCGCCCTTCCAGCGGAAGGTATCGCCCACGCGGTCGACGAAGTAGAAATAGCCCTCGCTGTCCTGCTTGAGCAGGTCGCCGGTGCGGAACCAGGCGTCGCCGCGGGTGAACACGTCGCGCAGGATTTTCTTCTCGGTGGCCGACTTGTCAGCATAGCCGGTGAAGTTGGAGCGCGGATCGTCCGACTTGATCTCGCCGATGGCCTCGCCGATCTCGCCCACTGGGGCGGGGATGCAGAAGCCCTGGGCGTTGCGGATCGGCTCTTCGGTCTCGACGTCGAAGCGGACCAGCTTGACGTTGAAGCGGCCGGCCAGGAATTTGGGGATGCGACCGATAGCGCCGAGCTTGCCGTCGAAGTTCAGGATCGAGACATTGCCCTCGGTGGAGCCGTAGAACTCCAGGATGCGGCCGATGCGGAAGCGCTGCAGCATCTTTTCCCATACGTCGGGACGAAGGCCGTTGCCGAAGGCAAGCTTGACCGCCGTGCGATCCGTCGCGTGCTCCGGCTGGTTCACAAGATAGCGGCACAGCTCGCCGATATAGACGAACATGGTGCAGCCGTGGCTGGCGATGTCGTCCCAGAACTGGCTGGCGGAGAATTTGCGCTTCAGCACGATCTGCCCGCCGTTGAGCAGGGCGGTGCCGACGGCGCACAGGCCCCCGGTGGCGTGATAGAGCGGCAGGACGATATAGATCTTGTCGTCCGGCTTGGCCTCGGTGGAGGCGGCGAAGCCGCGCATATAGGTCTGGGCGCGGGTGTGCGGGATGCGCGCCGCCTTGGGCAAGCCGGTGGTGCCCGAGGTGTAGATATAGAGCGCCGTATCCTTGGCGGTGACGCCGTAGCGGGCGGTCTCCCGCGTCGGTCGCAGGGACGAGACGCCTTTCAGTGTGCGGTCGAGGTCTCGGTCGGCGCGAGCGGCGGATCCTCCGACGATCCACTCCATCATCGAGCGGCCAAGGTCGTTGCGGACGGCCTCGAAGGCCGGGGCGGTCTCGGCGTCGGCGACCAGGTGCGCGGCGCCCGAGATCTTCAGGCAATGGCACAGGGCCGCGCCGGTGAGGTTATTGTTGATCAGGGCGGTGGCCACCCCGACCTTGGCCAGGCCATACCAGACCGCGACATATTCCAGCCGGTTGGGCATGAACAGGGCCACGGTGTCGCCGCGCTTGATGCCCCGCCCGGTGGCCCAGTGGGCGTAGCGGTTGGCCATGGCGTCGAGCTGGCTGTAGGTGAGGGTCTTGCCCTCGAACTCGATGGCCGGGCGCTGGGGCCACTTGTCGACCGCCGCCTCGATGTCGTCGCACACCAGCTGCGTGCTCGATCCCTCGATGCCCTTGAGCCGGTTGAGGGTCCGCAGCAGCGCGCGCACGAAGCGAACCTCGCGCTGCACCCGGCCCCAAAAGCCCATCTTGTTCCGCTTCCCCATGTGTTGCGATTTGCGCCGCCCGGCCCCTCCCGGTCAAGCGCGGCCCTGTGGATAGCGGCGATAAATGACCCGGTGGCGTCGGGGACACAGCGCCCTGACCATCGTCCCATCCGGGCGTCTTATCTGGCGCCCCATCCGGGCGACTGAGGTTTCCAGCGCAGCCATTCGCGTTCAGGATGGTTAACGGGCATCGGGAGGATGGGGCATGGCGAACCGGGAGCGACAGGTTCAGTCGCAGGGATCGACGGCGGCGCTGTTCGGCTTTGGGCGCTACTGGCTGATGGCGGTGGCCGCCGCCGTGGTCGCCGCCATCGCCGCCAATATGTTCATCGGTGTGCGCATGGGCGCGGTGATGGACGTGCTCCTCGCCATCATGCTGGTGGGGCTGGTGCTGGCGGAGGTGTGGTTCGCCATCCGCGCCATCGGCTATCTGATCGCCGGGCGGATCAGCGAGGCGATGCCGTGGCTCGGCGCCATGGCGCTTTATCTGCTGTTGGTGTTTCCGCCGATCCTCGCCTTCGACCTCTATGCCTATTTCACCGGTCAGGAGCTTGCGGGCAGTTCTCATCTTTACGATAGCGTCACCGGCGCCATCGGGGCCTTTTTCAAGTTCCCGGCGCAGCTGATCTCCGCGGCCCTGGTGCTGACCCTCAACGCCGGGTCGGCCTATGTGAACTATGTGGCTCAGGCCAAGGGCTGGCTGGAGATCGGCGCCAACGCCCTGTCCATCCTCGTCGCCCTGCAGACCCTGCTCGCCGCGCGGCGGCATCGACGGGAGGAGGGCGGTCACTAGGCTCGCCCCGTTCAAATCCGCACATCCCCGCCGCCGCCAACGACGAGCGGCAAGTAAGACACTGGTGGCGCATCATCCGGCTGCGGAAGGCTTGCCGCCACGCTCGCTCGCCCCTAGAAGCTGCCGCGACCCCTCCAGACTAGGATCGCGCCGATGAAGCTGCTCGCCGGCAACTCCAACCGGACGCTCGCCACGGCCATAGGCCACCACCTCGACGTGCCCCTGACCCGGGCGGAGGTGCAGCGCTTCGCCGACAACGAGGTCTTCGTCCGCATCGAGGAGAACGTGCGCGGCGAGGATGTGTTCGTCATCCAGTCCACCAGCTTCCCCGCCAACGACAACCTGATGGAGCTGCTCATCGCTGTGGACGCGCTGCAGCGCGCCTCGGCCCGGCGGATCACCGCGGTGCTGCCCTATTTCGGCTATGCCCGGCAGGACCGGAAGACGGGTGGGCGCACCCCTATCTCCGCCAAGCTGGTGGCCAACCTCATCACCCGCGCGGGCGTGGACCGGGTGCTGACGCTGGACCTGCATGCAGGGCAGATCCAGGGCTTTTTCGATATCCCCACCGACAACCTGCTCCCCGTGCCCCTGATCGCCCAGGACATCCGCGAGACCCATGGGTCGAAGTCCAAGGAGCTGATGATCGTCTCGCCCGACGTAGGCGGGGTGGTGCGCGCCCGCGCCCTCGCCAACCGGCTGGGCGCCGATCTCGCCATCGTCGACAAGCGCCGCTCGGCCCCCGGTCAGAGCGAGGTGATGAACGTGATCGGCGACGTGGCCGGTCGCCGCTGCATCCTGTTCGACGACATCGTCGACAGCGCCGGCACCCTTTGCAACGCCGCTGCGGCGGTAGCTGAGCGCGGGGCGGAGAGCGTCTCCGCCTATATCACCCATGGCGTGCTCTCCGGCGCCGCCACCCAGCGCGTGACGGACAGCGTGATGAGCGAACTGGTGGTCACCGACTCCATCGAGCCGCCCGAGCATGTGCGCGCCTGCGCCAAGATTCGCCAACTGAGCGTGGCTCCACTCATCGGTGAGGCGATCCGCCGTATCGCCAACGAAGAGTCCGTGTCTAAGCTGTTCGACTGACGCGCCGTTGGACTCAGATCGGCCACGATGGGTCTGCACGGAAAAGAAAATTCATTGTCGTTAGCTGGCCTTAACCAATTCGGCCGCCATGCTCCACGACGCCGCTGCTGGGTTCGTTGCACATGACCATCTCGCTTTCCCGACCTTTCTTGGCCAAGGCTTCGAGCCTTCGCGTGGTCCTGATGGCCGCCCTCGGCGCCGCGACCCTGGCCGCCTGCGCCACCGAAGCGCCCGCCCCGCCGCCGCCGCCGCCGATCCTGCACAACGCCGCCGCGCCGCCGCCCGTCAGCCTGGCGAGCGGGGTCGTCCGCCACGCCAGCGCCTTCCGTAGCTATATGGCGCGCACCAGCTCGATCCGGCCGGGATTCACCAGCGGCCCGGCTATCGAGAATTCGCTGACCATGGGCGAGGCCTTCGAGTCCAACGAGTTCTCCCGTTCGGTGGTGGCCTATGCCGCCGTGGTGGCGCTGCAGGAGCCGGGCTTTGTGGCCAATGTCCGCGCCTACGCCGCCGACCCTGAGCAGCGCCGCGCCCTGGCCGCCAAGATCATGGCCGATCCCTACTACGCCACCGCTCTGCCGGGCGCGCAATCGGCTGCCGGCCTGATCATCGTCACCTTGAACACCGATGCCGCCAAGCTTCGCGGCGCCGGCGAACTGGTCAAGCAATCCGCCTATGATGTGCAGCATCAGGCCTGGTCGAAGACCTTCATTACCGATCCCGGCGGGCGCCTCGCCGCCGCCAAGTCCCTCTCGGCCCAACCCATGAGCGCCGAGCCGTCCGACCTCGACACGATCAAGCGCGCGGTCACCGGCTCGGACAGCCGCCTGATCGAGAACCGCGTGGCGGTCTCCGCCGGAGGCTCCGGTCCGCCCTACACCCAGGTGGTGGTACGCGGTCTGGCCATCGCGGCCCTGGCGGCCCTAGGCGAGGGCGGCGACGAGAACGACGCCAACATGACCGCCCTGCTGGCCGACCGCACCGACGACTTCTGTCTGCACATGTCGAAGCTGAACCTCTATCAGTGCCTCGCCGTCGCCAAGCCCTGGTACGAGGACATCTTCTGCCTGGGTCAGCATGTGATGATCGACACCGGCCAGTGCGTGGCCAAGGCCGCCGGCCAGCCCCAGCCGGTCCAGACCCCGGTTCCGCCGACGGCCCAGATCGAACCGCCCGCCCAGCAGAAGCCCGCGGCGGCCGGGGACCGGTAATCCCGCCCACCACCGTTGCACCTTCCAGCGGAAGCGTGTAAGGACGCGCCTTCGTTTTTCGCCCCCGTTACGGTGGGCGGTTCAACCCCTCTTGCTCGCCGCGTCGTGGCTCCAGCTTGGAGACATCGGGCGCGGCGGTTTCGTTAAGGCGCTGCTGGTTATGGCCGAGATCATCCTGAACGTGGAAGTGCGCGAGCGCACGGGCACCGGCGGCGCGCGCGACGCTCGTCGCAGCGGCAAGGTGCCGGGCGTACTGTACGGCGGCGACAAGGGTCCCGTGCCGATCGCCGTCAACCTGAACGCCTTCAGGAAGTCGCTCTACACCGGCAAGCTGCTGGGCCACCTGGTGACCCTGAAGTACGGCGAAGAGACCCAGCCGGTCATCGCCAAGGACATCCAGTTCCATCCCGTGACCGATGTGCCGGTGCACTTCGACCTTTACCGCGTGGACGAGCATCAGGCGGTGAAGATCTCCATTCCGGTTCACTTCAAGAACCAGGACATCTGCCCGGGCATCAAGCGCGGCGGCACCCTGAACGTGGCCTTCCACGAGATCGAAATCCTCGTCGCGGCCGACCATATTCCCGAAGAGATCATGGTCGATCTGAAGAGCCTGAAGATGGGCGATGCAGTTCACATCTCCGACCTGAAGCTGCCGGCCGGCGTCAAGGCGACCGCCGAGGGCTCGGTGGTCGTGGCCACCGTGGTCGGCACCTCGGCCCAGGCCTCTGAAGACGCCGCGGCCGACGCCGCCGTCGCCGAAGAGCAACACGCCGAGCACGAAGCCGAAGTAGCCGAGGCCGAAGCCGCCGAAGAGACCGCCGAGGGCTAAGCCTCCGACGCGTTCCCGATGGTTCTATCAAAGCCCCATCCGGCCAATGCCGTGTGGGGCTTTTGTTTGAGGTGGTGACGCATGCTGATCCTCGTCGGCCTCGGCAATCCGGAAGCCAAGTACCAGGGCAACCGGCACAATCTCGGCTTTCGCGCCGTGGAGACCATCGCCGGGCGCTGGTCCTTCGGCCCCGAGCGCAAACGCTTCCAGAGCCTGGTTCGCGAGGGGAGTATCCCTACACCTGCGGGCGAGGTGAAGGCGCTGACCCTGCGCCCGCAGACCTTCTACAATTCCAGCGGCAATGCGGTGGGCGAGGCTCTGCGCTTCTTCAAGGCGGACACCACCGACGTGGTGGTCTTCTATGACGAGATCGACCTGGCGCCCGGCCGCTTCCGGCTGAAGCACGGCGGCGGCGCGGCGGGCAATAACGGTATACGCTCGATCGTGTCGCAGATCGGCCCGGCCTTTCGCCGCGCGCGCATGGGCGTGGGCCATCCGGGTCACAAGGACCGGGTGATGGGCCACGTCCTGTCCGACTTCCACAAGGTGGATCAAGCGTGGGTGTCGGACCTGTGCCGCGCCTGCGCCGACGCCCTACCGTTCCTCGCCGCCGGCGAAGATGAGAAGTACCAGGGCGAAGTCATGCGCCTCGCCCCGGCCGAAAAGCTGGACACCCGCGCGGCCAACAAGGGCGACTAGGGTTCGCTGACCGGCGTTACGGCGGCACAACTGCGCGTCTGGGCGCAAAAGCGGGCGCGTGCTTCGACCGAGAAGCGCTCGAAATCGAGCCACACCGGCCTCGCGTCCTTCCTGCGGTTGCGATCCATGAAGCGTCGTCCCTCAGGGCTCTCGACGAAGCTGACCCAGGCGCGAAGGTCCGCGATGGGGAAGTTCTGGGCATAATTGGTCGCGACACCGTCAAGGATATGCTCGCGCTCCCGTTCTGCAATCGACTTGCCTATCTCGTAGGCCGCCAGACGATACTCGGACGGGGCCTGAGGGTCTTGCGTCGCCGCATGCTCCAGTTCGAGGGCATAGTTGCTGTCCAGGTCGTCAGGGATATGCTCGGCGGCCATCAAGCGACGGGCTAAGGTCAAGGCCTCAGGGGATGGCGGGGCCTTGGTGCTCGCCGTGCGGGCTTGGTCGCTTACGGGTGGCGCCCACATCCTGAACCGGAATCCGGTCGAGAACGTGCCGGGGACGGATTTCCCACACTCCTTCTTGGGCGCAACGATGATGCGGTTGAAGACGGAGACGGCCGCTGCCCCAAAGCCCCAGCCAGCGGGGTCTTCGCTATCTATGCGGCAGGCCGATAGCACGCCCTTGGCGTCCACGTCGCATGAAAGCTTCACGCCCCCCTCTTGGCCGACCTTGCTGGCCGCTATGGGATAGGCCTGAGAAATCTCGTCCTCTGACGGAAGTTCGAGGATATGCGCTGGCTTGATCTCCGAAACAGGGCAGGCGGCGATGGCGGCGACGACGAGGAATGGTAGCATGCAAACTCCGATCTGGAGTTCAATTTGCTATCCTCGCGCGTATTTCGCTAGTGCCCCCGCGCGATCACGGCGCCGCCATCATCCCCGGTAGTAGGGCCAGCCGAGCTCCACATTGGTGACCAAGGGGCCCCGACGCCGGCCGCGCGGGTCCGGCCCTGGCGGCAAGCCAGGGCCGGCGTGTTGAGCTTAGAACTGGTAGCGCATGCCAAGCGACAGGATCTTGGCGTTGCCGCCGATGTCCGCGCGCTCGGTGACCGCGGTCGCCGCAGCCGTGCCCTGATAGAAGACCGTGGTGGTGTTCACGGTGGAGCCGTTGAACTGAACATAGGCGCCCGAGGCGTCGAGGGTCAGGCCCGGCGCCACCTTCACCGACGTGCCGAGGGTGTAGAGCACACGGTCGGAGTCCGGCACGCGGGTGTCACGGTACTGGCCGCTCAGCGGGCTCTGGTCGTAGCCGACGCCGGCGCGCACGGTCCACCGCGGGTTCACCGCGTAGTCCACGCCGAGGGCGCCCGAGGTGGTGTCCTTATAGTTCTCCGGCGTGGCGACCGTGGCGCCGGCATAGGTGGTGCGGATGGCGTCGAACTCGCTCCAGCCGAAGCGTTCGACCTGGGCGTTCAGGGTCAGTTGCGGGGTCAGGCGGTAGCGCCCGCCGAAGGTGGCGATCCACGGCGTGGTGAAGGTCGCCTTGCCGCTGGTGGAGAAGTTGTTGGCCGACAGCGGGGTCAGCAGGCCCGACACCGTGACGGTGCCGTCGAGGTCGTGGTCCATGGCCGACTTGTAGCTGGCGCCGAGTTCCAGCTTGCCGAAATGCCCCTGGGCGCCGACGGTATAGCCCACGTTCCAGCCGTCGCCGCGCAGGGTCTGCTGGCCATCAGGCAGCAGGGGCGACAGGTTGGGCAGGGAGTTGCCGAGGTTGGCGGACGTGTATTCGGTGTTCACCGCCACGCCGAGGTCGAGCCAGTCGGTCACCTTCATCGCGCCGTTGACGGCGATGTCGATGGTGGTCAGGCGCGACTTCTGGCTCTGGTAGCGAGCGAAGGACGAGCTGGAATAGGTCGAGGTGAAGTCATAAGGCGCGGCCGTCGAGACGCCGACGGCGAAGCGGTCGCCGATGGGCATCGAGAAGGCGCCGTTGGGCACCACGCCGAACTCCACCGGGTTGGACGAGCGCGGATCGCCGCCCACCGGGGTGGTCAGGCCTGCCGGGGGGATCGGGCGGGTAATGGTCGAGCCCTGGTCCAGCACCGTGGCGGAGGTCAGGATGGAATTCTCGCCGATATAGAGCTCGCGGCCGGAGCGGGCGATGGCGGCGGGGTTCCACCACAGGCTCTCGGCGCCCTGGTCGGCCACTTCGCCCGAATAGGCGCGACCCAGACCCTTCACCGACTGGTCCTGCAGATAGAAGGAGGCGGCCGAGGCGTGGTGCGGCGCAAGGGCGGCGCCGGCGACCACGGCCACGGCGGCGGTGTAGATGAAGAGGCGCGAGACGAATGGGGCGGTCATGGGATCAATTCCAGCTAACTATGGCGTAAGTTCCGGGGAGGAGCTTGGGTTTGGGCAGGTATGCCGTCGAAACGACGTTGAAAGGGCGCCGTTGCGTGCATTTACGCGGAAACATCAAATGAGACTTTTCCGCAACATGCCCTGTTGCGGCTAAGCTCGGTCGGGATTTGGCCACAGGTGGGGCGGCGCGGATTCGCCGGCCGAGATTATGGAACTGATCCGCCGCCCGGACGCTCCGCCGCCCGAATGCCGGGATGAGCCCGCCTCACCCGACCCGCCGCCGACAATCCGGCGTGTTCGCCTCTAAACCGCTAAGCTGAGCTCATGACCGACCTGTCCCGCAGCGATATGCCCCTTACCGCCTTCACCCAGGCCCTGCCGGACATCCGGCTATATGGCCCGGTGGACGATGGAATGTTCTACAACTGCATCGCCCAGTTCAACGGACTGATCGAGCGGCCCGACCCCATCGTGGTGCAACTCACCACCCTCGGCGGCGCGGCGGATACGGGGCGGCGCATCGCCCGCGAAATCGACCTGCGCAGCCAGGCGCTGAACCGGCGGGTGGTGCTGTTCGGCCTGACCAATGTCTATTCCGCCGGGGTGACCATCATGTCCGGCTTCAAGCGCGAGAACCGGTTCCTGGCGCGCGGCTGCAGCCTGCTGATCCATGAGCGGCAGATGGATTCCAACGTCCACTTCAACGGCCCCCTCTCCGCCGTGCGCCTAACCGTCATGGGCAAGATCAAGGAGATCGAGGAGGGGATCAAACTGCAGAACGAAGGCTTCCGCACCCTAGTCGAAGGCTCTTCGATCGGTTTCGACGAGATCTGCGCCATGGCCCGTGAGACCACCTACATGTCGGCTGAAGAAGCCTTCGAGCGCGGTATGGTGGCGGGACTGATCTAGGGCCGCCTCACCCATGAGGGGCTGCAAGGAACGCTATCCACCATCGGGCCTTTGCACCTCAAAGATGGAGCTAGGCCCGTGTCGTTCGTTCAGTTGAATCCTCCCATGCCGTTGCACGTTCTGGGCAAGGGCCCCGGCTTCGCGGTCGCGGTCATCGACTATGGTCAGGAGCACAACCTGATCTGGGTGACGGCCATCAGCGCGACGGGCGAAATCTGGTGCGCGCCCAATCCCCAGGTGCGCATGGAGGGCAACTGGACCATGGGGCGGGCCAAGTCCCCGCTGTTCAAGGGCGACGCACCGCAAGGTGGCAAGACCTGCGACGCCGAGGCCGCGCCACTATCCGTGGTGGAGAACTGACACGAGCACCCAACGCGGGGCCGCGCCTCCGGCGGCGACTTCTACCGACCGCTGACCGAAGCGAGAGGTTGCGGCCAAGCCCTCCCATGACCTTTGCGCATTCCTAGGCTATACGCCCCGGCAAACCTTGTTTCCGAGAGCTTGATGGCCCTGAAAGTCGCGATCGTCGGCCTGCCCAATGTGGGCAAGTCCACCCTGTTCAACGCCCTGACCGAGACGGCGGCGGCGCAGGCCGCCAACTATCCGTTCTGCACCATTGAGCCGAACGTGGGCGACGTGGCCGTGCCCGAGCCCCGGCTCGACGCCCTGGCCAAGGTGGCCGGCTCCAAGGAGATCGTCCCGGCACGGATCAACTTCGTGGATGTGGCCGGCCTGGTGCGCGGCGCCTCCAAGGGCGAGGGTCTGGGCAACCAGTTCCTGGCCAATATCCGCGACTGCGATGCGGTGGCCTTCGTCACTCGCTGCTTCGAGGGCGGCGACATCGTGCATGTGGAGGGCCGTGTCGATCCCCTCGGCGACCTTGAGATCATCGAGACCGAACTGATGCTGGCCGACCTGGAAAGCCTGGAAAAGCGCCTGCCCTCGCTGGAGAAGAAGGCCAAGACCGGCGGCGACAAGGAGGCGGGCAAGACCGTCGAGCTGATCAACCTGGCCCTCGCCGAGCTGCGCGCCGGTCGCCCCGCCCGCGTCGCCTATCCCAAGGTGAGCAAGGAGGACGACAAGGCCTGGTGGATGCTGCAACTGCTGACCGCCCTGCCGGCGCTCTATGTATGCAATGTGGACGAGGGCTCCGCCGCCACCGGCAACGCCCTATCCGAGGTGGTCGCTAAGCGCGCCGCCGCTGATGGGGCGAGGGCCGTGGTCATCTCCGCCAAGATCGAGGCGGAGATCGCCCTGCTCGACCCCGCCGAGCGCGCCGAATTCCTGGAGACGCTGGACCTCACCGAGCCCGGCCTCAACAAGCTGATCCGCGACGCCTACAGCCTGCTCGGCCTTCAGACCTATTTCACCGCCGGGCCGAAGGAGAGCCGCGCATGGACCATCCATGTGGGCGACACCGCGCCCCAGGCGGCGGGCGTGATCCACTCCGACTTCGAAAAGGGCTTCATCCGCGCCGAAACCATCGCCTTCGAGGACTATGTGGGCCTCGGCGGGGAAAGCCGCGCCCGCGAAGCCGGCAAGCTGCGCGCCGAAGGCAAGACCTATGTGGTCAAGGACGGCGACGTGATGAACTTCCTGTTCAGCGGGTGATTTAGCCTCGGTGAGCGCCTCCGACCTGAAAGCCCTGATCGACGCCGCCGACCGCGTGGTGGTGTTCACCGGCGCGGGCATCTCCACCGAGAGCGGCATTCCCGACTTCCGCTCGCCGGGCGGGGTGTGGTCGCGGATGAAGCCGATCCAGTTCCAGGACTTCGTGCGCAGCGAGGATATGCGGCGCGAGGCCTGGACGCGGGTATTCAACAAGACCGCCGGCTGGACCGGCGCCAGCCCCAATGCCGGGCACCACGCGGTCGCCAGCCTGATCGCCAGCGGCAAGGCCAGGGCGGTGATCACCCAGAACGTAGACAACCTGCACCAGGACAGCGGCATCCCGCCCGAGCAGGTGATCGAGCTGCACGGCAACGCCAGTTACGCCACCTGCCTGTCCTGCGGCGCGCGCCACGAGCTGGAGGAGCTGGAGCCCGGCTTCGTGGAGCGGGGCGAGATCCCCCTGTGCTTCCATTGCGCGGGCCTGCTCAAGACCGCCACGATCAGCTTCGGCCAGCCCATGCCCGAGGGGCCGATGGCGCGGGCGGAGGCCGAGACCCTGGCGGCGGACCTGTTCATCGTCGTCGGCTCGTCCCTGGCGGTGCGTCCCGCCGCCGACTTCCCGGTGGTCGCCAAGCAGAACGGCGCCAGGCTCGTCATCCTGAACCGCGAGGAGACCCCGCTCGACGGCATCGCCGACCTGGTGATCAGGGGCGAAATCGGCCCTGTGCTGAGCGCCGCGATTCCGGACTGACATTTGGATGCAACAGGCGGTGGGCTAAGACGAACCCCCACCCACGGAGGACCCCATGGCCGACATCATCACCCTCACTTCCGCCGCAGACGGCTTCGAATTCACCGCCGCCCATGCCGAGGCTCAGGGCGAGCGCAAGGGCGGGATTGTGGTGATCCAAGAGATTTTCGGCCTCGACCGCTATGTGCACGAGGACGTGGCGCGCTGGGCGTCCAAGGGGTTCGAGGTCATAGCTCCGTCCATGTTCGACCGCGCCGACAAGGGCTTCACCGCCGAGCACAATCCCGAAGGTCTGCAGGCGGGCTTCAAGCTGGCCATGGCCACGCCGGTGGAGCACGCCATGAGCGACGTGCAGGCCTGTGTCGACGCGCTGAAGGACAAGGGTCCGGTGTTCATCGTCGGCTATTGCTACGGCGGCTGGATCGTCTGGCGCGCCTGCGCCGAAGTGAACGGGCTGGCGGCGGGCTCGGCCTATTATGGCGGCCGCATCGGCCAGGACCTGGACGTGTCGCTGCACACCCCGGTGATCTGTCACTTCGGCCGGAAAGACGCTCACATCCCGGCCGACGAGACCAAGGCCGCCATCGCGGCCAAACACCCCGACGTGCCCGTCTACATCTACGAAGGCTCCGGACACGGCTTCAACAATGACGGTGTCGAAGCGCAGGACCCCGCCGACGCCGCCCTGGCCCGTGAGCGGACGCTCGACTGGTTCGAACAGCACGGCGCCTGACGACCTCGCCGCTCGTCCCGCCTCGTGCGGCGGCGAGCGGTTCGACGAGGCGGGTCAGGCCGCCGATAGCTGGGCGTCCTTCTTGACCTTCTTCAGCGCGCGTTCGCGCTTCAGGCGGGAGAGGTGGTCGATGAACAGCACGCCCTCCAGGTGGTCGTATTCATGCTGGATGCAGACGGCGTAGAGGCCTTCGGCGTCCTCTTCCACCTTTTCCCCGGCATAGTTGAGATAGGTCAGCTTCACCTTGGCCGGGCGCTCCACCTCATCATAGATTTCGGGCACCGACAGGCAGCCCTCCTCGTAGACGAACAGCTCCTCGGATTTCCAGGTGAACTGCGGATTGACGAAGAAGCGGGGCTGCTTCTCCTCGCCCTCGCGGGCGAGGTCCATGACGATCACGCGCACGGGTTCGCCCACCTGCACGGCGGCAAGGCCGATGCCGGGCGCCGCGTACATGGTCTCCAGCATGTCGTCCATCAGCGCGCGCAGGGCGTCGTCCACCGCCTCCACAGGCTTGGAGACCTGCTTTAGAACGGCGATGTCGGCGCGGTTGTCGACGGTGAGGATACGGCGGAGGCTCATGACACCAAGGGCTACTGCTGGACCGGTGAGGTAGTTTCGCCATTCCCGAGCGTCAAGGTCGGGTATGCCGGATCGGCGCCTTCAGCGTCGACCGGACGCAGGGCCAGCTTGGTCAGGGGGCGGATGGCGGTCTCCACCGGCTGCAGGCTCGGCAGCTCCGATCCCACGTGGTCTACCTTCAGGTCCTCGAACCGTTTGGCCTGGGTCAGCACCTGGGTCTCCAGCGAACCGACGAGCTGATTATAGCGGGAAGACGCTGCCTCCAGCGCCTTGCCGACGCTGGACACATGCCCGCCCATCACTGACAGGCGCTTGTAGAGTTCGCGTCCCAGCTCGGCGACCTTTGCGGCGTTCTCCGCCTGACCTTCCACACGCCAGCCGTAGGCCACAGCCTTGCACAGGGCGAACAGGGTGGTGGGCGTGACGATGAGCACGCGCCGGTCCATGGCCTCGGTCATCAGCTCGGGCGCTTTCTCGAGCGCGGCGGCCAGGAAACCGTCGCCAGGCAGGAACATGGCCACGAAGTCGGGCGAGGCGGCGTCCTTGAACTGGTCCCAATAGGCCTTGGCCGAGAGCGCGCCTACGTGGCCGCGTACCCCGGCGGCGTGGCGGACGAGGGCGGCGGTGCGGCTGGCGTCATCCACCGCGTCCTGGATGGCGTTGAAGGCGTCCCACGGGCACTTGGCGTCCACGGCGAATACGCCGCCGCCGGGCATCTTCACCATGACGTCGGGGCGGCGACGCCCCTCGTCGGTGTCCATGGAGCCCTGCGCGACGAAGTCGAACCGCTTGGCGAGGCCGGCAGTCTCCAGCACGTTGCGGAGCGACTGTTCGCCCCACCGTCCCTGCGCCCCAGCACTGCCGCGAAGGGCGCCGGCCAGTTTGCGCGTTTCCTGCTGGGTAGCGGTGGAGGCCAGCATTAAGGCCTCGATCTGCGCCTTCAGTCCGCCCTGCTCCTCGTTGCGCTTGGCTTCGAGCGCGGTGACCTGGGCCTCGAACTTGGTCAGGGTCTCGGCCACGGGTTGCAGTTGCAGCGCCAGCCGCTCCTGCACGATCCGGTCGCGGGCGACAAAGTGCTCCTCCGCCTGTTTCAGCAGGGCCTGCGAGGCTGCGGCGACAGCGTCGGCGGACATGGCCTTGAACGCGGTCTCCACATGGCCGGTGGTGTTTTCGAGGTGCGCGATCTTGGCCTCCCAACCCGCAATATCCATTCGCGCAGCGTCCAGCCGGTCGCGGAATTCCTCAGTTCGCGCCTGCTCGGCGGTGAGGGCGCGCCAGAGCAGGAGCGCGACAACGCCCAGGGCGGCGGCCAGCACGGCGAGGGCGATCAAAGCGATGTTCATGCTCCGTTCGTAGCAGGAGTCGAAGATTTCCGCCACACGCGCCGGTGATGCATCAGCCTCATCCTGAGCTTGTCGAAGGACGAGGCGATGCCCTACGCCGGCCGTCTCGCTCGGAGCGCCTGGGCGATGGTTCCGTCATCCAGCCAGTCCAGCTCCCCGCCCACAGGCACGCCGCGCGCAAGGCTGGTGACCATAATCCCGGTGGGGCCGAGGCGCTCGGCGACGTAGTGGGCGGTGGTCTGGCCGTCGACGGTGGCGGGGAGGGCCAGCACCACCTCGCGGATCGCCCCCTCCGCCACCCGCTCCACCAGCGAGCCGAGGCGCAAGTTCGAAGGCCCCACCCCGTCCAAGGCCGACAGCAGGCCGCCGAGCACGTGGTAGCGCCCCCGGAACGACCCGCCGCGCTCCATGGCCCACATGGCGCCCACCTCTTCGACCACGCAGAGCAGGGTTCCGTCGCGCGACGGGTCCGAGCAGACGGCGCAGATCTCGCCGGTATCGAGGGCGCCGCAGATCCGGCAGGGGCGCACCCGCTCCGCCGCCTCGGCCAGGGCGGCGGCGAGGGGCGACATCAGCTGGTCCTTGCGCTTGAGCAGGGCCAGAGCCGCGCGCCGGGCCGAGCGGGGGCCCATGCCCGGCAGCTTGGCCAGGAGCGATATGAGCCGCTCGATCTCCGGTCCGGCGGCGGCCAAGAGCTACTTCTTCTCCGGCGGCGCGGGCAGGGGCGCGTTGGTGCGCTTGCCGGCTTCGAGCAGGGGCAGGCCCGCCTCGGTGGGGATATAGATGATCTGGTGACCGCCCTGGGCGGAGGTTTCCTGCAGCATCTCGATATAGCGCCAGCGCAGATAACCCTCAGGTCCGCCCAGGCTGTCGGCGATGATCTTGTTGGCGGCGGCGACGCCGGTGGCCCGGCGCACGTCGGTCTTGGCGTCGTAGTCGGCGGCCTCGTACTTGGCCAAGGCTTCCTGCACCCGCACCTGGCGGTTCTGGGTGGCGCGGGCCAGTTCCGCCTCGCCGTGCTTGGTCTGGGCGTAGACATTGTATTGCGGCCAGAACAGCAGGAAGGCCCCGATCGCAAGGACGGCGACCCCCAGCGGGATGACGACGCGAAGCAGCGGATTCATGGTTCAGCCCCTTTGGTTCATTTCCTAATTCGTCTCCCTCGGGCCTGACCCGAGGGCCGCGCGGGGATCGGCAGCTATCAGAACTTCAACCCCGGAATACCGCCCGCCAGACCCGCGAGCGGTCCCATGGCCTCCTTCATGGCCTGTTCGGAGGCGGCGTCGAGCCTCGCCTTGGCGTCGGCGTGGGCGGCGACGATCAGGTCGGCCAGGGTCTCGCCCTCGCCTGGTTGCAGCAGCTCGTCGGCGATCATCACCGCGCCGAGCACGCCCGAACCCGACAGGTTCACCTTCACCAGACCCCCGCCCGCCGAACCCTCGACGATGGTTTCGGCGATCTTCGCCTGGGCTTCGGCCAGCCTGGCCTGCATGCCCTGGGCCTGCTTCATCAGGCCGGAGAGGTCTTTCATGGAACGTTCCTACGCTTCGTCGTCATCGTCCGGTTCGACCGGGGTTGTGGTGTCCGGCTCGGGCGCGGCCAGCTTGCGCACGCCGATCACCTCGGCGCCCGGAAAGGCGGTGAGCAGGGCCTGGACCATGGGATCGGCCTCGGCCTCGGCGCGAAAGGCCAGCGCTTCGCGCTGCTCGCGCTCATGGGCGCTCTCGGCTCCGCCGCCGCCCTCGATCACCATGCGCCAGGGCTGGCCGGTCCACTCCTTCAGCCGGTTGGACAGGCGCTGTGTCAGATTGTTGGGCGCGCCGGGGGCGGGCGAGAAGGTGATCTGGCCCGGTTTGAAGTCCACCAGCCGCACGAACCGGTCCACATCCACCTTGAGCAGGGGGTCGCGCTTGGTCTCGATCAGCTTGACCACGTCCTCGAAGGACTTCAGCACCGACTGCGCTTCGCCCACGGCCACGGGCCGGAGCGAGGTGGAGGCGATGGGCTGGCCTTGCGGTGTGGCGGCGACGCCGCCCCCGCCCCCCGCCATGGACATCCGCGCGCCGCCATTCGGAAGCGAGGATTGGGATTCCCCGGCGACGGTTGGCGCCTCGCCCGTCTGCAGGCGGCGTAGCGCCTCCTCCGGGCCGGGCAGGTCGGCGGCGTAGCAGAGACGGATCAGGGCCATCTCCACCGCCGCGAACGGATCGGGGGCGCGGCGCACCTCGTCATGGGCCTTCAGCAGCATGGACCAGACGCGCGCCAGGGTGCCCGCCGATGCCGTCGCGCCCACCGCCGTCAGCCGCTGGGACTGGTCCGACGGCAGGTGAAGGGCGTCCGGGCCGAGGGTCTTGGCCACCGAGGCGGCGTGCGAGTGCTCCAGCAGGTCGAGCATGACCAGATCCGGCGAGGCGCCATAGCCGTAGAGGGTGCGGAAGCTTCCCAGAGCCTCGGCGGCCTGGCCCTTCATCACCTGTTCGAACAGGGCGATGGTCTGGGTGCGGTCGGCCAGGCCCAGCATGTCGCGCACAAGGGCGCCGCTGACCGGCTCGCCCGGATCGGCCTGGACGATCGCCTGGTCGAGCAGGGACTGGGCGTCGCGCACGCTGCCCTCCGCCGCCCGGCCGATCAGGGTCAGGGCCTCCGCATCGATCGCGGCACCCTCCTTCTCGCAGATGGCCTTGAGGTTGGCGGCGATCACCTCCGGCTCCACCCGGCGCAGGTCGAAGCGCTGGCAGCGGCTGAGGATGGTCACCGGCACCTTGCGGATCTCCGTGGTGGCGAAGATGAACTTGGCGTGCGGCGGCGGCTCTTCCAGCGTCTTCAGCAGGGCGTTGAACGCCGCCGTCGACAGCATGTGCACTTCGTCGATGACATAGACCTTGAAGCGCGCCTCGGTGGGGGCGTAGCGCACGCCGTCGAGCAGCTCGCGCATCTCATCGACCTTGGTGCGACTGGCGGCGTCGAGCTCCAGCACATCCATGTGCCGACCCTCGATGATGGCGCGGCAGTGCAGGCCTTCGGTGGTCAGGTCGATGGAGGGCTGGTGGACGGTGGCGCTCTCGTAGTTGAGTGCGCGGGCGAGCAGGCGCGCGGTGGTGGTCTTGCCGACGCCGCGCACCCCGGTGAGCATGAAGGCGTGGGCGATGCGGCCCGAGCTGAAGGCGTTGGTGAGGGTGCGCACCATCGCTTCCTGCCCGATCAGATCCTCGAACCTGCGCGGCCGGTACTTGCGGGCGATGACGGTATAGGCGGGGCTATCGCCGGCGGGGGCCGGGGCGGGGGCCGACACCTCAACCGCCGAGGCGGCGGGGGCGGCGGCATCGCCAAAGATATCAGCCGTGTTCTCGTCGCGCTCCGGAGCCTCGTCGGCCCAGGGCGGCGCGTCATCGCGATCATCAGGGTCGATGGCCATAAAAACTACCGCTCATCCCCGCGAAAGCGGGGACCCAGGATTTGGAGCGTAAAGCGCTCTGGCCCAGGAAAAAAGCCTGGGTCCCCGCTTTCGCGGGGATGAGCGGAATTAGATAGGAAGGTGGAGACCGAACGGCGACCCGAAGCGGAACTCGTTACGGCTGCTTCCTCTCGGACCTGACCGGGTTGGCGAGGGCATCGCCCACCGCCGATCTCCATCCCCTATATCGCAAGCGCAGAGCCTGGACGCAAGCTTGGCCAACGGCCTATCGCTCGGCTAAGGTTGGCGAAAAACAAGGAAACGCCATGCGCATCGCCAATCTCCTTCTCGCCGCGCTGTTCGCGACGGGGGGCGCCATGCCCGCTGCCGCCAGGCCCGTACCCGTCCCCAAGGTGGCCAAGGCCATCGGCGCCGACACCCTGTTCTGGAGCCAGGTGCAGAAGGAAATGGGCTTTCCGCATATGGAGCGGCAATTCCCGGTCCACGTCGTCAAACGCGGCAGGCGGGTGTCGCCCTTGCGCAAGGGCAGGCCGCTCGACTTCCCAGCCCTGGTCGATGGCAAGCCCTCGACGGTGGACGCCTTCATGCTGGCCAACCACACCGCCGGCATCCTGGTGGTGCAGGACGGCAAGATCCGGATGGAGAAATACGGCCTGGGCTATGGCCCGACCGGGCGCTGGACCTCCTTCTCGGTGGCCAAGTCCTTCACCTCCACCCTGGTGGGCGCGGCGATCAAGGACGGCTACATCAAGTCCATCGACGATCCGGTCACCCGCTACATCCCCGGCCTGAAGGGCTCGGCCTATGAGGGGGTGTCGGTGAAGCAGCTGCTGACCATGACCTCGGGGGTGAAGTGGAACGAGAGCTATACCGACCCTAAGTCGGACGTGGCGCGCCTGTTCTCAGACACGCCGGACCCGGACACGGACTCCACCGTCAGCTATATGCGCAAGCTCCCGCGCGAGGCGGAGCCGGGCACGAAGTGGGTCTACAAGACCGGGGAGACCAACCTGATCGGCGTGCTCGTCACCTCGGCCACCCACAAGACCCTGGCCAACTACCTGTCGGAGAAGCTCTGGAAGCCTTACGGCATGGAGCAGGACGCGGTCTGGATGGTGGACGGCCGCGGCCAGGAATCGGGCGGCTGCTGCATCTCCGTCTCGCTGCACGACTATGCCCGCATGGGCGAGTTCATCCTCGGCGGCGGCAAGGTGCACGGCCCAAATGGCACGCGCTCGATCCTGCCCGACGGCTGGGTGGAGGCGGCGACGCACAAGCAGCAGGAGATCGGCCTGCCCGGCCATGGCTATGGCTATCAGTGGTGGACGCGCGACGACGGCACGGTCGACGCCCAGGGCATCTTCGGCCAGGACATCCATATCGACCCCAAGCGCAGGCTGGTGATCGTCGTCTCCTCAGCCTGGCCCGTGGCCTCCGACCGCGCCCACTGGGCCGGTTTCGAGGCCCTGTTCGACTCGGCGGCCAAGGCGGTGGATGCGGAAGGCGCGACCAAGGGCTCCTAAATTCCGCTTATCCCCGCACAGGCCAGCGCGCAGTTTTCGGGAAACCTGGGTCCGCGCCTTTGGGGGGGTGAGCGGCGGTGAGGTGGTGAACCGTCAGCCCTTCACCAGCGTCCATACGCCCAGCACCGCGTAGCAGGCGGCGCCGAACCAGCGGACGAGGTGCAGTGGGATGCGCTCGGCGAACCTGTGGCTGAGGAAGGCGGCCGGGGCGTTGGCCAGCATCATGCCCGCCGTGGTCCCAGCCGCCACCAGGAACACCGTGTGGAAGCGCGCGGCGAGGGCCACCGTCGCCACCTGGGTCTTGTCGCCCATCTCGGCCAGGAAAAAGGCGATCACGGTGGTGATGAATACCCCGCGCTTGCCGAGCTTGGGGGCATCGTCCTCGTCGACCTTGTCGGGGATCAGGCTCCAGAGAGCGAAGGCGATGAAGCCGACGCCGAGCACGATCTTCATCCAGTGGCCGGAGAAGATGTCGCCCACCAGGGCCCCCACTGCGCTGGCCACCAGGTGGTTGGCGATGGTGGCGGTGAGCACCCCCGCGAGGATGATCCACGGATGGCGGAAGCGCGCCACCAGCAGCATGGTGAGGAGCTGGGTCTTGTCGCCCACCTCGGCGATGGCCACGAGACCGGTTGAGAGCAGGAAGGCTTCCATGGCGTACAGACGTCCGGGGGCGGTGTGGATCGCGACCTATGGCGTCCCGCACGCACGTCCGCCCTTGAGGCCGCGCGTGGGAAGCCAAAGGTCTCGCCAGGCCGGTCCGCACATGGACCTTGCTGAGCGCGCCACGGCGACCCTCGCGGATGGCCGAGTCTGTTGGCGCGTCCCCGGCATTTACGCGCCGGCGGCTACTCCCCAATGACAATATGTCGCTTACGGGAATGTCCGCCCATGATCAAGGTAGGGATCGAGGGCGGCCGTCCGGCATTCTCCCCTTGAGCGAAAAGGACTTCTTCCCGATCCCGAATCGCATGCTTGCCGAATCCCTAACCGCAAGGCGCCGGACGCAAAAATAAATCCCCGGAAAGTCCACCTTGGTCGCGTTGACGGAACCACCGATTGGGGTTCACATAAGGGTCGGGCACAAGATGTAGGCGTTTAACCATGGCTGAAGCGGTAGCGAAGAGGGAAGCGCAGGCGGCGGCGAAGCGGGCGGAAAACGCTGCGACGCCAAGGCTTAAGCTCGTCCGCAAGGTCGAGGTGGACCGCACCCGCGATGCTCTGCTCACGGACTTCGGCAAGACCACGCTGGAGGATCGCTACCTGCTCCCCGGCGAGAGCTACCAGGACATGTTCGCCCGCGTCGCCACCGCCTATGCGGACGACGCCGACCACGCCCAGCGCGTCTACGACTATATGTCCAAGCTCTGGTTCATGCCCTCGACCCCGGTGCTGTCCAATGGCGGTGCGGAGCGCGGCCTGCCCATATCCTGCTTCCTCAACGCGGTCGGCGACAGCCTCGACGGCATCGTCGGCGTCTGGAACGAGAATGTGTGGCTGGCGGCCAACGGCGGCGGCATCGGCACCTATTGGGGCGGCGTGCGCTCCATCGGCGAGAAGGTGAAGGGCGCGGGCCAGACCTCGGGCATCATCCCCTTCATCCGCGTGATGGACTCGCTGACGCTGGCGATCTCGCAGGGCTCCCTGCGTCGCGGTTCGGCCGCCGTCTATCTCGACGTCTTCCACCCGGAGATCGAGGAGTTCCTGGAAATCCGCAAGCCCTCGGGCGACTTCAACAGGAAGTCCTTGAACCTGCATCACGGCATCTCGATCACCGACGAGTTCATGGAGGCCGTGCGCGACGGGGCGCAGTTCGCCCTGCGCTCGCCCAAGACCGGCGAGGCGGTCAAGATGGTCGACGCCCGCAACCTCTGGCAGAAGATCCTCGAGATCCGCCTGCAGACCGGCGAGCCCTATCTGATCTTCTCCGACACGGTGAACCGCGCCCTGCCGCAGCACCAGCGCGAGCTGGGCTTCAAGGTGCGCCAGTCCAACCTGTGTTCGGAAATCATGCTGCACACGGGCAAGGACCATCTGGGTCACGAGCGCACCGCCGTCTGCTGCCTGTCCTCGGTCAATGCCGAGAGCTTCCTGGAGTGGCGCGACGAGCCCCTGTTCATCGAGGACGTCATGCGCTTCCTCGACAACGTGCTGCAGGATTTCATCGACAACGCCCCGGACGCCGCCAGCGCCGCCAGCTACGCCGCCATGCGCGAGCGGTCGGTGGGCCTTGGCCTCATGGGCTTCCACTCCTTCCTGCAGGCCCAGAACGTGCCGTTCGAGAGCGCCCTGGCCAAGTCGTGGAACATGCGCCTGTTCAAGCACCTGCGCCGCGAGGCCGACAAGGCCTCGGTCAAGCTGGCCGAAGAGCGCGGCGCCTGCCCCGACGCGGCCGAACGCGGCGTGATGGAGCGCTTCTCGCACAAGCTGGCCATCGCCCCCACCGCGTCGATCTCGATCATCTGCGGCGGCACGAGCGCGGGGATCGAGCCCATCCCGGCCAACATCTATTCGCACAAGACCCTGAGCGGCACCTTCGCGGTCAAGAACCCCTATCTGGAGCGCCTGCTGGACGCCAAGGGCAGGAATACGGAGGCCGTCTGGGGCACGATCCTGGAGAACGAGGGCTCGGTCCAGCACCTCGATTTCCTCACCCAGGACGAGAAGGACGTGTTCAAGACCGCCTTCGAACTCGACCAGCGCTGGGTGGTGGAGCTCGCCGCCGATCGCACGCCCCAGGTCTGCCAGAGCCAGTCGGTCAACCTCTTCATCCCCGGCGACGTGGAGAAGTGGGACCTGCACATGCTGCACTGGACCGCCTGGGAGCGCGGCGTGAAGTCCCTCTACTACCTCCGCTCCAAGAGCGTCCAACGCGCCGCCTTCGCCGGCGCCGCGGAAGCCGCGGAAGGCGTGCCGGACATGGCGAGCGCCGCCCCCACGGATTACGAGGAGTGCTTGGCCTGTCAGTGAGGATGGCTTGGCGCCAGTCGTAACAATGTTTACGGCGACACTGCCTCTCCTTGGTGTCCTCATCGGTGCAGGGCTGCAGTACCTCTTCGGCCGAACTCTGGAAGGCCGTAAGCAGATACAAAGCCAAAAGGCACAGGCTTACGCGGACTTTTTCAAGGCCGTTGCGGCTATAGCCAAGTTTGATCAGACTAAAGATAACCTCTCTCAACTCGCTGATGCCAAGACACGTATTTGTGTATACGGTTCAAAAGAAGTTATAGCCGCTCTAGGCGAATTTGAGCGTTCAGGCGCGCGGCTCGACAATCCGGACAGTAAGAAACTGATTATCCGTGTTTTAGGGCACATGCGCCGTGATGTAGGCGTTAGTGTCCGCGCCCCTTCGGTATCGGATTTATCCTGGATCATATTTGGGCCAACAAAATCGTAGCGCACGGTCTAGGTCCATCGCGTCGGTCTCAAAGGACGCCGGTCCTCATTCTCTAAAGCTTCACGTTTGGATACTCCCTTCACCACAAGGCGTATGGTTTACCTTCCCGCTGCGCGGAAGAGGATTAACCGAGCCGATGCGGGGATAGCGGGCCGTTCATCCGGGGGAGAGTGTGGGGATAGCCCCCGCTCCCCAACGCCCCTCCCTCCGTCATGCCCGGACTTGTTCCGGGCATCCATCCACCGGGCGTTCGGCGGGCGGGATCGTGGAAGACGTTGCCTTTTCGGCGGTTGTCACCTCGAGCCGTCGCGCCATGGGCGCCCGGAACAAGTCCGGGCGTGACGGATGAGTGGAAGCGTGGGCTGGGTCAGAAGCGCGGACAAACCGCCGGCTGAACTTTATTTGTCCCCGGCGCCGGAAAGCCGTGGTTCTCTGTCGCTATCCCGTCGCACCGGGGAGGGCTCACGGATCCAGCCCGAATTGAGGCGGCGGGGGGTGATCGAGCGGGATAATACGCTGCG
>CAIOYC010000014.1 GCA_903862425.1 uncultured Caulobacterales bacterium | reverse complement strand
GGCTGGACTCGTCCTCGTCCTCTGGACAGTCCAGGGTGTCCAGACCCTCGAAGGTTTCTTCGTCCTCACAAGGGTTTAGCCCCGCTTCACCTGCTGGACACGTGTCCACCGGCTGGACTCCCTCCAATGCCCGCGCCTTGGATTCGCCGCGTTGGACGGCGGTGATCCACTCACCGGCGCGATGCTCCTCCATGGCCAGGTCGCGAAAGCGTCGCACCAGGCGCGACCACCGCTCGGCCTCCGCCAGCCGTCCCTGCGCCATGGCCTGGGCCGCATGAGCCAGCGCCGTGCGCGCCATCTCATGCGTGGGCGGCGGCGTGTCCTCATAGCCGTCGAGGGGCAGGGCGCCGGGCTTGCGCCACCCTTCGGCGTTCGCCCGCGCGTAGAAGGTGGAGCGCGCCACGCCATAGTGTTCGCAAAGCCGACCGGCAGGTCGCCCACGCTCGTATTCGCTGCGGATGATATCCCAGGAGAATTGAGTGAGCTCTGTCATGCCCATCAGTGTCAGGGCAGAACTTTTCCCCGGGAGAAGATTTTTGGATACGACCCGCTCACCCCGCCGTTAACCACACTTCAAGCCCCGCCTGCGCAGGGTGGCGGCCGATGCGTCCCGTTCGTTCCGCCATCGCCGCGCTTGTGAGCGCCAGCCTTGCGCTGGGCGGGCCGACGCTCGTCCCGGCCCTGGCCTGGGCGAACGCGCCGAAGAAGGTCGAGCACAGGCCGCCTGCACATACGGGCCTCGCTCCGATCAACGTCAAGATCGGCCAGGCCAAGGATCTGACCCATATCGAGTTCCCCGGCTCGGACCCCACCGCCAGCCGCAAGGAGGGCAGGGACCTCGTCCTGCGTTTCGCACGCGGCGTCTCACCCGACCTCACCCAGCTGAAGGTTCTGCCGCCCCACTTCACCAAGGCGGCGGTGATCACCCCCTCGCCCTCGGGTGTCGAGGTGCGGCTCAGCCCCGCCGACGGCGCAGTTTTCCGGATGGGCAAGGCGGACGGCGCCACCTTCGTTAACTTCTCCGCCGCCCCGGACGCCGCGCCCGCCGGTCCGCCCGCGCCCAAGGACCAGACGCCGGTCCGCCATGCCGATCCGGTTCCGTCCTCGGGCGTGGTGCGCATGCAGCCCGAACTGCAGGGCAAGGCGCTGGCGCTGAAGTTCCCCTGGCGCGCGCCGCTGGGCGCTGCCGTATTCCGCCGCGGCGACGCCATCTGGATGGTGTTCGACGCCAAGGCGAAGATCGATATCTCCGCCGCGCCCCACGGCCTGGTGCAACTGCGCAAGGTCGAGACCGTGGACGGCAAGGACTATTCCGCCGTCCGTATCTCGGCCCCCTCCACCATGCTGGCCAGCGCCGATGCGCAGGGCGCCACCTGGGTCCTCACCCTCGGCCCGGCCATGACGGCGCCGCAGGGGGTGACCCTGTCGCGCGATGACGCCAACGGCCCCGCCACCCTCACCGCCCAGATGGCCGGCTCCACCGGCGTGTTCTGGGTGGACGATCCGGCCGTGGGCGATCGGCTGGCCGTGGTGACCGCGCTCGCGCCAGCCAAGGGCCTCGACACCCGCCGCCAGATGGTCGACGCCATCCTCCTACCCTCGGTGCAGGGCCTGGCGGTGCAACCGCTGACCGAAGACCTCGCCGTCAGCGCAGACAACGACATCGTGCGCATCGGCCGTCCCAGAGGCCTGGCCCTGTCGCCTGCCAGCGCGCCCATGCGCCATCCCGTCGTCGCCGCCGCAGCCGAGGTCGACTTTCCCACCGCCGCCGCCCTGCCGGGCCTGGTGGACTTCGCCAACTGGCCCAAGACCGGCGAGGGCGGCTTCATCAAGCGCTACGCTCAACTTATGGACGCCGCCGCCGACGAGGGGGGCAAGGGCAAGGCTGCCGGGGTGCAGGCGCGCATGGGCCTCGCCCGCTTCCAGATCGGCTCGGGCCTGGCCTTCGAGGCCATCGGCACGCTGAACCTGCTCGCCCGCACCAATCCCGCCATGCTCGGCGATGCGGAGTTTCGCGGCCTGCGCGGCGCGGCGCGGGCCATGGCCGGACGCTATCACGACGCCCAGGCCGACTTCTCCTCGCCCGTGGTGGCCGACGATCCGGCCAGCGCCCTGTGGCGTGGCTATGCCTCCGCCAAGCTCGGCGACAATGCCGGTGCGCGCGAGCAGTTCGGGCGCGGACGCTCGGCCATCAACCAGTTCTCCGGCGAGTGGAAGGCCCGCTTCGCCCGCGTGGACGCCGAAGCCGCCCTGGCGCTGGGGGATCTCGGCACGGCGCGCGGCGAGCTCAACCTCGCCGCCGGCGAACGGGTGGGCGACGACGAGGCCGACGCCATTCGCCTAGCCCAGGGTCGTCTGGCCGAGGCCCAGAACCAGGCGGACCAGGCCCTCGCCCTCTATGACCAGGCGGGCAAGTCTCGCTACGGCGCGGTCGCCGCCCCGGCCCTGCTGCGCGCCACCGAACTCAGGCTGGCCAAGGGCAAGCTGTCGCCCACCGACGCGGTGACCCAGCTCGACTCGCTGCGCTTCCGCTGGCGTGGCGACGGCACCGAGCTCGAGACCGTGCGCGCGCTCGGCCATCTCTATCTGAACCAGGGTCGCTATCGCGAGGCGCTGGAGGCCATGCGCTCGGCCGGTCAGCGCCAGCCAGACCAGCCCGCCTCGCTGGCGGTGTCGGGCGATCTCAACACCGCCTTCCGCGCCCTCTTCCTCGACGGCCAGGCAGACGGATTGCAGCCGCTGCAGGCCGTGGCCCTGTTCTTCGATTTCAAGTCGCTGACCCCCATCGGCGCCGATGGCGACCTGATGGTGCGCAAGATGGTGCGTCGCCTGGTGGATGTGGATCTGCTCGACCAGGCCGCCGACCTTCTGAAGTATCAGGTGGACGAGCGGTTGAACGGCGTGCCTAAGGCCCAGGTCTCCACCGATCTGGCCACGATCCTGCTCATGGACAAGAAGCCGGAGGCGGCGCTGGAGGCGATCAACAACTCGCGCAGCACGCTCCTCCCCACGGCCCTCAACGCGCAGCGCCGCATCGTCGAGGCCCGCGCTCTGCTGGCCCTCGGCCGGGGCGACCATGCGCTGGAACTGCTGCAGGGCGACAAGTCGCCCGAGGCCGCGGACGTGCGCGCCCAGGCCTCCTGGACCCAGCATGCCTGGCCCCAGGCCGGCGCCCAACTCGAAGGCCAACTCGGCGATCGCTGGAAACGCAACGACCCTCTCACCAGCGAGGAGCAGGGTCGGCTGATGCGCGCCGGGGTGGCCTACAGCCTGGCCGGGGATGACGCCGGGCTGACCCGCCTGCGCACCCGCTACGGCAAGCTGGCCGAAACGTCTGGCGCGCCCGACGCCCTGCGCGTGGCTCTGGCAGGTGTGCAGGAAAACAGCCTCAACGCCTCGGACTTCGCCAAGGCCGCGTCCGACACCGCCGCCTTCGCCGGCTGGGTCGCGGCCATGAAGAAGCGCTTCCACGACCAGCAAAGCGCCGCCCCGGCGCCGCCCGCCTCCACACAGCCCAAACTCACCAGGGCGGCCGCACCCGCCCCGATCTCCAAGCCCCCCGTCAAGCCGGCGGTGAAGAAGGGCTGAGCCACGGGCAGGGCGTAATCGCGAGCGCTCCTCTAGCCTATCGCTTCGTCAGCGCCTTGGGCTTGTGGGCGGCCTTGTCGCCCGACTTGTCGCTTCGGACGATGTATTCGGGGTTGTCCTTCGAAGCCTCGACCTTGTGGGTCTTGATCCTCGTCGGGGAGGTGACCTTCTTTTCCACCACGCCGTGGGTCTCGCCCTGGCTGGTATTCCAGGTCACGTGATCGCCCTTCTTCAGCGACTTGGTCATGGTCGGCGCTCCTCGCAACAATTCGCTCTGCGGATGGCCAATCCGTCATTACGGGCGAGGGTTCCGGACCGCTACCGACCCGTCGCCCTGTAAACTGTCGCGCTTGCACGGTATGAGGGGGCATGAACGACAACGAAACACAGAAAAGCCCGCCCGACATCGACAAGATCGTCGCCGAACTCAAATCCCTTTACAGCCGCTCCGTCGCCAATCTGCGCACCAGTCTTGCCGCCTATCTGCAGCGCGGCGAGCGGCCCGATGCCGACGCGCGCTTTGCCGGCGCCTTCGCCTATCCGGAACTGCGCATCCATTACTCGCCCGAGGGACCGATCCCGCGCGTGGGCCGCGCCTTCGGCATCATCCGCGAGCCCGGTTACTACGCCACCACCATCACCCGTCCCGAACTGTTCGCCGACTATATCCACGAGCAGCTCGAACTGCTGGTCCGCGACTACCACGTGCAGATCGAGGTCAGCCTGTCGGGCACCGAGATACCCTATCCCTACGTGCTCGACGGCGCCGAGGACCTGCAGCTCGACGGCGCGCAGAGCGAGGACATCGCGCGCTGGTTCCCCTCCGCCCAGCTCGCCCACATCGGTGACGAAATCGCCGACGGGGTGTGGGAGCCCCTGCCGGAAGAGGCCCGGCCGCTATCCCTCTTCGATGCGGCGCGTGCCGACTTTTCCCTCGCCAGGATCAAGCACTATACGGGCACACCGCCCGAGCACGTGCAGCAGTACATCCTGTTCACCAACTACACCCGCTACGTGGACGAATTCATCCGCGTGGGCCTGACCGAGCTTGGCGAGGGCAAGTACAAGGCCCTGTCCGCCCCCGGCGTCCTGATCACGCCCGATACGCCCAACCCGGCCGAGGCGATCGAGCAATCCAACTGGCGCTCCAAGCAGATGCCGGCCTATCACCTCATGGCGGAGGACGGGCGGGGCATCACCCTCGTGAACATCGGCGTCGGGCCCTCCAACGCCAAGAACATCTGCGACCACCTCGCCGTGCTCCGCCCTCAGGCCTGGCTGATGATCGGTCACTGCGGCGGCCTGCGTCCCAGCCAGACCATCGGCGACTATGTGCTGGCCCACGCCTATCTGCGCGACGACCACGTGCTCGACGACGTCTTGCCCACTGAGATTCCCATCCCGCCCATCGCCGAGGTGCAGCAGGCCATGAGCCGGGCCGCCGAGATCGTCACCGGCGAGAGCGGTGATACCCTCAAGCGTCGCTTGCGCACCGGCACCGTGGTCACCACCGACGACCG
The DNA here is from genome assembly GCA_903862425.1 of uncultured Caulobacterales bacterium. Taxonomy (GTDB): domain Bacteria; phylum Pseudomonadota; class Alphaproteobacteria; order Caulobacterales; family Caulobacteraceae; genus CAIOYC01. Next base: position 98,066 of record CAIOYC010000014.1, on the reverse strand, counting down.
GAACTGGGAGCTGCGCTACTCCTCCTCGGCCCTGCGCTTCAACCAGAGCCGGGCGGTGGCCATCGACATGGAGAGCGCCACCATCGCCGCCCAGGGCTACCGCTTCCGCGTACCCTATGGGACCCTGCTCTGCGTTTCCGACAAGCCCCTGCATGGCGAAATCAAGCTGCCGGGCCAGGCCAACACCTTCTATGAGCGCGCCATCTCCCAGCACCTGCGCATCGGCATGGCGGCGGTGGAGGAGTTGCGCGGCCAGGGCGGACGCCTTCACAGCCGCAAACTGCGCGCCTTCGACGAGCCGCCGTTCCGGTAGGTTCGCCGCCGCGCCGCGGTGCTCCGTCAGCGGATGGTCCGCCGATTGCCGTCCGCGCAAGAACGCCCGTACTCTCAAGGGCATGACGCGTGACGCCGGGGAACGAACCGTGGGCGGGCGGGGTTTCCTTGTCTTGCAGAAAGCGGCCGCCTTCTTATGACTACCGCCCACCCGCGTGATTTCGACGAACGACGCCACCTGACGGCCGAGCAGAAGGCGCTGATCTGGATGGGCGGGCTCGTCGTCGCCTTCATCGCCCTGATCGCCGCCGTGTTCCTGCTTTTCAACTGGAACATGCTGCGCGGTCCGCTGTCGCGCATGGCGTCGGACGCCACCGGGCGTCGGGTGAGCATCGACGGAGACCTCAAGGTCCACCTGCTCACCTGGCAGCCGCGCATCTCCATTGGCGGACTGAAGGTCGGCCAGCCCGCCTGGGTCAAGGGCGGCGCCGCCAATATGGCGGAGATCGACAAGATCGTGGTCGAGACCCGGTGGATGTCGCTGATCCAGCGCAAGCCGGCCTTGCCGCTGCTCGAGCTCGACCATCCGGTACTCGATCTGCGGCACGATGCGCAGGGCCGGTCCAACTGGACGCTCGATAGCAAACCCTCGACGGGCAAAACCAAGATGCCGGCCATCGAGCGCTTCATCGTCGAGAACGGCCACCTGCACTATGTGGACGAGCCGCGCCACATCACCCTCGACGGCACGATCGACTCCAACGAGCGCGCGGGCGGGGCGCAGGCGCACGCCTTCAGCCTCAACGGCCACGGCCTGCTCAACAAGCGTACCTTCGACCTCACCGCCACGGGCGGCCCGCTGCTGAACGTCAAACTCGACCAGCCCTATCCTTTTTCAGGCGCGGTGCGCATGGGCGCGACCCATGTGGAGGCGACCGGCCATCTGCATCGGCCGTTCGACATCTCCGCGTTCGCCACAGCGATCCACGTGGCCGGGCCGGACCTGGCCGACCTTTACTATCTGACCGGCCTCGCCCTGCCGAACACGCCCAAGTACAATCTGCACGGGACGCTGAACCACACGGGCAAGGCTTACGACTTCAGCGGCATCAACGGCACAGTCGGGTCCACCGACATTGCCGGCACGCTAAACGTGACCACCGCGTCGGGCCGGCCCTACTTGGACTCCAAGCTCCACTCGCGCTCGCTGGACTTCAAGGATTTGGCCACCCTGTTCGGCGCCCCGCCTGCGGGCAAGGCGGCAAAGGACGCCACGCCGGATCAGAAGAAGACCGCCGCCGTCATGGCCTCCGAGCAGCGCCTGCTGCCCGACGCCCCGCTGGAGGTGGATCGTCTGCGCAAAATGGACGCCCACCTCGATTACAGCGCCGACAGCGTCAAGGACACCTTCCTGCCGCTGCGCAGTGCACGCCTGAACCTCAAACTCGACCACGGCCTGCTGACCGTGGATCCGCTCAATTTCGACTTTCCGCAAGGACGACTGGCCTCCTCCATTTCGCTGGACGGTCGCGGCGCCGTTCCGGTCACTTCGGTGGATGCGCGGCTCATCAACGTGCAGCTTGAGAACTTCGTGCCGGGCGCAAAGCCGTCCGCCGCGCAGAGCGCCTCCGCGCCCATCGAGGGAACCATGGCGGCGCGGATCAAGCTCACGGGACGGGGCGACTCCGTGCACCGCGCCGCTGCGGCTTCCAACGGGGCGGTCACCGTGGTCATCCCGCACGGCCGTATCCGCAGCGCCTTCGCCGAACTGCTCGGCGTGAACGCCGGCAAGGGGCTGGGCCTCCTGCTGTCCAAGAACAAGGACCAGAGCGACATCCGGTGCGGCGTGGCGGCGTTCGATGTCGTGAACGGCCAGCTACAGGCTCGCAACATCACCCTCGACACCGACGTGGTGAAGGTGAACGGCACGGGCGGCGCCAGCTTCCGCGACGAACGGCTGAACCTAGTGCTGAAAGGCGACACCAAGCGCTTCCGCATCACCCACGTCTTCCTGCCCATCACTATAGGCGGCCACTTCCGCAGCCCGGCCATCGGCGTGCAGCCCGCGCCGGCCATCGCGCAAGCGGGTGTCGCTGTGGCGTTGAGCGCGGTGCTCTCACCGCTCGCGGCTATTCTGCCTTTCGTGGACCCTGGCCTGGCCAAGAGCGCCGACTGCTCGGCCATGATGCAGGAGGCCAAGACCTCGCCCGCAGCGGTGAAGGGCGCCCTGGCCACCACGCCGATGCCGATCAAGAAATAGTGCGCCGCGGAACCGGCTTAGCTGAGCAGCGTTTTGACCCCGAACTCACGGCCACCTGGCCAAACCTGGAGAGTTGAGATGAGCGATAATCGTATCGAAGGCGCCGCCAAGAAAATCTCCGGCTCCATCAAGGAAGCCGCCGGCAAGATCACTGGCAACCACGAACTGGAAGCTAAGGGTGTCGCCGAAAAGACTGTCGGCAATGTTCAGAACAAGGCCGGCAAGGTTCAGGACGCTCTGAAGTAGTCCAAGCCTTTAACGGCAGACATGGAAACGGCGGCTGGAGCCATCCAGCCGCCGTTTCTGCGTCTTGAGACGTCGAAGGTTCAGGAGGCTGTGGCGCTTGGGCCATTGCCAGGACGACGACGGCGCTTGCGCTTCAGGGCCACGCCCGCATCACCGCCGGCTTCCGCCTTTAGGGGTTCGTAGCCCGAGCTCGGTGCGCCGTAGCGACCGGCCGGACGACTGTCGCTGCGGTGGCCATCCACCTGACGGGCGTCGTCACGCACGTGACCGTGGCCGCCGCCGCCGACCGCCGGGGCGCCTTCGCGCCGGGGACCGCCGCTGCGGAACTTCTGGCGTTGCTTGTTGGAGGTCTTGCCGGGCGCGCCGGGCTTGCCCTGCGCCTGACCCCGACCCTGAGGACCTTGACCCTGAGCCTGGCCGCCCCGACCGCCGCGGCGATCCTTGTTTCCGCCGCCGGCTTCGCGGCTTTCCAAGCCCTCGCCCTTGCCCGGAGCGTCGAAGCCGAGATGGGCCTCCGCCGCCTGGGCCTGGGCCAGGTATTTGTCGTTGCGACGGTCAAAGGTCGGGATGGTCTGGCGCGTCACCTTCTGGATATCGCGCAGCAGGTTGCGCTCGTCATCGCCCACCAGGCTGATCGCTTTGCCGGTCAGACCCGCGCGAGCCGTCCGGCCGATACGGTGAACATAGCTTTCCGGCACGTTGGGCAGTTCGAAGTTGATCACGTGGGTCACTTCGGAGACGTCGATGCCGCGGGCGGCGATGTCGGTAGCCACGAGGGCGCGGATCTGGCCGGCCTTGAACGCGGCGAGGGCCTTTTCACGCTGTGGCTGAGACTTGTCGCCGTGGATGGCGGCGGCGTCGACACCGCACATGCCGAGGTGCTTGGCCACCTTGTCGGCGCCGCGCTTGGTGCGGGTGAAGACGATGGTGCGCGACAGGTCGGCATTGGCGTAAAGCTCGGCCAGCAGGACGCGCTTGCGGGCCGTCTCCACGAACAGCACCTGCTGGTCCACCCGGTCGACCGTGGTCGAGGGCGGGGTGACCGAGACCTCCACCGGGCTGTTCAGCAGGTCGGAGGCCAGGGCCTTGATCTCCTTAGGCATGGTGGCCGAGAAGAACAGGTTCTGGCGCTTCATCGGCAGCTTGGCGACGATCTTGCGGATCGGCTGGAAGAAGCCGAGGTCGAGCATCTGGTCCGCCTCGTCGAGGACGAAGACCTCGGTGGCCGAGAGGTTCAGGTGCCCCTCGTTCATATGGTCGATCAAACGGCCAGGGGTGGCGACCAGCACGTCGACGCCCTGGTTCAGCGCCTTGATCTGCGCGCCGTACTTCACGCCGCCGAAGATCACCGCGACCGACAGGCCGAGCGAAGCGCCGTAAGCCTTGAAATTGTCGGCGATCTGGGTGGCCAGCTCACGGGTGGGGGACAGCACCAGCACGCGGCAGTGGCGCGGCGCGGGCTTGACGTGAATCGCCGCTAGGCGGTGCAGGATCGGCAGGGCGAAGGCGGCGGTCTTGCCGGTGCCGGTCTGGGCGACGCCCAGCAGATCCTTGCCGGCCATCACCGGCGGAATCGCCTGGGCCTGGATCGGGGTGGGAATGGAATAGCCTTTGGCGATGACGGCCTTGGCGATGGCCGGGTTCAGGCCGAAGTCATTGAAAGTGGTCAAAGTGAATCCTTGGGCGGACGTGTGCCGCCGGATGCGCCGAACGGACGCCCGGCAGGAATGCCGGCGCCGGGACGCGGTGTATTTTTGGAAACGCCTGCGTGGGCCCGGCGTCGGGTGAAGCTCAGAGCGGGGGACAGGCTGAACGGACCCAAACCTGGGACCATCCCTTCACGCGGTCGACCTCGCGCATCACCGGGGCGATGCAGAACTGGGCGGCAGATGGGCGCTTTTGCACCGAAAGTCAATGGATAACCGGTTGGGGGCTTTCCGGGAGTGCGTCCGGCAGGCTAGGCTGAGCCCATGACGACGATGGACCCCAAGCCCATGCCGCGCGCGGCGATCACCGCCGCCGGCTGGATTATCCTGCTTGCGGCCGTGGCGGGCTTCGCCTTCGGCGCGGTGAGCAAGCTGAAGGGCGCGAGCGGGCCGGACGCCGATTCGGGCGAGGTAGTGGCGCCGATCAAGACCGTCGCCAACGCCCAGGCCCTGGTCGCGCCGCCGGTGACGGAGGCCGATGTGCGTCGCTGGACGCGCGAGGAGATGCAGGCCAGCGCGGCCGCCCACGTCGCCAGGAAGGCCAAGGAGGCCGCGGATACTGCAGACGCCGATGCGCCGGATATCAGTCCCAACCCGCCCGCCCTGCCGATCGTACCGGGCCAGCCCGTCACCGGCGCCGTGCCGACCACCAAGCAGCAACCGGCGCAGCAAATTCCGTTCTAGCCCGCTCCGAGAGCGTCCGGCCTTCGGCTTGGTCTAGAGCGCCGACTCAGCCGGCTTTACCGCGGGCGCGCCGACCGTATGCTTGAAATCGACCCAACGCTCGCGCGCCTTGGCGATGACGTCATGGCGGAAACCGGCATGGCTGCGATTGGCGTAGAGATGGGCGGTCTTTGACACCGAGAAGACGCCCACGCCCCAGACGAGCACGCAGAACGACAAAGCGCCTATCGCCCACCAGTTCGCGCGACTGACCTTGACCATCGGTTTCGTCCCTCCCGCCATCGTCATTGCAGCGGTTAACCTAGATGTATGCGTCGGGTTCCGACGTCCAGTCCCGTTGACATTGTTTTACAACCGGATGGGAAGCCGAGCCAGACGATTGGCGACCACGCTAGGCTGATCCGCACGCCTTGGCCACAGGCTTAAGCTTAACGCCGGATGACGGGACAGGGTGGACCAAATCTTGATGAAGGCCGGCTTCGAGGAGCCGCCGATGATCCAGGACGAGACACTATCCCCCCAGGCCCGAAAGCGCGGCGGCTCGGCCGGTCGAGCCTTGCGCGACGCCCTGATCGTCATCGGCGCCACGGGCGTCGTCGCCATCGTGGTGGGCCTGCTGCCGCACTTCGGATAGGCAGGATGTCGGTGGGGGTCCTGGTGGAGCCGAGGGGAGTCGAACCCCTGACCTCCTCATTGCGAACGAGGCGCTCTACCAACTGAGCTACGGCCCCCTGCCAGGCCAGCAGGATGAGGCGCGCTGATAGGGCGAGCAGGCACGTCGTGTCAAGGCGAGCGCACTCGCTTGCGGCTCCTGCGGCGTCAAGGTAGGAGCGGAGCTCTAAGCGCCGCCCCTGCGGCCCGCCGGAGCCGCCATGTCCCCCGCCCTCGCCAACCTGCTCGTCCAGCTGCTCGGCCTCGTCTCCTGGCTGATCGGCCTGCTGGAGCTGGTGGTGGTGATCGCGGTGATCCTGTCGTGGCTGATCGCCTTCGACGTGATCAATGTGCGCAACCGCATGGTCTACCAGATCGTCTCCACCTTGGAGAACGTGTCGGACCGGCTGCTCTTCCCCATCCGCCGCTTCCTGCCGTCCATCGCCGGACTCGACCTCAGCCCGCTGATCTTCTTTTTGGTGTGCGAGGTGGTGAAAATCCTGATCCGGTCGCTGATGCTGCAGATCAGCCTCATGGCCGGCGGCGGCCTTTAAGCCGAGCGTATGATGAGCAAGACCGATCCGGGCCGGTTCTTCGAGGATTTCCGACTGGGCGAGACCCTGGCGCACGCCACGCCGCGCACCCTCTCCCCCGGCGACCAGCGGCTCTACACCGCCTTCTATGGCGGACGCCACGCGCTCTATTCTTCCGATGTCTTCGCGAGGGCCTGCGGCCTGAACGCGGCGCCGCTCGACCCGCTGCTGGTCTTCCACACCGTGTTCGGCAAGACGGTGCCGGACATCTCGCTGAACGCCGTGGCCAATCTCGGCTATGCGGAGGGCCGGTTCCTGCGTTCGGTGAGCGCGGGCGAGACCTTGCATGCCACTTCGGAAGTGATCGGGCTGAAGGAGACCTCCAACCGCAAGTCGGGCGTGGTCTATGTGCGCACCACCGGCTTCTGCGGCGAGGAGGCCGTGCTGAGCTATGTGCGCTGGGTGCTGGTGCGCAAGGGCGAGGAGGCCGCGCCTGCCCCGGCCGAGCACGTGCCCCCCACCGCCGCCGCCGTGGCGGCGAGCGACCTCGTCCTGCCGTCGGGCCTCGACTTTTCCGGCTACGACTTCGCCGCCGCCGGCGCGCCGCACGCCTATGAGGACTATGCGGTCGGCGAGAAGATCGACCATGTGGACGGCATGGCGATCGAGGAGGCGGAGGCCCAGATGGCCACGCGCCTGTATCAGAACACCGCCAAGGTTCACTTCAACCAGTTCGAGCGCGCCAAGGACCCCACCGGGCGGAGGCTGGTCTATGGCGGCGTGGTCATCTCCACCGCCCGCGCCCTCACCTTTAACGGCCTGCAGAACACCGGCATGATGTTGGCGATCAATGCCGGGCGGCATGTGAACCCCTTCTTCGCCGGGCGGACCATCTTTGCGTGGTCGCAGGTGCTGGACAGGGCCGAGCTGTCGCCCACCGTGGGCGCTCTGCGCCTGCGCCTCGTGGCCACCGCCGACCGGCCCTGTACGGATTTCCCCGACAAGGACGAGAAGGGGACTTTCCCGCCGGAAGTCCTGCTCGACTTCGACTACTGGGCGGCGATCCCGCGCCGGTCGGCCTGAGCCATGGCCGACTTCGCCCTGCACACCGATTTCGAGGCGTCGTCGGTGCCGATCGGCGAGCTCGACCTGTGCTGCGTGCGCATGCAGAACGACGCCCGCTGGCCCTGGCTGATCCTGATCCCGCGCCGCGTGGACGTCGCCGACCTCGACCACCTGCCCGCTGAGGACCGCCACCGGCTGATGGAGGAGCAGATCGCGGCCATGGGGGCCGTGCGCCGCATGGGCGAGGCGCTGCTGCGCCCGGTGATCAAGCTCAACGTGGCGGCGCTGGGCAATGTGACGCCGCAGCTGCACGTGCACGTGATCGGCCGCCGCCGGGATGACGCTGCCTGGCCCTCACCGGTCTGGGGCGTGGGTCAGGCCCAACCCTATTCGGAAGGATCGCGCGTGGTGGCCACCGCCGCCGCCCGCGACGCCCTGGGGCTCTAGACCGTGCCGGCGAGCGAGGCGGACCTGTTCGCCGTGTTCGACGCCCACGGCATCGCCCACCGCACTCACCGCCACGCGCGCGTGTTTCGCGTGGACGAGGGGCACGAGATCAAGGCGGCCTTGCCCGGCGCCCACACCAAGAATCTATTCCTTAAGGACCACAGGGGGCAGCTCTGGCTGATTTCCGCCCTCGGCGAGACCCGGATCGACCTGAAGACCCTGCCCGCGCGCATCGGCTCGGGGCGGCTATCGTTCGGCTCGCCCGAGCGGCTTTACGAGGCCCTGGGCGTCACCCCTGGCTCGGTCACCGCCTTCGCCCTGATCAACGACCAGGAGCACAGGGTGCGCTTCGTGCTCGACGCCGCTTTGATCGCGCACGAGACCGTCAACTTCCACCCCCTGTCCAACGACGCCACCACGGCGGTCTCGCGGCAGGGCTTCCTTGATTTCCTTGCGGCGCTGGGTGTGGACCCGTTGATCGTGGACTTTGGCGCAGAATAGCGGTCGGCGATTGCAGCCGTCGCCGTGCGGGACCATTTAGGCTCTGTAACGGAGAACCTTCATGGCGCTGATCGGCCTGACGCCCACCCCCAAGCCTGCTGAGAAGGCCGCCGCGACCGGTGGCGCGGCCGGCGACATCGTGGACGTGACCGACGCCACCTTCATGCAGGAAGTGATCGAGGAGAGCAAAACCCGCCCGGTGGTCATCGACCTGTGGGCGCCGTGGTGCGGCCCATGCCGCCAGCTGACCCCATCGCTGGAGAAGGCGGTGACCTCGAAGAAGGGGGCGGTACGTCTCGCCAAGGTGAACATCGACGAGAACCCCGGCATCGCCCAGCAATTCCGGGTGCAGTCGATCCCCTCCATCTTCGTGGTCGATCAGGGCAAGGCGTTCCAGGGCTTTCAGGGCGCGTTGCCCGACAGCCAGGTTCAGGCCTTCATCGACGAACTGGCCGGACCGCAGGGTCCCTCAGACATCGACGGCGTGCTGGACTTCGCCGCCGAAGCGCTCGCGGCCGGCGATATGGGCGGGGCGGCCCAGGCCTATGCCCAGGCCCTGCAGATGGAGCCCACCAATGTGAAAGCCATCGCCGGTCTCGCCCGCTGCTACCTCGTCGGCCGCGATACCGAGCGGGCCACGGAGGTTGTGGCGATGGCGCCGGCCGGGGCAAAGTCGCCCGAATTGGACGCCGTGCGCGCCGCCCTCACCCTGGCCGAACAGGCGCAAGGCGAGACGGCGCCGCTGAACGCCCGCCTGGCCGCCGATGCTGACGATCACGCGGCGCGCTTCGAACTGGCGGGGCTGCTCGCCGGGCAGGGCGACCTGCAGGCCGCCGCCGACCACCTGCTCACCATCATCGAGCGCGACCGGACCTGGAACGAGGAGGCGGCGCGCAAGCAACTTCTCACCGTGTTCGAGGCGGCCGGTCCCGGATCCGAGGTGGCGCGCAACGGTCGTCGCAAGCTATCCTCTCTTCTGTTTTCCTAAAGGCGAGGTCATGGCCCAGGGCTTCATCAAGACGGACGAGCTGCCGCAGGTGATCCCGGTCTTCCCGCTGGACGCCGCCGTGCTCCTGCCACGCGGGCGGTTGCCGCTGAACATCTTCGAGCCGCGCTATCTGAACATGATCGACGACGCCATGGCCGGCGATCGGATCATCGGCATGGTGCAGACCATCGGTGGCGATGCGGCGCATCCGGCCCTGGCGCGGGTAGGCTGCGCCGGCAAGGTGACCAGCTTCGCCGAGACCCAGGACGGCCGCTATCTGATCACCCTGTCGGGCGTCTGCCGCTTCGTGCTCGGCAGAGAGCTGTCGGCCGCGACGCCCTATCGGCAGGTGCGCGCCGATTACGAGACCTATGCCGCCGATCTCGCCCCGCCCGAGGATCTGGAGTTCGAACGCGAACCCCTGCTGGACGCCTTGCGCAGCTATCTGCACCGGCGCGGCATGGACATCGAGTGGGAAGCCGCGCGCGAAGCGCCCGCCGACGCCCTGGTCACCAGCCTGTGCATGGCCCTGCCCTTCGAGCCGGCGGAGAAGCAGGCCCTGGTCGAAGCGACGACCCTGTCCGAGCGGATGGCGGCGCTCACCGCCCTGTTGCAGATCGACGAGGTCGGTCGGCGCGACGAGGACGACGACCACCCGCCGCCCATCCAGTAAGGGCCATCCAGGAGGGCTCAACAGGGCCGCCTGCATGAGCTATGAAGCGCGGATGAGCGACGATTTCGACTTCGATGCCCATTTCGACCAGGCTGTGGATCCGCGCCTGCTCGAAGTGCTGGTCTGCCCGGTCACCCACGGGGCGCTGGACTATGATCGCGAGCGCGGCGAACTGATCAGCCGCAAGGCCGGGCTCGCCTATCCGATCCGCAACGGCGCCCCGATCATGCTGCCTGAAGAAGCGCGAACGCTCGACGCCGCAGATTAGGGGGGCCGTGCCGAGGTCGGAAGATCTGCCAGGCGGTGAAGCCGTGCCCTTGGCGTCCCAGCAGATCGCTGTGCTGGCGCTTCGAGCCTGTAGTTGACCTGAGGGTCTACCCGAACTCTATCCCTTGTAGGCCCGGTTCAGCTTGCGCATGCCGCCGATCCAGCGGTCGTAGTCGGCGGTCTTCCTGCGCATGTAGTCGAGCACCTGGGGGTGGGGCAGGATCAGGAACTCCTCGGTCCCGATGGATTTGACGACCACCTCGGCCAGTTCGGCAGGCTCCATCATGCCGTCGACGCTGGCCACGCCGTCCTCGTTGCCGGCGGTCATGGCGGTGCGCACCGCCTGCGGGCACAGCACCGAGACCTTGATGCCCTGGTCGCCGTGGGTGATGGCCAGCCATTCGGCCAGACCGACGGCGGCGTGCTTGGTCACCGCATAGGGGGCGGAGCCGATCTGCGACAGCAGGCCGGCGGCCGAGGCGGTGTTGAGCAGATAGCCGCCGCCGCGCGCCGCCATGAGCGGAACAAGGTGACGCGCGGCCCAGACGTGGGCCATGACATTGATGTCCCAGATCTTCTGCCAGCCGTCATTGGGCGCCTCGGCCCCGCCGCCGATGCCGATCCCGGCATTGGAGCAGAACAGGTCGATGGGGCCGTGATCGGCCTCCACGGTTTCGATCAGGCCCTGGATGTCGGCTTCGACCGACACATCGACCTTGAAGGCCACGCCGCCGACCATGGCCGCCGTCTCCTTCGCGCCCGCCTCGTCGCGGTCGGCGCAGACGATCAGCTTCGGCCCCTCGTCGTGGAAGCGCACGGCCATGGCCCGGCCGATGCCGCTGGCGGCGCCGGTGATGACGATAATGCGGTCCTTGAGGTTCATGGCCGTTCTTCTTCTGTGGGTCTGGGATTGGCGCGGGGTCTAGGCCCCGAGGTCGAGGCCTTGCGGCGGCTGGTGGGCGCGGGCGCGGCGCAGGTTGGCGAGGCGGCGCAGGCGCTTCCAGAACTTGGTCTTCTGCGGTTCGGGATAGGGTTCGAGATTGGCCACGAACTGTTCGGCCGAGGCGCGCCAGGAGAACTTCTCCGCATAGGCGCGCACCGCATGGCGGTCGATCCCGAGACAGTCGAGGCAGGCCTGGCGCAGATCCGCATTGCACGCGCCCGCGCCGGAGCCGGGGATCAGGTCGATGGGGCCGGGGGCGGGATAGGCGGCCACCGGCGCGCCCGTGGCCATGGCCTCCAGGATCACCAGCCCGAAGGTGTCGGTGAGCGAGGGGAAGACGAACACGTCGGACCAGGCGAAATAGGCGGCCAGCCTCTCACCGAACCGTGCGCCGGTGAAGACGACTTGGGGGTATTTGGCGGCCAGCTCCTCGCGGGAGGGGCCATCGCCGACGACGACCTTGGAGCCCGGCAGGTCGAGCTCGACGAAGGCCTCGATGTTCTTCTCCACAGCCACACGACCGACATTCAGGAAGATGGGGCGCGGCAGGCCCTTCAGTTCCTCAGGCTCGGGCCAACCGGGGAAGCCTTCGAGCTCGCCGGGGCGCATCTGGAAGAGGTCTGTGTCGACCCCCCGCGTCCAATAGCTGAGGTTGCGGAAGCCGTGACGCTCCAGCTCCTCGCGCATGGTGGGGGTGGCCACCATCACGCGGCCCGACGGCTTGTGGAACCAGCGCATGTAGGCATAGCCGGCGGCGGGCGGCACGGGCAGGCGGGCGGACAGGTATTCGGGAAAACGGGTGTGGTAGCTGGTGGTGAAGGGCAGCTTCCACTCCAGGCACAGCCGACGCGCGGCGAGGCCGACGGGGCCCTCGGTGGCGATGTGGATGGCCTCCGGCTCGAAGGCGCGGAACCGGTCCTGCATGCCTTCGTAGGCGCCCAGAGCCAGCTTGATCTCCGGATAGGTCGGCATGGGCAGGGTGGGGAACTGGTCGGGCGAGACCACATCGACCACGTGGCCCATAGCGCGCATCTCGGCGATGGTGCGCAGCAGGGTGCGGACCACCCCGTTGACCTGCGGCTCCCAGGCGTCTGTGGCGATCAGGATCCGCATCAGGCGGGGAGGGCCTCCGGCTCCGGCGCGAAGGGGCGCGCGCCCTGAGCCTGGATTTGTACCTGGACCTGCGCCCCACGATCCAGCATGGACCAGCCGCGCAGCCTGGCCCAGTCAAGGATCTCCATCCGGCCGTCGGCATGTTCGACCAGGGCGGTGCAGCTCTCCACCCAGTCGCCGTCGTTTATGTAGGTCACCCCGTCGATGTCGCGCATCTCGGCGTGGTGGATGTGGCCGCAGATCACGCCATCGACACCGCGCCGACGCGCCTCGCCTGCAACCGCCAGTTCGAAATTCTCGATGAACTGCAAAGCGTTCTTCACCTTGACCTTCACGAAGGCCGACAGGCTCCAGTAGCCGAATCCCATCCGCCTGCGGATCAGATTCCACCCGGTGTTGGCTCCGAGCAAGGCCCTATAGGCCCAGTCGCCGAGGAAGGCGAGCCACTTCGCGTGCTCCACCACTCCGTCGAACTCGTCGCCGTGCAGGACCAGATAGCGCTTGCCGTCCGCCGCCTCGTGGATGATGTCACGCGCCACGACCACGCCGCCGAAATGGATGCCGCAGAAATCGCGGATTCGGTCGTCGTGATTGCCCGGCACATAGATGACGTTCACCCCTTTACGAGCAAGACGCAGCACCTTCTGCACCACGTCGTTGTGGCTTTGCGGCCAGTACCAGCCGCCCGACTTCATCTTCCAGCCGTCGATGATGTCGCCGACGAGGTAGAGGGTGTCGCACTCGATCGACCTGATGAAGTCGAGCAACAGTTCGGCCTGGCAACCGCGGGTGCCGAGGTGGACATCGGAGATGAAGACGGTGCGGTAGTGGCGGATTGGGTCGGTCATCGGGCCTGTTCCCCTCAAGGCGCAATGGTGGAACGCGATACTCTGAGCACAACTGCCCGGGCCGTAAGCTGATTGCATGACGCAGGCGTGACGTGCGCCCACGCGAGGCATGGCGGTCTTATCGGCTGCTGTTAAGGTGTAAGGCCTAGGTTTGGCCGCGAGGGCCTCCTATCTGGCGGCTTGTCGCCAAGCCTGGATCGCGTCGTTGCCCGAGACCACCCTTACCCGCGTCGTGCCCGACACGCCCAAGAGCCGCCGCACCCGCGCCCGCATCCTGGATGTGGCCATGCATCTGTTCGGCGAGATCGGCTATGCCGGGGCCACCAACGGCCGCATCGCCGAGGCCGCCAACCTGACGCGCGGCGCCATGCTCTACCACTTTCCCGACCGGGAGAGCCTGGTGGAGGCGGTGGTGGCGCACATCCAGGCCCTGCGCACCAAGCTGCTCGAGACGGCCGCATCGACAGCCCCGCGCGGTCCCGACCGGACCGACCACGCCATCGACGCCTACTGGCGCCTGCTGCACGAGCCGTCCTTCGTCGCCTTCGCCGAACTGGAGCGCGCCGCCCGTACCGACCCGCTCGTCCAGGCGCGGGTGGCCGAGGCGCAGGCGGCGTTCGACCGGGCGGAGGTGGGCGACCACCTGTTCGACCTCGTGCAGGGCGGCGCCGGCGCGCGCCTGCAGGCCAGCCGCGACCTCGCCCGCTTCATGCTGGAGGGCCTGGCCCAGGCCCGCCTCGCCTATGACGCCGAGGCGCGTACAGAGAATCTGCTGGCGGTGGTCAAGCGCGCGGCGCGTATGCTGAACCGCAAGGGCTCCGAACAGGACCTGTGGCCGGAAGGCTGAACAACGATAACGACGGGAGACGACCATGTCCGCCTACGCCATCATGATCCGCGACAAGACCAAGGACGCCGAAGAGTTCGCCACCTACGGCAAGATGGCCGGCGCGGCGCGGGTCGAGGGCCTGAAGGCCCTGGCCTTCTATGGCAAGCACGAGGTGGTCGAGGGCGAGCCGGCCGAGGGCGTGGTGATCCTGGAATTCCCCGACATGGCCGCCGCCAAGGCCTGGTACGACAGCCCAGCCTATCAGGCGGCCCTCGTCCACCGGCTGAAGGGCGCGGACTACCGCGTGATCTTCGTGGAAGGGTTGGGGTCGGTCTGAATTCCGGCGTCGCAGGCGCCCTTCCTTGCCGCTCCGGCCCTGATCCGCTAAGCGCGCGGCATGGATGACGCCCAGACTCCTTTCCGGCCGGAGGCCCGTAACCCGCGTGGGTTCGGGGACCGGCGCGCGCGCGACCTTCGGGCAGAGCGGGCCATCGTTCAGGCGGTGGCCGAGGTCTATGAGGCCTATGGCTTCGAGGCGCTGGACACGCCGGCCTTCGAATATGCCGATGCGCTCGGCAAGTTCCTGCCCGACAGCGACCGCCCGAACGAGGGCGTGTTCGCGATGCAGGACGATGATGAGCAGTGGATGGCGCTGCGCTACGACCTCACCGCCCCGCTCGCCCGGTTCGCCGCCCAGACCTGGGAGACCCTGCCCAAGCCCTTCCGCCGCTACGCCTACGGGCCGGTGTGGCGCAACGAGAAGCCGGGGCCGGGGCGCTTCCGCGAATTCATCCAGTGCGACGCCGACACGGTGGGCTCCGCCCGCCCCGAAGCCGACGCCGAGATCATCGCCATGGCCGTGCAGGGGCTTGAGGCCGCCGGTCTGCCGAGGGGCCAGGCGGTGGTGAAAATCAACAATCGCAAGCTGCTCAACGGGTTGCTCTCCGCCGCCGGGGTGTCGAGCGAGGGCCAGAAGCTGGCCGTGCTACGCGCGGTGGACAAGCTCGACCGGCTGGGCCCGAACGGAGTGCGTCTGCTGCTCGGCGAGGGGCGGCTGGACGAGAGCGGCGACTTCACCAAGGGCGCCGGACTTTCGGCCAAAGGTATCGAGGCGGTGATAGCCTTCACCGCCGCCGGTCGAGGATCGCGCACCGAGACCCTGGACGCCATCGCTACCGTCATCGGCGGCTCGGCGGAAGGTGACGAGGGGCTGAAGGAGTTGCAGGCCATCGGCGTGGCGCTCGGCGGGCTCGGCGTCGGCGAAGACAGGGCGCTATTCGACCCCTCCATCGTGCGCGGGCTGGAATACTATACCGGCCCTGTGTTCGAGGCCGAGGCGCTGGTCGAGGATGCGGCGGGCAAGCGGGTGTCGTTCGGCTCCATCGGCGGCGGCGGGCGCTATGACGATCTGGTGGCGCGCTTCACCGGCGAGCGCACCCCGGCGACGGGATTTTCATTCGGCGTCTCGCGCCTGGCCGCTACCCTGCGCGCCGCCGGCCGTTCGCCGGGCGGCGAGGCGCGCGGGCCGGTGGTGATCATCGCCTTCTCCCAGGACGACATGGCGGAGTATTTCAAGCTGGCCGGCGACCTGCGCGGCGCGGGCATTCCGGCGGAGGTCTATCTCGGCGCCTCCGGCATGAAGGCGCAGATGAAGTATGCCGACCGTCGCGGCGCGCCCGCCGTCGTGATGATGGGCGGCGACGAACTGGCCGCCGGGACGGTCACCATCAAGGACCTCGATCAGGGCCGCGCCCTCGCCGGTCAGGTGAGCGACAACGCCGCCTGGAAGTCCGAGCGCCCAGGCCAGGCCACCGTGCCGCGCGGCGAGATGGTCGCCTTCATCCAGCGCATCGTGGCCGGCAAGTGACGCCGCCGCTCGCCTTCGGTCGCGAGACCCCGCCGCCGGCCGAAGTGCTGGCCCAGGTGCGTGCGCCGTTCGAGGCCTTCGCCGAACGCTACCACGGCCAGTGGGTGGAGCCGGCGGTGCTGCAACCCCTCGGCCTCTTGCTCGATCTTACCGGCGAAGCGCTGCGGGCGAAGCTGATCCTGGTGAGCGGCGAGGGCGAGGATCAGGCCATGCGGCCGGACTTCACCATTCCCGTCACCCGCGCGCACATCGGTGCGGGCGCCGCCAAAGGTCGCTACCTCTATGCCGGCGACGCCTATCGCACGCCCGAGCCCGACCGTCCGGCGGAGTTCGCCCAGGTGGGGCTGGAATTGCTCGGCCCCAGCGACGACCCGGCGGGGGAGGACGCCCTGGTGGCCGGCCTGGCCTATAGCGCCGTGCAGGCCGGCGGGCGGCGCGACCTCAACCTGCGCTTCGGCGACGTGGGCCTGTTCCACGCCTTTCTCGCCGCCATCGG
This sequence comes from uncultured Caulobacterales bacterium, assembly GCA_903862425.1. GTDB lineage: Bacteria > Pseudomonadota > Alphaproteobacteria > Caulobacterales > Caulobacteraceae > CAIOYC01. Next base: position 81,676 of record CAIOYC010000014.1, on the reverse strand, counting down.
CCTGCCGGAGACCACGGCGGCCCGGCTGGTGCGCGCCCTGCCCAATCCGCGCCTGCTGGCCCGTGAACTCGACCGCGCCGTCGGGCCGCCCGCCCGCAAGGATGGTGGACGCCTCTCCAATGGGCGCCTGGCCGCCACCCTGGCCGACCTGCCCGAAGGCGAGGCGGCGGGCATGCTCGAGGAGCTGTGGCGCCTTGCCGGCATCCAGCCCGTGGGCGGGCGTACCCCGGCGGAGATCGTGCATCGGCTGGCCCTGCGCGCGGAAGCCGCCAACAGCCCGCCGCTCAGCCCGGCCGAGAGCGACCTGATCCGCCGCTACCTGAAGATTTCCGCCCCGGTGCATCAGGCCCTATCGGAGGTCGACAGTCTGGCCGCCGAGGCCAAGGGCGACCTGTCACGGCCGCTGGAGACCTGGATGCAGCGGCTGAAGACCTTGGCGCTCGCGGGCGTGGCCACCGACCTGCCGACCCTGGCCACCGGCTTCGCCCGACCCTTCGGCTATTATGACGGGGTGCTGTTCGAAGTGACCTCGCCCTCGCTTTCCGGAGACGAGCCCATCGCCGGCGGCGGGCGCTATGACGGCCTGCCCGAGCGCCTGGGCGGTGCGCGCGGCGCCGTGGGCTGCATGGTGCGCCCGGCATTAGCCTGGAGTGGATCATGACCGAACCACTCATCCTCGCCATCCCCTCCAAGGGGCGGTTGAAGGAACAGACCGAAGCCTGGCTGGCGGACGCCGGGCTGCGGCTCGAAACCGATGGCGGGGAGCGCGGCTATCGCGCCCGTATCCGTGAACTGCCCGGTGTGGATGTACGCCTGCTCTCGGCGGGCGACATCGCCGCGGCGTTGGACCTTGGCGAGGTGCATCTGGGCGTCACCGGCGAGGACGTGCTACGCGAGCGCGCGCCGGTGCTGGAGACGCGGGTCAGCCTGCTCCGCCCGCTCGGCTTCGGCCGGGCCGACCTCGTGGTCGCCGCCCCGCAGAGCTGGATCGACGTGGACACCATGGCGGACGTGGAGGAGGTGGCGCACCTCTACCTCGCCCGCACCGGCCAGCGGCTGCGCGTGGCTACCAAGTACGACCGCCAGACCCGCAGCTTCTTCGCCGCGCGGGGCGTGCTGGACTATCGCATCGTCGAGTCGGCCGGAGCGACCGAGGCGGCGCCTGCCAACGGCGCGGCGGAACTGGTGGTGGACATCACCACCACCGGCGCGACCCTCGCCGCCAACAATCTCAAGATCCTCTCCGACGGAACGATCCTGAAGAGCGAGGCTCAGCTCGCGGCCTCGCTGCACGCGCCGTGGACCGCCGAGCACCTGCAGCCTCTGCGCCGCCTGATGGCGGTGGTGGAGGCCCGTGGGCGCGGGCGAAGCCTCGTCTCCCTGCGCTGGCCGCCTGAGTTCGACGCCAAGGCCGAAGCGGCGCTGGAGCCCCTGTTCCCGATGAACGGCTCACGCCGCGCCAACGTGCTTCTCGTGCCGGAAAAGCTGCTGTTCGACGTGGCCGCGGCCCTTGCGTCGGCGGGGGTGGAGCCGGTCAGCGTCACCCGCCCGGACTATGTGTTCGAAGCCAGCTCCCCGGCGGTCGAAGCCCTGGCCTCGGCGCTCAAGCTCGGCTGATCGCAGAGCCGGTGCAGCCGCCACATCGCTCCGGCGAGGGCGAGGGGGGCGATGATCATTACCGGCTTCATCAGGTAGCCGCGCTCGCCGATGGCGTCCATGGCCTGAAGGGCGATCATCAGGATCGGCAGGCCCCAGACCAACAGGGCGAGGGCGTGGCCGAAGCTGGTCTGATCGCGTCGCCACAGCACCAGCGCGGCGCAGGCGGCGGGGATCAGGTCGTAGTTGAAGGCCTGGGGCGAGGCGACGAAGGTGGCCGCCATCAGCAGCGCCGCCTTGGCCTCGTGATCCCCTTTCGACCGCCAGCCGGTCCAGACCGCCCAGACGGCGGCTATGGCGGCCATGGTCTGCAGTCCGGCGGCGACGGCTAAGGGCAGGCCGAGCAGGCGTCCCGACATCAGGAAGGTCGGCATCATCCACTGGAAGGGACCGACGCCCTGGGTCAGCATCAGCCTCTGGGTCTCCAGCGTCTGGCCGAAGAAGGCGCGCCAGGCGTCGAGCCCGAACACCGGGACGGACAGCAGGAGCAGGCCCGCAGCCACGGCGCCGGCGGCTGACATCGTGCCCCAGCGCCGCTCGGCCAGCACCGCGATGGGCAACATCAGCGCGATCTGCGGCTTGAAGATCAGCAGGCCCAGCACCGCGCCGGCGGTGCGCGGTCGGTGCGGCCACAGCGCCAGACCGCCGATCAGGATGGCGGCGGTGATGGCGCCGTTCTGGCCCAGGGCGATATCGATGGCCGTCGCCGGGCACGCGACCAGCAGCACCGCCTCGGGCATCAGGGCGAAGAAGCGCCGGGCCGCCGGGACCAGGGCCAACACGCCGAACAGGCTCCAGGCGACCAGGGCGGGCACATAGGGTAGCCAGCCCAGCGGCGCGACCAGAAACAGCGCCACCGGCGGATAAGACCAGAAGTGGAAAGGCAGGCGCGGGTCGAACAGGCGATGTTCGGCCGCCAGGAAGGCGTCGCGGTCGAAGATGGGCAGGACATGGCCCTCGCGCACCATCTGCCCGCCGGTCCAGTAGTTGACGAAGTCGCGCCCCAGCGCGTGACCCGACCAGTCCATGTGGCCGTGCGCGGTCAGGATGTATGGCAGCAGCAGCAGCCAGGCGAGGGCAGACAGTTCCCATAGCCACAGGCGGCCGCGCAGGAAGGCGATCATTTCGACGGGCTCGGCGGGACGGGCGCCTGCACGCGGAACACCTGGATGGGCGACGTTTCGTTCGAGATCAGCTGCAGCCAGTCCGGCCAGTCGTGACGGTCGAGCACGGCCTGCAGGCTGTTCGGGGCGAGGCCGGTCCTGTCGGCATTGCCCTTGTGCACCGGGCATTCCAGCACATAGGTCACGCCCAGGGCCCGCGCCCTGGCTTCCGCCCCGTTCGGGCCCTGGTCGTCGGCGTCGGCGATCAGGACGCCACGTGCGGCCATGATGCCCCAGTTCATCCGGTGGTAGGGCGCCGAGAGGGTGGAGTGGGGCGTTAAGGCCAGCACGTGCGGACCGAAGTCGATGTCGCCAACGGTCAGTCCCACCGGCCGCGCCGCCGCCAGATCGCGATAGGACGAGGCGTTGAAGCAGTAGTCGTCCGGCTGTTTCGGCGTGGGCTTGGGCGGCGGCTTGTGTGTCATAGCAAGGGTGACATTTCCCCACAGCTTCTCGACCGACAGCGCGACGCTGATGGCGGCCATGGGCATGAATATGACGGCGGCCACCGCCGGTGCGATCACGCCCATCCGGCGATAGCGCCAGGCGAGGTCGGCGGCGGCGGCCCCGATCAGGGGCACGGCGACCCAGGCGGCATAGGTGGCCGAGCGGACCATGGCGAAGCCGGCCGCGCTGGTGGAGAGCAACAGCAACCCGGCCAGCCGCCAGCCGAAGTCGCCGCGCACGTCCTTGCGGCGTCCCAGCCACAGCCATCCCAGCAGCCCTAAGACAGCGGGGGCGGCCACGGCGATGGCGTCGTCCGGGTGGCGCTTGAACAGGCGCGGCCACGGCGCGACCTCCTGCACATAGTCGAGCCAGAAGGGCTTTACCCGCGGGTCCACGTCGGCGAACGGGCCATGCAGACAGTTGCGGTCGAGGCCCACATAGACGGCGGCCGCCGCCGCGCCCAAGACGCTGAGAGCCATCAGCTTCACCCACCACGTCCGGGTGCGGGTCAGCCATCCCACGGCGGCGAGGCCGAGCCCGGCGATGGCGATCCCGGCGTCGAGATTGAGGGCCAGGGCGTCGCAGGCCATGACGCCCCATCGCCAGGGCGGGGTCTGGATCAGGAAAGCGGCGGTGGTGACGGCGAAGAAGGCCAGGCCGTAGAGGACGAGCCGCCGCGCCTCCGCCTCGCGGTCCTCAGGGGCGGCGAAGACGAAGCGTAGAGCCAGGGCCGCGCCGATCAGCACCTGGAAGACCAGCGCCTCCAGACCCACGGCGACGCCAAGCCCGCTCGCCGCCCCGGCCAGGATCGGTCCCCAGCGCTTCGGCCCGGTCTGCACCGCGCCGGCGAAGGCGAGGAGGAAAAAGACGATCTGGGCGTCATGGTGGTCCACCCGGCCAGGATGGAACTGGTTGTAGAGCGGCAGATGCAGCATCAGCATCAGGCCGGTGACGAGCAGCGCCCAGTGCGGCGCAGCCGTGCGGTCGCCGAGCCTGCGCGCCGCCAGCAGAGCCGCGATCACCGCCGGGAAGATCCATATCAACGGCCACAGAAAGCGTGTCGCCGTCTCCGCATCGTTCCAGGAGACGAACCAGGCGAAGACCCGCTCCATCAGGGCGATGCCGCCGTCGAGCAGCCGCGACCAGTGCAGATAGACCCCCACCGGGGGCTGGAGCACGAGCTCCTTCTGGTCCCACCAGCCGCGCCCGTGCGCCAGCTGGCGGGCCAGCACCACGCGCATGGCGTCGTCGGTATCGCCATAGCCCAGGCGCAGGTCGTGTCCGTCGCGCACGCCAAGCATGAACGACACGACGAGGGTGACCGCCAAGGCGAGCAGGATCAACGGCCGGCGTGTGCCGAGGTCGGGGATGTCCGGAATGCGGGGCAGGCGCATGGCCGCTTCAAATATCCTTGCCGCTTTTTGGTCGCACCGTCGGACGATTCTGCTTGCGGCGCTTGGGTTCAGTGTGAGGAACCCCATTTCGGGTTTACCATCTCTGAAGCCTTGGCGAAGACGCTCTGTTCGCGCCGTCGTACGCCCCTGAAAGACGCGGAATGTCCTTTGTAAATCATGCGGTCCAGCGCGGCGCGGCGAGGCTCGGCCTAACGCTGCCTATAGGGCTGATTCGCTTCCTGGGCGTGGGCGTCGCGGGACTGGCGGTGCAGACCGGCCTGTTCACCGTGCTGTTTCATCTTGGGGTCAACAAATCGATCGCCTGGCTGGTGGGCCTCGCGGCGGCGACGGCGCTGACCTGGTTTTTGAACCGGCGCTTTACGTTCGCGGCCACCGGACGTCGGCGACGCTCGGAGATGACGCGCTATTTCATCGTCACCGCGATAGCGCAGAGCGTCAGTTTCGGCGTCTTCCACGCCCTGTTCGCCTTCGCGCCACGCATCCCGCCGTCCATCGACGTCATACTGGGGGCTGTGGTCGCGACCCTGTTCTCCTATACCGGACAGCGCTTCTTCACCTTTTCACCAGTAAGCTCCACGTCTGCGGTAAGCTCCGGCGCAACCGATCCGACCGATTCCTAAGGCCCTTATGTCCCCGACTTCCGGACCCACTGACGTTTTCATCATCGGCGCCGGCCCCGCGGGCCTGACCTCCGCCTACCTCTTGTCCAAGGCGGGCAAGAGCGTGCGTGTGATCGAGAAGGACCCGGTCTATGTGGGCGGGATCAGCCGCACCGTGCGCTACAAGGACTTCCACTTCGACATTGGCGGCCACCGGTTTTTTTCCAAGAGCCGCGAGGTGGTGGACCTGTGGAACGAGATCCTGCCGGACGACTTCATTGACCGGCCGCGCCTGTCGCGCATCTATTACGGCAAGAAATACTACGCCTATCCGCTGAAGGCGTTCGAGGCGCTGAGGAACCTTGGCCTTTATACCTCGGCCATCTGCATGGCCTCCTATGCCTGGGCCAAGGCGACGCCGATCAATCCGGCAAAGAACTTCCACCAGTGGGTGCGCAATCAGTTCGGCGAGAAGCTGTTCTCGATCTTCTTCAAGACCTACACCGAGAAGGTGTGGGGCATGAGCTGCGACGACATCTCCGCCGACTGGGCGGCGCAGCGGATCAAGGGCCTGTCTCTCGGCGCCGCCGTGATCGACGGGGTGAAGCGCTCGCTCGGCCTCAACAAGGCGCCCGCCGCCACGCTGGGCGAACAGGGCGGAGTGAAGACCCTGCTGGAGAGCTTCCGCTATCCGCGTCAGGGTCCCGGCATGATGTGGGAGACGGCCAGGGACAAGACCGTCGCCATGGGCGGCGAGGTGATCATGGACCGCACCCTGGTATCGCTGTCGTTCGACGAGCCGGCCGGCCTGTGGTCGGTGGTGGTCAGGACCGGCGCGGGTGCGGACGAGACCTATCAGGCCCGCCACGTCATCTCCTCCGCCCCGATCACCGAGCTGGTGGGCGCGGTACAGCCGAGGCCCAAAAGCTATGGCGAGGGGATGAAACTGCTCTATCGCGACTTCATCACCGTGGCCCTGATCGCCCCGACCTCGGCGGCCAAGGACTTCCCGGACAACTGGATCTATATCCACGATCCGGCGGTGAAGGTCGGCCGGATCCAGAACTTCCTGTCCTGGTCGCCGCACATGGCGCCGGAAGGCTTCGCCTGCATGGGGCTGGAATATTTCTGTTTCGAGGGCGACGGCCTGTGGACCTCGGCGGACGCGGACCTGATCGAACTGGCCAAGCAGGAGATCGGCAAGATCGGCCTGATCGCGCCGCAAGCCGTGGTTGACGCCTCGGTGGTGCGCCAGCCCAAGGCCTATCCGGTCTATGACGATGCCTATCAGAGCCATGTGGAGGCGGTGCGCGGCGAGCTCGAGACCACCTACCCGACCCTGCACCTCGTCGGGCGCAACGGGATGCACAAGTACAACAACCAGGACCACGCCATGATGACCGCCATGCTGACGGTGGAGAACATCCTGGCCGGGGAGCGCAGGTTCAACGTCTGGTCCGTGAACGAAGACGCCGAATATACCGAGGCCGGCTATTCGGGGGCTGAGAGCGCTTTGACCTCCGAACGTTTGGTGCCCAAGAGAGTAGCGGCCTAGAGCGCGGCGGCCTCGCCGCCACGGTGGTTGCTAGGGGCGGCCGGGGGCGACGGGCGATCGAAGCGGGCGACTTCGGTTTCTTCCTCCATCACCACGACCAGATCGTAGCGCGGCCGGTCGGCCAGCAGGCGGCGGGCGAAGTTGAGCGCCAGGGCACGCTCCTCGAACAGCTCGATCTCGAAGGCCGGGATTTCGTCGGGTCCGTCGTGCAGGTAGAAGGTATAGGTTTGCATAGGCGCTCCACATCCTAAGTGGCGGGAGAGGGCAAACGTCCCTCTGCCAGGGAGACGCCCGTTCGCTTCCAGCACCGACGCCGCGAGTACCTGCCGGTGATGTGGCATTTATACTCCGCTGCACACGGTGAAGCCATTCCAAATGTTAAGAACGGCGCCCGCCGCTCCCGATTCGCCCGGCCTGTCGTCGCGCTGTATCGTGCGAGGCCATACCGCCTGAGTCGCCGCCCACCCCATGCCCATCCGCCGCCTGCCCGCTGAAACCGTCAACCGCATCGCCGCTGGCGAAGTGGTGGAGCGGCCCGCCTCGGCGGTGAAAGAATTGGTGGAGAACGCCATCGATGCGGGGGCCACGCGGATCGAAGTCCAGGCCGATCAGGGCGGCCTCGCCCGCATCCTCATCGCCGACGACGGACATGGCATGGCCGCCGACCAGCTCGAACTGGCGGTGGAGCGGCACGCCACATCCAAGCTCCCGCTGGACGATGACGGCGGCTGGGCCTTGCTCAACGTCTCGACCCTCGGCTTCAGAGGCGAGGCCTTGCCGTCGATCGGTTCGGTGGCGCGGTTGTCGATAACTTCCCGCGCGCGGGGCGAGGCGGATGCCTTCCTGATCGCCGTGGACGCCGGAGCGGTGCAGCCTGTCGCCCCTGCGGGCTTTCCCGGCCCGCACGGCGCGCGCGTGGAGGTGCGCGACCTGTTTTTCGCCACCCCCGCGCGGCTGAAATTCATGAAGTCCGAACGTTCCGAAGCCCTCGCCATCACCGAGGAGCTGAAGCGTCAGGCCATGGCGCACGAGGCGGTGGGTTTCGCGCTCGATCTCGACGGTCGCAGCGTCCTGCGCCTGCAGGCCGAGCATCCGGGACCGGAGGGCCGGCTTCGCCGCCTCGCCGCCGTGCTGGGGCGTGATTTCCAGCAGAACGCGCTCGAGATCGATCAGGCGCGCGAGGGCGTGCGCCTGTCGGGCTTCGCCGGGCTGCCGACCTATTCGCGCGGCAACGCCCAGCACCAGTACCTGTTCGTCAACGGCCGGCCGGTGAAGGATCGCCTGCTCGCGGGCGCCCTGCGCGCCGCCTATGCCGACTTCCTGGCCCGAGACCGGCACCCCGTCGCCGCCCTCTATGTGGAGCTTGAGGCCGGGCTGGTGGACGTGAACGTGCATCCGGCCAAGGCGGAGGTGCGCTTTCGCGACCCGGCCCTTGTGCGTGGGCTGATCATCGGCGCCCTGCGCCATGCCCTCGCCGGCGCCGGCCACCGCGCCTCGACCACGACGGCCGGCCAGGCCCTGGCCGGCTTCTCGGCAGGGCAGGGACCATGGGGCGGGGCGCTCGGAACCTCGCCGTCGGCCTATGCCTGGAGTGGCGGCGGCGGTGCGCGCTATGCCGGAGGGCCCTCCGCCCTTGCGCTCAGCGCGGCGACGCTGGCCCTGTCCCTGCCCGGCGTGGAGGCGGTTTCCGCGCGGGTGGAGGACAACGATTTCGCCGCGATGTTCGAAGGGCCGCAGGCGTCGGACACCTTCCAAGCCGGCGCCCTGAGTGGTTCGGTGATCGACCCGCTCGACTATCCTCTCGGCGCGGCGCGGGCGCAGCTGCACGAAACCTACATCCTGGCTCAGACCCGCGACGGCCTCGTCATCGTCGACCAGCACGCGGCGCATGAACGGCTGGTCTATGAGCGCATGAAGGCTGAGGCGGCGGGCGGCGGTGTGGCCCGCCAGGCCCTGCTCCTGCCCGAGGTGGTGGAGCTCGACCCCGCCGAGGCCGAGCGCGTGATCGCCCGGGCCGACGAGCTGGCCGAGCTCGGCCTGATCCTCGAATCCTTCGGTCCTGGCGCGGTGCTGGTGCGTGAGACCCCCGCCGCGCTCGGCGATACCGACGTACAGGGGTTGGTGCGAGACATCGCCGACGATCTGGCCGAGAGCGGCGCGGCCCTGGCTCTGTCCGAGCGGCTCGGCGAGGTGGCCGGGACGATGGCCTGCCACGGATCCGTGCGCGCGGGCCGCCGCCTGACCGCCGCGGAGATGAACGCGCTGCTGCGCCAGATGGAGGCGACGCCCCATTCCGGCCAATGCAACCACGGCCGCCCCACCTATGTGGAGCTCAAGCTCGCCGACATCGAACGCCTATTCGGCCGCCGGTAAGCTGCTAGGCTCGGCTCGAGGCACGGAGGGGCGGTATGCACAGGATATGGGCGACGGCTTTGGCCGTCCTATGGGCGGGATCGGCCGCGGCCGATCCGCTGACGCTGCCGCAATACATGGCCGGGATGACGCTGGTTAAGCCCGACGCGAAGGTGGCCTACGGGGGCGCCCCGCAGCAGACGGCCGAAGTCTATTCTCCCAAGGGGAGGGGTCCGTTTCCCGTGGTGGTGATGCTGCACGGCGGCTGCTACTCCAACGAGGTGCCGGCCGCCAGCCTCAGCGCCCCCGCTGCCGATCTCGCCGCTCATGGCGCTTTCGTGTGGAACGTGGAGTACCGACGCGTCGGCGATCCCGGCGGCGGCTATCCGGGCATGTACCAGGACGTAGGCGCGGCCATCGACCGGCTGCGTGAGGAGGCGGGGCCCCGTCATCTCGACCTCAGCCGTGTCGTGCTGGTCGGCCACTCGTCCGGCGGTCTACTGGCGCTGTGGGCCGCAGCCCGCGCCAAGCTGCCTACTGCAAGTCCGCTTCGCTCGGTCGATCCGCTGAAGGTGACGGCGGTGGTGTCGCTCTCGTCCATGGGCGATCTAAAGGGCTTCTCGCCCTTGCTGCCGTGGATCTGTGGCGATGATCTCAATGTGGAGCAGGTGGTGGGCGTCAAGAGCGCTGAGCGGCCGGACCCCTTCGCCGACATTTCGCCCCGCGCCCTCCTGCCGCTGGGCGTGCCGACCCTGTCGCTCACCGGGGAATATGACGCCCAGCTGCCACCCTATATGGCGTTATACTGGCGCCTGGCGGCGGAAAAGAAGGGCGACAGGGCGGAGGTTCGGGTGCTTCGAGACGCGGGTCATTTCGATCTCGTGGCTGTTCAGACGCCGGCCTGGATCGAGGTGCGTGAGGCGATCCTGAAGGTGTTGGCGGATATTCAGCCGAGGCCGTAACCACCGACGCTCCCCCCGGGCGTGCGTCTGGTTGGCGCTGACGTCCATCGTGTTAACCTCTGCTGCAACCGGCGGGGCTGGCTGTGGGGGGCTGGAATATGACTGAATCGCGTCGTCGTTTATTGCTGACGGGAGCGGCGCTGGGGCTGACGCCCGTGCTGTCCGCCTGCGATCCCACCACTTTGTTCGGCAACAAGGGGGCCGACAACACCACCACCACTGCAAAAAACACGACCGGACCGGGCAACACGACGGGGCCTGCTAACAATACCGGCCCCGGAAACACGACCGGACCGGGCGCCGCCACCGGCGGCGGCACGCTGCCTGCCGGTCCGCGTGTGCGCTATGACGTCTCCAGCGCCAAGGGCCAGGCCATGCTCGCGGTCTATGCCAAGGCGGTGGGCCTGATGATGGCCCTGCCGGAAGGCGATCCACGCTCCTGGACCTTCCAGTGGTATTCGCACTGGGTGAAGGGCGCGCAGGACCAGTCCGGCAAGACCGCCGAGCTCGCCCGCATCTATGGCTCGTCCGGCTCCGCCGCGCGCACCCTGGCGCAGAAGATGTGGGACGGCTGCCAGGCGCACGGCGACGACGAGGACGAGAATTTCTTTCTGCCCTGGCACCGCATGTACGTGATGGCCTTCGAGAATATCGTGCGCGCCATAGCGGGCGAACCGAACTTCACCCTGCCATACTGGAACTATCTCGACCCCAGCCAGCGCTCGATCCCGTCCCAGTTTCGCCGGGCCGGCGATCCGGTGTGGGGCCCGCTCTATCGCTCCACCCGCAACGCGGCGGTGAATGCGGGCGGCGCCATCGCCTCGGCCAGCGATCTGTCGCCGGGCGTGCTATCGGAGAACACCTATTCGCCGTTCGGCGCCGACCAGGGCTTCTGCGCCAACCTTGATATGGGCCTGCATGGCACGGTGCATGTAGGTGTCGGCAATTCAACGGACGGCATGGGCGTGGTGCCCTGGGCCGCCAACGATCCGATCTTCTGGCTGCACCACTGCAATATCGACCGGCTGTGGGCGAGTTGGAACGCGGCGGGCGGCTCCAACCCTTCGGACGCGGATTTTACCTCGAAGCCCTTCCCCTTCGCGGACGCGAGCGGGACGCAGACAGTCTTTACCGTAAGCCAGGTGTTGAGCCTGGAGAGCGCGGGCTACGGCTATGACGCGCTGGTGGGCGAGAGCGGCGCGGCGATCCCACAGGCGGCCGGACTGAAGCTCAAGCCTTCCCCGTTCCGGCTCCCGTTCCTCGACACCCCCGCCTACGCCCAGACTACGGGTGGCGGGGTCCGGTCGATGGCGGCCAAGCGCCCGATACCGCAACTGCGCTTCATGCCTTCCATCACCCATGTGAGCGAAGGCGTGCGGTTGGGCGCCGGGGCGCTGCGCGTGCAACTGACCTCGACCCAGGGCGCGCCGGAGGTGGCCGCACGCACCCTCGCTCCGCTGATCGCCCCGCCGCTGCGCATGCAGAAGCGCGGCTCGCCCACGCCGCAGACGCAACTTCAGACCACCACCTCCAAGATCATGGCCTTCCTGAAGCCGAAGAAGGCGGTGGCGCCTCAGGTGGGGGCCGCCGCCCCGCCGCCCGGCCCGGCTGTCCCGCCCCCCGCCGTGCCCGCGCCGCAGCCGGGGCAGAAGGTTTTCCTGGTGCTGTCCAACCTCTCCACCGACGTGCAGCCGGGCGTGCTTTACCAGATCTACCTCGAAGCCCCTGCGACCGGCCGGGGCGGGGCGCCGCAAGCCTATCCTGTGGGGTCGCTGAACTTCTTCTCCGCCATGAGCGGCATGGGTGGGATGAAGATGGGCGGCTCCCGCGCCCGCAGTTTCGACATCACTGACCTGGCGACTCAGCTGGCGGCTCAGGGTCGGCTGGAGGCTTCGCCAACCGTCAGTTTTGTGCCGCTAGGCAAGCCCGTGAGCCAGGCTCAACCGCTGATCGGCAGCATCTCATTGGCTATCCAATAATTTTGACATTGATGTCAAAGAAACTGCTCAAATTTTAGTGTTAGGCGCCGAAAGTGTTGACAGCCGTCGGAATATGACGTTTTGTCCCCTCGTGAGGTTCACGAACGCCAAGACGTTCGGCCCTCCGGCGTTTCGGGGAGGAAACGCCCTCTAATTTAAAAAGCCTTGAAGGCCCGTTGCGATATCCCCCGCAGCGGGCTTTCTCATGTTTTGGTTCAAGCTGAGCGGTTTATGAGCGGTTAACAGCCTGGCTTGGGCCGTCGAGAACGCCGAGTATGAAATTCGACGTGAGCGTCAAAAATTACAATCTTATCGGAATCGACCGTGAGGGCGCATCGATTCCGGCCACGGCTTCGAATGGATCGAGACGCTGAAGCGCCTAGACCGCCGCCCCTAGCTCCGCCAGCGCCCGCGCCTTGGTCGCCTTGTAGTCCACCTTGCCGTTGGGTGCGCGACCGACGCTATCGACCACGACCAGCCCTCGCGGCGCCTTGTAGTCGGCCAGGGCGCTCTTCACGTGCGCCGACAGCTCCGCCAGGGATGGGGTCTCCACGTCGGGCATAAGCTCCACCACCGCGCAGATGCGCTCGCCGAAACGCGGGTCGGGCAGACCGACCACAACCGCGTCGCGCACTGCGGTGTGGCGTTTCAGCGCCTCCTCAACCTCTTCGGGGAAGACCTTCTCGCCGCCGGTATTGATGCAGACCGAGCCGCGGCCGAGCAGGTCCAGCGTGCCGTCGGCATTCACCGTGGCCCAGTCGCCCGGCAGGCACCAGCGCCGCCCCTCGATCACGCGGAAGGTCTTGGCGGTCTTTTCCGGGTCCTTGTAATAGCCCATGGGCATGAAGCCGCCGACCGCGACGATGCCGCTCTCGCCCGAGCCCGGCTCGATCCGCCGGCCGTCCTCGGTGAACACCGCCGCATTCGGGCCGACCACGAACTTGGCGGTCTGCGCTTCGCCCCCCGCGGTGGACTGGCTGGAGCCCATGCCGAAGGCTTCCGACGAGGCGAAGCTGTCGAGCAGGACGGCGCCGGGCATGTGGCGCAAGAGGCCCTGTTTGTTCTCGTGACTCCACATGGAGCCGGAGGAGCCGATCAGACGCACGGACGACAGGTCCCACCGGCCGGGATGGGCGTCGAGCGCCTCCAGCATGGGTCCGGAAAAGGCGAGACCGACAATGCCGATGCGCGTCACCTTCAGCCGCTCCACCTCGCTCCACAGTTCTGTCGCCGAGAACTTGCGCGAGGGCAAAAGCACGCTCGTGCCGCCCAGGGTCAGCGAACCCATGGCCCCGATCAGGCCGGTGGCGTGCATCAGGGGCGAGGCGGCGAGGCCCGCCGGCTTGACCCAGGCGGGATCTGACAGGCGGGTCTGCGCCTCTTGGATGCTGGTGAGAGGCGGAAGGCCTTGCAGCGCGTTGCCGCCGCCGCCGGTGGCCGCCCACAGGTCGCCGAGCCGCCACATCACTCCCTTGGGCATGCCGGTGGTGCCCCCGGTATAGATGAACAGCATGTCGTCGTCGGATATGCCCCACAGCGCGCGGACCGGGCGCTCGGCTGGATCCTTGGCGGTGATCTCGGCATAGTCCACGGCCCAGTCCGGGACCGGGTGGCCCGGCTCGACCACCGCGATCCAGCGCTTCACCAGCGGCAGGCGATGGCGCACCTGCTCCAGAGTTTCGGCGAAACCGGAGTGGAACACCACCGCCTCGGCGTCGGCATTGTCGAACAGATAGTGCAGTTCTTCGGGGCCGTAGCGGTAGTTGGTGTTGGCCGGGGTCAGGCCCGCCTTGAACGCCGCATAGAAGGTCTCAAGGAATTCCGGCCCGTTATAGAGATAGGCGCAGACCTTGGAGCCCTGGGTCAGGCCGTGAGTGAGAAGGTCGGCGGCGAGGGCGTCGGCATGGCGGTCGAACTGACCCCAACTCACCACCCGCGGGCCCTGGATCACCGCCGGATGGTCCGGCTGGGCGCCCGCATTGGCTTCCCACACATTGGCGTAGTTGAGCGCTTCCATACTCAGACGTCTCCATACCGTATCTTCGGCTTAAGACGATTAGGGCGCTTTGGCCGCCGCAACGTCAAGCGCGGGCGCGGAGGGATGGCTGAGCGTGGGAACCAGAGAGGGTGAAGCGGCGAGCTTCGAGGGCGAAGGTCAGTTCTGCTCACGACCCTTCTCGGAACTTGGGCAGGAAGGCTTTCCGTACGGCGCCGCCACTTATCAGCGGCTCGAGGTCCGTGGCCTCACGATCCATCGGCGGGCTGCCATTGACAGGTCCCCCGCCTTCCCTCATAAGCGCGCGCTCTGATTTCGACCCGTTTTGAGGACTGTCCGTCGTGAAGCGCACCTTCCAACCGAGCCGCCTGGTCCGTGCTCGCCGTCATGGCTGGCGCGCCCGCATGGCCACCAAGAACGGCCAAAAGGTCATCGCCCGTCGCCGCGCCCGCGGCCGCAAGAAGCTGACTGCCTGACAATCTCTATTCCGCTCATCCCCGCGAAGGCGGGGACCCAGGCGGATTATCCAGCCTCTTTGGGCCTGCGTTGTGCAGGCTGCGACTGGGTCCCCGCTTTCGCGGGGATGAGCGGATAAGTTATGTCCGACGTCGCCCCCCGCAAAGTTCATCGCCTCACCAAGCGGCCGCAGTTTCTCGCTGCGGCTAAAGGGCGTGTTCAGGCCAAGGGTTCGGTGATGATCCAGATGATCGCCGGCCCTGCCGATAACGGCCTGCGCGTGGGTTTTACCGCCACCAAGAAACTCGGCAATGCGGTAGTGCGCAACCGCTGCAAGCGGCGCATGCGCGAGGCCGCCCGCGCGCTTCTGCCCCTACACGGCGTGCCCGGACATGACTATGTATTCGTCGCAAGGCAGAGCTTGGCCGAGCGCTCCTGGGAACGGTTGCTTGACGACGTGAAAAGCGCGCTGGTAAGCCTCGCCGCGCCCGGCAAGCCCGCAGCGCCGCGCGACGGCGAGCGGTCCGCGCCGACCTCTGCCGCTCCCCAGGGTTAGACCCCCGACCTCCCGCCTTAAAGATCGCCCGCATGGACAATCAAAACACGCGCAACACGGTCATCTTCTTCGTGTGCGCGTTCGCCCTGATGGCGATCTACCAGGTCTTCGTCTTCGGCCCGATGCAGAAGAAGCAGGCGGCGGAGCAGAAGGCCAAGGCGCAGATCGCCGCTGTGCAGCCCATCGCCGCCGCCGCGCCGGGCGCCGCCGTCTTCGTCAACCGCGACCAGGCCCTGGCCCAGTCGCCCCGCGTGGCGATCGACACGCCCTCGCTCAAGGGTTCGGTGGCGCTGAAGGGCGGCCGGATCGACGACCTCTACATGAAGGGCTATCCGGAGACCCTGGCCAAGAACTCCCCGCCGGTGGAGCTCTTCCGTCCGGAGGGCGCCAAGCAGGGCTATTTCGCCGACTTCGGCTGGATGGGTTCGGCCTCCACCGCCCAGGCGACCTGGACCGCGCCGGCGGGGGCGACCCTGTCGGTCGGCCATCCGGTCACCCTGACCTATGACAACGGCCAGGGCCTCGTCTTCACCCGTACCCTGGCAGTGGACGACAAGTTCATGTTCACCGTGACCAATACGGTGATGAACAAGGGTTCGGCGCCCGTCCAGCTCGCCCCCTACGCCTCGATCCAGCGGCAGGGCATGCCGCAGCTCACCCCGATCAATATCATCCACGAGGGCGGGATCGGCGTGCTCGGCGAGGGCCAGGATGCGGGCCATATCCCGCTGATCAGCGGCTCGACCCACACCCTGCGCATGCAGGCCTTCAAGAACTGGAAGAAGACTGGCGATACGGACATCAATTCCACGGGCGGCTGGATCGGCGTCACCGACCACTACTGGCTGAGCGCCCTGGCGCCGGACCAGAAGGAGGCCATCAAGGGCAGCTTCCGCGTCACAACGATTAACAATGTGGACGTGTTCGAGGCCAACTATACCGGCGCGGCCCGCACCCTTCCGCCCGGCGGCCAGGCCAGCGAGAAGACCTACCTGTTCGCCGGCGCCAAGCGCGTCTCGGTGCTGCAGGACTACGGCAAGACCCTCGGCATCCCCCGCTTCGACGATGCGGTGGACTGGGGCTTCGAATGGTTCCTGACCAAGCCGATCTTCTGGCTGCTGGAATTCTTCCACAAGGTGGTCGGCAATTTCGGCGTGGCGATCCTGCTGCTCACCCTGGTCGTGAAGGCGCTCCTATTCCCGCTGGCCAACCGCTCCTTCGCCTCCATGTCGAAGATGAAGAAGCTGCAGCCGGAGATGGAGGCGATCAAGAAGCGCTTCCCCGACGATGCGGCCAAGCAGCAGCAGGAGACCATGGCCCTGTATCAGCGGGAGAAGATCAATCCCGTGGCGGGGTGCCTGCCCGTGCTGGTGCAGATCCCGATCTGGTATGCCCTCTACAAGGTGCTCTATGTGACGCTCGAGATGCGCCACGCGCCCTTCTTCGGCTGGATCAAGGACCTGTCGGCGCCCGATCCCACCGCCTGGGGCAACCTGTTCGGCCTGATCCCCTACGATCCGTCGAAGATCCCGCTCGCCGGCACGATCCTGGCCATCGGTGTGTGGCCGCTTCTGTACGGCGCGGTGCAATGGCTCACCACGCAGATGAGCCCGCAGGCGACCACCGATCCGACGCAGAAGATCATGATGCAGCTCTTCCCGTTGGTGTTTACGGTCATGCTGGCCCACTCGCCCTCGGGCATCCTGATCTACTGGACCTGGTCGTCCTCGCTCACCATCGTGCAGCAGTATTTCATCATGCACCGCTATGGGGCCGAGAACCCGATCGACGACATGATCGCCAGGCTGCGCGGCAAGCCCAAGCAAGCCCTGATCGGGTGATGGACGCGGCCTTCACCGAGGACGAACTGGAAGCGGCGCGGGTGGCCTTCGCCCATCCCGTCGACTTCATGATGGGCTGCGCCAAGATCGAGCAACTGCCCCCCGCCGACCGGCCGGAGGTGGCCTTCGCCGGGCGCTCCAACGTGGGCAAGTCCAGCCTCATCAACAGCCTGACCGGCCGTCATGGTCTGGCCCGCGCCTCCAACGAGCCGGGCCGCACGCGCGAGGTGAACCTGTTCGACTTCGACGGCATCGCCCGCCTGGTCGATCTGCCGGGCTATGGCTTCGCCGTGGCCGGCAAGAAGACGGTGAAGGACTTCCAGAACCTCGGCCGGTCCTATCTGCGCGGTCGTCCGAACCTGAAGCGGGTCTATCTGCTGATCGACGCCCGCCACGGGCTGAAGAAGGTGGACGCCGAGGCGCTGGACGCCCTCGACCTCGCCGCCGTCTCCTACCAGATCGTCCTCACCAAGGCCGACAAGCTGCGCGATCCCAAGGCGGTGGAGCTGTTGCGCACCGAAACCCTGGCGGCGATCCGGAAGCGCCCGGCCGCCTTCCCGCGCGTCGCCGCCACCTCCTCGGAGACCGCTTTCGGCCTGCCGGAGCTGCGCGCCGAGATCATGGCCGCCATCGCCGCTTGACTAGACATCTTCCTCATCCTGAGGCGCCCGCGCAGCGGGCCTTAAAGGACGCACTACCGCTCCTGCGTCCTTTGAGGCTCACTTCGTGAGCACCTCAGGATGAGGAAGGTACGGGCCGCTGCACAAGTGAGGTTGCGCCGGTCGCTGACTTTAGCAATACCACCCCGCCGACCCGCCCGGAGCCTTCGCCCGTGACCGTGACCGCCGCTGACGAAGAGAACGGCTGGGCCACCGCCCATACCCTGGCGGAGGCTCTGCCCTACATCCAGATCTACGACCGCGAGACGGTGGTGATCAAATACGGCGGCCACGCCATGGGCGAGGAGGCCGTAGCGCAGAAGTTCGCCGCCGACGCGGTGCTGCTGAAGCTGCTCGGCGTCCATCCCGTGGTGGTGCACGGCGGCGGCCCCCAGATCAGCCGCATGCTCGAGCGGTCGGGCGTGAAGTCCAACTTCATCGACGGCCTGCGCGTCACCGACGAGGCCACCATGGAGGTGGCCGAGATGGTCCTGTCCGGCGCGATCAACAAGGAGATCGTGCACTGGATCAACCGCGCGGGCGCCGAGGCCAATGTGCGCGGCGTGGGATTGTCGGGCAAGGACGCCCGACTGATCACCGTCACCAAGGCGCGGCGGACCAAGAAGGACCCGGACTCGATGATCGAGCAGGTGGTCGATCTCGGCTTCGTGGGCGAGCCCAAAACGGTCGATCCGCAGCTGCTCAAGCTGCTCATCAATGCCGAGCAGGACTATGTGCCGGTGATCGCGCCCATCGGCGTGTCGGCGGCAGGCGACACCTATAACATCAATGCCGACACCGTGGCCGGCGCCGTGGCCGGGGCGCTGAAGGCCAAGCGCATGCTGCTGCTCACCGACGTGCGCGGGGTGCTGGACAAGAGCGGCGAGCTGATCCGGACCCTGACCGTCACCGAAGCCTTCGCGGCGATCAAGGACGGCACCGCCACGGGGGGCATGATCCCCAAGCTCGAGACCGCTATCGCCG
The DNA here is from genome assembly GCA_903862425.1 of uncultured Caulobacterales bacterium. Taxonomy (GTDB): domain Bacteria; phylum Pseudomonadota; class Alphaproteobacteria; order Caulobacterales; family Caulobacteraceae; genus CAIOYC01. The sequence goes on along the minus strand of CAIOYC010000014.1, from coordinate 63,056 downwards.
CCGTGGACGCGGGCGTGGAGGCTGTGGTCATCATGGACGGCCGCCGTCCCCACGCCATGCTGCTGGAGCTGTTCACCGAGCACGGCGCCGGCACCCTGGTGCGCGCGGGGTGAGCGCCGATCTTACCCATATCGACACCTGGCTGTTCGACCTCGATAACACGCTCTATCCGCCGTCGTCGGGCTATATCGAGCTGATCGAGGAGCGGATCCGCCAGTACTTTATGCGCCTGACCGGGCTGCCGTCGGACGAGGCCTGGGCGGTGCAGAAGCGGTATCTGGACGAGCACGGCTCGGCGGTGCCCGGCCTGATCGCCCACCACGACGCCGATCCGCACGACTTCCTGCGCGACGTGCACGACGTACCGCTGGACAGCCTTGAGCCGGACGATGGTCTGCGCCAGGCGATCCGCCGTCTGCCCGGACGGAGCTTGGTGTTCACCAACGGCTCGCGATGGCATGCGGAGCGGGTGCTGGGACGCCTCGGCCTCGCCGACCTGTTCCAGGAGGTGTTTCACACCGAAGCGGCCGGCCTGATCTCCAAGCCCGACCCACGCGCTTTCGACGCCCTGATCCGCGCCCACGACGTAACGCCGGCCACCACCGCCTTCTTCGAGGATCGGGCGGTGAACCTTGCCCCCGCCGCTATCCTCGGCATGACCACCGTGCTGGTGGGCGATCATGCCAAAGCCTCGACCGAAGCCTATGTCCAGCATAGAACGGCTTCGCTTACCGCCTTCCTGAACGCCGCCAGCCTGAAGACCGTCCCATGATCGACCCCTCCACGATCGCCGAGATCGACGCCCTGTGGGAGCGCCGCGCGGAGCTGACTCCCAACTCCACCCGCGAGGCGTCGCTGGTGGACAGCGTGATCGAGGCGCTGGATCGCGGCCAGGTGCGCGTGGCCGAGAAGGTCGATGGCGAATGGCGTGTCAATCAGTGGCTGAAGAAGGCCTGCCTTCTCTCCTTCCGCCTCAACGACAACCAGCTGATGGTGTCCGACAGCCGTCGCCCGCGGGTGATGATGGGGGGCACGCCTTCGCCGGTGACCACCGCCAACGAGCCTCTCGGCGCCTTCTGGGACAAGGTGCCCAACAAGTTCGCCGGCTGGACCGAGATGGAATTCCAGGCAGGCGGCTTTCGCGCCGTGCCGGGCTGTGTCGTGCGTCGCGGCGCACACATCGCCAGGAACGTGGTGCTGATGCCCTCGTTCGTGAATCTCGGCGCCTTCGTGGACGAGGGGACCATGGTCGATACCTGGGCCACGGTCGGCTCCTGCGCCCAGATCGGCAAGAACGTGCACATCTCGGGCGGCGCGGGCATCGGCGGGGTGTTCGAACCCCTGCAGGCCGCCCCCACCATTATCGAGGACGGCTGCTTCATCGGCGCCCGCTCCGAGGTGGCCGAGGGCGTGATCGTTGAGGAGGGCGCGGTGCTCTCCATGGGTGTCTTCCTGTCCGCCTCCACCAAGATCGTCGATCGCGAGACGGGCGAGATATTCCGTGGTCGCGTGCCGGCCTATTCGGTGGTGGTGCCCGGCTCGCTCGGCGGCGGTCCCAACACGCCCGCCCTGTCCTGCGCCGTCATCGTCAAGCGCGTGGACGCCCAGACCCGCTCCAAGACCAGCGTCAACGACCTGCTGCGGGACTAGCCCCGCCGCCCCACCAACAGCTTCGCCAGCCCGAAGGCGGCCATAGCCGCCCAGGCGGCTTCCATCAGGAAGGCGGAGAAGTTGAAGGCGTGGATCATGGACAGCAGGATCAGCGCCGAGCCGAAAAGGTTCAGCAGCAGGGCCGGCGCCTTCTTGGGGTCGAGCCGGTCGAAATGGATGCCGCCATAGGCGACCAGCACCATCAGCACGCCGACGACTCCGCCTATATTCAGCAGGGCGCCGTTCAGCAGAATGTCGGTCACGGCCTGGCCTTGGCGGGGTGCAGCATCCAGCCCTGATCGACGACGAAGGCGGCGAACACCTCGGTGGGATAGCCGGGCCGCGGCGTCACCGCATCCATGATCATCACCGAGTGCAGGGTGTCTCCCGCGCGCCGGTCATAGCGGGTGAGGCGATAGCCGTTGGCGACGAAGTTGTAGCGCGAATTCACCACGAAACCCCGCTTCAGCCCGATCACATAATCGCCCACCGCCTTGGAGACCGGCGCATTGTCCGCCCCGTAGACCGCGATCACGCAGGTGGATGGCAGGGTCGACTCGGGGAAGACGCCGCTCATCACATAGAGTTGTCCCTCCGGCGAGGGCGCGCGCCAGTTGGTGAGGCCGACAATGCCCATGGGCAGGTTCGCAGGGGCTTGCGGCACGGCCGTCAGGTCGGCGGCGGCGGCGAAATTGTCCGGGCTGGCTTCGGCGTCCACGGCCGGGCGGCAGACCTTGTCCACCACCTTCAGCACGGCTTCGGGCAAGGTCGCAGGCGGCGCGGCATGGGCCGTTCCGGCGAGCATCGCCAACAGTCCTGCAAAGATCAAGGCGCGCATGTTGAACCCTCCAGCCGACACCGAAGGTAAGCGCCCCACCGGTAAAAGCTAGGCCGCGCCGATCTCGACGGCCTGTTCGGCGAGGAGGGTGAAACTTTCCGGGGTCACGTCGGCGAAACCGCCCTGCACTTCGAACATGCGCCGGGCGCTGCCCGCATAGACGGTGACGGTGCCGGTGCGCAGGGTGGTCATGAATGGCTCATGGCCCTCGAACACGCCGAAATCGCCCTCCGCGCCGGGGGCGTCGACCTGATCGACCTCGCCGGCATAGAGCTCGCGCTCGGGCGACACGAGGGAGAAGTGGAACTTGGCCATGGTCGGTCGTCTCAGTCCAGGTTTCGTCAGCCCAGGGTATCGTCTGGGCCGAGGCGGCAGGTTTCGACCCGGACCATCGTCGCCGGCGTGGCGTCGTGCAGTCGCAGATCCTCGAAAAGGGTGGCGCAAAGGCCGAACCGGCCGTCGTCGCTTCCGGTCATGAAATAGCGGATCGGACCGGGTCGGCCAACCCGCTTGGTGGTGACCTGACGCCATTGGGCATCGTGGCCGCCGAGATTGAGGCCGCCGTGCAGGTCTGCGATGACCGAGTCTGGCGTGTGGGCCGAGGTGTAGATCAGCGAACACATGCCGCGCCGACGATCCACGAAGGCGTGCGGAGCGCCCGGCGCGTCGAAGCCGACCATCTGGCCGGGCACGTCGGCGTCCTGCGGGCGGAAGGCCTGGGCCTGATCCTCGTTCGTCAGCTTCGCGCCCCAGTCGGCGTAATGCTGACGCAGAACCCCGCCATCCGGCTCGCTGATGGCGATCGGTGCACAGAAGCGGGTGACGTAGGCCTTAGGCTCGGGTGGCAGGCTCTGGCCCGCCTCAGCCGGCGCCGCTTGCAACGCGGCAAGCAGCGCCAGCGCGCTCAGCATCAGGCGTCCTTGGCCATCTGTTCACCCTTCTTCACGGCGTCCTCGATGGGACCGACCATATAGAAGGCCTGTTCGGGCAGGTGGTCGTATTCACCGTCCACGATGGCCTTGAAGGAGCGGATGGTGTCCGCCAGCTCCACGAAGGCGCCGGGCGTGTTGGTGAACTGCTCGGCCACGTGGAAGGGCTGGGAGAAGAAGCGGCTGATCTTGCGCGCGCGCGCCACGGTCAGCTTGTCCTCTTCGCTGAGCTCGTCCATGCCCAGGATGGCGATGATGTCCTTCAGCGCCTTGTAGGACTGCAGCACTTCCTGCACGCGGCGGGCGACGGTGTAGTGCTCCTCGCCGATCACCTGCGGGTCCATGATCCGCGAAGTGGAGTCGAGCGGGTCGATGGCGGGGAAGATGCCCTGGCTGGCGATGTCGCGCGACAGCACGGTGGTGGCGTCCAGGTGGGCGAAGGAGGCGGCGGGCGCCGGGTCGGTCAGGTCGTCGGCGGGCACGTAGATGGCCTGCACCGAGGTGATCGAGCCCTTGTTGGTGGAGGTGATGCGCTCCTGCAGGTTGCCCATCTCCGTGGCCAGGGTCGGCTGATAGCCCACCGCCGAGGGGATGCGGCCGAGCAGGGCGGACACTTCCGAACCCGCCTGGGTGAAGCGGAAGATGTTGTCGATGAACAGCAGCACGTCCTTGCCTTCCTCGTCGCGGAAGTACTCCGCCACGGAAAGTCCCGTGAGGGCCACGCGGGCGCGGGCGCCCGGGGGTTCGTTCATCTGGCCATAGACCAGGGCGCACTTGGAGCCCTCGCCGCCGCCGGCCACGTTCACGTTGGACTCGATCATTTCGTGATAAAGGTCGTTGCCTTCGCGGGTGCGCTCACCCACACCGGCCAGCACCGAATAGCCGCCGTAAGCCTTGGCGATGTTGTTGATCAGCTCCTGCATGGTCACGGTCTTGCCCACGCCGGCGCCGCCGAACAGGCCGATCTTGCCGCCCTTGGTGTAGGGGCAGAGCAGGTCCACCACCTTGATGCCGGTGACCAGGATCTCGGTCGAACCGGCCTGCTCGGCGAAGGAGGGGGCCTCGCGGTGGATCGAGGCCATGTGGGTTTGGTCGATGGGGCCGGCTTCGTCGATCGGCTCGCCGATCACGTTCATGATGCGGCCAAGGGTGGCCGGACCCACCGGAACACGGATCGGACCGCCGGTATCGACCACGGCCGCGCCGCGGACCAGGCCCTCGGTGGTGTCCATGGCGATGGTGCGCACGGCGTTCTCGCCGAGGTGCTGAGCCACTTCGAGCACCAGGCGAACCGGCGCGCCGGTCTTCTGGTCGATGTTCTGGGTTTCCAGCGCGCTCATGATGGCGGGCAGGGCGCCGTCGAACTCGACGTCGACGACGGCGCCGATCACTTGGCTGATGCGGCCGTGCGAGGTTCCGGCGGGAAGGATGGACTTGGGTTGGGCGGTCATGGCGGTTTCTCTTACGAACGGGGTCAGACGGCGGCAGCGCCGGAGATGATCTCGATCAGCTCCTTGGTGATCTGCGCCTGGCGGGTGCGGTTCATCTGGATGGTGAGGGCGGTGATCAGGTCGCCGGCGTTGCGGGTGGCCGCGTCCATGGCGGCCATCTGCGCGGCGAAGAAGCCGGCCTGGTTCTCGAGTACGGCGGCCAGCAGCTGCACGGCGATGTTGCGCGGCAGCAGGGTCTCCAGGATCTCGTTCTCGTCCGGCTCGTAGTCATAGACGCCGCCCTTGAGGTCGGGCGAGGTCGTGGCCTCGGCCTGATCGACGATGGCGGGAACCAGTTGCTTCGCGGTCGGCACCTGGGAGATCACCGACTTGAACTGGCTGTAGAACAGCGTGACCACGTCGATCTCGCCGCCGAGATAAAGGTCGATGATCTGCTGGGCGATGGGTTGCACCAGATCGAAGCCCGGCGCCTTCAGGCCGAGCTCATAGCTTTCCACGAAGCGCGCGCCGAACTGGCGGCGCAGGCCGTCGCGGGCCTTGCGGCCAATGGTCAGGATGCGGACATCCTTGCCCTGGGCGGTCAGAGCCACGATGCGCTCGCGAGCGGCGCGCACCACATTGGCGTTGATACCGCCGGCGAGGCCGCGGTCAGCGGTCGCCACCACGATCAGATGACGCTGGTCCTTGCCGGTGCCGGCCAGCAGCAGCGGCGCGGAGGGCCCCGACACGCTCTTGGCCAGGTTGGCGATGACCGAGGCCATGCGCCGGGCATAGGGACGCGCCGCCTCCGCCGCGACCTGGGCGCGACGCAGCTTCGCCGCCGCCACCATCTGCAGCGCCTTCGTGATCTTCTGGGTGGATTTCACACTCGCGATGCGAGTGCGCATCTCCTTGACGGTCGCCATGGCCCTCTAGGTCTCCTTCGGGGGCTTAGGCGAACGTCTTGGAGACGTCTTCGAGGGCTTCCTTGAGGGTCGCTTCCAGAGCGGGCGAGAGCGCCTTCTCCTTGCGGATGCCCTCGAGGAATTGCGGGTAGCTGGTCTTCAGCTTCGACAAGAGGGCGTCCTGGAACGGCCCGACCTTGGACACCGCGATGGGGTCGAGATAGCCACGGGTGCCGGCATAGATCACCGCTACCTGCTCTTCGACGGCGAAGGGCGCGTACTGGGGCTGCTTCAGCAGCTCGGTCAGGCGTTCGCCGCGGGCCAGCATCTTTTGGGTGGAGGCGTCGAGGTCGGAGCCGAACTTGGCGAAGGCGGCCATTTCCCGGTACTGGGCCAGTTCGCCCTTGATGGGACCGGCCACCGTCTTCATCGCCTTGATCTGGGCCGAGGAGCCCACCCGCGACACCGAGATACCTACGTTCACGGCGGGGCGGATGCCCTGGTAGAACAGGTCGGTCTCGAGGAAGATCTGGCCGTCGGTGATCGAAATCACGTTGGTGGGGATATAGGCCGAAACGTCGTTGGCCTGGGTCTCGATGATCGGCAGGGCGGTCAGCGAACCGGACCCGTTGTCCTCGTTCAGCTTCGCGGCGCGTTCCAGCAGGCGGGAATGCAGATAGAACACGTCGCCCGGATAGGCTTCGCGGCCCGGCGGACGGCGCAGCAGCAGGGACATCTGGCGATAGGCCACGGCCTGCTTGGAAAGGTCGTCATAGATGATCAGGGCGTGCATGCCGTTGTCGCGGAACCACTCGCCCATGGCGCAACCCGCGAACGGGGCCAGGAACTGCAGCGGGGCCGGCTCCGAGGCGGTGGCCGAGACGACGATGGTGTAGTCGAGGGCGCCGTTCTCTTCGAGCGTGCGCACGATGTTGGCGACGGTGGAGCGCTTCTGGCCGATGGCGACATAGATACAGTAGAGCTTGGCGCTCTCATCCGTGCCGGCGTTGATGGCCTTCTGGTTCAGGATGGCGTCGATGGCCACGGCGGTCTTGCCGGTCTGGCGGTCGCCGATGATCAGTTCGCGCTGGCCGCGGCCGACGGGGATCAGGGTGTCGATAGCCTTCAGGCCGGTCTGCACCGGCTCATGCACCGACTTGCGCGGGATGATGCCCGGAGCCTTCACGTCCACGCGGCGGCGCTCGGCGATGCCGGCGGCGTCCAGCGGGCCCTTGCCGTCGATCGGTTCGCCCAGCGGGTTGACCACGCGGCCGAGCAGGGCGCGGCCCACCGGCACGTCCACGATTTCGCCGAGGCGGCGGACTTCGTCGCCTTCCTTGATCTCCTGGTCCTGGCCGAAGATCACGACGCCGACATTGTCGCGCTCGAGGTTCAGGGCCATGCCCTTAACATTGGCCTTGGGGAAGGAGACCATCTCGCCGGCCTGGACCTGGTCGAGGCCGTGGACGCGGGCGATTCCGTCGCCGACGCTCAGCACCTGGCCGACGTCCGAAACGTCGGCTTCCTGGCCGAAATTGGCGATCTGGGACTTGAGGATGGCCGAAATTTCGGCGGCGCGGATATCCATGGTTCTGTCTTACGCTCTCTTGAGGGCGAACTTGAGTTGGTCGAGACGCGACTTGAGGGACGCGTCGAAGAGTTTGGAGCCTACCTTCACCTTCAGCCCGCCCAGGATGGACGGATCGACGGTGGTAGAGATTTCCGGGTCTTTTCCGAAGGCCTGCTTCAGCTGGGCGGCGATGGCCTTCTGTTGGGCGGCGGTGAGCTTGATGGCGCTGGTGACCTCGGCGGCGACGGCGCCGCGGCGGTCGGCGGCCAGCTTCTCGAACGCCAGAATGGTCGCCGGCAGGGCCGAGACGCGATTGTTGGCGGCAAGCAGGCCAAGGAACTTCTTGGTCAGCGAATTCAGGTGCGCCTTTTCGGCGAGGGCCAGCAGAGCCTTGCCCTTGTCTTCCGCCGAGAAGGCCGGTGAGGCGATCAGCCGGCGCAGGTCCGCGCTCTCGGCGCTCATGGCCTTGAGCGACTTCAGATCGTCTTCGGCGACCGCGACCATCTTGGCCTCGTCGGCCAGCTCGAACAGGGCCTGGGCGTAGCGTGCGCCGACATCCGCCATTCGTGAGGAATTATCCGCCACGCGTTGAACCACCTAAAGATTGCGCCGAACCGCCCAGCGACTCGAGGAAGAGCCGCCATGGCGATCTAAAAGCTTGTCGGAATTGAGGAAACCGCGCACGAAAAGGCCCGGCCCAAGCCGTTTCCGCCCAAAGCCGTGCGCTCCCTAGCACGCAGGTTTCACGCTCGCAACCTGGGCATCGTCCAGCTAGAAATAGTCGGATGGATTCCCTCGCCGCCCTCATCACCGATTCGTCGGCCTGGATCGCGCTCCTGACGCTGATCGTCATGGAAGTCGTGCTGGGCGTCGACAACCTGATCTTCATCGCCATTCTGTCCAACCGCCTGCCCGAGGCGCACCGGGCGCGCACGCGCACTCTCGGCATCGCCCTGGCGTTGATCATGCGCCTGGCCCTGCTGTCGATGATCGCCTTCATCGTCAGCCTGACCCGTCCGGTGCTGACCCTCTTCAAGATCGAACTGTCGTGGCGCGACATGATCCTGATCGCCGGCGGCCTGTTCCTGATCTGGAAGTCCACCCGCGAGATCCACGAGGCCACCGACCCCAACGCCGAGGATCATGAGGCGGCGAATCAGAAGAAGGGCGGCCTCGGCGTGGCCGCCGCCATCGTCCAGATCATCCTGCTCGACATGGTTTTCTCCATCGACAGCATCCTCACCGCCGTGGGTATGACCGACAAACTGCCGGTGATGATGGCCGCCGTGGTGGTGGCCGTGGTGCTGATGATGGTCGCCTCAGGTCCCCTGGCCAACTTCATCAAGAAGAACCCCAGCCTGGTCATGCTGGCCCTTGGTTTCCTGTTGATGATCGGGGCCATGCTGATCGCCGACGGCCTCGGCTTCCATGTGCCCAGGGGTTACATCTATGCCGCGATGGGCTTCTCCGCGTTCGTGGAGGGCCTGAACATGCTGGCGCGGCGGCGCAGACGCGGTAAAGCTCCTCCGCCATGACCCAGACCCCCGCCGCCGCGCCGTTCGCGGAGCAGATTTTCACGCCTGAAGAGCGCCGCATCACCCTGATCGGGCTGATGATCGTCTTCCTGCTGTCGGCGCTCGACCAGACCATCGTCGGCACAGCCATGCCGCGGATCATCGCCCAGCTGAACGGGCTGAACCTCTATTCGTGGGTGACCACCGCCTATCTGCTGTCCTCGACGGTGATGGTGCCGATCTACGGCAAGCTGTCGGACCTCTATGGGCGCAAGTCGATCCTGCTCACCGGCGTGGGTCTGTTCACCCTGGGCTCGGTGCTCTGCGGCGCGGCGGGCGAGTTCGGACGCCTGCCGATCCTCGGCGGCGGCATGACGCAGCTGATCGTGTTCCGCGCCATCCAGGGTCTCGGCGGCGGCGCCCTGTTCACCTCCGCCTTCGCCATCATCGCCGACATCTTTCCGCCCCGCGAGCGCGGCCGGTTCGGCGCCCTGTTCGGCTCCATGTTCGGCCTGGCGTCCCTGCTCGGCCCGGTGATCGGCGGCTTCTTCGCCCAGCTCGGCCCGACGCATCTGGGCCCGCTGACCGTGGCCGGCTGGCGCTGGATCTTCTACATCAACCTGCCTCTGGCCTCCCTCGCCCTGTTCATGATCGCGGTGAAGATGCCGGCCCTGACCCGGCGGGTACCCGGCGCCATCGACTTCCTGGGCGCCGCCCTTGTGATCGTCACCTTCGTGCCGCTGCTCCTGGCCATGAGCTGGGGGGGGCAGACCTACGCCTGGAGCTCGACGCCGGTGGTGGGCATGCTGGTGCTCTCCGTGGTGGGACTGGCGGCCTTCATCTTCGTGGAGTCGAAGGTGGCGCACCCGATCCTGTCGCTGCGCCTGTTCGCCAACCGCACATTCTCCTTCGCCAATTCGGCCAGCTTCGTGGTCTCCATGGCCTTCATGGGCGTGGTGGCCTTCCTGCCGCTCTATCTCCAGCTCGGCGCGGGCGCCCAGCCGGCGCAGTCGGGCATCGTCATGCTGCCGCTGATGCTCGGCCTGATCGCGGCTTCCACCGTGTCGGGCCAGCTCGTCTCGCGCTTCGGTGTGTTCAAGCCGATCCTGCTCGGCGGCCAGGCGATCATGCTGGTCGGCACCGTGCTGCTGCTGTTCATCTATCCGGGCATGAGCCTTTGGGACATCGCCTGGCGCGTGCTGATCTTCGGCATCGGCCTTGGCCCCTCCCAGTCCCTGTTCTCGCTGGCGGTGCAGAACGCGGTCCAGCCGCAGGAGATCGGCGTCGCCACCTCCACCTCGCAGTTCTTCCGCCAGATCGGCTCCACCATCGGCGTGGCCTTGTTCGGGGCCATCCTGACCAACAATCTGGCCGGCTCCACCGGACGGGCGGGCATGACCCTGACCGACCTGCAGACCATGGCGGCCCTGCGCGCCATCCATCCGCATTCGGCGCCCAGCGCCGCCGACCTGGCCTCGCAGACCGCCATCACCCACGCCATGCAGGGCGTGTTCTGGATGAGCCTGATCGTGTCGCTGATCGGCGTCGGCGTGACGTTCCTGGTGCCCGGCGCCAAGCTGCGCGGCCGTGGTCCGCAGACGGTGGAGGACTCGTTGGAGAAGGCGCTCGCTTCCGCCGACCCGGCGGAGACCGCCCCGCCCGCGGGGGCCTAGGCCGCGCGGACGCTCCGCCGGGCATTGGGCCACTTCACCGGGGCCAACGCCTCGAAGGCGGGCTTGGCGAAGAGATAGCCCTGGAACAGGCAGACGCCGAGGTCGCGTAGCACATCGTACTCGCAGGCGGTCTCGATCCCCTCCGCGATCACGGTCACGCCGAGGTCGTCGGCCAGGCGCACCAGATGCGTCACGATGGTGCGCTTGACCCGGTCCACGTCGATGCAACGGATCAGCGCCATGTCCAGCTTTACCACGTCGGGCTGGAACTGGGACAACAGGGTGAGGCCGGAATAACCCGCGCCGAAGTCGTCGATGGCGGTGCGAAAGCCCATGCCGCGATAGGTCTTCAGGATCGCTTGCAGATGGCCGGGGTCGATCGGTTCATACTCGGTGAACTCGAACAGGATGCGGTTCAGCGGCAGGTCCACCGCCTGGGCCGCCTCCACCAGCGGCTGCACACAGAAGGCCGGATCGCTCACCGCATTGGGCAGGAAGTTGATGGAGATCAGCGCTGTCTGATCGGGCTCGGCCAGACCCAGGCGGGCGGCGAGCTCCACAGCGACGATGCGGCTCTCCTGGTCGAAGGCCCAGCGATTGCCGGGCGTAAGGTGTTCCAGCACCGAGCCGGCGCCTGAGCCGTCCACGCCGCGCACCAGGGCCTCATGGGCGTACACGCCGCCCGTGGCGTCATCGACGATGGGCTGGAAGGCCATGGTGAAGGGGACGGGGAACAGCGCCGCCGACGTCTTCAATCCCTGGGTGGGAGATCCCATCCGCCGCTCCATCATTCAGCCGCCCGATCTACCCGCGAAAGCTGAACGAAATCCCTTCCGCGAATGGTTAAAGGAAGCTGTAGGGATCGATATCGATGTCGAGCCGCACCGAGTTCGGTGGGCGGGCGCGGGCGCGCCAGGTGGTGATGTAGGCCTGGATGTCCACGCTGCGGTCGGCCCTCACCAGAAAGCGCTTGCGCCGACGCCCACGCACCAGGGCGAGGGGCGCATCGGCGGGGCCATAGACCTCCACGCCCTCGCCGTTCGGCGCTTCGGCCGCCAGGGCGCGGGCGTATCGTTCCAGCGCCTCGCCGTCGGGACTGGACAGGATCAGCGCCGCCAGCCGTCCATAAGGCGGCATCCCCGCCGCCTGCCGCCCCTCCGCCTCGGCGGCGAGGAAGCCGTCGCGATCGCGCGCCTTGAGGGCCTGCATCACCGGATGGTCGGGCTGATAGGTCTGGATCAGCGCCCGCCCGGGGCGCTCCGCCCGCCCAGCGCGGCCGGTGGCCTGGGCCAGGAGTTGGAAGGTGCGCTCGGCGGCGCGCAAATCACCGCCGCGCAGCCCAAGGTCTGCATCCACGATTCCCACGAGTGTGAGGTTGGGGAAGTTGTGCCCCTTGGCCGCCGCCTGGGTGGCGACCAGGATGTCGATCTCACCCGCCGCCATGGACGCCACCAGCGCCCGCGCGCTCTCCGCATCGGGCGTGGTGTCCGACGAGAAGACGGCGATGCGGGCCTCGGGAAAGCGATTTCGCGCCTCCTCCTCCAGTCGCTCCACGCCAGGGCCGATGGAGGTGAGGCTGTCCTTGGCCCCGCAGTGAGGGCAGGCGGCCGGCTTGGGCATGGACCAGCCGGTAAGGTGGCAGACCAGCCGCCCCGTATAGCGATGCTCCACCAGCCACGATTGGCTGTCCGGCGAGGTCATCCGCTCCCCGCACGCCTTGCACAGCACCAGGGGCGCATAGCCGCGCCGGTTGAGGAAGAGCAGGGATTGTTCGCCCGCCGCCAAGGTCCGCGCCATCTCGCCCACAAGCCGGGGCGAGAGCCAGCGACCGTGCTCGGGCGGCGTGTCGCGCAGGTCCACAAGGTCGATGTCCGGCAGCACAGCCCGGCCGTGCCGGTTGGTCAGCCGCAACCACCGATAACGCCCCGCCTCCGCGTTCCAGATGCTCTCCAGCGACGGCGTGGCCGAGGCGAGGATCACCGCCGCCCCCTCGATCTTGGCCCGCGCCACAGCCAGGTCGCGGGCTTGATAGACGAAGCCGTCCTCTTGCTTGAACGAGCCGTCGTGCTCTTCGTCCACCACCACCAGGCGCAGCTTTCGATAGGGTAGGAACAGGGCCGAGCGGGCGCCGACGACGATGCGGCAACGGCCGTTCGCCGCCGCCTCCCACACCTGTCGCCGCCGTCCCTGCGGCACGCCAGAATGCCATTCGCCGGGCCGGGCGCCGAAGCGCTGCTCGAAACGGGCCAGCACCGCCTGGGTGAGGGCGATCTCGGGTAGCAGGACCAGCACCTGCGCGTCGGGATCGGCGGCGAGGGCGGCGGCCACGGCCTCCAGATAGACTTCGGTCTTGCCCGACCCGGTGATCCCGTCGAGCAGGGCGGCTTGGAACCCGCCCTCGGCCATCATGGCCTTGAGCTGGTCGGCGGCTGCGGACTGGCTGGGGTTCAGCTCGGCGCCGGGCAGGGCGGGATCTGGATCGCCGAACGGATCGGGCGGCGGGGTCTCGACCCAGGCCAGGACGCCCTCGCCCACCAGCGCCTTGACCACGCCCGCGGAGACGCCTGCCCGTTCTGCCGCTTCACCGGGACGCAGGCCCTCGGGGGCGGATTGGAAGGCGCCAATGACCTTTTCACGCGCAGGCGTGGACCGCGCGGGCCGGGTCTCGGTCAGGGTGAGTCGCCGGGTCGGGCGCAGGGGCGCGAAGCCGGCGCCGCGCAGGGCCATGGCCAGGGCCTCGCCGGGCGCCTGGCAGCCATAGCGCGCCGCCCATTCCACGAAGGCGAGGGCGCCGGGCGGCAGGGCGGCTTCGTCCAGCTGAGCGGCCAGCAGTTTCAGCGGCCGGTTCACGCCGCGCGCCTCGCGCAGCGCCGTCACCACCCCGCGCACGGTGCGCGGACCCAGCGGCGCGGCGACCTGGTCGCCGACCTTGAGGTCCCACCCCTCCGGCACGGCGTAGTCGAACGCTTCGGGCAGGGGCAGGGGCAGGAGCACCGAGGCCACCCAGTCGCTCATTTCGCCGATCCTGACATGGGCCTTCTTTGTTCACGTCCGCGCGGTGGAGGCAATGTCGCTACCGCCGCCCATCCTTCGACAAGCTCAGGATGAGGGGGACTTCGATCGGCCCGCCGAAGATATAGGTGCTGCGCCGCCGGAAACCCTCATCCTGAGCTTGTCGAAGGACGGGGCTTTCGGCCAATGGAGGTCCGAAGCAGGGATGCCGATGATGCGCGGATTGATCTTATCGCTCCTCACCGTATTGGCCGCCGGTGCTGCCTATGCCGAACCCGCTCAGCCTCTCGCCGCCTGGGTGCAGCTGGTGGACGGCGGGGCGGCGGAGGTGCGCGCGATAGCGGCGGACGGGGCCTGCCCCGAAGCAAACCTTGATGGGGCGCCTCGGCCCATGAAGGTCCGGGCCGAGCCCGATGCGGCCGCCTTCCCCCAGGCCGTGTGCAGCCTCTCCCTGCCCAAGGGCGTCCGCACGGTGCAGGTGGGCGAACACCGCCTGCCGGTCCCGGCCGCGCGCGTCGACCGCATCCTGATCATGGGCGACACGGGCTGCCGCCTGCAGGGGCTGAAGGTGCAGGACTGCAACGATCCGCGCGCCTGGCCCTTCGCCCTGGTGATGCAGCGGGCGGCGGCGGAAAAACCCGATCTCGTCATCCACGTGGGGGACTATTACTATCGGGAGACGGCCTGCCCGCCGCTGTACAAGGGCTGCGTCGGCTCGCCCCACGGCGACCTGTGGCCGAGCTGGCAGGCGGATTTCTTCGATCCCGCCAGACCTTTGCTCGACGCCGCGCCCTGGGTGTTCGCACGGGGCAATCACGAGAGCTGCACGCGCGGCTGGAAGGGCTGGTTCCGTATGCTCGACGCCGGCCCGTCGGCCACCGCCTGCCCCGCCGAAAGCCCGGTGTTCAACGTGCCCATCGGCGGTGGCGTGACCCTGCGCGTGCTGGATAGCGCCGACGCCGACGACCGGGTGGTGAAGCCCGGCGCCCTGGAAATCGTCTCCCACCAGCTGGACACCCTGCCGAAGAACGGCGCCGGCGCGGACTGGATCGTCACCCACCGCCCGTTCTGGGGCGAGGTTCCGGTGTTCAAGCTCGGACCGTTCGGCGTGTTCAATGTGGGGCTGAACCGCACCGAGCAGGCGGCGGCCAAGGGCAAGGACCTATCGGCGGCGGCCATGGTGGTGTCGGGCCACATCCACCACTTCGCCAGCTTCGATTTCGAGGGCCGGCGCCCCGCCCAGCTGGTGGTCGGCACGGGCGGCGACGTGGGCGAGAAATTCGACCCCGCCAAGGTGCATGAGGACGAGGTCTATATCGACGGCCTGCAGGCCACGAGCCTGACCTTCCAGCAATACGGCTACTTCATCATGGACCGTGGAAAAGGCGGGACCTGGACCGGCCTGTTCAAGGACTTCGACGGCAAGCCGGTGGCGCGCTGCACCCTGACCGGCCGCCGGCTGAGCTGCCGGAAGGTCTAGTCCGCCAGTTTGCGCAGGAAGTAGGTGTATTCCAGCGCCGTGGTGCGGGCCCGTTCCTTGAGGTTGGCGCCCGCGCCGTGACCGCCCTCGGTCACCTCGTAGTACAGGTACGGCAGGCCCATCTCCGACAAACGGGCGGCGAACTTGCGGGCATGCTGCGGTCCTACCCGGTCGTCCTTGGTGGTGGTCCAGACCAGGGGCTCGGGATACTTCACCCCGGCTTTCAGAGCCTGATAGGGCGAGTTCTTCAGCCAGAAGGCCCGCTCGTCCGGGTTGGACATGGAGCCGTATTCGCCCACCCACGAGGCGCCGGCGGCGATCTTTTCGAAGCGGATCATGTCGAGCAGCGGCACTTGGATATCGACCGCGTTCCACAGCTCCGGATGCTGGGTGAACTCTACCCCCATCAGCAGGCCGCCGTTTGAGCCGCCCTCGATGCCGAGGCGGCGCGGCGAGGTGACGCCCCGCGCGATCAGGTCCTTCGCCACGGCGGCGAAGTCGTCATAGATGATCTGACGCTTGGTCTTCAGGCCCGCCTCGTGCCACTTCGGCCCGAACTCGCCGCCGCCGCGGATATTGGCCAGCACATAGACCCCGCCATGCTCCAGCCAGAGCTTGCCGAGCGAAGCATTGTAGCCCGGCGTCAGCGAGCTTTCGAACCCGCCATAGGCGTACTGGATGGTGGGGTTGGAGCCGTCGAGCTTCATGCCCTTGGGGTGGACAAGGAAGTAGGGGATCTTGGTCCCGTCGGTGGAGGTGGCCTCGTGCTGCTCCACCGCGGCGCCCGAAGCGTCGAAGCGCGGCGGCAAGGACTTGGTCTTGGTCAGGGCGCCGCTCTCGGTGTTCAGGCTGTACAGCGCCGACGGATCGAGGAAGCCGGTGGAGGTGACATAGGCGCGGTTGCTGGTCAGCTCCGTGGCGGAGACCCCGACCGAAGCATTGTCCGGCAGGTCGAGCTTCTTCTTCGTCCAGCCTTTGGCGGTGGGTGTGTAGACATAGAGGCGCCCGCGCACGTTTTCATAGCCGGCGACGAGCAGATGATCCCTGGTCGATGACACGCCCTCAATCGCCTCGCGCGGGCCGGGGGCGTAGACGAGGGTGGGCTTCAGATTGGCCGGATCGGCCTTCAGCTCGGCGAGGTTCAGCGACAGCAGGGTTCCCGCCGCCCAGGTCTTGCCGCCGGCGGTCCAGTCCTGTTTCGGCTCCACCAGCACGCGGCCCTTGACCATGCCGTGCAGCGACGCCTTCAGCGGCAGGCCCACGGGCTTGGGACCGGTGGGAGTCAGAAGGAAGATCTTGCTCTCGAAGAAGCTGACGCCCTGATCGATGAACAGGGCGTGGTTGCCATCGCCGTCGCGCATCTCGAAGCTGCGTACCGACACGTCGTGGGGCGTGCCGCGGAACACCTCCACCGCCTGGTCGAGAGACTGGCCGCGCGCCAGGCGCTTGACGATGTAGGCATAGCCGCTCTCAGTCATCGTGCCCGGACCCCAGTCGCGGGCGACCAGCAGGTGGTCCATGTCCTGCCAGGTCACGTCCTGCTTGGAGGTCGGCAGGACGAAGCCGCCCTCGACGAACTTGCCGGTATCGAGGTCGAACTCGCGCTCGGTGGTGGCGTCCTCGCCGCCGTCGGACAGGCTGACCATGCACAGGCGCTCCGCCGGCTCCAGGCAGTTGGCGCCGTGCCAGACCCAGTGCTTGCCCTCGGCCTTGGATAGGGCGTCCACGTCGATCACCGTCTTCCAGCTCGGCGAGGCGGCGGCGTAGTCGTAATAGCTGGTCTTGCGCCAGATGCCCTGGACGTGGTCGGCGTCCTGCCAGAAGTTGAAGATCTGGCCATGCAGGAAGCCGGGATAGGCGATCTTGTCCTTGGCCTCGGCGATCTTCACCGCGTCCTGGTACAGGCCGGGGAAACGCGGGTCCTTTTCCAGTACACCAAGCGTCTTGGCGTTCTCGGCCTTTACCCAGGTCATGGCGCGTTCGCCGTTCACGTCCTCCAGCCACAGGTAGGGATCGGCCGGCGGCGTCCAGCTGTCGGCGGCGGCGGGCGCGGCGGGCGTCACGGGTGCGGCCATGACGGCTCCGGAGGTCAGAAGGGCGAGGGCCGAAGCCGACAGAAGGGCGGTGGACAGGCGCATGAAGGCTCCCAGCAAAGTGCGCCGCACCTTAGCGGCGTGGGGCGCCTTGGGAAGCGGGAGGAGGATTACGGAACGTTCATGGTTCCGATCAGCGTGGGGATTAACCCGGCCGTGCGCCGTCCTTGGCGAAGGCGGCCATCAGGGCGGGACGCTCCTCAGGCGGTGGGAACTGCAGGAAACTGTGCCTGGTGCCGGTGGAGACCAGCGGCAGCTTGGTCGCCACACAGGACTCGGCGAAGGGCGCGACCCAGCTATGGTCGTCCAACATGGTGGGCCTGAGGTTCACGAACGGCACCTCAGGCCCGAACTGCGTGAACATCCACGTCTTGCAGTAGGCGCAGAAGCGGTGGTCGAGGCTTTCCTGCAGGCCGCCCGCCACCGTCTCGCCTTCGGTCACTTGCAGCCCCGTCGCCGGTATCATCAGGCTGAGGGAATAGGCGCTGGAGCTCATGGTCTGGCAGCCCTTGCAGTGGCAGGCCATGGACATGATGGGGGCCTCCGTCACCTTCAGCCGCACCCGGCCACAACGGCATCCGCCCGCCCAAGGCAGCTTCCAGTCACCGGTGGTTTCGGAAGCCATGGCGGTCTCCTTTGGAGGAAAGGGTTCGATCCTCTATATAGCCCCGGCAATGACCACCCTGGCCACCCGCTCCATACCGTTCGTAAAGATGAACGGCCTCGGCAACGACTTCGCCGTCGTGCAGGCGCCGGTGTATGCCTTCGCGCCGAGCGCCGAGCAGGTGCGCGCCTGGGCGAGCCGTGAAACAGGCGTCGGCTTCGACCAGCTGATCGCGCTTTCGGATGACGGGAGCGACGCGCCGCTGGTGCGGTTCTGGAACTCCGACGGCGAGGCGGTCGGCGCCTGCGGCAACGGTTCGCGCTGCGTCGGCTGGTTGTTGATGGAGGCGGCGAACTCCAACCGCGCCCGCTTCCACACCGAAGAGCGCGTCATCACGGCCGAACGCGCCGGCGAGCGGCGGGTGACGGTGGACATGGGCGCGCCGCGCCTGCGCTGGGATGAGATACCCCTGGCTGAAGAGATGGACACCCGCGGCATCGAGCTGGAGGTTGGTCCGCTCGGTGCGCCGATCCTGCACACGCCCGGCTGCGTCTCCATGGGCAACCCGCACGTGGTCTTTTTCACCTCCGACGTCTCGGCTCTGGCGGTGGACAAGATCGGGCCGATGATCGAGCACCACCCCCTGTTTCCCGAGGGCGTGAATGTGGGTTTCTGCGAGGTGCGCGCGCCCGACCTGATCCGGCTGCGTGTCTGGGAGCGCGGCGCGGGCCTCACCAAGGCGTGCGGCACGGGCGCCTGCGCCGCCCTGGTGGCCGCCAGCCGTCGGGGCCTCAGCAGCCGCGCCGCCACCCTGGTCCTCGACGGCGGCGAACTGGAAATCGCCTGGAACGAGACGGACGACCACGTGCTGATGACCGGCGCGGTGGAAGTGGAGTTCACCGGAGTGCTGTCGTGAGTTCCGCCTTGATCGATCATCCCGCCCTGAAGCCCGGTCGGGTCGCCGTGATCACCGGCGCCGCCTCGGGCATCGGCCTAGCCGCCGCCCACAAGCTGGCCGGTCTCGGCATGAACCTGCATCTGATCGATCGTGACGGCGACGGGCTGGACCGGGCGCTGGAGGCGATCGAATTCGCCAATGGCGGTGTGGCCACCACCTGGACCCTCGACGTCTCCGACCCTGCCGCTTTTAACGATCTGCGCGGCGTGATCGCCCGCTCCGGCGAATCCGTCGGTATCCTGATGAACAATGCCGGGGTCGGTTCGGGCGGCGATGCCCTGGCGCCGCGCGAGGCGTGGGACCGGGTGCTAGGGGTGAACTTCCTCGGCGTGCTGAACGGCGTGCAGGCCTTCGCCCCTACCATGATCGCCGCCGGCCAGCCGGCTCTGATCGTCAATACCGGCTCCAAACAAGGCATCACCACCCCGCCCGGCGACACCGCCTATAACGTGTCCAAGGCGGCGGTGAAGGCCCTGACCGAGGGGCTGGCCCACACCCTTCGCACGACGCCGGGCTCCAAGGTCAGCGCGCACCTGCTGATCCCCGGCTTTGTCTGGACCGGCCTGACCGCGAACGGCCGCACCGAAAAGCCCGACGGCGCGTGGACGGCCGAACAGACCGTGGACTTCGCCTTCGAGCGCATCGCTGCGGGCGATTTCTATATCCTGTGCCCCGACAACGAGACGCCCACCGCGCTCGATCACAAGCGCATCGCCTGGGCTGCCGGCGACATCACCGAAAACCGTCCCGCTCTCTCGCGCTGGCATCCGGACTATGCCGATGCGTTCAAGGCGTTCGTCGCGGAGTCTTCCGGTGGCGGATGATCTCGGCATTCAAATTTCCGCTCATCCCCGCGAAGGCGGGGACCCAGGCTTGTTTATTTCTGACCCCAGCAGCCCCGCCCAAACCCGGGTACCCGCCTCCGCGGGGATGAGCGGCAGTGGGGGCGAAGGCCTCGAGGTCGTCACCTTCGGCTGCCGTCTGAATGCCTATGAAAGCGAACAGGCCCTGGCGCGGGCGCGGGCCGATGGGCTCGACAACGCGATCATCTTCAACACCTGCGCCGTCACCGGCGAGGCCGTGCGTCAGGCGCGTCAGGCGATCCGCAAGGCGCGACGGGCCCGACCCGATGCGCGGCTGGTGGTCACCGGCTGTGCGGCGCAGATCGACCCCGCCGCCTTCGCCGCCATGGCCGAGGTGGACCTGGTGCTCGGCAACGGCCTGAAGTCTTCACCCGGCGCCTATGCCCCTGAGGCCTTCCAGAGCCGGGTCCGGGTAAACGACGTCATGTCGGTACGCGAAACCGCCGGCCATCTGGTCACGGAGCATCGGCTTACGGATCGCGCCAATCTTCCAAGAGCGAGGGCTTATGTGGAGGTGCAGAACGGCTGCGACCATCGCTGCACCTTCTGCATCATCCCTTATGGGCGTGGAAACTCGCGCTCGGCGGCGGCGGGCGAGGTGGTGCAGGCGGTGCGCGCCCTCGTGGACCAGGGCTATAACGAGGTGGTGCTTACCGGGGTGGACATTACCGCCTGGGGCGCGGACCTGCCCGGCGCGCCGACCCTCGGCCAGTTGGTCGGTCGCATCCTTAAGCTCGTGCCCGAGCTGAAGCGCCTGCGGCTATCCTCCATCGACGCGGCGGAGATCGATCCGGACCTGCTGCGCCTGCTGGGCGACGAGCCCCGGCTGATGCCGCACCTGCACCTGTCGCTGCAGCACGGCGACGACATGATCCTGAAGCGGATGAAGCGCCGCCACAGCCGCGCCGACGCCCTTCGCCTGATCGACAGTGTGCGGAAGGTGCGCCCCGACGTGGCCTTCGGCGCCGATCTGATCGCCGGCTTCCCCACCGAGGACGAGGTGATGTTCGACAACCTGGTCAGCCTCGTGGACGCCGCGGACCTGGCCTATCTGCACGTCTTTCCCTTCTCGCCGCGGCCCGGCACGCCCGCCGCGCGCATGCCCCAGCTCGACCGCGCCACCATCAAGACCCGCGCGACGCGCCTACGCGGCGCCGGTGAGCGCGCCCTCGTCCGCCACCTGGATCGTCAGGTCGGCCGCACGGTGTCCGCCCTGGTGGAACGGCCCGGCCTCGCCCGCGCCGAGGACTTCACCGAACTGGCCTTCGGCGGCGAAGCGGAAATCGGCGGGGTAATCCGCATGACTGTCACCGGCCATGACGGTCGCCGGGCGCTGGCGTCTATCGCCTGACCCTGCCCATCGCTACATAGACGCCCATGACGGACCAACAGGACAGCGGCTTCATCGTCGCCCCGATCAAGACGGGGCTGGAGACGAGCTGGTTGCAGCGGCTCACCAAGGGCCTCAGCAAATCCTCCAAGGAACTGGGCGAGCAGGTCACCGCCGTCCTGACCAAGAAGAAGCTCGATCAGGAGACGCTGGACGAACTGGAGACCATGCTGATCGAGGCCGATCTCGGCACGGCGGCGGCGGGACGGATCACCGCCCGTTTCGGCGCCGAGCGGGTCGGGCGCGAGGCCACCGAGCTCGAGGTCAAGGAAAGCTTGGCTGAAGCCATCCTCGGCGAAATCGCGCACCGCGAGGGTCGCTTCGACCCCCTGGCGGTCAAGGGGCGGCCCTCGGTGGTGATGTTCATCGGCGTCAACGGCTCGGGCAAGACCACGACCCTCGGCAAGATCGCCGCCGACCTGAAAACCAGGGGCGCCAAGGTGATGATCGCCGCGGGCGACACCTTTCGCGCCGCCGCCATCGAGCAACTCGCCGTCTGGGCCGATCGGGCGGGCGCCGAGATCATCAGCAAGCCTGCCGGCTCCGACGCCGCCGCCCTGGCCTACGAGGCGGTGATGCGTGCGCGGGCGGAAGATGTGGACGTCCTGCTGATCGACACCGCAGGGCGGCTGCAGAACAAGCAGGGCCTGATGGACGAACTGGCCAAGATCGTGCGTGTGCTGAAGAAGATCGATCCAGCCTACCCGCATGAGACGCTCCTGGTGCTCGACGCCACGGTGGGCCGCAACGCCCTGTCGCAGATCGAGGCCTTCGACCGTATCGCGCGGGTGACCGGGGTGGTGATGACCAAGCTCGACGGCACCGCGCGCGGCGGGGTTCTGGTGCCCGTCGCCGCCGCCAGCGCCGCGCCGATCAAGCTGATCGGGGTGGGCGAGGGGATCGAGGACCTCCAGCCCTTCGACGCCCGCGCCTTCGCCCGCTCGCTGGTGGGGCTGCCCTCTTAGACTTGCACGCCCAGGGACTGGAGCTTAGCCGGACCCTGTGTGTTAGACACACGCGCCCTCGCCGCCCACAAGGACCCCGTATGCCCGAAATCTCGCCCCAGGCCCGCACATGGATCCGCATGGGGATCGACTATGCGGCGCCGGCGGTGTCGCTGATCGCCTTCCTTGTGACGCACGACTTCGAGAAGGCGACCTGGTGGCTGGTGGGCTTCTCCGTTCTGGCCATCGCCGCGAACTTCATCCTGGAGCGTCGCGTGGCGCCCCTGCCGATCATCTATGGCGGCATGGCGCTGGTATTCGGGGCCATGACCCTGATCTTCCACGACAAGACCTTCGTGAAGATGAAGCCGACGTTCGTAGATACGGCGCTGGGGGCCGGCATGCTGATCGGGCTGGCCATGGGCAAGAGCCCGATCCGGCTGATCGTCGGCGACAACCTGCATCTCACCGAGGCGGGCTGGAAGACCCTCACCCTGCGTTTCGGCCTTTTCTTCCTGGCGCTGGCGGTGCTGAACGAGTTCATCTGGCGCACTCAGCCGGACAATATCTGGTTCCTGTTCCGCTTTCCGGGCGCGCTGCTGATCACCCTGGCCTTCGCTCTCAGCCAGATGCCGATGATGATGAAGGACGCCCAGGCGGCGGAAGCGGCGGCCAATCTCATCGACACGCAGCAATAAGCCTGTCGTCAAATCGACGCGAAAGCGCGATAAGGGACGGGTGCGGATCAAATCCGCTGGGCGCATCGGAGGGGCTGCATGTCCAAGGCCGACAAGTCGAGTGTCGCCGTGCTGGATCGTTCTCCCAGCCACCTCCTGCACCGGGCCCTGCAACTGGCGCTCGATGTCTATGGCGAAGAGGTGGGCGCCGGCGCCCTGACCCAGCGCCAGTATGCGGTGCTGGCCGCTGTCGCCGCCGATGAGGGCCTGACCCAGACCGATCTGGTACGCGCCACCGGCATCGACCGTTCTACGCTCGCCGACATGATCGCCCGGATGATCGAGAAGGGCTTTCTCGCCCGCGAGCGCTCAACCCTCGACGCTCGCGCCAAGACAGTGCGCCTGGCCGCCAAGGGCCGCGCCGCGCTGGACGAGGCCGCGCCGCGCGTGACCGACGCCGACACCCGCATCCTCGGCCACCTGACGGCCGGAAAACGCGACGCCTTCATCGCCGCCCTCACCGCCCTGTCTAAAGCGGGCGAAGCCAGCCTTATCGGCGAAGTGGTGGCGGAGAAGAAAAAGAAGAAGGCCGACAAGGCGCCCAAGGCCGACAGACCATCGAAGATGGCCAAGGCGCTGAAGCCTGAGAAGAAGAAAAAGAAGAAGGACAAGAAGGGCCGCGCCAAGGCCCTTCCCGCAGAGGTCTAGCGGTCGAAGGCCGGCAGAGCGACCTGACGGGCTTTGTAACGGCTGAACAGCTCCATCGCCGCCACGCCCGCAGCGAGGCCGATAGCCAGCGGCAGCGAACGCTTGGCGATCGATACCGCCGTCGCGCCGATTACGGCGCCGGCGACGGGGTGGCCGGTGCGCTGTTCGATCTTCGAACCGATGAAGGCGCCGAGAAGGTTCTTCAGCATGATGTTTCTCCTGTGTCTGGAGAATGCTCCCAAGGCTGAGGTGTTCCTTAGCCGTGCTGCATGCTGGCGAGCAGTTCGTCTATGTCGATGAAGCTGAAACCGACCGAGCTGTCGGCCACGCCGAAGGGCATGAACAGGCGCCGGTTATGCACCAGCGCGCCGCAGGTATAGACCACATTGGGCACATAGCCCTCGCGATCCTCGTCCGAGGGCGACAGGATCGGCTGGGCGGTGCGGCCGATAACCTTGGTGGGGTCTTCCTTGTCGAGCAGCACCGCGCCGATGGCGTATTTGCGCATGGCGCCGACGCCGTGGGTCAGCAGCAGCCAGCCTTCGTCGATCTCGATGGGCGAGCCGCAATTGCCCGACTGCACCAGTTCCCACGGATAGATGGGGGCGAGGATCTCGGTGCCCGTCTCCCAGTGCAGCAGGTCGTCCGACTGCAGGAAGTAGAGGTTTTCCCCGTCCAGCCGTCCGATCACGGCGTACTTGCCGTTCACCTTGCGCGGGAAGATGGCCATGCCCTTGTTGCGCGCGGCGGCGCCTGACATGGGCTTCAGTTCGAAGGTGCGGAAGTCGCGCGTGACCAACAGCTCCGAGGCGATATTGGAGCCGGAGAAGGCGGTATACGTGCCGCAATAGATCGGTCCGTCCTGCTCGTCCTCCAGCCGCACCAGGCGCAGGTCTTCCAGCCCGTTCCGCTGCTGCTGGGTGAAGGGGAAGATCACCGTGCCGGACAGCGAGGCCTCGGAAAAGCGCTCGGCGGTGGTGACCATGCCATTGGCCTCGCTCGCCGCCTCGGTCTCGCGCGCGGCGATGGAAAAGGGCGGACGCGGGGCGAGATCGAACCCGCCCTGGTGGTTCAAGATACCCTCACGGAAGGCGATGGAGGAGATGTGACCCTCGCCGACGGCCCGCAGCGACAGCACCACGCGCAGGGCGCCGTCCATCATGCCGCTCTGGTCCGGATGAGGCACCACGGAGGGGTTCATCAGGGCGGCGGAGGTGTACGAATATTCGTGACAGAAATAGGCGCCGATCAGTTCCTTGCGCTCGTCGCGCATGGTGTCGTCGAGGTCCATGTCGTCGCGCAACTGCTCATAGCGCTGCATGAACACCTGGCGGGTCTGCCAGTGGCGCTGACCGAAGTCGCGGTTCACCAGCGCCAGTTCGGACTGGCAGGTGCGCATGTCCATATCCAGCACCGCCTTGACGATGCGCTGGGCGCGGTTCGTCTCGTTGGGGCGCGGACGCGGATCAGCCACCACGTGGAAGGGTCGGATCACCACCCGGTCGGGTTCGGCCACCATGCGGATCGGGAGGATTTCGAGCAGGGACACTTGTCCACCCGGGGTTGGCTTCGTTCGGATCGACAGGGGACGGCCCTCAGTTGTCTCCCGCCGTCCTTAAAGCATTCTCCGCGGATGTGGAGCCCGGATCGTTCTTTGAAACCGCACTCACCCAGATCGGACTTCGTTCCGGGCGCGGAGACTGCTCCCATTTCTGCGATGTGGCGCGTTCGGGCTTGGCGGCCTCGGTCCCGACCATGCGCTGCAGGGTGCAGGCGGCCATCTGCAGGGCCAGCACCGATTCGGCGCCCTGGTTCTCGTTGACGCCTGCCCAGGTCAGGCCGTCGAAGCAGTCGCCATCGGGCGCCGCCAGGCTGACGCCGAGGGTGTTGGCGCCATGGAACCAGGCATAGGCCCGCTCGGCCTCGTCGATCCAGCGGCGATCCTGCGTGGCGGCGAAGGCGGCCTCACCGGCGTCGATGGTGGCGGTGGCTTCCAGCGGCTGCTGATCGAACAGGCTCTTGGCCTCCAGCGGGCGGCCGAAATCGACCGTGGCAACGGGCAGGAAGTGACCGAGCGGCCCCGTCTGTCGCCGGCAGAGCCATTCCAGCGCCTCGATGCCGTCGGCGATCATGGCGGCATCCCCCAACACCGTACCGGCGCGGATCACCGCCTCGGCCAGGCGGGCGTTGTCATAGGACAGATGGTCTTCGAACCAGGGCTGGCCGACGGCTTTGCGAATCCGCACCATCTCCACCAGCGTGTCTGACTTGGCGCGCACGACGGCCTTGATGTGGTCCTCGCCCCAGCCGGCCTCCATCATCGTGGTCAGGCCGAGCAGGACGAAAGCGTTGGCGCGTGGCGGGGCGATCTCGTCCACATGGCGCAGGATGCGGTCCATCAGGGCCGCCGCCCAGCGCCGCTGGCTGGGATCGGAGGCCAGGGCCGCCGTCACCGCTACCGACCAGATACTGCGGCCCGTGGAGTCTTCGGACCCACGCGGCTCCAGCCAGGCGCGCTCGAAGCTCATGAAGTTGCGGAACCGGCCCTCGTCCTCGTTCCAGGCGTGGGCGACGAAGGTGGCGTAGGTGTTGGCCAGCGCCTTGCGGTCCGCGTCCGGCTTGCCGGGCAGGCGGTGCATCAGGATGAGCGCGCGGCAGTTGTCGTCCACGCAATAGCCGTGGCGGCGGTCGGGCAGGCTGAACAGACTGTGCTGAAGCATGCCGCAGCTGTCGGTCATCCGCTTCATGCCGCCGAGCGAGATGGCCAGCGGCGTGCGCGACAGGCGCTTGGCCGGCTGTTCGGCGCGGGGCAGGGACGCCGCCGCCTCGAAGGTCTGGATCATGCGGGCGCCGAATCGGCTCCACACCGTCTCGCGCGTGGCGGCGTACATGCGTTCGCTGAGCGCCTGGCGCACGTCGGGGTGGCCGAGCAGGTCGAGCACCTCGTCGGCGATGGCGTCTGACGAGCCGAAGGGTGTCAGGCGTCCCCGTCCGTCCGCGAGCAGCTCCTCGGCATGCCAGTAGGGCGTCGAGACGATGGGACGCCCCAGCGCGGCGGCGTAAGACAAGGTGCCGGAGGTGATCTGCTGCGGGTTCAGGTACGGCGTGATGTAGATGTCCGCCGCGCGCAGATATTCGATCAGGCGTGGTGTGTCGGTATATTCATCCACCAGACGCAGATGATCTTCAACGCCGAGCTCGCGCGCCATCTGCTTGAGCGAGTCGCGATAGCGTTCACCCTCGTTGATGATCAGATTCGGATGCGTCGCGCCGAGCACGACGTAGAGCGCGTCCGGCCGGGCGGCGACGATGCGCGGCAGGGCCTTGATCACGTTCTCGATCCCCTTGCCCGGCGACAGCAGGCCGAAGGTGAACAGCAGTTCGTGCTGGCCGAAGCCGAGCTTGTCCTTGAACGGCGCGGTGGACGACAGGGGCTGGTCCGGTGCGCCGTGCGGGATGAGGACGATCTTGTCCTCCGGCACGCGCCAGACGCGGCGCAGCATCTCGCGGCCGCGCTCGGCCATCACCACCACGCGGGCGGAGCGCTTCAAGAGCCGCTCGAACACCCGGCGCTGATCGCCGTTGGGGGTCTCCAGGATCGTGTGCAGGGTGGTGACCACCGGGCGGTCGGTGGCTTCCAGCAGGGTCAGCAGGAATTCGCCCGCCGAACCGCCGAAGATGCCGAACTCGTGCTGCACGCAGATCAGGTCGGGACGCGTCTCGTTAAGGCGTTCGGCAGCGGCCAGATAGTCGCCGATGCTCTGCTGCTGGATTTCGCAGACCACTTCGTCGGGATAGGTATAGGCGCCTTCGATGTCGGTGACCGCGTAGACCTCCAGCTTGGCTTCCGGCCGGGCGATGCGCAGGGCGGACAAGACGTCGGCGGTGAAGGTGGCGATGCCGCAGCGGCGGGGTGGATAGTCGCCTATAATCGCGATGGACTGCACGTGCTCGGCGGTCAGGCCGGACTTTTCGATGACACGCAGGCTCGGGGGCGACATGGGAACTCCGGTACAGGTTCAGAGCCCTAACGCATTTAGCCCGTCTGCGATCCCTAAAGCTGGGCAATTTCCAGGCATCTTGACGCGGCGCCGCATTTTCGGGCGTGCGGCCGCTATCATTTGATGTTCTCGGCGGAATTCGCCTTGTACGGGAGCATGAGGAGGGCGATCGCCGCCGAGGCGAGCGCGGCTGCGGCGCCCACGATCGCTGCGCTGCGAAAGGGCCCGATCAGCGCTGCGCCATGCTGGGCGAGCACCAGACCGAGGAGGGCGACGGCGATAAGGCCGCCGGCGCGCGCCACCGCGCTGTTGAGGCCTGAGGCGGCGCCCGTGTGCTGCCGGTCCACGGCGCTCAGCACGGCGGTGGTCAGGGGCGCGGCCACGGCGCACATGCCGAAGGCGAACACGACGACGCAGGGCAGAACCTCGGTCCAGTAAGCGGCGCCCGGCCCGATGCGCAGGGCGAGCAGAAATCCAACCGCCACCACGCTCGACCCCACGGCCAGAAGCGGCCTGGGTCCGAAGCGGCCGGCTAGCTGTCCGGTGATCGGCGCGCCCGCCGCCATGATGATCGGGAAGGGTAGCAGCGAGGCCCCCGCCGCCGTGGCGCTGTAGTGCGCCGTCTCGATCATCAGATAGGGCAGCAGCACCAGAAATCCGCCGAGGGCGCCGTAGAGCATCATGGTCAGCAGGTTCAGTCCCATCAGTGCCCGCGAGCCGAACAGGGCGGGCGGCGTCATGGCCCGGTCGCCGAGCCTGACCTCGGTCCAGACGAAGCCGGCGGCGAGGGCCGCGCCCACTGCGACGGCGAGGATGGCGGACAGGGTCCAGCCGGAAGGGCCGGAGCCTTCGGTCAGTCCCATGATCAGGCCTGTGAGCGCGCCGGTGGCCAGGGCCGCGCCCAGCCAGTCGGGCGGCGGGCGGTCCTTCTCGGCGCGCGGATCGCGAACGGCGATCAGGGCGAGGGCCACCGCGCCTACCGCCAGCGGCAGGTTGATGAGGAAGATGGAACGCCAGCCGATCCCGTCGATCAGCCAGCCGCCCAGCACCGGTCCCAGCGCGGCGGAGATGGAGGAGGTGGCGGCCCAGGCGCCCACCGCCCGCCCCTTGGCCTCGCCCTCGAACGCCGAGCCGAGGATGGCCAGGCTGTTGGGCAGCAGCAGCGCCGCGCCTAAGCCCTGCACGCCCCGCGCCGCCAGCAGCCAGGGCAGGGTGGGCGCAATGGCGCAGCCGAGCGAGGCGACCCCGAACAGGCCGACGCCGATGTTCAGCCAGAGCCGCCGCCCGAACCGGTCGCCGAGCGCGCCGCCGATCAGCAGCAGGGCGCTCAGCGGCAAGAGGTAGGCGTTGATGATCCACTGCAGGTCGGCGGCGTTACCGCCGAGGCTCCGGCCGATGGCGGGCAGGCCCACATTCACCACCGACCCATCCACAAAGGCGAGGCTGGAGGCCAGGATGCAGGTGGCGAGCACCAGGATCGGACGCTCCGCGCCGTCTCTCCTGTCGGCGGCGTGGGCGATGCCGGCGTCGCAGCGAGGGGGAGGGGTGCTCATGGCCAAGCCAGCGGCTAGACGCCGCCGAAGTTCCCAGGCCGACGCTCGGCCACGGCGCGCACACCCTCGGCGAAGTCGGCGGTCCGGCGCTGGATCGTCTGCTGTTCGAGCTCGTGCGCCAGCTGGTCTTGCACGGCATCGGCGAGACCCGCGCGCAGGGTGGCGCGCATGGACTGTACGGCCAGGGGCGCATTGGCGGCGATCTCGTGCGCCAGGGCCAGGGCCGCGTCGCGCACCTCGGCGAAGGGGGCGAGCTGGTCGGCCAGTCCCATGGCCAGGGCTTCCTCGCCGGTGACGCGCCGTCCGGTCTGCAGCATCAGGCTCGCCTTCTGCAGCCCGATCAGCCGCGGCAGGGTGAGGGAGATGCCGAAGCCCGAATGGAAACCCAGCTTGGCGAAGTTGGCGGCGAAGCGCGCCTCGGGCGCCGCCACGCGGAAGTCGGCCGCCAGGGCCAGGCCTAGCCCCGCCCCCACGGCTGCACCCTGTACCGCCGCCACGATGGGCTTGCTGGTGCGGAACAACCGCTCGGCCTGTTTGTAGAGGTCGCCCGCCATGCTGCCGGGCCTACCGCCGTCCGGCCCGGCGGGCGACAGGTCCGCCCCGCCGCAGAACACCTTGCCCGCACTGGCCAGCACCACGGCGCGGCAGTCGCGGTCGGCGTCCAGCCCCTCCAGCGCCTCGGCGATAGCGGCGATCAGCTCGACATTGACCTGGTTGTTGGGCGGCCGGTCGATGGTGAGGACGGCCACATGCCCGTCCCGCTCCAGCGCGATCTCGCTCATGCACCCTCCACCGCAGTTCGCCGCGTTGCTTAGCAGCAGACGGCGGGCGGGTCAGCTATGGGTGGAAAGTAGTCGTTGTCAGCGACAGGGATTGAACCTGCACCCGTGGGGGCGGGGGAGACCCGGCGTCGACCAATTCCCCCACGCTAACGGTCCGCATGCAGCCGACGCTCGGAGAGTCGAAAAGGCTGGCAATTGCCGTCCTAGAAAACCTCAAAAGCGCCCTCTGGCGTTTTGATGTGACCACTTTCGTATTGGCCCTCGCTGCCAAGAATGGAGAGCGTGACACCGTCGCCAAATGACAGCGTCAGACGGTAATCTTGGCGTTCAACATCTTCAATTGGCCTGTAGAGAAGGCGTTGCAGCACTAGTGGGCGGCGATTTTCGGACTGACACTCATAGGACCAGAGTGATCCGTCAGCCTCCAGGTGTTCCAGGCCCTCTTCGACATAGATTTGCAACTGGCTCTCGAAAAGCAGGCGGACCCCGAAAGGGTCGAGCCACACCTGCGCGATGCTGTCACCCCTAAGGCGTTCGAGCGATTGTGCGGGAGGGAACGGCTGCATTGCCTTCGATTAAGACCGGCTGATCGAGTTTCGGCAATGGGTCGTGAGCAGCGCTTGACGGACTTGCGGTGAGCTGACCTTGGCGGTTGATCCGCACACCTATCCAACGCCGAACGCGGGGTCGTGAGGGAAACGGTTGCGCATATTCAATGAGATGCGTCTCACCGGCGCTGCCCTCGCGGCGATCTTCTCCCCGGCCTTGTCCGGCGGGGTAGTGTGTTGGGATGAGCGAGCGCACCTTGGACGACATACAGCGGGCCTGGTCACGGGCGCGGGCGGCCTATCTGGCCGGGGATACGGCGGCGGACGTGTGCCGACGGTTCGGCATCGGCCGGTCGGCCTTCTTCGCCGCGGCGCGAGCCGGCGGGTGGCGGCGGGCGGATGCCGCCGCCGCTCTGCCCGCGCCTGACGGCGAGGCCACGCCGCCCGCCCCGTCCGAAGCGCGGCCCTGTTTCGATCTGGCGGAGGCGGCGCTGGCGCGCGCCTCGGAAGCTGTGATGGCCGGGCGGCTGCACGAGGCGCGGGGCTGGACCCGGCTGGTGGGCGAGCTGCGCCGCCTGTCGGTGCAGGAGACGGGTCAGCAGGATTGGGCCGATACGGTGGGCGAGGTCAGTCGCCACGAAGAAGCGGGCCGCCGCATCGCCGCGCATATGGCGCCAGAATCTGGGACGCCAGAACCTGGGACGTCAGAATATGGGACGCCAGGATCCGGGGAGTCAGAATCAGGGGCCTCGGAGTCCGGCGCGGCGGACTCGTCCGTGGACTCTTCCCGGACTCCCATTCCCGGCATAACCCATTGTTCTAAAAGGCTTATCGTCTCACGGCCGGACTCCGTGGACAGTCCGCTCCGTCCCGGACTCTTCGCCTCCGCGACCCCGCGCCTGACCTATGAACAGGTCCGCGCCATGGCCCTGGCGCGGGGCTGCGTGCTGGAGCCGGAAGAGGACGAAACCTGATCGCCGCGCGCCCCTGCAAGCCCGCGACGGTCTTCGGATCAGCGCTTCGAGCCCAGCAGGTTCCTCGCCACGACCCACTTATGCACCTCGGTCGGGCCGTCATAGATGCGCATGGTGCGCAACCTGGCCGACATCAGCGACAGGGGCAGTTCGCGGGTCATGCCCATGGCGCCGAAGGTCTGCATGGCATGGTCCACCACCTCATAGGCCATCTCCGTGGCGTAAGCCTTGATCATGGAGATCTCCACCCGCACGTCGCGGCCCTGGTCCAGCTTCCAGGCGCAGTCATAGGTCATCAGCCGGGCGGCATGGATGCGGGTGGCGGCGTCGGCCACCCAGAACTGGATCGCCTGGCGCTCGGACAGGGGCAGGCCGAAGGTCTTCCGCTGCGGTGCGTACTCCACGATCATGTCTAGGGCGCGCTGGGCCATGCCGATGGACCACGAGGCCATCTCGATCCGCCGCGTGCCGAGGCGCAGCTGCATGGGTGCAAAGCCCTGGCCCTCGGTCCCGAGCAGTTTCCAGCCCTCGACGCGGCAGTCTTCCAGCGCGATCTCATAGGTAGCGGCCCCGCCGATCATCGGGATGCGTCGCAGCACGTTGAAGCCGGGCGTGCCCTTGTCGATCAGGAAGGCGGACACACCTCCGCGCGCGCCCTTCTCCTTGTCGGTGATCGCCATGGTGATGGTGAAGTCTGCCTCCTCGGCGCGGCTGATCCAGATCTTGCGCCCGTTCAGCACCCAGTCCTCGCCCCCATCCTTTCCTGGGACGCGCTCCGCGCGGGTAAGCATGCCGGCGGGGTCGGCTCCCGCGCCGGGCTCGGAGATGCCGATGGCGCTGATGGTCTCGCCGCGCACGTAGGGGGCGAGATAGGCCTCGCGCTGGCGCTCGTTCACCGTGGCCATCATCATGCGCAGGTTCGGGCTGTCGGGCGGCAGGGTGTAGGGCGTGATGGTGCGGCCCATCTCCTCGTTGACGCCCACCATGGCCACCATGGGCAGGTCGACCCCGCCGACGTCCTCCGGCGCATCGAGACCCCACAGACCCATCTCCCGCGAGACCCTGTCGATGCGGGCGTGCTCCTCGTGGGACAGGCCGGGGCGTCCCGTATCGACATCGCGCCGCATCACCGCGGTCTCCAGCGGCATCAGCTCCTGGTCCACGAAGCGGCGGACCAGATCCTTGAGCATGCGGTGCTCCTCGGCGAGTTCGAACTGCATGAGGGTCAGCCCTTCTTGTCAACGTCGGCGTCGGGGGCGAAGCCGAGTTCGGCCAGCACCTCGGCCGTATGCTCGCCGAGCTTGGGCGGGTGGCGGCGGATATTGGCCGGCGTCTTCGAGAAACGTACCGGCGGACGGACATTGTAATAGGCCCCGGCGTCGGGGTGATCGTAGCGCTCGAACAGGCCCACCGCCTTCAGGTGCTCATCCTGCATCAGGTCCGCCATCCGGTTCATGGGGATGACGGGAATGGAGAGGGGACGCAGTAGGTCGAGCCACTCCTGGGTGGTCTTGGTCACCGTCGCCTGGTCGAGCAGGGCGTAGAGAGCCTGGATGTTCTGGGTGCGGGCGGCGTCGGTGGCGAAGCGGGGATCGTGGGTGATCTCCTCGCCCCAGCCCGCAACCTCGAAGAACTGCTCCCACTGAAGACCCGAGTAAGGGAGGATGCCGATATAGCCGTCCTTGGTCGGGTGCGGCTTGCGGTGCGGGGTGGTCACCCGGCTGTAGGTCCACTGTCCCGTGGGCGGCTCGAACACATGGCCGAACATGTGCTCCACCAGGTTGAAGCTCGTGACGCACTCCAGCATGGGCACCTCCACGAACTGGCCCTCGCCGGTGCGCTGGCGGTGGAACAGGGCGGCGAGGATGGCCTGGCCCATGAACAGGCCCGAGACCTTATCGGCGATGAGGCTGGGGATCAGGCGCGGGGTGGGGTCGCCGTCGGTGTGGCTGAGGATATCGGCGAGGCCCGAAGCGGATTGGATCAGGTCGTCATAGGCCGGCTCTCCCGCATAGGGACCGTCGGAGCCGTAGCCCGCGCCATGCACATAGACGATGTCGGGCCGGATGGTCTGCACCGCCTCGTAGTCGAGCCCGAGGCGCTTCAGCCCGTCATAGCGGACGGAGGCGGCGAACACGTCGGCCTCGGCGATCAGGGCGTTCAGGGCGGCGCGCGCCGTCTGTTCGCGCAGGTCGAGCAGCACCGAGCGCTTGTTGCGGTTGATGGACATGAAGATGGGGCCGAGATCGGCGGGCGCCCCCTCCGGCGGCTGGCCCGCCCAGCGCATGATGTCGCCGCCCGCCCCGCGCCGCCCGCCGGGGAACTCGACCTTGATCACTTCGGCGCCCATGTCGGCGAGCATCTGCGTGGCGTAGGCCCCGAAGACGACGCCGGTCATATCGACGATGCGGACGCCCTTCAGCGGCCCGGTGATTTCGGTGGCAAGCTCGGTCATGGCGCTCTTCTCTCCGGCGCAACTTCGCACGCCAGGATCGGATACGGCCAGCCTCTCGTGGCGACTGGTCGGCGCGAACGCCTAGCGGTCCCGCTTGCAGCGGAAGGCGGCCTGCTTGTCGATGGTGCAGAAGAAGGCGCCGAGGAAGCCGGGCTTGATCACGAGATTGGAGCCGGAATGGGGGGTGAGGGCGAAGCCGCTCGACTGGGTCTGGCGCCACACAGCGCCTTCGGCGGTCTCCATCACCCAGCGATCCTCGGACTCCTGGTGTGCGTCGACGACCTTGAACGTCATGACGTTGATGGGCTCCTCGCGCAGGCCTTTCGCCAAGCCCGAAAGGGACGGCAGGTTGAAGCCGAACGCCTGCTTGCGTACCGCCTTCAGCTTCTCCTGGTCGATCACCACGACCTTTCCTTCGGCCTGGGCCTTGTTCAGGCCATCGACAGCGGCGTCGTAACAGTCGGCGCGGGCGTCCTTGGTGGGCAGCCGTCGACAGTCGATCATGGTTTTCAGGGCCGAGGCTTCGGCGGGCGGCGGCTCGGCCGCGACGACAGGCGCGCCATAGCCCAGGGCTGTCAGCAACAGGGCCACACCGGCGATCAGCTCGTTACGAATGGTCATATCTCCCATCCTCATCGCATACGTCCCCTTACCTTCCTAGCGGCGCCGGCGCGATGCGGGCAAGCGCCGTATCTCAATCGTAGCCATAAGCCCGGATCCAGGGTTCGAGGATTGGCAATATCGGGGCCATTTCAGCTGCATACTTGCGCCAGCGGCCAAGCCCCTTGGTGTTCAACCCTTCGCGCAACTGGCGCGAGGTCTGGGACATCACCTTCCCGTCCCGGGCGGTTGTATGGAAGGCGATCATCTGCGGGCGGAAGTCGAGGCCGATGAAGTCGCAGGCCTCCCGCGCCGAACCCTCGAAGTCCGCGAGCAGCGCCTCGTGCCCGTGATCCAGGATGGCGAGGGGCAGGCGGGCGCGATAGGCCTGCACGAGGTGCATATAGCTGGCGTAGAATCGCGCCGCGCCCTCCAGCGTGCGCATCTCATAGGAGAAGCTGTTCGGCTGCAGGCGCTTCTGAAAGCAACTCAGCACCACGTCGCGCGGGTCACGGATGGCGAACAGGATGCGCGCGTCGGGAAAGAGCTTGGCGATCAGCGGCAGTTTGATGCCGTTGAAGGGCAGCTTGTCGATCAGCACCTTGCCGGCGGGCTCCACGCCCGCATCGCGCACGGCCTGGAAGTACAGCGCGCGCGCCCGCGCCACGGTGGGCGCGTCCATGGCCGCGATCTGCTGCAACCCGCCCGGCTTGCCCAGCAGCACCGCCCCAGCGTTCGCCATCGCCTCGGTCTCCTCCAGCGTGACCACGTCCGGGTGCAGCGACAGCGCCTGTTCGAGCAGGGTCGTCCCAGATCGCATGAAGCCCATCAGGAAGACGTGAGCACGGGGCGCATCGGATTCGCCCATCACAGAAGCTGTAGAGGGCGAGGCGGCGGGAAGGGCGTCGAACTCGCGGCGCATGCCCTCCAGCGATGTCGCCAAGGGCGTAGAATCGAGGCCTCGGAACGCAGCCCCGTTCGTCGCTGCGAAGGCGGCCTTGCTCTCTCCATAGGCGGTGAAGGCCTCGGCATAGCGGCCTTGCTGGTCGAGCGCGTCGCCCAGAAGTCCATAGGCCTGCATCCGACCATTGGCGCCTATTTTGGACGAGGCGAGCCAGCTGCGCGCCAGCGCTTCAGCCTCGGTCGGCTGCTTCGCCTCGATCGTCGCTTCGATCCGCGCGCGGCGGGCCTCAGGGTCGTCAGGGTTGATCGCGAGGGCCCGCTCGGCCATGTCGCGCCCCGCCACCGAGTCGCCACGATGCAGGGCGAGCACCGCCAGCTTGCCAAGCGCTTCGCCCATATCCGGCCGCAAAATGGCCGCGCGCTCGTAGGCGATGCGCGCTTCGTCGAGCCGTCCGGCGCCCGTCAACGCCCCGCCGAGATTGAGCCAGCTTTCGACTATGTCGGGCCTCTGTTCGACTTCGCCGCGCAAGACCGCCACTGCTTCTACGAAGCGACGGGCTCGTCTCAGGCCGGCGGCAAAGGCGTTGGCGATGCCCGGGTCGGACGTATCGAGGGCGTAGGCCCGACCGAATTCAATCAGCGATTCGTCCAAGCGGCCGGCTTGGTCGAGCGCTATCCCTTTGATTTGATAGAGTCGCGGATGGCTGATCCCAAGGGATAGCGCCCGATCCGCCCAGACTGACGCCTTGCGAAAATCGCCCGCGCGCGCAGCGCCTTCCACGTCTGCGACCCAACGCGCCGCTTCCGCCGCCGAGGCTGTCGATCCTGTCACGCGTCCAACTCCCGTCATGTAGGCGAAGCCAGCTTTAGGCTGACGTAGCCTCCCACGTCACTCGGGATCGGCGCCTTTATGTTAGGCGTACATGAAGGGACTGTAACGTTTTCGCTACGGTCCTGCCCAAATGCGTGCGGAAAATAAAACCAATGTTGACCTGATCTTACAGACCGGCCAACCCTGATGTCGATCAGGGGTGCGCGTTCAGCGGGCATCGCCTGGGCACCGCATCGAGGGAAGCGCGGCAACGACCGGTCAGCTTCCACAGGGCAAGGGGTTAATATGATTTCGCGACGGGCACGCCTCATGGCGTCGACGATCTTCGCTGGCGCTTCGGTTCTCGCCATTCATGGCGTGGCGGCGGCGCAAACCACCACGACGGGCGCGCCGACGGCCGACGCCTCCGTGCCTCAGGAAGTGACGGTCACGGGCACCCGCATCCGCCAGCCGAACCTGACCTCGGTCAGCCCGCTGACGGTGGTGACCGACCAGGAAATCAAGCTTTCCGGCGCGGCCAACATCGAAAACCTGCTGAACGCCCTGCCGCAGATTACCGCGGGCCAGCAGTCCAACGTCTCGAACGGCTCGACCGGTACGGCTACTGTCGATCTGCGGTCCCTCGGGCCACGGCGCACACTGGTGCTGATCGACGGCAAGCGCCTGATGCCGGGCGACCCGCTCCTTCCGGTGGCCGACCTGAACAACATCCCATCGGCCCTGGTCGAGCGGGTTGACGTGGTGACCGGCGGCGCCTCGGCCGTGTACGGCGCCGACGCCGTGGCCGGCGTCGTCAACTTCATAATGAAGAAGAATTTCCAGGGCGCGCAGATCGACGCCCAATATGGATTCCTGAACCACCAGAACAGCAATGATGCCGCTCGTTCACTGCAGGGTGTGAAGGGAATCTCCAACTTCCCGATGGCGCCGAGCGACTACACGGCGACACTGTCCTACGACGTGTCCGCTATCATCGGTCTGAACAGCCCGGACGATAAGGGTAACATCACCGCTTACGCCACCTATCGGAACCTGCAGGCCATCACGCAGGACAAGTTCGACGTCTCGGCCTGCTCCATCGCGGCGACGAACGGCCATAACGCCAATTCCTACGTCTATGACTCCCATACCTGCGCCGGCTCCTCAAACTCGGCCTATGGGCGGTTCATCCCCGGCCAATCCGGCACGGCCTATCCGGGCTCCTACGGCGCGATCGCTTCCGGCAAGCAATTGCACCTGAACCCCGATGGATCGAAGACCTACGTCACCACTGCCGTACCTTCATACAACTACGGTCCGCTGAACTATTTCCAGCGTCCGGAAGACCGCTACACGGCTGGCTTCGACGCCCACTACCGCTTCAACGAAAAGGCTGAGATCTACTCGAACTTCATGTTCGCGGACGATCACACGGTCGCCCAGATCGCCCCGTCGGGTCTATTCGCCGGCACCGGTTCGAACGGCACCAGCTACATGCAGGTCAACTGTAACAACCCGCTGATCGGCGACACGATCGGTCCGGACGGTCGGACCCAGCGTCAGGACCTCTGCGGCAACATGGCGGGCACGTCTGCTCTCGCCAACGTCCAGTCCGGCCTGCGTTTCGTTGGCTCGAACCGCCAGGACGATCTGCGTCACACCAACTACAAGATCGACCTTGGCCTCCGTGGCGAGTTCGCTCCGGGCTGGAGCTATGACGGTTACCTGCAGTACGGCGCCTCGATCTATAACGAGCACTATCTGAACGACACCTCGGTACGGAAGATCCAGAACGCCCTGCTGGTCGATCCCACGACCGGCAAGTGTATGACGGACACCAGCAACTGTGTGCCGCTCAACATCTTCCAATATGGCGGCCTCACCCAACAAGCGCTGAACTACGTCTTGACCCCCGGCTTCAAGAGCGGCTCGACCACCGAAGCCATCGCGGACTTTTCGGTGACCGGCGACCTCGGCCAATACGGCCTGAAGTCGCCCTGGGCCAGCAACGGCTTCGGCATCGCCCTTGGCACGGAATACCGTCGCGAGACCCTGAAGCTCGATGTGGATAGCGAATTCCAGTCGGGCGATCTGTCCGGCCAGGGCGGTTCCACCCAGCCGAACGGAGGCTCCTTCGACGTCTATGAACTGTTCGGCGAAGTGCGGATGCCGTTGATCAACGACAAGCCGTTCTTCCGCGACCTGTCCCTGGATATCGGCTACCGCTTCTCGGACTATTCGACCGCCGGCACCACCAGCACCTACAAGGCTGAACTGGACTGGTCGATCACCCGGGATATCCGCTTCCGCGCCGGCTACAACCGCGCTGTCCGGGCCCCGGCCGTTGACGAACTCTACGCCACTCAATCGATCGGCCTGTATAGCGGCAGCGATCCTTGCTCCGGCACCTTCGTCGCCAGTTCAATCTCGTCGGCCTGTCTGGCGACCTTCGCCAGCGCCGCGACCGCTGCGGGCTTGACGCCCCAGGCGTTCGTCAATTCGCTGAGCACGACCAAGACTGCAGCCGGTACGGTCTCCATCAGCCAGTGCCCGGCAGCCCAGTGCTCGTTCCTGGGCGGCGGCAACCTGAACCTGAAGCCGGAACAGGCCGACACCTATACAGCCGGGTTTGTCTTCACGCCGACCTTCGGCTTCCTGCGCCGCTTTACCGCCAGCATCGACTACTTCAGCATCGAAGTGGACAATGCGATCGGTACCGTTGCGCCTAACGTTGTTGTCACCGAATGCTTGGCGGGTGTCACAAGTTACTGTGGCCAGATCCACCGCGACTCGTCGGGCGGCCTGTTCGGCAACGCCGGCTACGTGATCTCCACGGAAACCAACACCGGCTATACCAAGACCGACGGTTTCGACTTCACGGCCAACTATCGCTTCATGCCGGAAGACTGGGGTCTGCCGCGTTGGGGCAACCTGAACATCGCGTTCGTCGGCACCTATACCAGCCGCTACGTCGTCAATCCCGCCAGCGGCCTCGGCACCTATGATTGCGCGGGCCTTTACGGCACGACCTGCGGCACGCCTCTGCCGCACTGGAAGAGCCGCACGCGCTTCACCTATGAGACGCCGAAGTGGCCGGTGACCATCTCGCTCGATTGGCGTGTAGTCGGCGCGGTCAAGTACGACGGCAACCAAGGCACTGCCGGCGCTTTCGACAGCACCACTGGCAAGTTCCTGCCTGCGACCGGCAACAGCCTGCTTGCTAACCACCCCTCAGGCCTGACGGATACTGCCGACGAGACCATCGGCATCCATAACTACTTCGACCTTTCCGCCACTTGGAAGGTCAAGCCGAACCTCACCTTGCGTGCGGGTGTGAACAATATCCTGGACAGCGACCCGCCGCTGCTCGACTCCAACGACTTCCCGGCGGCGGGCCCGCCGACCGGCAACGGCAACACCTTCCCCGGCGTCTATGACAGCCTGGGCCGGACGATGTTCGTTGGTCTGACCCTCGACTTCTAAGTCACGCTCGACTTATCGGTCCCAAGGACAGAAAATCAGGCGGGCGGCGACATCAGTCGCCGCCCGTTTTTCTGTGTGGTGAGTTCATGAGCGACGTTCGGCACACGCCGCCGCATGCGGAGATGGCTCGCAAGGCCATGGCCGCCCGCGACTTCCAGACGGCGGCGGTTCATTGGGGCGCCCTGACCGAAAGGGCGGATGCGGCGCTGACCGACTGGCTGAACCTAGCCGCCGCGCGGCGCGCGCTCGGTGATACCGAGGGTGCCCTCGCCGCCACAGACGGCGCTCTTCGACTCGATCCGCGCGCCTTTCTCGCCCTGTTGATGCGCGCTTCGCTGCTAGAGCGCGCGGGCCGGCTTCGCGAGGCGGCGCCCGCCTATGGCCAAGCCATCCTGCAGGCGCCGCCCGATCACCAGCTCGACGGCCCCACGCGCCAGGCCCTCGACCACGGTCGCCAGATCAACCGGGCCTATGGCGACGAACTGGCCGCCTATCTGCGCGATGGTGTCGGGACGGCTCAGTTGGACAGCGCCGATGCGCGCCGGATCGACGCCTTCATCGACTTCACCCTGGGCCGCCGGCGTCGCTACCAGCAGGAGCCGCTCGGCTACTTCTACCCTGGCCTGCCCGTCATCGAGTTCTGGGAACGGGATGAGTTTCCCTGGCTTGAGACGCTGGAGGCGGCGTCAGATGCCATCAAGGCCGAACTCGCCGCTGTACTGCAAGCGGACCGGGGCGAGTTCGAGCCTTATATCGACTACAAGGACTCATCGCCCCTGGACCAATGGGCGGCTTTGAACCGGTCGCCGCGCTGGGGCGCCTATCACCTGCTGCGCGATGGGGTGAGGGTGGAGGAGCACGCCAAACTTTGCCCCCGAACGCTGGAGACACTGGCGCAAATCCCCCAGCCGCAGGTCCCGAACCGCTCGCCGTCCGCCATGTTCTCGGCTCTGGCGGCGCACACGCACATTCCCCCGCACACCGGCGTCTCCAACACTCGGCTGGTCTGTCACCTGCCGCTCCTCGTGCCGGAGGGCTGTCGGTTCCGGGTCGGCAATGAGATGCGAATCTATACCGATGGGCAGGCATGGGTGTTCGATGACACCATCGATCACGAAGCGTTCAACGACAGCGACCACCTCCGCATCATCCTGCTGTTCGATGTCTGGAACCCGCGCCTGTCTGCGTGGGAGCGCGAGATGATCGCCAAGGTCAGCGGCTTGTACGACGACTTCAACGGCGTCGCCCCAGTGGGGCAGGGGCTCTAGGCTTCCGCGTCGTAGCCGTATCGCTCCACCCATGGCGCAAGGATCGGTAGGATCGGTTCGACGCCCGGCCCATAGCGGCGCCAGCGGCCCATGCCCTCGCGATAGAGGCCGCGGCGCACTTGCTCGGCGCTGGGCGTTCGCACGTCACGTCTTTTCGCGGTCTCGGCAAAGTCGCGCATGGCATCGGTCCATTCCAGGCCGAGGAAGTCGCAGATCCGCCCTACCTCCGCGTCGAAGTCCTCGATCAGGTCCTCGTGCCGGTGCTGGTATATCGGGGTCGGCAAGATATCGCGATAAAGGTCCGCGAGGGACATCAGTCCATCGTAGAACTTCGCCGTTTCTACGAGATCGGTGAAGGGCCAGGTCAGGCCGTTGATCAGGAAGCGGTGACGGAACGAGCTCAGCACCACGTCGCGCGGATCGCGGATGGCCAGGATCACGCGCGCTTGCGGGAACAGCTTGGCCACCATGGGCAGCCACAGGGTAGAGAGCGGCGCCTTGTCCACGAACACCTTGTCCTTAGGGTCGATGCCGAACTCACCCACCCGACGCCAATAGTCCGCCCGCAGACGATCCGCCTCGGCGGCCTCCATCGTACGCAGCCGTTCCAGCCCCGCATCGTCGTCGAACCAGGGGGAGGTGATGGCGCGCAAGGTCGCCTGCTCCTCCAGCGCCGTCACCGCGGGGTTGCTGGCCAACACCTGCTCCAGAAGCGTCGTACCGGAGCGGACGAAGCCGACCAGGAAGACATGGCCCCTGCCGTCCGGCGCCGTACCGTCGCCCCCCGATGCGGCGCCCCAATCGGCCTTCGACGTGCTGCTGAACCAGGCGTGCATACGCCTTGTCATGGCGATGGCGCCCTCTACCTCGGGAGAGTCGTATTGCCGGCTATAGACCTGCCGCAGCAGGCCGCTGGCGCGAGTCATGGCCTCGAAAGCCTCGACCGGCTCGTCCATAGCGTCGAGTTGTTCGGCGACCAGCTGCTCCGCGGCGGCGCGGTGGAGAGGCGACAGCGGGGTGGCGAGCAGACGGCGCGCACGTTGCAGGGCCTCATCCCGCTGGCCCGCCTTCACCTCGATGGCGGCGAGCACCATGGTCGCTGCGGGCTGATCGGGTTGTAGCGCCAGAGCCCTTTCGGCCAGTGTGCGCGCTACATCCGTCTTACCGTCGCGCAGGGCGATATCGGCCAGGGAGCCCAGCGGGTCTGGATAGTTGGGGTCGAGGTCGGCAGCACGCATGTGGCTGCGACGGCCGTCGTCGGTCTGGCCGAGCATGGTCTGCGACAGGCCTCGTCCATGGTGTGCGGGGGCGTGCCTGGGCTCATTGGACACGGCGGCGTCAAAACAGGTCAGCGCCTCGGTGTCGCGACCCAACTGGGACAAGGTACGGCCCGTGGCGGTCAGGATCATGATGTCGTTCGGCGCCAGGACCAACGCTCGGCGTAGTTGCGCCAGCGCGCCGTTGAGATCGCCCGCTTCCTCCAAGCGGTAGGCCGAGAGATTCAGAAACAGCACGTGTTCCTGTCCGGCAGCCAAACCTTCCTCGGCTAGGGCGATGGCGCGTGGGGTGTCGTTGCCCTGGAGGGCCTGCATCACGGCATTCAGCCGGTCGCCGGGGGTCTGACCAAACAGGGTCGCGCCGATATCCGTCATGAAACACGTCACTCCAAGGCGCGGGCAAGTTCTCCCACCCACGCCCATGGGTCTAGCATATGGGCCGGCAAGGCGGGTAATGGTGTTGCGCAAAATGAGCCCAGCCCAACCCTTCGCCGCCGTCTCCGAAGCCCGCGCCTTGCTGCTCGGCGAGGGCGTCGTACGCGATATCGACTCCGGCCTGACGTGTTTGCATCGCGCGGCCGATGCCGGCGACGCGGAGGCGACAAACCTCCTCGCAACGCTTACGGCGTCAGGCGCCTGGATGCTGCAGGACTGGCCGCGCGCGCTTGATCTGCTTCAACGGGCGGCGCAGTTGGGCTC
This sequence comes from uncultured Caulobacterales bacterium, assembly GCA_903862425.1. Lineage (GTDB taxonomy): Bacteria > Pseudomonadota > Alphaproteobacteria > Caulobacterales > Caulobacteraceae > CAIOYC01. The sequence goes on along the minus strand of CAIOYC010000014.1, from coordinate 20,464 downwards.
GGCGTCCGCGCGGGGACAGCTCGAATGCCTGGCGCCGGACAAGGACGACTGGGCTATGCGCCGCAGCGCGATCGACCTGGAGGCCTGGTTGACTCCGCCCGCGCGGCGCAGCCTCTGCGACAGCCCCCGCGTGCGTCAGGTCGATGCGTTCATCCCTTCGGCGGTCTGCGACTGGCTGGTCGGGCTGGGGAAGGACAAGCTTCGGCCGGCCATGATGGTCGAGGGGTATGGCGCTGCGCCTCGCCTCACCCGCGAGCGCACCAATAGCGACTTCGTCTTCACGATATTTGATGCGGACTGCGTGGTGGCGCTGGTCCGCGCGCGTATCTCGGCAATGCTCAGCTTGCCGGTCGGCGCCATGGAGCCGCCGCAGATCTTCCACTACGACACCGGCCAGGAATTGCGGCCGCACGTGGACTATCTGCAGCGCGAGGGACGCCCCAGCGGTTATGACGGTGACCGCATCGCCACCTTCCTGATCTACCTGAACGACGATTTCGAAGGCGGCCAGACCTGGTTCAGCCGCGTCGATCTGAGTGCCCGGCCGGCCAAGGGCGGCGCACTCTATTTCGCCAACGTCGATCCGACAGGGCGACCCGATCCGATGAGCCTGCATGCAGGCCTGCCGCCGACCCGGGGCGAGAAGTGGCTATTCTCGCAATGGATTCACGACCGGCCGTTCGCCGGCTGAGCGTCTAGTGGCAGTTCAGCCCTGTGCAGGCGCCGGTGGTCTGCTTGTTGACGAAATCGCGTGCAGCAGCCTGCATCGCGGCCCACTCGGCCTTGGTGCGGCATTGACGTTCGGGGAAGCGCGTCCCGGTAACCTGGATGGTCTTGCACACCTCCGTCTGGCCGTCCGCCATGGGCGTGGGGGCCGAGGCGGGCGTGGAAACGCTGGTCGGCACAGAGGTAGGATCGGCAACGGCTGCGGTCATGGCAAGGGCCGCGATCAATCCGAGGGCGCTCATACGGATTCCCCAAAGGTACAAAGCTGAGGGTTTAGCCATAGTTCAATCAGGCAGGGGTTCAAGTTAATTCAAGTTGCAATGCAGCAATATACGGCCTGTTGCATGGCGCGCTGGACGCCCTAAGCTCGGGCAAAATATACAGGGGAGGCTTACTTTGGCACATCGGTTTTCATTCGCCGCCGCGTTGCTCGCGACGGCTCTGGTCGCTGCGCCGCTGGCGGGTATCGCACGGCCGGCGGCGGCGGCCGATGGGCTGACGCCCACCTCGACGCCTGAGTCCGTGGGCTTCGATAGCGCGCGGCTCAAGAGCCTCGACAGCTATATGGCCGGTGTGGTGGCGCAGGGCCGGGTCGCCGGCATGACCACACTGCTCGCTCGACATGGCAAGATCGTGGAATTCAACACCTACGGCCAAGCCAACCCCGCGGGCGCCCCGATGAGCAAGGACGCCATCTTCCGCATCTACTCCATGACCAAGCCGATGACCGGTGTGGCCATGATGATCCTGTTCGAGGAGGGCAAGTGGCGGCTCGACGATCCGGTCACCCGCTTCGTGCCGGAATTCAAGAACCTGCGCGTGATGACGGGCCTCGGCCCTGACGGGAAGACCATTCTGACCGAGGAGGCCAAGCGGCCCCCGACCATGCGCGAGATCATGAGCCACACAGCAGGTTTCGGTTACGGCCTCGGCGATGTGCATCCAGTGGACAAGCTCTATCGCGAGAAGAAGGTGCTGGCCTCCACCGGCCTGCACCAGATGATCGAGCGTACGGCCGAGATTCCCCTCATGTTCCAGCCGGGAACGAACTGGAGCTATTCCAACGCCGTCGATATCCAGGGATACATCATCGAAAAGATCACTGGAATGACGCTCGGCGAGTTTCTCGACAAGCGGGTGTTCAAGCCGCTGAAGATGACCGACACCGCCTTCTACGTGCATCCGGGCAGCGAGAAGCGACTCGCCGCAGTCTATGTCGGCAACCCCAAGACCGGTAAGATCGAGGAGGCGAAGGACCTGTTCGGCATGGGACCCATGCCCGACTACACCCAGCCGCCTACCATGGAGAGCGGTGGCGGCGGCCTCACCTCCACTACCATGGACTATGCCCGGTTTTGCCAGATGCTGGCCAACAAGGGCGAGCTCGACGGCGTGCGTATCCTGTCGCCAGCCTCCGTGGAGCTGATGGACACCAATGTGATTCCGCACAATGTCCTGGTCTCGTCCAATGGCACTTCGGTGGCCCGCTTCAACGAGGCGGTAGGCTTCGGGCTCGACTTCATGGTGGTGAACGATCCGCGCGCCGCGGGCACGCTTGAGGGAAAGAACACGTTCAGCTGGGGCGGCGCTGCAGGCACCTGGTTCTGGATCGATCCGACCAATGACCTGATCTTCGTCGGCATGATCCAGCGCATGGGCGGCACGGGCGGCGACGATCTCGGCACGGCGGCGCGCACCTTGACCTATCAGGCGCTCACCCACCCCGAGAAATGATCCAATCGGCCCTGTAGCGCAGCCTCGACTGCGCTACGGGGTCACTTACCCGTCATAAACACCTTGACGTGTAGAGTCCCCGCCTATGGGGACCTCTGTTTCACAACGCTTCCTCGTTGGCCTCGGGCTGACCTCGCTGGCGTTCACGCTGGTCACGTCGGTGGCGGCGTTCGGCGTGTTTCAGCGCGAGTTGGAAAAGCGGCAGATCGGCTTCCTGTCCCAATACGTGCAGGAGCGGACCGATAACGTCGATCACCGCTTCTCCAACCTGATAACCGTGCAGAAAGAGGCGATCGACGCCTTGGCGGAGCGGGTCGGGGCGATGAGCCAAGCGCAGGCGGACGCGCTACTCGACCGTCACATGCAGACTCTGCCGGACGGGACACGGCGCAGCAAGGACAGCCTGTTCGACGGCTATACCGATGCCGACGGCGGGCGGGTCTACGGGATGGGCGCATTCTTCGGTCACGCTGCGGAGATGACGCCCGATGAGCGACGGGTGTTCGCCGCCGCCTTCCCTGTGGTGTCGCGCTTCGGCCAGGCGGTGCACGGCGACTACGACAACCTTTATTTCTTCGGGCCCAAGACCCGGCTTGTGATGTTTGGACCCGACCGGCCCGACCGTCTGATGTTCTACCGCCACAAGGCGCCCGCCGACCTGGATATCTCACAGGAGGAGATGAGCCAGTTCGTCACGCCACAAAACGATCCCCTGCATACCACTCGCTGCACCTCGCTGCAGCGCCTGTTGCAGGACGACAAGGGCGTGCAGCGCGTCGCCACCGGCTGCATCACACCCGCCTATGTAGGCGGCAAGTTCGTCGGCGCCTTCGGTTCCTCCATCCGCCTCGACGGCTTCCTGAGCCAGGTGGTGTCAGACAAGCTGGCGGGCTCGGAAACCATGATCATGCGCGCCGACGGCCAGATCATCGCCGCGCCCGATGCCGGGATTGCGCGTCGAGACGAGGCCTATGTGGCCCGGTTCGAGAAGGAGCATGGGCTGAAGCCGCTGGCGGACCGTCTCGACAAGCAGGCCGCGCCCTTCGGGGTGGTACGCAGCGCCGACGGCAGGGATATCATCGCCTATGGTCGAATGGATGGTCCTGACTGGTACTTGCTGATCCGCTATCCAGCAGCGGCGGTGGCGTGGTCGGCGGCGCGCTCGGCTTCGTGGGTGCTGCTGTTGGGTCTGCTCGGCGCCGCCCTGCAGACCGTCATGTTGGTGATGCTCAGCCGCAAGGCCATCGTGCACCCGATCGAGATCCTGGCCGCGTCCTGCACCACCCGCGACCCGGAAGCCTCCAACGTGCTCATGGCCCGCCGGGACGAGATCGGTATCCTCGCCCGCTCGCTCCAAAGCGAACGGGACAAGGCCGACGAGCTCTTCGCTTCGCTCGAGCACCGGGTGCAGCGGCGCACCGCCGAACTCGAAAAGGCCAATGTGGAGCTCGAGCAGGCCAATACGGAGAAGTCCCGCTTCCTGGCCAATATGAGCCACGAGCTGCGCACGCCTCTGAATGGGGTGATCGCTCTGTCGGAGACCCTGGTCGCCCAGCAGACGACGCCGCGCAACGTGGAGCTGGCCGAGCTGATCGTTTCCTCCGGGCGGCTGCTTGAACAGGTGCTGACCGACATCCTCGACTTCTCCAAGATCGAGGCGGGCGAAATGCGGATCGAGACGCGCCCGTTCGACCTTTCCACCACCGTCTCGCGCGTGGCCGAACTGCATCGCGCCTCCGCCGACGCCAAGGGCATCGACATGTTCTGGGCCGTCGAGCCGGGGATCGACGGCGCCTATCTGGGCGACAGCGTGCGCCTGACCCAGGTGCTGTCCAACCTGCTCTCCAACGCGGTGAAGTTCACCGAGGCGGGGGAGGTGGCCTTGACGGTGGAGGCGGGTCAGGACGGCCTGCATTTCACCGTCGAGGATACCGGCATCGGCTTCGACGAGGCGGTTCGCGCGCGCCTGTTCAACCGCTTCGAGCAGGCCGACGTGTCTATCCGCCGGCGCTTCGGAGGTACGGGCCTCGAGCTCGCCATCTGCCGCTCGCTCGTGGAACTGATGGGCGGTCGCATCGACGCCCGTTCAGAGCCGGGCCGCGGTTCGGCGTTCAGCTTCACACTGCCGCTGGAGGCCGCCGCCGCCGAGCCGGCCCAGGCGCAAGCCGCGGCGCTGGAGGACGAGATCTCGCTGGCGGGTACACGCATCCTGCTGGCCGAGGATCATCCCACCAACCGCAAGGTCATCCAGCTCATCCTCGACACCCTCGGTGTGGAGCTGACCATGGTGGAGAACGGGCAGCTGGCCCTCGACGCCCTGGCCGAACATCCCTTCGACATCGTGCTGATGGACATGCAGATGCCCGAGCTCGACGGCCTGTCCGCCACCCGCCTGCTGCGCGAACGCGAAGCGGCGACTGGCGCGGGGCGCATGCCGGTGATCATGCTCACCGCCAACGCGCTGGACGAGCACATCAAGGCCAGCCTCGCCGCCGGGGCCGACCGTCACCTGTCCAAGCCCGTCCGCGCCGCTGAACTCATCGACGCCATCGCCAACCTCGTCCTGGTGGGGACCGAGGTGGAGGAGGCGGAGGCCGCCGCCTAGCTTACGAGGTTGGGCGCCAGACGGTACACCCGTTCGGCCACGCCGCTGAACAGAGCCGTCTTCTCCGTAGCCGAAGCGCCGGAAGCCAAGCGCTTCAGGGCGTTCCACAACACCGCATAGCCGCAGGTGTAGAGGTCCACCGGAAAGTTACTCTCCATCATGCAGCGATCCGCGCCGAAGGCCTCGATGCACGTCTCCACATACGGCCGCCACAGGTCCGCCAGCCGCTCCGAGAGGGGGGCCGCGCCCACCCCCGGGTTGAAGCCGCCGAAGGGCATGGCCAGTCCGCCGACCTTGACCACCACATTCGAGCACCTGGCCAGTTCGTGGATCCGCGCGCGCCAGGTCTCGAACCGCTCCCCGCGCCGACCCGCATAGGCGGCGATACCCAGCGGCGTGCCGACGTGATCGAGGATAATCGCCGTGTCCGGGAAGGTGCGCGCCAGATCGATCAGTTCGAGCAGCTGCGGCTCCAGCAGCCAGGCGTCGAAGCTGAGGCCGAGTGGGGCCAGGCGGGCGAAGCCTTCGCGAAACTTCCTATCCATGAAGACGCCGGCGGGCCGGCGGGCGAGGGGGCCTAGCACGGTCCTGTCGGCGTCATGGGCGGCGCTGTAGCGGATGCCGCGAAAGCGGTCCGGGGCCAGGCCGACATGGGCTTCCAGCACGGCCGCCACCCTGTCGCCGAGCATCAGGTCGGCATGTCCGACGATGCCGGCGCAGGCGCGCACGGCCCCATAGCCGCCGCTGGCGCACATGGCCGCCTGGCCGTTGACGAATTCCGTCTCGCCGAGCGGCGCCTGTTCCGGCGGACCCTCGGCGCGGTACATGGAGCCGCACTCCACGAACACCGTCGCCACGACGTTGTGGCCCGAGCGCATGTCCGCCAGCAGCTCGTCCAGCAGATAGCGCGGTGCAAGGCGCACGATGCGCTCGAATTCGTGCTGCACCGGCGGCAGCGTGGGCAGCAGCGCGACGCGATCCCACAGATGGTGGTGCGGGTCGATGATCCTCAGTTCGGGTTCGAGGATCGGCTCGTCGGGGTGGCGGGGGTCGGTCATGGGACGATCCCACCACATCCGCCGGGCGCCCGCCAACCCCTTAAAATCGGCTTCGAAGACCTGATGCCAAGGACGATCGAGCGGGTTGTGGAAACGCTTGTTTTCAAAGGGTGTCCGTTCTCGCGAAAGCCGTCGGACAACCGGACATCCTGACACCTTTCGTCTGAACCGGCCGGGCGGCGGTCGCGCGATCCACGCCGAGGCGCGTGGTGCAAATCCGGACGTTGGGAGCGGGGCGGCGTCGGAGGGGCATCCGAGCAGACTAATCCGGGTTTCGGCGCCGAGGACAAGATCGTGGGGACGGGGCCAAAAACCATTTGAAACAGGGAGGCCCAAGAGCGCTCGGTGTGGAGAGCGCCGGGCCTATCCCCCTATTTGACCAGCACCACGCCGGTATTCGGCCCCACGCCCTGCGGCACCGGCACGGGGGCGGACGCATAGTTGGAGTTGATGACGAGATTGGCGCTGCCGCTCATCTCGATGCTCTTGGCGATCACCACCGTCCAGGCCGACTGGGCGGCCACCGAGTTGCCGGTGCCGGACACGCGCAGCTTCGCCGCTGGGAGATAGAGCGTGCCGAGCAGGCGATAGGCGTTATCGCTGGAGATGTCGAAATTGCCCGCGTTCTGGGTCGTGGTCATCATGACGAAACCGGAATAGGGGCCGCTGGTCCGGCCCGTCAGATCGACCTTTGACTGGTCCTGGAACTGAATCTGCGAGCTCTTGTCGAAGATCAGCACCACATTGGAGCCCTGTAAGGTTGCGCTCTCCTGCAGGTGCAGCTGGCCTTTGTAGAAGTAATGCTCGCCCGGCAGCAGGATGACCGTGGAGTTGGCGCGGGCCGTGAGGTTGCCGCAGTGGACGCCCGGGGCGAGTATCTGGATGCCGATATCATAGACCAGATCGAGCGGGGTGCAGATGCCCGTGGCGGCGATGTTCATGGAGGCGAAGGGGTCTGGGATCGAGGGCGCGCCGGTCTGAGCGGCGGGGCTGATCCGACCGGAGGCCGATCCCACGGACTGGGTCAGGCCAGCATTCAGCCAGCCGCCGGAATCGACCGCGATGTCGCCATCCGACTGCACCAGGCAGTTGGCGGCCGTCATCTGACTGGAGCCTTTGAGCTGCATGATCTGCTGCCCACCGCCCGAGCCAAGCACGCACAGGGGCATCTCGCCCGCCGGCTTGGCGGTGGAGGAGGCGTTTATGGTCCAGCCGCCGGGCGGGAACATGTTGCCAAAGAACGACGGGCGATGGCCGGTGACGCTGACGGTGACGCTGCGATCCACGGCCACGGTGGCGGCGACGCTTAGGTCCACCCGCCCCGCCATGTTCAGAAGATCCGCATGGACCATGCTCTCGGCGCGGGCCGCCACGCCCGAGGCGCCGAGCACGCTGAGCTGTTTGGCGGAGTCGAGCGCGGCGGCGTCGGCCGCGTCCTGGATCGTCGAGCGATCGCTATAGACCGAGGCCATGTCGAGGCCGCCCGCACCCAGCAGGCACAGTACGGGCAGCAGAATGGCCGCCATCACCGCGATGCCGCCCCGCTCAGCGTGCCCGAAGCGTCGCCAGAGCGCGCGTATGCAGCCTTGCCCCGTCACAACTCAGGCGACCGCCTTCATGCGGGGACCGGCGGGTCCGGCGGCGCTGCGGCGGGCGAAGTGCTGGACGGCCCTGGCGAAGGTCGCCGCGGACTGGCGCAGCGCCGCATCCCCCGTCGCCGCCTGCAGCAGTAGCGGCTCAGAAGCGTCCATCAGGGCGCGCAGGTCGGCTCTGGCCGCGCTCTCGTCGCGTCCGGCGCGGAATACGAAGCGGATCTGGTGGGTCAGGAGCCGCCAGTTGATCGGCTTGACGATGAAGGAGGTGGCCCCCGCCTCGAACGCCCGGTCGATGGCGGCGATGTCCTCGCGCCCCGTGCAGACGATCACCGGGATGGCGGCGGTTCGCGGATCGCCGCGCAGGGCGGCCAGCACCTCGAACCCGTCCATGTGCGGCATTTCCAGGTCCAGCACGATCAGGTCGGGCGTCGCTGCGCACGCCATGGCTAGCGCCTCGCGCCCATCTTCGGCCAGACGCACCTGCGCGGTGTCGGAGGCGAGCTGAACCAGCGCGAACTCGCGCAGGATCGGATCGTCGTCCGCGAACAGAATATCCATCGGCTCATCCAGGACGTAGTAGAACGCCCCGGCGTGACCTTCAGCTATTGTACTCAATGCGCTACCCCAGCAGCAGAGTGAGACATTAAGCCGCCAGTCATTAATCCCGCGTAACTTGAACTTACGAATTTTATTAGCTTTTGTTGGAATGGGACTTGGCCGGCTCGGGTGCGACCTCGAAGGGAAGTATACGCGGCCGATTGCTCGCCCTGGTGGTCGCGTCGGTCGGCCTTTCGGTGATCCTGGTCTCCGCTGTTTCCGCGAGCCGCGACGCCTCGCGCGACGCGGCGACCCAGGCGGTGAGCCTGCAATCCAGCGCCACCGTGCTCGCCGCCATGGCCGCCGACGCCACGGCGCGCCACGACCGTATCCACGCCTTCGCCGCCCTGCGCGCCATCGGCCAGATGCCGGGGGTGGACTATGGCCGGGTGGAGCTGGCCGACGGGCGGGTGCTGACTGAGACCGGCTCGGGCGCCACCCTGGTGCGGGATGTGCGGGTGAAGCGCGGCTCCGGCGCCTCGCTGATCGGATTGCTGGGCAGCCGGACCATCACCGCCAGCGCGCCGGTATTGTTCGAGGGCCGCCCGGTGGGCCGCGTCACGCTCACCGGCCAGCTCGCCAGCGTCGCGCCGCTCATCGTGCGCAGCCTGCAGGCCAGCGCCCTGGCCAGCCTGATCGCGCTCGTCGTCGGCCTCGCCATCGCCTGGCGCATGCAGCGCGGCATCACCCAGCCCATCGTCGCCCTCACCGGCTTCATGCGGCGGATAGAGGAGAGCCACGACTACCAGGCGGCGCTGGACCTGAAGGCCGATGGCGAGCTTGGCCAGCTGGTCGGCGGTTTCAATCGCATGCTGGGCGAGGTCTCCATCCGCGACCGGCAGATCGCCGAGCAGGTCCGCACCCTCGACAGCCAGGTCAAGGCGCGCACCGCCGACCTCGTCGTCGCCCGCGACCAGGCCGAGGCCGCCAACCACGCCAAGTCCGACTTTCTGGCCACCATGAGCCACGAGATCCGTACGCCCATGAACGGCATCATGGTTATGGCCGAGATGCTGGCGGCGGGCGAGATGCCGCCCCGCCAGCGCCGCTTCGCCGAGGTGATCGCCAAGTCGGGCTCCAGCCTCCTGGCCATCATCAACGACATCCTCGACTTCTCGAAGATCGAGGCCGGCAAGATGGAGCTCGAGTCGGTCCCCTGCGACGTGTGCGAGATCGTCGAGGACGTGACCAGCCTGTTCTGGGAGCGCGCGGCGTCCAAGGGACTGGACCTCGCCGCCTATGTGGATCCGAGGACGCCGCGGGTGGTGCTGGGCGATCCGGTGCGCCTGCGCCAGGTGGTGACCAACCTCGTCAACAACGCCATCAAGTTCACCGAGACCGGCGCGGTGCTGATCGAGGTGGAGCCCATCGACGCTGACCACCTGCGCATCGCCGTGCGCGACACCGGGGTCGGCATACCGGAGGACAAGATCGGCGGGGTGTTCGGCGCGTTCACCCAGGCGGACCAGTCCACCACGCGCAAGTTCGGCGGCACGGGCCTCGGCCTCGCCATCTGCAAGCGGCTGGTGGACGCCATGGGTGGACCGTTCGAGGTGACCTCCAAGGTGGGACAGGGCTCCTGCTTCGCCTTCCCCCTGCGTGCGCCGATGGTCGAGGCCGCGCCCGTCGCGCCGGCCGCGCCCGTTCTCCGGGCGGCGATGGTGGCCCATGGCGGCGTCGCCACGCGCCGCGTGGTGGCCCGCTATCTCGAAGCGGCCGGGTTCGAGGTCGTCGCCGAGGACGCGGCCGAGGCCGGCGTCATCGTCGGCGGCCCATCCCTGCTGCCCGGAGTGCAGGCGGCCGGCCGGCGCATCTGCATCGCCGAGTACGGCGAGACCGCATCCCAGGCCCTGGTCCAGGCCGGCAGGGCGGAGGCGGTGCTCGTCCAGCCTTTGCGCCGCAACGAACTGCTCGCCCTGCTCGATCAGGCGGCGCGCGGCGTGGCGCTCGAAGATCCCAGCCGCAAGCTGGCCGCCGCCGCCCAGCAGCACCTGACCCAGTTCCGAGGTCGGCGCATCCTCGTCGCCGACGACAGCGCGGTGAACCGAGAGGTGGCGCTGGAAGCCTTGTCGCGCCTCGGGGCTGAAGTCGTGCTGGTGGAGGACGGGCGTCAGGCGGTTGGTGCGGCCCTCGCCGAGCCCTTCGACGCCATCCTGATGGACGGCTCCATGCCGGTGCTCGATGGCTATGACGCCAGCCGCGAGATTCGTGCACGCGAGCCGGAAGTGCGCGAGACCCGCACGCCGATCATCGCCCTGACCGCTCACCTGATCGGTAGCGCCGCCGATGCCTGGCAGGGCGCCGGCATGGACGCAGTGCTGCACAAGCCCTTCACCCTGCGCGCCATGGCCGACGTCCTGGCCCGCTTCATCGAGCCGTCCGAGGACCAGAGCCAAGCCCCGCTGCTCCAGCCTGAGCCAGAACTTGTCGCCGCCGTCGCGCCGACCCCTAAATCCGGATCGGCGCCGCGCCTGTTCGACCCGGTGGTGTCGGGCCAGCTCGCCGCCATGGCGGCGCAGGGCCGGGGCGAGTTCGTCAAGAAGGTGTTCCGCCTCTATCGCGAACAGGCCCCCGCGCCCGCCGCCGCCGCCGAGGCCGCCATCCTGGCCGGCGACACGGACGCCCTGGCCAAGAGCGCGCATGCCATCAAATCCATGAGTCTGAACATCGGCGCCGAAGCCGTCGCCAAGCTTGCTTCCGTCTGGGAGAACGGCGCCCGCGAAGGCCGCCTGCCCGAACGCACCGACGCGCGCGGCCTGCAGGACCTGCTCACAAAGACCCTCACGGCCCTCGGCGGCGCGTCGTCAGAGCCCACTCCGGTTCCTGTGGTTGTCCCCGCCGCCGCACCGGTCGATCCCATGATCGCCGACCTTCGCGAGGCGCTGGCGGCCGACCAGCTCAGCCTCGTCTACCAGCCCCAGTTCGATCGTGACGGCCGCTTCGCCGGCAGCGCCGAGGCTCTGATCCGCTGGATGCACCCCGTGCAGGGCTTTATACGTCCGGACATCTTCATCGGCGCCGCCGAGCGGGCGGGGATGATCCACGAGGTGACCGACTGGGTGTTCCGCCGGGCCATGCGCGAGTGCGCGAGCTCCCCAGGTCTGAACATCGCCGTCAACGCCTCGGCCACCGAGTTCGGCCAGCCGGGCTTTGTGCAACGGGTGGAGGACCTAGTGGACGAGGTGGGCTTCGACCCGCGCCGCCTGCAGATCGAGGTGACCGAGACCGCCGTGATCGAGGCCTTTGATCAGGTGCGCGACAATATCCTGGCCCTGAAATCCTTTGGCGTGCAGGTGGCGCTGGACGACTTCGGCTCCGGTTACACCTCGCTTCAGCATCTGCGGCGACTACCCTTCGCCAAGCTGAAGCTCGACCGGGACTTCGTGCGGGACTGCGTGGATAATGTGGAGGCCGCGGCCATCGTACACGCGGTTTCCGGCGTGGCCCGGGCGCTCGGGATGAAGATCGTCGCCGAGGGGATCGAGGACGAGAAGCAGTTCAAGTTCCTGCGCCTGGCCGGGGTGCATCTGATGCAGGGCTACCACTTCGCCAAGCCTATGCCTTTGGCCGAAGTGCTGGCGCTGCGCGCCGCCGAGACCCTGCGCGTGGCGGGCTAGTCAGCCCTTTCGCGGGAAGAAGCCTTCGCGGACGAGCCGCAGCACTTCGCTTTCCGCCACCTCGAACTCGCCATAGGCCTCCTCGCGCATGATCCAGTCGCCGACGGCGTAGTTGCCGCCCACGAGGGCCGCGGCGACCACCTTGGACCAGATCAGGCTGTCCTTGCCGCCGCCGGCCTCCTGGTGCAGGGCGCGGGAGATCAGGCGCTGGTACTGCTGGCGCAGTTCCAGCGCGGCCTGGCGGACGGAGGGTTCGAGCGCGGCGATCTTGCCGATATTGGCGGCGGCGCCCTCGTTCACCAGCTTGCGGGAGTGGGCGATCACATGGTCCTGCCAGACATCGACCACCGCGCGCTCGCCGCGCCCGGCCAGCGCCGTCTCGAATGTTTCCAGCGCCGCATGCTGGCGATAAAGGACGAGATGGGTCTTGGTGGGGAAGTAGCGCAACAGGGTGCGCTTGTGGACGCCCGCCGCCTCGGCGATCTCCTCCAGGCGCGTCGCGCCATAGCCTTGCGCCATGAAGGCGGCCAGGGCCGCATCCGCGATCGTCTTGCGGGTGCGCGCCATCTTGCGCGCCCGAAGTCCGGGTTCAGTCATCCGCACCGCCGTCCGTTACGGTTCGAAGCTTTAGAACCAAGCCTCCTGCATTTCCAAGGTCGTATCGTCGAGCGTCTCCAGAAGATCGAGCTGTGGGTAGACCTTGGGCAGCTCCCAGCGGAAGAAGTATCGCGCGGCCTGGCGCTTGCCGTCGTAGAAGTCGCCGGCCTTGCCGAGCGCCGCCAAAGCCTGCTCCAGCCAGATCCAGGCGACGGTGATGTGACCGAAGGCCTCCAGATAGACCGAGGCGTTGGCGAGGGTCCGTTCCTGGTCATTGATGGCGTGCAGGGTCGCGGTGACGGCGTTCAGCCGGTCCAGCGCCGCATGCAATTCGCCGGCATAGCCCGCCAGCGTCTCGTCGCCCGAGGCCTTGGCCCTCGCCACGGTCTTCTCCAGTGTGGCGTTGAACAGGTTCAGCCCCGCACCGCCCTGCATCACCACCTTGCGGCCCAGGATGTCGATGCCCTGGATGCCGTGCGTCCCCTCGTGGATCGGGTTCAGCCGATTGTCGCGGTAGAACTGCTCCACGTTGTAGTCGCGGGTATAGCCGTATCCGCCGTGCACCTGGATCGCTAGGCTGTTCGCCTCCAGGCACCATTGCGAGGGCCAGCTCTTGGCGATGGGGGTCAGCATGTCGAGTAGCAGGTGCGCCTCGACCCTCGCCTCGGGGGTCTGCGCCGTGCGCTCCTCGTCTACCAGCCGCGCGCAGTAGAGGGCCAGGGCCATGCCGCCCTCCACATAGGACTTGGCGGCCAGCAGCATGCGGCGGATATCGGTGTGGCGCGTCAGGGCCACCTGCGGCGTGGTCGGGTCCTTGGCCCCGTTGGGGCGGCCTTGTTGGCGAGACTTGGCGTAATCCACCGCGTGCAAATAGCCGGTATAGCCCAGCGCCACCGCGCCTGAGCCGACGCCGATCCGCGCCTCGTTCATCATGTGGAACATGCAGGCGAGGCCGTTGTTCTCCTGCCCGATCAGATAGCCCACGGCACCCGCCTCGCCGCCCGGCCGGTGGCCGCCCTCGCCGAAGTTGAGCAGGGTGTTGGTGGTGCCGCGATAGCCCATCTTGTGGTTCAGCCCGGCCAGGACGACGTCGTTGCGCTCCCCCAGGGTTCCGTCCTCGTTCACCAGGAACTTGGGCACGATGTAGAGCGACAGGCCCTTCACCCCCGGAATGCCATCGGGCGAGCGCGCCAGGACCAGGTGGATGATGTTTTCCGAAATATCCTGGTCGCCGCCCGAGATCCACATCTTGGTCCCGTAGAGGCGATAGATCCCGTCGTCCTGCTTCACCGCCCGGGTGCGCACATCGGATAGGGACGAGCCGGCCTGCGGCTCTGACAGGCACATGGTGCCGAAGAAGCGCCCCTCGGTCATCGGCGGGATGAAGCGCTCCTTCTGCCAGTCCTCGCCATAGGCGGCGATGACGTTGAGGTTGGCCGCGGTAAGGAATGGATAGGCCGAGGTGGCGATATTGGCGGCGCGGAACCAGACCGCGCAGGCCTTCTCCAGCAGGGCGGGCAGCTGCATGCCGCCGTACTCGTAGAGCTGCCCCGGTGCGATCAGGGCCGCCTCGCTATAGACAGCCAGCGCCCGCTTGACCTCCGGGATGGTGACCGCGCCGCCGTTCACAAATTGCGGCTCGTTCTGGTCGTTCAGCTTGTTGTGCGGGGCGAAGTGGTCCGTGGCGATGGCCTCGCAGGTGTCCAGCACCTGATGAAAGGTCTCGGCCGAGTGGTCCTGATAGCGCTCGCGGCTGGTGAGAGCGGCGGCGTCCAGCCACTCGAACACCAGAAAGTCCAGGTCGCGGCGGGACAGGATCAGGGACATGGGAGGCTCTTCGGAACGGCGGGGGTGGACCGTAGAGGGGGCCATACCGACCCTACGACCGACCCAGCCGTTAGCCGAAAACCCCCGCAGGGTACAAGGGATGCTGCAGACTCCGGCCGCGGCGACCGGCCAGCCTAGACGCGCTCATCCCGGTACCGTCGCCCCGGCCGCGTGGGCGGCGCGAGTGTTGAAGTGGGCGCCGGTCTCGCCGCCCCGTCCGGGTTTGACAGCCGGTTTCGCCCCTGGATCGTGAACGCTCCGCCCTGCCTATCTGCAGGCCGCATCTTGTCAGTGTTCACAAACACCTGCTTTGATCCAAGCTCGCAGCTCGGGCGCCTCGCGCCATCCGATCAGAAGCGGGCGCGATCCAGGGAGTGGCCGGTGCGGGACAGAATAGGACGCCTTGGGGTCGGCGTGTGGGCGGTGGTGTTGGCGCTGGGCGCTGTCGCGGCGCCGGCGCTCGCGTCCGAATCCAACGACGCCCGCCATGACGCCAGAGCCTATGACGTACGCATACGTCGCGACGATTTCGGCGTGCCGCACGTGCTCGGCAAGACCGATGCGGACGCGGGCTATGGGCTCGGCTTCGCCCAGGCGGAAGACGACTTCGCCACGGTGCAGGAAAGCGTGATGGCCTCGCGCGGACAGTCGGCCGTGCTGAAGGGCGAAAGCGGCGTACTGAGCGACACCCTGTTCGCCCTGATGGATGGCCAGCGGACGTTGGACGCCGGCTACGAGCGCGACCTGTCTCCCCATATCCGCGGCATCCTCGATGCCTATGCGGCCGGAGTGAACCGCTATGCAGCCCTGCATCCGGACAAGGTGGCCAAGGGCCTTCTGCCTGTGACGGGCAAGGATCTGGCGGCGTTCACCCTGTTCCGCGGGCCGACCTTCTACGGCCTCGACACGGTGTTCGCCCAGGTCGCCACGGGCAAGCTGCAGCTGCCGCACGAGCAAGGCTCCAACGGCTTGGCGGTGGCGCCGTCGCGGGCGGCGGACGGGCATACACGCCTCTTGTTCAACGCCCACCAGCCCTGGACCGGGCCGCTGACCTGGTACGAGGCGGTGGTGGAGAGCGGCGAGGGCTGGCACGTGGCGGGCGGCTTCTTCCCCGCCAGCCCCTTCCTGCTCGGCGGGCATAATGCACATCTCGGCTGGGCCGCGACCGTCAACCACCCCAAGCTCACCGACGTCTATCAACTGACCCTGAACCCGGCCAATCCGAACCAGTACAAGCTGGACGGCCAGTGGAAGGACCTCGACCGCCGCACGGTGCAGATCCAGGTGAAGCAGGCGGACGGGTCGCTGAAGCCGGTGACGCGCGAGGTGCTGGCCTCAATCCAGGGGCCGGTGATCAAGGGGCCGCAGGGCGCTTTCGCCATCCGTTGGCCGACCCAGGGCGGCATGGGCCAGCTCGCCGAATACTACGCCATGAACAAGGCCACGACCCTGGCGGAGTGGAAGACGGCCATGGCCATGCGCAAGGTGCCGTCGATCAACTACATCTATGCCGACGAGAAGGGTAATATCGGCTACCTGTCCAACGGCATGTATCCCGAGCGCAAGGACGGGGTGGACTGGTCCGGCGTCGTGCCCGGCGACCGTTCCGACCTCGTCTGGACCCGCCTTCGCCCCTTCAGCATGTCGCCGCAGATCTGGAATCCTAAGTCCGGCTGGGTCTTTAACTCCAACAACACGCCCTTCCGCGCCACCGACGCGGCGGACGACCTGAAGCCGAGCGACTTTCCCGCCTCCATGGGCATCCAGCCCCCGGACGACATGACCAACCGCGCGTGGCGGGCGCTCGAGACCTACGGCGCGGACCGCTCGATCACGGCGGCCGCGTTCGACGCCTACAAGTACGACCTGGCCTACAGCCCGCACTCGGACGAGTTCGCCTGGGTGAAGGAAGTGCTGGCGGTCGATCCCAAGGGCGACGCCGATCTCGCCGCGGCGCAGGCCACGCTGCGCGCCTGGGACGGCAGGACCGACCTGCACAATCGCGGCGCTGCCCTGGTGGCGGTGATGTGGCTGGAGCGGCGCCAGCACAAGGACTGGTCGCCGATCCAGATGCTGAAGGCCGCCATCCCGCTGATCAAGGCCGGGCATCACCGCGTCGATCCGGAGTGGGGCGAGGTGAACCGACTGACCCGCGGCAAGACCGACCTGCCGCTGGACGGGGGGCCGGATATCTACCGCGCCATATACGGCGCGCCGGGGGTGGATGGGCGGCTGCACGGGGTCAACGGCGACTGCTATGTGATGTTCGTGGACTGGGACCGGCAGGGGCGCATGACCTCGCGCTCCATCCACCAGTTCGGTTCGGCCACTCTGGACGAGACCTCGCCCCACTATGCGGACCAGTCGCCCCTGTTCGCCGCCCACAAGACCAAGCCCGTCCTATTCACCGAGGCCCAGCTGAAGGGCCACATCGAGCGCGACTATCGCCCCGGCGAGGCCGCCAAATGACCGGAGCCCACCCCATGATCCGTCCCGCCGGCGCCGCCCTGCTCGCGTTCCTGTTCGCCACCACCGCCCAGGCCGCCATCCTCAAGGTGGCTCCGGGCAAGGAGGCGCAGGAACGGTTGCAGTCCGCCCTGATCGACGCCAAGCCGGGCGATACGGTGCTGCTCGGCGCCGGCACGTTCGAACTCACCGACGGCCTGTCGCTCGACGTGAAGGACGTCACCGTCAAGGGCGCGGGCCAGGACAAGACCATCCTCGACTTCCACGGCCAGATGGCGGCGGGCGAGGGGCTGATGATCACCTCCAACGGCGTCACCGTGCGCGACCTCACCGTGCTCGACGCCAAGGGCGACGCGGTGAAGGCCAAGGGCGTGGACCAGATCAGCTTCATCGACATGAAGGTGGATTGGTCCGGCCCGCCCAAGTCCACCAACGGCGCCTACGGGGTCTATCCCGTCTCCTCCACCAATGTGCTGATCGACGGCGTGACCGTGCGCGGCGCCTCGGACGCCGGCATCTATGTGGGCCAGTCCAAGAACATCATCGTCCAGAACTCCCTGGCCCATTTCAATGTGGCCGGGATCGAGATCGAGAATTCGATGAACGCCGACGTTCACGACAACCTGTCGACCCACAATGCGGGCGGCATCCTGGTGTTCGACCTGCCCAACCTGCCGCAGCAGGGCGGTCATAGCCACCGCATCTATCGCAACAAGGTGGTGGACAACGACACGGAGAACTTCGCGCCGAAGGGCAATATCGTCGCCTCCGTGCCCACCGGCACCGGGGTGATGGTCATGGCCAACCGCGACATCCACGTATTCGACAACACCATCAGCGGCAACGCTTCGGCGGCCGTGATCGTCACCGGCTACAAGCGCGAGATCAAGGACGCCGCCTACGAGCCTCTGCCCCGCGACGTTGTGGTGCGCGGCAACCATATCGGCCGCAACGGCTGGGCCCCCAACATCCCTGGCGCGCCGGAGGCCGCCGCCCTCCTGCCCAAGCCCATGCCGCCGATCCTGTGGGACGCCGCCACCCGCTTCACCCGCGTGGGCGGCGCGCCGGTGGAGGAGAAGGTGAACGTGGTGCTGTCCGACGGGCCGGTGCTGCGCCTTAACCTGACGGACGTGAACAACCTGATGAGCGCCAAGCCGACCATCGTCCCCTCCGTCCCCGGAACCCCGGTGGCCGAACCCAAGCCGGTGGTGCTGCCCCCGGCCCAGGCGAGGCTGTCTAAGAAGTGAAACCCGCGTTCGCGGCCAGTATCGCCGCCTTGAGTCTGTTGATGATGAGCGCCGCGCCGCCGCCGCAGGGCGTGGATACGGCGCGGCTGATGGACGCCGCGCCCGCTCCGACCCTGGCGGCCTATCGCCTGTTCACCGATGCGGGCGGTCGCGCGCCCGACGCCGCGCTCACGCCCTACGCCTTGAACACACCCCTGTTCAGCGACTATGCGGAAAAACAGCGCTACGTCTTCGTGCCCGCCGGCCAGAAGGGCAGCTACAGACCGACCGGCGTGCTCGACCTTCCGGTCGGCGCGGTGCTGGTCAAGACATTCGCCTATCCCGCCGATTTCCGTCAGCCCAAGGAGAAGGTGCGGTTCATCGAGACGCGCCTGCTGATCCATCGGGCGAGCGGCTGGGTTCCGCTGACCTATGTGTGGAACGACGCCCAGACCGAGGCGGTGCTGAAGCGGGCGGGTGCGCGCACGCCGGTGACCTTCACCGACGCCAGGGGTACGTCGGTCTCGTTCAGCTATGCCGTGCCGAACGTCAACCAGTGCAAGGAATGTCACGCCCTGTCCGGCGCGCTCACGCCCATCGGCCCGAAGGCGCGCAACCTGAACGGCGACTACGCCTATGTTACCGGCGCCGAGAACCAACTCGCCCATTGGACAAGGTCGGGCATCCTCCAGGGAGTCCCCGCCGATGCGCCCAAGACGCCGCATTGGGACGATGCCGCGACGCCGGTGCAGGCCCTCGCCTTCGCCTATCTCGACGCCAACTGCGCCCACTGTCACAACCCCGAAGGCGCGGCCAGCAACAGCGGCCTCTATCTGGAATACGAGCGCACCAGCGGCGTGGCGCGGGGCCTAGGCAAGCGCCCCGTCGCGGCCGGCAAGGCCTCCGCCGACCTCGACTTCGACATCGCGCCGGGCGAGCCGGACCGGTCAATCATGATCCATCGGATGGAGAGCCGCGAGCCGGGGGTGATGATGCCCGAACTCGGCCGCGCCCTGGCGCACAAGGAGGGCATCGACCTGATCCGCGCCTATATCGCCGCCTTGCCGAAGTCCTAGCCCGGATCAGGCGCGACGGGCGGCGCTCACGATCGCGTCGATGAAGATCTCGTAGAGGCCCGGCGGCAGGTCGTGGCCCATGCCGGGGATGATGCGCAGCTCCGCGCCGGGGATGGCGGCGGCGGTGGCTTCCCCGCCGGCGGGAGGCAGGAGCGGATCGTCCGCGCCGTGCAGCACCACCACCGGAATGGCCAGCCCCTTCAGCGCGGCGGTGCGATCGCCATCGCCGCGCACCGCCGCCATCTGGCGCGCCACGCCGGCGGGATTGAAGGCGCGGGCGTGCTCGGCGATCACCCGTTCGCGTACTTCGTCGTCGGTCCAGGGATAGGACGGGCTGCCGATGGTGCGGGCGCTGGCGATGCCGTGGGCGATGAAGGCCTCGTAGTTCTTGTCCGGGTTCGGTGGCGGCGTGTTGAGCACGGTGGCGGCCTCGGGGCTCGACTGGAAGGTGGAGGGCTCGCCGGTGGTGGACATGATCGAGGTCATGGAGAGTACCCGGTCCGGATGTTCGAGCGCCATGCGCTGGACGATCATCCCGCCCATGGACACCCCGGCCAGATGGGCCCGCTTCACGCCCGCCGCGTCGAGCACGGCGAAGCCGTCATGGGCCATGTCGGTCAGGGTATAGGCCTCGGTCGGCCAGATGGAGAGGCCGGTGTCGCGGTTGTCGAACCGGATGACGCGATAGCCCTTCGCCACCAGCTTCTCGCAGAAGGCCTCGGGCCAGCGCGTCATCTGCGACCCCAGCCCGTTCACCAAGAGCACCGTCTGCGGCTGGTTGTCCCCGAAGGACTGATACTCGATCTCCACGTCGCCATTGCGCGCGCGAGGCATGGGCCGTTCCTCCGTTTTCTTGGAGAGAACACCGGCGAAGCCCGGCTCGCAACCTGCAAAGCCCACGCCATGAAGCGGCCAAGATGGACTTCGGGTACTCCGAGAGCGAAGGGGCCTACCTTAATTCTCTCATGCCCAAAGCCGACACTCCGAGCTTCCGCGAAGGGGTGGAAGCAGTCCGGCCACTCCACCATCATTCTCGTCATGCCCGGACTTGTTCCGGGCACCCATGGTGGGACGCTTCAACCATTTAGCCGGTCGTAGAGGTCGAGCCAGTCTGGATTGTCCGACTCGATCAGGTTGATCTTCCACCGGCGCGGATAGCCCTTGTTGACGCCCTCGCGGTGCTCGAAAACCCGCCGCGACAGGTCGCTGGTGACGCCGGTGTAGAGCGTACCGTTCTTCCGGCTCGCCAGGATGTAAACCGCGATGATCCCCTCGCTCCGCATAAAGGCAAGGCTAGCGCCATGGGTGCCCGGAACAAGTCCGGGCATGACGGTCGCAGG
>CAIOYC010000013.1 GCA_903862425.1 uncultured Caulobacterales bacterium | reverse complement strand
TCAACCAATTCGAGCCGCTTAGCTTCCTGGCCGAGCTCTTCAAGGAGAGCGTTGAATCGCGGTACGATTGAGCTCGTGGCGGCTGGGCTTTCTGGCAGTGACGGGCGCAATTGAGCTGCTATCGCCCGAATGGCGGCCGGGCCGTAGGTAGCGTCGCCGGAGACCCCGTCCACCGCCTGCTGGATTGCGCCGGCAAATTGCGTCTTGAGATCACCCTCCTTCGCCAACGGGGCTATCTGCTCAAGTTGAGTTAAAGCCGCCGTGAGCACGGTCGCAAGCTCGGCACCCTGCGATGTGCGCTTAGCCGCGTGGTTTGGAAAGCTGACGCTGAAATTGTTGTCAAAATACCGCGTGACGTGGACAATCCTCGCCACGTCTTCGGACACCCCCGCCAGCTGCGAGATTTTCGCTGCCAGCTCAGGCGCATCGAACTCCGCGGTGACGAACGCGAACGCGCCTGGATCGGCCTGAATTTCGTTAAACGTGGCCTTAGGATAATCAGAGGTGGCTTTGATTTCGCCTTCGCGCGCAGGATTGAGCTTCCACAGCGGCAACAACAGGTTGGTCTTTCCGGACTCGTTGACGCCAATCAATGCTGTAACCTGATTGGCTTCGATCCACCCGCTATCGATCACCGACCGGTAGTTAGTCACCCTGTACTTGACGAGCTTCATAGGCGAATCCCTGATCGGCGACTCGCCGTCACAACCGAAGATACTTGGCAATGCCCCAAGTCAAAAGGGTCGCCAGAGATCGGGCGAGCGGCGGGTGGACATTCTGCCCACGACTCAGACGCCCGTCACCGGCGGGTCGATGCGTTGCAAGATCGTGCGAACGGCGCTCCAGTCCATCACGCGCGACCAGCGCCGCTCCATCTCCGCGCTCTGCACTGCCACAACCTGCAGCGCCCGCGAGGGGTCCCAAAAGCCGGCCGCTGGCATGCTGAAGCCCCAGATTGGTCCACCACTGACGCCGCACAACGACCCGATTTCACGTTCGCTGCCGTCAAACTGCACCCCGTCGCGTTCCAGGTAGAGGAAACGATCTGAGGGGGTAGGGTCCTTCACCTCAGGCGTGAAGTGCAGAAGGTCGGTCGTCAGATTGATCATAGATTGCCGCAAGACGCCGCCGGTCAGGTAGGCGGTCTCTTCCAGGAAGCCGCTAATAATGAAGCGGTCATGGTCCTCAAAGCGTCCAGCCTGGCTGAACGGTAGAAAGCCCCATCCCGCCTTTAGCTTCGATATCGTCTCCTGGCTGTGAAGCTCCAGCACCACGACGTCCGCGTGGACCGGCTTGGAGTGCCAGAGGGTGTATTTCCCCAGTGTGAACAGCGAAGCGTCCTTCGGTCGAGTGGGAAAGGCAACCTCTGTCAGGTCGATGAAGGTGCTGGTGGGATCCTTGGCGTTCGCACGCAGGACGTGGTCAGCGGTCACCACAAAGTACCGGTCGTCCTGGCGGAAGAGCGTTCCGGTGCCAAGCACGGCCATGCCTTCACCCGCCTCCTTCAACAACGGCAGTGTCACGGTCAGCATGAAGGCGTGGATCGCTTCAGCCTCCTTCACCGCAACCGGCGTCGGCAACGTCTGGTGGATGTAGGTGTATAGTCCGCCGTTCAGGATCGCTGCCTTAGCCTCGTCAGCATTGAACGGCAGATCCTTGGCTGGACGGTCGAGGTCAGCCTCGGCGACCAGCGACCAGGTCGCGTGCCTCTCGCCGCCACGTTCGTCGCCCCACGCGCTATCGTGGGCGACAACAGCGAACTGAGGCGAGTTTTCAGGAGGCTTGCGGCGGTAAATTTTGACGAGCACCTCTGCAGTCTACCGGCGGCTGTCACGCCCCGCTAGCACGGGATGATTATGGATTGTTCGCATAATGCGAACTCCTTCGCCGTCCTCAATACATTGATTTATCACAAAATATCAGGCCACATTTCCGATAAGATATATTAGGCGCGAAATGTCCGTAGCCAGATAGAGATGTCACTCTCCTGCTCTTGATTGGCGCAGAGGCCGGCACCTGTCTCCGGCCTCTTCCAGCCTTGGCACGCACGCGTGGCCAACCCCCTCCGGCTTCAGTTCGGCGCTGAGCCACATCGCCACCTCCGCCGCGCGCCGCTTGGACCCCAGCTCGCACTCCCAGACCACGAACACCCGCCAACCAAGGACGCCAAGCTCACCCGCGACTCGCGCATCGCGGGCGACGTTCCGCTCGAACTTGTCGATCCAGAATTCTGTGTTCGATTTTGGCGTCGACGCGACCTTGCAGCCTGTATGGCGATGCCAAAAGCATCCATGGACGAAGACTGCTGCCCGGTATTTCGGAAGTACTATGTCTGGGCGTCCCGGC
>CAIOYC010000012.1 GCA_903862425.1 uncultured Caulobacterales bacterium | reverse complement strand
AATAAAGTTCGGCCGGCGGTTTGTCCGCGCTTCTCCTCACCTAACAAGACTCGTCATGGCCGGGCTGGACCCGGCCACAAGGCAGCTTCCGCGTTCAACGCTGCCTCGTCCTCGGGTCAAGCCCGAGGATGACTAGGTAGGAGGGTGAAGCGGCGCGGGCTTTTTCCCCACACTATCCCCCGAATGAACGACGCGCTATCCTCGCATCGGCATGGCGCGGGGCGCGGCGGGGGCGTAGGAGGGCGGGGTGAGCGAGCCCCTGTACCACGCCCCGACCGCCGAGCCCGAGCCGCGAGCGGAGCGGCGGGCGCCTGACGCGCCCCGCACCATCCTCACGGGGCTGAAGCGGGGCGTGCGGCGGCGGTGTCCCAACTGTGGGGAGGGGCCGCTGTTCGCCGGCTATCTGAAGGTGGAGCCGGTGTGCCCGCGCTGCGGCAATGATAACGGATGTTATCCGGCCGACGACGGGCCGGCCTATTTCACCATCTTCCTGATCGGCCACCTGGTGATCGCGCCGGGCCTGGCCCTGACCGTGCTGCGCGGCTGGAGCCCACTCGGCCTGCTGGCCGTGGGCCTGCCCACCGTCGCCACCCTGACCCTCGCCGCCCTCCCCTTCATCAAGGGCGCCTGGATCGGCGTGCTGTGGGGCGTGGGCGGCGGCAAGCCCTGACCCTCCCAAACACCGCTCATCCCCGCGCAGGCGGGGACCCCGGTTTGAGCGGTGTTGCGGCGGCTAGAACAAAAAAGCCTGGGTCCCCGCCTTCGTGGGGATGAGCGGTGGAGAGGATGGCTCCAACCTAGTTTCACGATCAACTATCCTCGGCCTTGCCCTCGTCCTCATCTTGAGGGACAGGGGCGAGGATGGCGCGCATCCGTTCCGGATATACGAACCGCCCTGCCAGAACATCCGGATCCCCGGACGCCAAAAGCCTCGCCGCTGTCTCCGCCGCTCGCATCAGAACGGCTTCGTCAAACACCTTCGCCATCACGCCTCCTGTCTGCGAGCGCCAACCCGCAACCGGACCCGCCTTAAGCCCATGGAAGCCAGTTTAGCGAGCCGTCCTGGCTATCAAGGGTGGCCGAAGGCTACCGCTGGGCGGAGCGCAAAGCACGTCCTTGACAGCCAGGCCTCAGGCCCGCTCATCGTTCCACCATGGGATTTAGGGGGAACTGAGGCTTTGTGGCTTTCGACGATCTGATTATTGTTCTCTATATGTTCTATTTTGCAATTACTTAGAGCCAATCAAATAAACGAATCATTAATTCCATTTTGGCGTCGGATGGGAATCGGTTCAGGAAGCTCCAGCCGCAGCCCTTAGGGGGCCTCAGTCGGCAACCATACCATATGTGGTGCCCGTTATGGGCCGAACTCCGCGTTGACTCTAACGTCAGGCGGAGTCATCTCTACTCATGACATCTTGAATGACGAAGCCGCCGGAGCGGTAACTCCGACGGCTTCTGGTTCGAGGTTCCTGCGCTTGTGACGGCGAGCAGGAGCGTCAGGTGTTAGTGCACCGGGGTAAGAATCCCCCGCTAATGTCCGCGCGTCAAGCCGTCATCTTAGCCGGTGGTGACGTAGTTTGAAGTGCAGGTTAGCCCGCTCGTTAATGCCCCTCTAAAAATTCATTCTAACGCGTAGAGTGACATGCAGCTAGCGCTTGCCTTGATGCACCCCCGTCAGGCGGACATCTCAAAACCGCATCTTTCCACCCGCCTTCATCCGGTCAACGATAAGCTTCATGTCCATCAAGTCGTCGCGCGACATCTCCTTCACCGCTCCCGCGATGTAATCTCGACCGTTTATAACTGCACTGGAGGATGAGGCCGACCAAGATCGTTGATCCAGTTTGGCCATGAACGCCAAGCCGTTGGTCACGAAAGTCCATACGCGCCGGTCTTCGAATTTGTTCGTGCTTGGGGGAATCGCGAAACGGTTCGAGGGCAACGCCTCGCTATGGTAGCCAAGAACCAGGATGTCCGGCGCTTTAGCGAGATCGCCCCCAAACGTAACGTCTCGCAGGATGGGCTCCCATCCTCCTAGTCTTACGGAAGCGGTCTCGGGTCTTGTGGAGGTGTGATAGCGCCACAAAATTGAGGACACAAACCGCACGATAGCTTCGTTATTGGTATTTTGCCGGAAGAAAGATTGCTGCCTCTTCTCGTCAAGCGTCAGTTCAAAGCTACGAATGAATGAAATCGCATAGTTTTCGTAGGCGTGGAGAGCCTTTTCATGGGCCTCGCATAGGAATCTGTCGAAAACGCCATTCTGGGTAACGAGCTTCCCGTTCGCTGCTAGTGAGCCAATCAAAAAGCTCTTCCCGTCGCCACGTATATCGCGCCCGATAGCCTGTGGCATGAGATGGGAATCGACTGTCGGAGCCTGATCGCAGATTTGGCAGGTCTCCTGCATAACGGCTATTATTCTCCATGCATCAAGTCTGGGTGCCTTTACCGCTCAGCGGTCTAGCTTCGCCGAAGCAGCCGTTGCAGCTTCAACCGCTGCTGCATCATTAGGATTGGCGATCTGCCTAACTTGGTCGATCAGCGTATCGATAGCAGCTTTCGATGCACCGCCCACCCTTGCCGAAACTGCTTCGGTTCGTAACATTCCTGCCAACTTGGGAATTCGACTGGGATCAACGCAGATATCTTCTCCAACGATCTCGTTAGCTGCCGGGGCGGGGCAATCGCCGCCTACAGTCACTCGGCTGCCGATGAGGGTTCCGCCCCTTGGTCCACCCGTGACAGTTACGACTTTGCCAGTGATATTACCGGAAGCGCCCGGCTGAGAAGTCACCGTTATCTGTTCCCCAATCAAGGTATGCGGCGTTTCCGTAAGCTGTACCGCTAGGCGCTCTAGCGTCGCCGCCGCATTTTCATTAGACGCCTGATTCTTCTTCAGAACTCGCTGGATGGGCTTAGGCTTAATGTCGAAGTGCGTGAGCGTCGCTTTATAGACATCGGCGGCGCAGTGATTACTACTTTCGAGGGCGGCCCCAATGTCTCGCTGCAATAGCCCAAACGTCTGTGTAGTTTGCCCCTTCAACTCTGCCGTAAACCCTACATTGGCTAGGTATTTCAACAGGGTCGGGACAAGTTCCGCTTTCGCAGAAATGGCAGCCCCGGCGGAGTATGCTGAGCTATGCATTTCTGGGCGCTGACAAAGTTCTCGCGCTGCGGCCTTGGCCGCTCCGACGCTGTCTAAGGACGGGGGTGCCATCGCAAGAGCGGCCGGTGGCCACATGAGCGCCAAAGATGCCAAGACTGCATTGCGAATCATGTCGACCTCCACAACCAAGGATAACAGCAGTGCTGTGGCGCGGGACGACATATTGAAGAGATTGCTTGCACAACTCTGCTACCGCGCAGCGTTAGGAATAGTTAGGTGTTGATCCCCGCCATCTTCCGCCGCTCGCCCAGGCACATGCGGCAGGTTTCAACCCTCCCAGGCTTTAGTAGGTTCGCTTCAGCCTCCGCCTCTTCACGTGTCTGGAAGCCAAACCAGCTCCCGTCCTTGCCGCTGGCATTGACGTTCCGGCCCATTCCGCCCCGGCAATTGCAGCAGCTAGCTGCATGCACCTTACAGGTCTTGGACGCCTTGAAGGGCTGGTAAACCCAAAACGGCGCAAGCGTTGGGTCGGCCTCTATCGGCTTCGGCGGGATTCGGAGAAGCTTGTCCTTCCGCACCTTCCTTGGCCGCACCGCTGAAGTGTAGGCATCGGTCAACGCCAGAATGTCTTCGATCTCCCAGAGCTTGTCAGTAAGCCCGGCGACCATCGCGGCGGTGTCGCGCTTGACCCATATGGTCTTCAGCTTCCCGTCTTCGATAACTTCGGTAGGATTGGGATACGGCAGCCAGCAGAAATTATGGTACAGAATCCACAGCGCCAAGTGGCGTTCGTGGTTTTTCAGGGTCTTGGAGAACGCATTGGTCCGTCGGGTGAACCGACGGTTCTGCTGGCGCAGATTCAGGTTCTGCCTCTCTATAAAAGAGGTGTGGATGTCCTCTGCGCGCGGCTTGCCCAAGCGCGAAATCCGATCAGCGCCGATGTATTTGCCATCAACTTCCTTGCCGCCCCTTAGGACCTTCTCGTAGTTCTTACGCAAGACACCGTGATCGGCGTCTAGGCCGAAAGCCTGATCGATGGCTTCGTGGTAAGCCCGCAGGCCGTCGGTGTTGAGTTGAGGCCTCGTGGCGAAGCTTCCATCCGGCGCACGTCGGAGCTTGCTGGCGACATCTTCGATGAAGGCGATGGCTTCCTCGCCAGTCCGATCGCCAACGCGATAGCTGAAGATCAGTTTTGATTCCGCACATACGGCAAGAAACGCCCACGTCGTCCCGGCGTCCGGATCGTCGCGCAGCATCCTCTCCACGTTGTGGCCACGCGCAGCCACGAACGAGTGAATCTCATCCGCCTGGATATTTTTGATTTGGAGGTCCCGCATGGAGGCGATTTGGGCAATCGCCATATCGCCAGCCTCTTCGAACAGCTTGGCGATTGTCTTATTGCTCACTCCGAAGACCCGCTCCAGAGTTCGCTGAGAGACGCCTTCACAGAGGAGATGCAGGATTTTGGCTCTAGTTTCCTGATCGAGCCTATTCAACCCTCACCGGGCTGGCCAGTTCGGCAGTCCTGTTCAGTTGCAGTGATACCATGGCGTCTCCACTTCCGAGCTAGACCGCAGGCGTGCGGTTAAGCTTAAATGGGAGTACGAATCAGCGGTTCAATCCCTCGACGTAAGTAAACTGGGAAATTTACTCCAAAAGATATTCTGGAGCGCGTTACGCGTTGGCTGACAGGCGCGATCTCGATTTGTTGCGTGATCCAATAATTAGAATATAATTCTCTACATTCGGGGAAATTCTCAGGGAATGCAAAATGTCAGGCTATACTGAAGAGCGGATTGCTGAGCTTAATAGGATCACAGCTGAAACAATCGCACCAGTGATTGAACGAAGAAAGATTCTTCCGCGCATTGGTGATGAATTGGACCCAAATATAGAATACGTTGATCTATTCGATGGATACTTATTCCCTCTCGTGAATTAAATGGATTGTCAATTCTTCGACTATTGCGCGAGCCGCCTCTACGGTTGCGCTTCTGGCGCGCCCAGGATTTTTCATGTCTTTAGCTTGGGACAAGACATCTTGGGCATTTGAATCGTTTAATATTTTTTGATCGAGCATTACCTTTATTAAGGCCACTACAATTTCTTTGAGGGCAAGATTTTCTGCAGCCAAAGACATTCGTGTACTTTCTCTGTTTTATCGACGCGGCTTCCTGCCGCTTCTAAGCGCGTCTGATCTCTCATCCCCATCGGCAGGCGGATCGAAAAACTCCCGCACCATACATCCCAGCGCCTTCGCCAGGCGCTCCAAAATGTCGACGCTGACGCTGCGCTCTTCCCGCTCGATCTGACCGACAAACGTCTTGTCTACACCGGCGTCAGCGGCCAGCCGGACCTGGGACAGCCCCTTCGCGACGCGTAGCCGCCGCAGATTCCACGCTACGAGAGCACGCCCTTCCATCGCAGGAGAAGGCGGGTCTGGACGGCGCTAATCGACCGCATATATACGGTGCATTAGCTTAGCGTTGGTGCGGGGATGCAGAAGCATATCATCTTGGCGATTGCGGCCAGTGCAGCGGCGACATCTTCCTTGGCTGCGCCGATCGCGGACCCTATGTGGGTTCAGACGGCGACTCCAGAGCAGATCGGTGCCACCTACCCCATGACCGCTGCGCGGCAGGGGATCGAGCAGAGCGTCACCCTAAGCTGCGGGGTTGATTTCCACGGCCTTCTTTATGACTGCCACGCCCTAACGGGGGATACGTTGGGGTTTAATGACGCTGCGGTGCGAGCGTCTAAGTTCTACCGGCTAAGTGAAGCGCAGTTCGCAGCGGCAGCGGGCCTGCCGACGGTTTTGTTGAAGGTCAGCTACCGCCTTAGCGACCTGGGCGCTTACCAGCAAAACCCCCAACAGCATCAGAAGGCAGTTGGAGGTGCACCTCAAACATCTTCCGCTCAATTCGACCTCATTTGTACTGGACGGTTCGACTTGGCCAATGGGAAATCTAGCCCGGCCAATTTGCACCTCGTACTAGACTTAAACAGAGGGATATATTGCGAAGCTGGAACTTGCACGCCGCGACGAGTGGTGGCGCTGGAGACAGAATTTAGATTTTTTCCGGAGCAATCAGAGCCCGGCGTCGAGCTGACGATGTCCGTAAATCGCTCGACGGGCATTCTCTCATTCAGCGGGCGATCCATTAGCGGGAACACTGCTGGATTGGCCCTGGGAGCCATCACCGCTAACTGCGACAAGGCGCCATTTTCAGGAATTGCCGCGAACAAGTTTTAGGGAACGCGTTTAGACGCCAACTTGCGAGCGAGTTGTTCGATGTCGGTCAATGAAGGCCTGCCAAAGAAGGCCCGGTAGGCAGGATCGGTGGCGTTGGCGTTTTCAGGCACTGGCTTGCCATAAGCGTCAATTTCGCCGACGAATTGGCGAGCTGAAAATAGTAGTCGACCCTCTTCGTTAGGCACGCGATAGGCTTTCATCTTGGATGAGATGGAGTCGTCCCGTAGCCACTTCAACCCGAGCATAAAAAGCCTCAGCAAGATTCCACTTGAAAGGATGGGCTTTCAAACAATCCGCTCGGCAACTAATCGTTGAATTATACATCTTCAACGTTCGCGACGGATCGGGCCGATGGATCGATACATTGATTTAATTTCTGCGCAGGCGGCGGCGCAGCAAGCCGATGTGGCGTACGCAGCCCTTAAAATCGCTCAAGCGAGCGCGTGGTTGAGCGCCTTCGCCCTGCTCGCGAACTTCCTTATCGTTCTCGTTGCGGTTCGCGGTCCTGAGCGTGAGCGTCATGTTCGTGATTTGGAAGATCGCAAGCGTAGAGCCCGGATAGAGCAACGGGCGGCCACTGCCGGGCTCCGTGCGCTGGCAGTTGTACGGCACATAGAGGCGTATGAGAAAAGGTATGACATAAGCAAAAACTTCGATTTACAGCGTATTAGAAACTATAAGCGGCGACTGAGGGTGAGGGTTAAAGTGATAAATCATTTCCTTTCTCTTCAAATCCGAGATGTTAATTTAGTTGGGTGGCTAATAGAGACTGAAGAATACGCCTCAGACGTCGATAGGAGCATCGTTGCGAATGAAATTGATGACTTATATAGCCCATTTGCGGAGGCTGTAGACATAATACGACACAAAGAGGGAAGGATGTCCGAAGTTCGCGCGCACTATCAGAGATTTGCATCAGGTAAGCGATTAAAGGACAGGCTTCTTCAGGAAGACATTGATGCCGTTACTTCTTCAATCTGGTATGTGAATTTCTTTTGGACTCCCTCCACGCCGCGAGACTAGCAGCAGGCGGTACGCCTTGATGGTGGGCTAACTGCCTACTTCAAACTACGTCACCACCTCTTAGCCCAAGAAAGGGGCGGCCAGATGGCTATGTTTATGACTCGCGTGGAACTCCATGCCGCTTATTCCTCTGACTACGATAAGCTTCATGAAGCTATGAAGCGTCAGGGGTTCACGACCACGATCACCGCAGGCGACGGCACCGTCTACGCCCTCCCCACGGCAGAGTATCACTACGTCGGCCAAGCGACCCAAGCGCAAGTCCTGGAGAAGGCCAAAGCGGCCGCGAATTCCACGGGCAAGAGCTTCGGTACGATCGTCACCGAATCCAACGGTAGCACGTGGGATGGCCTGCCGGTCGTTCGCCGGAAGGTCGCGTAACGGTTGAGGCCCGGCTTCCGGCCGGGCCTCACTCCGCCGGGACGTAAATCTCCCCGCCGCCGGCTTTGAACTTCTCGCTCATCTCGGCCATGCCCGCGTCGGCTTCGTTCGGCGCGCGCGCGGCGGCGTAGTCGCGCACTTCCTGCGAAATCTTCATGCTGCAGAACTTGGGGCCGCACATGGAGCAGAAGTGGGCGGTTTTCATCGCCTCCTTGGGCAGGGTTTCGTCGTGGTATTTCTGGGCGGTTTCGGGGTCGAGGCCGAGGTTGAACTGGTCCTGCCAGCGGAACTCGAAGCGGGCGCGGCTCATGGCGTTGTCCCAGGCCTGGGCGGCGGGGTGGCCCTTGGCGAGGTCGGCGGCGTGGGCGGCGATCTTGTAGGCGATCACCCCGTCCTTCACGTCCTGCTTGTCCGGCAGGCCCAGGTGCTCCTTGGGCGTGACGTAGCAGAGCATGGCGGTGCCGAACCAGCCGATCATGGCCGCGCCGATGGCCGAGGTGATGTGGTCATACCCCGGCGCGATGTCGGTGGTCAGCGGCCCGAGGGTGTAGAAGGGCGCCTCGCCGCACATGGCCAGCTGCTTGTCCATGTTGGCCTTGATCTTGTGCATGGGCACGTGGCCGGGGCCTTCGATCATCACCTGCACGCCGTGGTCCCAGGCCACCTTGGTGAGTTCGCCCAGGGTCTCGAGCTCGGCGAACTGGGCCGCGTCGTTGGCGTCGGCGATGGAGCCGGGGCGCAAACCGTCGCCGAGGCTGAAGGTGACGTCATACGCCGCCATGATCTCGCAGATCTCGGCGAAGTGGGTGTAGAGGAAGCTCTCCTTGTGGTGGCTGAGGCACCACTTGGCCATGATCGAGCCGCCTCTGCTGACGATGCCGGTGACGCGCTGGGCGGTGAGGTGGATATAGGCCAGGCGCACCCCGGCATGGACGGTGAAATAGTCCACCCCCTGCTCGCACTGCTCGATCAGGGTGTCGCGATAGACTTCCCAGGTCAGGTCCTCGGCCACGCCGTTCACCTTCTCCAGCGCCTGGTACAGGGGCACGGTGCCGATGGGGGTGGCGCTGTTGCGGATGATCCACTCGCGGATGTTGTGGATGTTGCGCCCGGTGGACAGGTCCATGACCGTATCGGCGCCCCAGCGGGTGGCCCACACCATCTTCTCGACCTCTTCCGCCACGGATGAGGTGACGGCGGAGTTGCCGATATTGGCGTTGATCTTGACCAGGAAGTTGCGCCCGATGGCCATGGGCTCCACTTCGCCGTGGTTGATGTTGGCGGGGATCACGGCGCGACCGCGAGCCACCTCCTGGCGCACGAATTCGGGGGTGACGAAGTCGGGGATCGAGGCGCCGAAGTCCTCGCCGTCGCGCACGCAGGGGCTGGACTGCTCACGGCGCAGGTTCTCGCGGATGGCCACATATTCCATTTCCGGCGTGATGATGCCGGCGCGGGCGTACTGCAGCTGGGTGACGATCTGGCCCGGCTTGGCCTTGCGCACGGGCGAGCGGGACGGGAATTCGGGGACCAGGCGCTCTCCGGTGGCGAAGCCGTTGTCTTCCGGCTTGATCAGGCGGGGCTCGTCCACCGCATCGGTGTCGCCCCGCGCGATGACCCAGGCGTCGCGCGGACGGGCCAGGCCCTTTTCGATGTCGATCACCGCCGTCTCGTCGGTATAGGGGCCGGATGGGTCGTAGACCACCACGGGCGGCTCGTTAGCCGAGGGGTGCAGGGCGATCTCGCGGAAGGGGACGCGGATGTCCGGGTAGAGTTCGCCCGCGGAATAGACCTTGCGGCTGCCGGGGATCGGGCCGGTATCGACCTGGCCGGTGGGGATGGTGAGTTTGTTGACGGGCGCGTTCATCGGCAGTCGGCCTTCCAAAAACGTATGGATCGGCGACGCGGCTCGTCTTCTCTCCGCTCATCCCCGCGGAGGCGGGGACCCAGGTTTGAACTCCTGCACCCAAGCTGAACAAAAAAGCCGGGGTCCCCGCCTACGCGGGGATGAGCGGTAGAAAAGTCTCTCCCTTCGCCGGCACGACCCGGATCAGGTTCGGCGGGTTTGCCGCAGGGTATGCGGTGTCTCAGCCCCTCATGGGGCTCCCCGGAGAACAGGACCACCCTAGTCCCATGGACCTAGGGGTCAAGCGTAAGCGGAGATGCGTAACGCCCTTTAGGCGCTGAAGCCCCAGTGGCGCACGTCGCCCACGTCCACATGGACGAAGTTGGAGGCGGGGTAATAGCCGACGCCGCCGCGCTGCAGGCCGAAGGCGGCGTTGCGCAGGTGGTCCAGCGCCACGTCGGGCAGGCGGATGTCGATGGCCTCGCCCTGCATGTGCAGGCTGTGGGTGGCGACGCCGGAATGCTCGTGCTCGTCCTGCAGCATGGCGTTGGTCTGGGGCGAACGATAGCCGGAGATGACGTGGAAGGGCTGGTGCGTGCCGGTGCGGGCGCGGATCGTGTCGAGCAGGTCGATCAGCTGCGGCTCGATCTCGTGCTGGGCCCCGTTGCGGAAGTCGCGCAGCACGTGGCGGACCTTCTGCATGGCGTCGGGGATGTAGCGGCCGTCCTCGAAATAGACTGTGTCGAGGCATTCCTCGGTGTGCAGATTGCGCAGCGACACCTTGCGCACGGCGCAGTTCGCCTCGCCGGTGGCGAAGTTCTTGGCCAGATAGGGCTTGGCGACGCCGCGACGGGTCACGTTCTTGGCCAGGGTGGGGTGGTGGCCGTGCGCCGTATGGCAGTGCGCCTTGGCGAGATGAACATTGTGGGAAGCGTGGCCGTGAACCGAATGGGCGGCGGCGTGTTTGGTCACCGAGTGCTTCGCGTGATGAGCGGCTTTGGCCAGCGCTTCCGTGCCCGTCGCCGTAGTGGCGACAGCGGCCAGGGAGAGGCCAAAAAGGCGTCGACGCGAATAGATCATGGGCTCTTTGCAGCTCCGGACGCGCAGGAACGATGCGCTCCAGAGGTTCCCCGACTGTTACCAACAATCCACGTTTGGCAAAAACACACGGGCGACTCCACCCCTGAAGCGATCACGAAGTCCGTGAACAGCGTGGCGCTGGCCACAGGGCGCCTGTGAGCTTAGCTGCACAAATCCCTTGCACAGAAGGCGTTCAGGAAAGCGGCGCCCATCCGGACGCCCGACGGGACTCAGCGCGATGCGTCAATCAGTCCGAGCAACTGGCTGTCCCAGTCATAGACGTCGTTGCGGAAATCCATCCGGCCGCGAACGTCCGGATAGACGGTCCAGTACATCAGGAAAACCGGCATCTGGCGGTCCAGCGCGACGCGGGTGGTCTTGCCGTCATCCACCACGTCCTGCACCCGGTCGGGGGTCCAGTCGGCGTCGCCGGCCAACAGCTTGCTGGCCAGATCGAACGGCCGCTCCAGCCGTACGCAGCCGTGGCTCACATTGCGGCTGTCGCTGCCAAAGGCCTTGTGGCTGGGCGTATCGTGCAGATAGACCGCGAAATTGTTGGGGAAGTCGAACTTTATCTGCCCCAGGGCCGACTTGGCGCCCGACTTCTGCTGCAAACGGCGCCCGCCGTCGGGGGTGTCGATAAAGCGGAAGCCGTGCGCCGCCAGATAGCCGGGGTGCGCCGCCTCCTTGGGCAGGTATTCCTTCTGCATGATGCCCTGCGGCACGTTCCAGGGCGGGTTCAGCAGGATCGACTGGACCTGGGAATAAAGCAGAGGGGTCTGGTCGTCGGGCCGGCCCGGCGCGGCGCGCATCTCGAGGGTCAGCTGGTTCTCCTCGAACAGCGTCATCTCGGCGGCGGCGATGTTCACCTCGATGCGCGAGGCGGGCCACAGGCGCGGCTCCCAGCGCCAGCGCTCCATATTGGCGATGATCTGCAGCACGCGGCTCTGGGCCGGCACGTTCAGCGCCTCCAGCGTCAGGCGTCCCACCTGGCCGTTGGCCTCGAACCCGTTGCGGCGCTGGTAGAACTGCAGGGCGGTGGCGAGGCCTTCGTCGAACTCGTCGCTGGCCGTGTCGATGGCCAGGCTCGGCTCCTCGGCCATCAGGCGCTGGCGCAGGGCGACCACGCGCGGCCCGCTCGATCCCAGCTTCAGCACCGGACCAGCGTCGATGGTGGGCCAGCCGCCCGCCGCGGCGATCGCCTTGTAGCGAACCAGGGCCGTGCGCAGGGCGCGATAGCGGTCGAAGGGCGGCGGCAGGCTTTCGATCCATTGCGCCACCCGGTCCTGCTGGACCGCCAGGTTGAAGTCGTTTTCCGCGTCATAGGCGGCGGGCTTCATGGAGGCCCAGTTCTTCGGCCAGTTGTTCAGGCGAAGGCCGTGCTGGGCGCGGGCGTAGCGGATGATGCTGGCGCGCAGCAGGGCGTCGCCCTGGGTCCGCTGGCCGGGGTCGGACGCATAAAGAAGTGTGTCCAGACTGGCCGGATAGAATTCCGTGGCCTTGAACCCGTGGCTCTCCGCATCCTTCAGCGTCGCCATTATGACCGAGACCTGGTCGCGCCGCAGGGGCTGGGGCGGTACGCGCGGGGTCTGATACAGGCTCGGAGCGACGCCTGCGGTTGGAGCCGGGCTGACACTGACGGAGCCCGGCTGCGCGGCATGTGCAGCCAGCGGCGCGGCGCTCAGCACCGCAACAGCCGCCCACCCAGCCCTAATCAACCGCTGCACCATGAAACTCGCCCCTCAAGCGCCCTCTATCGGGCCAAACCGACCGGGTGGAAAGCGCGAACGCGCCGGACCCGCGGTTGTTTCTGTCTAGATGCAGAGGCGCCACGTCCTTGCAAGCTTGACTGACGCTAGATGTGGATGGCGTGGCCCAAAGCGCGAAGAGCGGCCTCATGGACCGTCTCCGACAGGGTCGGGTGCACGTGGATCGTGCCAGCCAGATCCTCCAGCACCGCGCCCATCTCGATGGACATGCAGAACTCGCCCGCCAGCTCCGAGACATGCTGACCGACGGCCTGCAGACCGATCACGCGGTGATCGGACTTCCTCGCCACGACACGGGTAAATCCGCCGCCGTGGCCCGCCTCCATCGAAAGCGCGCGGCCGTTGGCGGAGAACGGGAAGACGGCGCTGATCGCCTCGATCCCCGCCGCCTTGGCCTCGTCCGGCGACAGCCCGCAGGAGACGATTTCCGGCTCGGTGAAGCATACGGCGGCGATGGCGTTGGGGGCAAAGGCGCGGTTCTGGCCGGCGATAGTCTCCACCGCCACGTGGGCCTGGGCTGCCGCCTTGTGCTCCAGCATGGGTTCGCCGACGAGGTCGCCGATGGCGTAGACCCCGGCCATGCTGGTTTGCATGCGATCGTTCACCTTTACGAAGGCGCCCGCCATATCCACGCCCATCTGGTCCAGGCCCCAACCCTGCGTGCGCGGCTTGCGACCCACGGTCACGAGCAGCTTGTCGGCGGGGATACGGAGGGTCTCGCCACCCTTCTCCACGAGCAGTTCGTTATTCTCCCACTCGGTCGCCTTGGCTCCAAGGTGCAGGGTGACCCCAGCCTTCTCCAGCCAGGTCTTCACCGGCCTGGTCAGGGCGTCGTCATAGAGTGGCAGGATGCGATCCAGCGCCTCCACCACCGTGACCTCGCAGCCGAACTTGCGGAAGGCCGAGCCCAACTCCAGCCCGATATAGCCCGCGCCGATCACCGCCAGCCGCTTAGGTAGTTCGGGTAAGCTGAGCGCTTCGGTGGACGAGATCACGTCGCCGCCAAATGGGATGTGCGGCAGGGCGGCGGCGACGGAGCCAGCGGCCAGGATCACAGTCTCCGCCTTGATGGTGACCTCGCCCTCGGCGGTATCGACCACGCAGGTCTTGGCGTCGGTGAAGCGGCCCCAGCCGTGCACTACCTTGACCTTGCCGCGCTTCAGCAGGGCCGCGACCCCGCCGTTCAACTTGTCGACAATGGCTTCCTTCCAGGCGACGGTCTGGCCCATGTCCAGGGTCGGCGCGACGGACAGGCCGATACCATCCTTGGATCCGCCGACCGCATGCGCCATGGCGTCGAACTTGGACGCCACATGGATCATCGCCTTGGACGGGATGCAGCCCCGGATCAGGCAGGTGCCGCCCAGCCGATCCCCCTCCACCAGAACCGTATCGATCCCAAGCTGTCCCGCCCGGATGCCCGCCACGTAGCCGCCCGGCCCGCCGCCGAGGATTAGGAGCTTGGTGTTGAGGGTTTGGGCCATTGGAGCGGTATCCGAGAGGGGCCGCCTCGTCCTTCGACAAGCTCAGGATGAGGCTAATTTGAAGTTCGCCGCAGCTTCCATCGCCTCATCCTGAGCTTGTCGAAGGACGAGGCGACGCACTGGGATGTCAATCCATGAAGATGGTGGCCGGGTTTTCCAGCAGGGCCTTGACCCGCTGGATGAACTCGGCGGCGTCGTAACCGTCCACCACACGGTGGTCGAAGCTGGACGACAGGTTCATCATCTTGCGCACCACCACCTGACCGCCGACCACCATGGGCCGCTCGACGATCTTGTTGGGGCCGATGATGCCGACCTCGGGGTGGTTGATCACCGGGGTGGTGGTCACGCCGCCGAGCGGGCCGAGCGAGGTGATGGTGAGGGTGGAGCCGCTGAGCTCCTCCTTCGATCCCTTGCCGGAGCGCGCTACGTCCGCCGCGCGGGCCACGGCGTCGGCCGAGGCCCACAGGTCCAGCGTCTCGGCGTGGCGCACCACCGGCACCATCAGGCCCTGCGGCGTCTGGGTGGCGATGCCGAAGTGGACCGGGCGATAGCGATGCACCACCCCGGCCTCATCGTCGAAGCGGGCGTTGATCTGCGGATAGTCGGGCAGCACCCGCACCAGAGCGCGCATGATGAAGGGCAGGACGGTGAGCTTGGTGCGTCCTTTGTGCGTGGCGTTGAGATGGGCGCGCAGGCGCTCCACCTCGGTCATGTCCACCTCCTCCACATAGGTGAAGTGAGGAATGCGGCGCTTGGCCTCCTGCATCTGGCGGGCGATGGCGCGGCGCATGCCGATCACCTTCACCTCGTCCACACCCTCGCGGGCGGCGTAGGTGGCGGAGGGCGCCGCCGGAGCGGCGCCGCCGGTGACGCCGCCGGACGACACGTAAACGTCGAGGTCCTCGTGCGTGATCCGCCCAGCCGGGCCGGTACCAGCCACATAGGACAGCTTTACGCCGAGATCTTCAGCGCGGCGACGCACGGCGGGAGACGCCAGCGGACGCTCGCCTTCGGTGCGCGTAGGCATGGCCGCAGCCTTGCCACTCCCGCCCATCCCTGCCGAGGCGGAGACAGGGGCTTTGGCGGCGGGCTCGGCCTTGGCTACGGGTTCCGCGGGTTTGGCAAGGGCGGCGGGTTTGCTTGAACCCTTGCCCGTATCGAACTCCACGATCACCGCGCCCACCGGGGCCATGGCGCCGACATCGCCGTGCACGGCGACCACCGTACCGGCCACGGGGGAGGTCATCTCCACTGTGGCCTTGTCGGTCATCACGTCCACCAGCGGCGCATCCTCGGCCACCACGTCGCCGACCTTCACGTGCCAGGCGACGATCTCGGCCTCGGCCGTGCCTTCACCCACATCGGGCAGGCGGAAACCGTAATCTGATTTACCACCGCTCATCCCCGCGGAGGTGGGGACCGAGCTTTTGGCGGAGTCTGGCTGGTCTGTGGATTTAGCGGGCTCGGCCTGCACCGGGGTAGGGGATGCTTGTTCTGGGTCCCCGCCTCCGCGGGGATGAGCGGGTGAAGGGGTAGGCTGCTCAAAACTATTGCCCGCGCCCTCGACCTCGAAGATGGCGATCGGGCCGCCGACGGGGGCCATGTCGCCCGCCGCGCCGCGCACCTCGATCACCCTGCCGGCGACGGGAGAGGTCATCTCCACCGTGGCCTTGTCGGTCATCACATCGACCAGCGGCGCGTCTTCGGTGACCACATCCCCGACCTTGACGTGCCAGGCAACGATCTCCGCCTCGGCGGTGCCTTCGCCCACGTCGGGCAGTTTGAAGACGAAACGGCCCATGATCAGTCCTCCATCACGCGCTTGAGAGCCGCGCCGACGCGCTTGGGACCGGGGAAATATTCCCACTCGAAGGCGTGCGGATAGGGGGTGTCCCACCCGGTGACCCGCTCGATCGGCGCTTCCAGATGGTAGAAGCAGTGCTCTTGCACCAGCGCGCTGAGTTCGGCGCCGAAGCCAGACGTGCGGGTCGCCTCGTGCACGATCACGCAGCGGCCTGTCTTCTTCACCGAGGCCTCGATGGTCTCGATGTCCAGCGGGGCTAAGGAGCGCAGGTCGACCACTTCGGCGTCCACGCCCACCGCTTCCGCCGAGGCAATGGCCACGTGCACCATGGTGCCATAGGCGAGGATGGTGCAGTCGGCGCCTTCGCGGGCGATGCGGGCCTTGCCGAGCGGCACGGTGTAGTAGCCCTCCGGCACCAGGTTGCCCTCGACCTTCTGCCAGGGCGTCACCGGCTTGTCGGGATAGCCGTCGAAGGGGCCGTTATAGAGTCTCTTGGGCTCGAAAATCACCACCGGATCGTCGCTCTCGATGGCGGCGATCAACAGGCCCTTGGCGTCGTAGGGATTGGACGGGATCACCGTCTTCATGCCGGCGATGTGGGTGAACAGGGCCTCGGGGCTCTGGCTGTGGGTCTGGCCGCCGAAGATGCCGCCGCCGTAGGGCGTCCGGATCGTCATCGGTACGGTGAAGTCGCCCGCCGAGCGGTAGCGGATGCGCGCCGCCTCGGACACGATCTGGTCGTAGCCGGGATAGATGTAGTCGGCGAACTGAATCTCGACGATGGGGCGCAGGCCATAGGCGGCCATGCCGATGGCCGAGCCGATGATGCCGCACTCGTTGATGGGCGCGTCGAAGCAGCGGTTCAGGCCGTGCTTCTTCTGCAGGCCCTCGGTGGCGCGGAACACGCCGCCGAAATAGCCCACGTCTTCGCCGAAGATCAGGCAGTTGGGATCGCGGCCGAGCATGACGTCCAGGCCCGAATTGATCGACTGGATCATGTTCATCGGGATGGACTTGCCGGCTTCGTCGGCGGCAGCGGCGGTCTTTTCGATCTGGGCGTTCATGGTCAGATCCCCAGCTCCTGGCGCTGCTTGATCAGGCGCCAGTCCATGTCCTCGTAGACGTCCTCGAACATGGTCTTGACGCTCGGACGGTCGCCCGCGTGCAGGGTGCCGTTGGCCTCGGCCTCGCGGCCCGCCGCGCGCACCTGTTCGACCAGATCGGCGTGCAGGCTCTGCTGCTGCTCCTCGGACCATTCGCCGAGCTGGATGAGGTGCTGCTTCAGCCGCTCCACCGGGTCGCCGAGGGGCCACAGCTTGCCCTCGTCCGTGGGGCGATAGCGGGAAGGATCGTCGGAGGTGGAATGGCCCTCCGCGCGGTAGGTATAGTGCTCGATCACCGTGGCCCCGAGGTTGGAGCGCGCCCGCTCCGCGGCCCATTCGGTGGCGGCGTGCACGGCCAGGAAGTCATTGCCGTCCACGCGCAGGGCCGGAAGGTTGAAGCCCACCCCCCGCGCCGCGAAGGTCGCCCCCTCCCCGCCCGCCATGCCGTGGAAGGAGGAGATGGCCCACTGGTTGTTGACGATGTTGATGATCACCGGCGCGCGATAGACCGAGGCGAAGGTCATGGCGGCGTGGAAGTCGCCCTCGGCCGTCGAGCCGTCGCCGATCCAGGCCGCGGCGATCTTGTCGTCGCCCTTGTAGGCCGAGGCCATGGCCCAGCCCACCGCCTGCGGCAGCTGGGTGCCGAGATTGCCGGAGATCGTGAAGAAGCCGTCCTTCTTGGACGAATACATGACCGGCAGCTGCCGCCCCTTCATCGGGTCCTTACCGTTGGAATAGACCTGGTTCATCATCTCCACGAGCGGATAGTCGCGGGCGATCAGAAGGCCCTGCTGGCGGTAGGTGGGGAAGCACATGTCCTCCCGCGTCAGCACCATGGCGGCGGCGGCGGCCACGGCCTCCTCGCCTGTAGACTTCATGTAGAAGCTGGTCTTGCCCTGGCGCTGCGCCCGATACATCCGGTCGTCATAGGCGCGGGTCAGCATCATGTTGCGCAGGCCCCGCTTCAGGGTGGTCACGTCGAGCTTCGGGTCCCAAGGGCCGACCGCCCTGCCGTCCTTGCCGAGCACGCGGATCA
This sequence comes from uncultured Caulobacterales bacterium, assembly GCA_903862425.1. Classification (GTDB taxonomy): domain Bacteria; phylum Pseudomonadota; class Alphaproteobacteria; order Caulobacterales; family Caulobacteraceae; genus CAIOYC01. Next base: position 2,348 of record CAIOYC010000012.1, on the reverse strand, counting down.
GTCCATAGGCCAGCTCGCGCATGTCCTTGGCGGCGGTATCGACAGCCGGGCGCGGCGTCTCGCCGGCCTCGGGGATTTCCATGCTGGAGAAGTCGGCGGTCTCTCCAGGCCGGAAGCGCGGCTCGGGGATGCGCAAGCTGAGCGAGCGGCTATTCTTCAGAGTTGCGTCAGGCGCAGTCCGTGGAGAAGCCATGGCGGGGTCCATCGAGATCGAGCGGGGAAGCCGTGCTATGACGGGGCTGCCCACATGGGTCAATAGACCTGGAACGCACGGCAAAGCGGTTGGTCCATGCTGCACCGGCGAAAAATCGGGGCATGGCCTTGCGCGATCAGGCGCCCGGCGCTCGATGAACGCCGGACGCCCGTTTCGACGTCGAACTACGCCTCGACGTAGTGCTTTTCGATCGCGGCGGTCTTCATCGCCTTCTGCAGCTTTTCGAACGCGCGCACCTCGATCTGGCGCACCCGTTCGCGGCTGACGCCGTACTGGCCGGCGAGGTCCTCCAGCGTGGTGGGATCGTCTTTCAGCCGGCGCTCGGTCAGGATGTGACGCTCGCGGTCGGTGAGGTCCTTCATGGCGTCGCCGAGCAGGCCCATGCGCTGGGAATACTCCTCGCTGTCGGCCACCTGGGTCTCTTGCGAGACGGCGTTGTCGTCCTTCAGCCAGTCCTGCCACTCGCTCTCGCTGTCCGAGCGCAGGGGCGCGTTCAGCGAGGAGTCCGGTCCGGCCAGACGGCGGTTCATGGAGATGACGTCGTCATTGGTCACGCCGAGCTTGGTGGCGATGGTCGCCACCTGATCGGGGTGCAGGTCGCCGTCCTCGATGGCGGAGATCTGACTCTTGGCCTTGCGCAGGTTGAAGAACAGCTTCTTCTGCGCCGCCGTCGTGCCCATCTTCACCAGCGACCAGGACCGCAGGATATATTCCTGGATCGAGGCGCGGATCCACCACATGGCGTAGGTCGCCAGACGGAAGCCGCGTTCCGGCTCGAACTTCTTGACCGCCTGCATCAGGCCCACATTGCCCTCGGAGATCACCTCCCCGATCGGCAGGCCGTAGCCGCGATAGCCCATGGCGATCTTGGCCACGAGACGCAGGTGCGAGGTCACCAGCTGGTGCGCCGCCTCCGCATCCTCGTGTTCGCGCCAGGCCTTGGCCAGCATGAACTCCTGGTCCTTGGCCAGCATGGGAAACTTGCGGATCTCGGTCAGGTAGCGGGAAAGCCCGCCGTCGGGCGAAATCACCGCCAGAGCATTGGTCGCCATTGGATAAATCCCCTCATACCCCACATTGAGTGGGCCCCTACACGAAGTGAGGTGGCGTCGCTCCGGCCCGATCGGTGGATTCCCCGGCTATGTCCCGGAGAAGGCGAAGGAGGGGTCGGTGGGAGCGCGGCGTCTCCTACCTGTAGTACGGACGGATATAGCAAACGGTTGCGGCGACTTTAAGACCCATCGGTACAGAAAGCGCCTCGATCCACGTTTCTTTTTTGTAATGCGGCGCCTCTCGGTCTTCGCTCTGATCCCTGGAGCGTACCATCAGCCGCTACGTCCGACGTGACGCTCTGCGACGGGAGCGCACATGCCGATTAGATAGGGGCCGCTAGGACGTCCGATCAGCGGTGGGATGAACTCGACCGTTCACGACCCGTTGCAGACATCCAGACCCGCACTATCCAAAACTTCTCCAAATTGACCAGGGCCTAGTTGGGCGGTGGCGGAGGGGGTGGAAGAGGCGGGGGTGGTATTGTGGGACATTCAGGGCACCCGTGTCTTACGAACGGAAGCGACCCGATAAATCTTATGCTGAGTTTGACGCGAACGTACTCGGCCGCGTACTTTTTTTGATCCTGAAGGCTCACGCGGAATTTCCGCACCAATTGAAGCGCAGGAATCTGAAACGCCTCCGGAACTTCAACACTGTTGTCGAAGGTGCAGTAATTAAGCAGGCCCTCATCTTGCAGAGTACATGTTAGTCCGACAGCAAGGGACGCCTGCTCCGCTTTAGGGTACGCTGCAGCGATATCTGCTTCGGTAGGCTGACTTGCCCAAGTTCCCTTTCTCAAAATTTCAGGCGGCAATGCCTCCAGAGCCCAGGCTCCATTCGAGAATAAGATGGACAGCACAACCGGAAGGGCTAGCACAAATCGTTGCATGCCCGACCATGTATCGAGGCAAATATTAGTTCAATAGGGCGGCAGCTAGCCAGCCTTGTCTGACTTTGGGAACGTCTGGAATCGGGTTGCAAACCGACCGACGCGAACGCTTCTGGTGTAAAACGCCGCCGCCGGAATAAGCCTTGGAGCGGGCGGCGGGAATCGAACCCGCACGAAAAGCTTGGGAAGCTT
>CAIOYC010000011.1 GCA_903862425.1 uncultured Caulobacterales bacterium | reverse complement strand
CGTACCCTAGCGTACTGTTGACCAGTGTTAAACTAGGTACTTCTTAAGCGACCGCCCGCCGCGCCGGGTGTGGTCGCGGCCGGCTCGCCGTGCGGTGCGATCAGCCAGACGAGGAAGGCCGCGAGCAGCACGCCCAGGCCGATCCAGATCCAGCGGCTGCGCCGGGCCTTGATGTCGGCAGGCTTATAATAGCGGTAGGGTTCCTGGTCCGACACTCAGCGGGCGCTCCAATAGGGGGTCGTCGCCCGGAAGCGAACTTCAAGGCGATAGGAGGAATAGGCGGATACTGTCGACCTATTATTTCAGCCGCCCCCTCTTCAAGCGTTAAGCTTCTGTAAGGTTCGACCAATCGAGCGCATTTACGCCATGCATGCCTTTCATCGGCCGCATCGTTGCCATTTTACTACATCGGGGCGAGTTTATGGCCCCGCGACGCGCCACCCTCTCGACGGCTGTTAAGATTCCGGGTCTTCATGTTTGTGACGAGCAAACGCTCGAACGATGCACGTTGCCGAAGACGCGCCGGTTTCAAGGCCGCGACGAGGCGACGGGGGCGAGGGGTGGGGCGGATCCGCAAAGGTCCGCCCCTTTCGCGTTTGCATCCTGTCTAACCAGGGCCCTAGACTGCGGGCCGCGTCTCCGCCTTTCCGAGCGCCGTCTCGTCCAGACGATCCGCGAGGTCGCCGAGATTGCGATCCAGGCTCTCCACGGCGAAGGCCAGGGCGAACACCGGCCCGGCCATTTCAAAACTGAGCGCCTGGGTCACGCCGGAAGAGCGCAGATCGCCGATCACCCGCTCGAACGCCTGCAGCGCCTCGGTCCGGCCGGCGCGGTCCACCCGCGCCGAAGCGCCCAGCGCAACGGCGCAACGGCGCATGAAGTCCGCCTCGCTTTTCAACAGGATGGCGGCGGCGGGGCCGAGGGTCGGCTGGATCGCGCCGGGCAGGGAGGCGCGGGCCCGGCCCACAGCCACGCAGTCGTTGCGCACGCGCCAGAGGGTGCGCGGGACCGCCTCGGCGATGCGGTGCTCGGACAGGCGGCTGGAGTGCTCCCGCGCCGCATCCGCCATGGCCGCGTCGAGCTGGCCGAGCAGGCCGCGTACGCGGGCGTTCTCCAGGTGCCGGTCGGGGCTCGGTCCGTCCATTTCGAGGTCTGCGGCGTAGTGTTCGGCCAGGTTGGCCATCTCGTTCAGCACCGCCTGAATGCGCTCGATCACCACGCGGGTGGAGCGGGCCGGCAGCACCAGCACGCTGGTGGCCACGCCGATGACGCTGCCGATGAAGATCTCCACCACCCGGTAGAGCGCCGCCGTCAACGGCCCCATGGACGAGCCGGACGGGCTGATCAGCATGATGACGGCGGTGACCGGCGCCACCTTCAGCTCCGGGCGCAGCGCGGCGGCCAGGGCGGTAAGCGGCATGGCGATCACCAGCGCCTCGCCGAGCCCAAGCGGGGTCTGCGGCCGTACCGCCGCCAGCACCCCGCCGACCGCCGCGCCGAGCAGCGTGCCCTTCATCCGGTCGATCGCCGCGGCCAGGGTGCCGCCGATGGAGCCCTGCATCACGATCACCACGGTGAACACGGCCCAATAACCCTGGGGCAGGTTCAGCAGGTGATAGAGAGCAAAGGCGATGACGCAGCCCACGGTCACGCGCAGCGCCTGGCGCAGCTCCACCTGCTGACGACGGATCAGCGCGCGGAGATGGGCGAAAGCGGCGGGCAGGCTGGGCACCGCTCGGTTCTACCGCGTCCGCCGCGCTTGTCATCCCTGGCGCATGTGAAGCCTCAAGGTCCGCCCGGATCGCCCGATCTCAAAGGTTTGTTGACCCTTACCGATCACACTTCGCGCAAGGGCGTGTGTTTTGCGCCCGACCCCGGTCGCAAGGACGTTCCATGACCCGCGCGCTTTCACTGATTCCCGCGCTTTCGGGCGCCCTGATCCTGTCGGGCCTGCTCGCCTCGACCGCCGCCGCCGACGCCCTGGTGGTGCCGATCGACCACTCCACCCGGCTCAGCGTGGCCGGTTCGGCCGCCTCGGTGGTGGTGGGCAATCCGCAGGTGGCGGATGTGACGGTGGTCGATACCCACACCCTGTTCGTCTCCGGCCGTGGCTATGGCGAGACCGACATCGTGGTGCTCGATGGCCTGGGCCGCACCATCTATTCGGGCGAGGTCACCGTGGGCGCCATCAACAGCGGTCGCGTCTCGGTCTATCGCGGCGGCGCTCGCACGGACATGGCCTGCGCCCCCAATTGCGAGGTTTCGTTCCGCTCACCCACCAAGGGCAGCTCCAACGGCTCGGCCGGCGGCGCCATCACCGCGGCGGGCGGCGGCGGCGGAGCCAACCCCCTCGCCAGCATTATGGCCGGCGCCATGGGCAACGCGATGGGTCAGGCGGTGGCGAGCCGCGCCCTGCCTGCCCGCCCGCAATAGGGCCGCCGCCTCAACGGTTGATTCAGCCAAATCCTGTAGGGTTCGGCCCATGATCCTAGAAGGCGTCTTTCCTCTGCTCGACATCGCCCGGCGACGCCTGCGCGCCATGCCGTGGGTGCGTTCGGAAGGCGGCGCCGTGGCGGTGGAGTTCGCCATGGTCGCCCTGCCCTTCATCTTCATCATCTTCTCCATCTTCGAGCTGGCGCTCATCCTGCTGATCTACTCCACCCTCGAGAACGGCATGGGGGATGCGGCGCGCACCATCCGAACCGGCTCGCTGCAGACGGCCGGCGGGGCCACGGCGAGCAGCTTCCGCAACGCCATCTGCGCCAACCTCGGCTGGTTGCAGTCCGACTGCCAGGCCAAGCTGCAGGTGGACGTGCGCACCTTGAGCCAGTTCACCAATCCAAGCGTCACCGACCCCTACGCCACCGGCAATTTCGACTCCACTCAGGTGCAGTTCAGCCCCGGCGCGCAAGGCTCCATCGTACTCGTTCGGGCCTGGTATCCGTGGCCGCTGATCATGCCGAGCATGAACGCCGCCCTGTCGCGCGCCAACAACGGCACGGCCCTGATCCTGGCGACCACTACGTTCAAGAACGAGCCCTACTGATGGCGCTCCTCCGCTCCATCCGGCCCCGGCCCCTCCGCCTCGGCATCCTGCACAGGTTCGGCCTCGACGCGCGCGGGGTCTCGGCCCTGGAGTTTGCCCTGATCGCGCCGGTGATGATCCTGATCTATTTCGGTGTCGGCGAACTCTGCGAAGCCATGATGGCCCAGCGCCGGACTTCCCACGCCACCTCGGCCATCGGCGATCTGACCACCCAGAGCCAGAGCGTGGCGTCGAGCGACGTGTCCGATATCTTCGCCGCCGCCACGACCATCATGGCCCCCTTCCCCACCGCGCCCCTGAAGCTGCGCATGACCTCGGTCACCGCCAACAGCTCCGGCACGCCCAAGGTGGACTGGTCGTGCGCGCAGGGCGGCCTGACCAAGTATACGACGGGGGCCACGTTCACCGGCCTGCCCACCGGCCTCGTCTCGGCCGCAGGCGACAGCATCATCGTCTCCGAAGGTCAGTACAACTGGGCCTCGCCGGCCAAGTACGTGCTGCCCAACGGATTGAACTTCAACGAAATCTTCTACCTGAAGCCGCGCAAATCGGCCCAGGTGACGGGCCCGGCCAGCTGCTGAGCCTCTACCGGGCGGGCTCGTCGCCCAGCACGCCGCCGCCCTTCACGAACATCATCCCCGCAAGGCCGATGGCCAGGAGCAGGGCGATGGGCGCGAACCCCGCCTGCTGGGTCTTGAAGATGTGGGTGAAGGTCCCGACCAGGAACGAGCCCAGCCAGGTCGTCACCGTGCCCGACAGGGCGTAGAGGCCGAAGAAGGACGCGGTCTTGTCCTCCGGCACGAGGCGCGTCAGCAGGGTGCGGCTGGACGCATACTGGCCGGTGACGAAGACGCCGGTGCCAAGGCCGATGAACAGATAGATCAGTTCCGGCAGGGTTCGGAACATGGGTCCGTTCCACAGCGGCGCATTGGCCGCCGCATCGAAGGGAATGACGAAAAACATGTGGTCGCGGCCCATGCTGAGCTGCCCCACCAGGCAGATGATGGCGCCCAGGATCTCGATCCGCACCGCCTGGCGCGGCCCCAGCTTCGCGTCCATGAAACCACCGAGCAGGCCGCCGCAGACCGAGGCGATGGACAGGCCGATCCCATAGACCAGAAGCTCCAGCACGTGCCAGTGCATCACCCCGGCGGCATAGACGCCGCCCACGGCGAGGAGGGCCGTCATCCCGTCGGTATAGAGCATGCGTGAGCCGAGATAGAGGGCGGCGTTGCGCTCCGTGCCGAGGCTCTTCACCGTCGCCATCAGGCTGCCGAAGCCCTTCTTGAAGGCGGCGAAGATGCTGAGGCCCGTGGAGGGCGCGTCCTTGCTGAACAGGAACAGCGGGATCGCGCCGATGGCCAGCACGCCGGCCACGATCGGTCCGACGATCCGGTCCGGCTCATGGGTCAGCGGGTTCAGCCCGAACAGCGGATGACGCGGCACGAAGCCCCAGTCCACCTTGCCCGGAAGGACGAAGGCCCAAAGCACGAAGATCAGCATGAAGGTGGAGACGAAATTGCCGAGAGCCAGGGCCAGGCCGGAGGCGTGCGGCCGCTCGGTCAGATTGGTCGCCGAGACGATCATGGCGTTGTGCAACATCTCCGCATAGGCGAACATGAGGTTGGCCAGCACCAGAATCACCGCGATGGTCATTACCGACAGGCCGCTATGGTCGGGCTTGGCCCACCACAGGGCGGCGATCAGCGGGACCATCAGGGCGGTGGCGATCAGCAGCATGGGCTTGCGTCGCCCGAGGTTCTGAATCCAGGCGCCGAGGAAGGGCGCCGTGGCCGCCACGATCAGGCCGAACAGGGTGGTGATGAAGGCCACCATCTCCTGGCCCTTTACCGCATCGCCCACCACCACGGTCGCGAAATAGGGACCGAAGATATAGATCGTGACCATGATGATGAAGGGGTCGCGGACCCCCTCATAGATCGACCAGGAGGCCGCGCCGCGGGACAGGCCGCGCAGGCCACGATCCTTGAGGGTCGCCAAGCCCGCCGCGTCGGCAGGAGCGCGCAGGGCCGGATCGAGCCCGTCGTTCAGCACAGTGGAATCCGCCGCGGCGGCCTTATCGCTCATGTGTCCTCCAGACCCGCCGGGCGCCCTTGTCGGGTCTAGTACGAGCGGTATGCCGACGTTGGACCCATCGGGACCCTTTGTCAGCCCCGATCTGCATCACGGTACGGTCAGACGTGTGCGGAAAGCCTGTCTTCGGCCGCATCCAGCGCACCCTGCACCGAGGCGGTGTTGCGCCCCTGCGCCGCCAGCGCATCGGCCAGGGCGGTAAGGCAGACGCGGATGTGGCGCGGCGTCGCCGAGGAGCCCATCACCCCGATTCGCCACACCTTGCCCTTCAAGGGGCCGAGCCCGGCGCCGATCTCCACCCCGAAGCGGTTCAGCATGTGCAGCCGTACCTGGGCCTCGTCCACGCCTTCCGGGATCTTCACCGTGTTGAGCTGCGGCAGGCGGTGCGCCTTGGCCACCTGCAGGTCGAGCCCGAGGGCGCCGAGACCGGCGACCAGGCCCTGGTGCATGGCCAAGTGGCGGGCGATCACCGCCTCCTGGCCCTCTTCGAACAGCGCCACCATGGCTTCGTGCAGGCCGTAGACGGCGTTGACCGGCGCGGTGTGGTGATAGGCGCGCCCGCCCTCCCCGCCCCAGTAGCTCATGAGCAGTTGCAGGTCGTAGAGCCAGTTGCGCGGCTTGGTCTTGCGCGCGTTCACCACGGCCTGAGCCTTCGGGCTGATGGCGAAGGGGGCCAGGCCCGGCGGGGCCGACAGGCACTTCTGCGTCCCCGCATAGAGCACGTCGGCGCCCCATTCCTCGGCGTTCACATGGATGCCGCCGAGCGAGGTGACGCAGTCCACCACCGTCAGCGCCCCGTGCTCGCGGGCCAGGGCGCACAGCGGCGCCGGATCGGTCATCGCCCCGGTGGAGGTCTCAGCATGGACGAAGGCGAGAAGCTTGGCGCCGCGCGCCCACAGCGCCGCCTCCACCTTCTTAGGGTCGACCGGCTTGCCCCAGGTCTGCTCGACGCGCACCACCTCGGCGCCCGCCCGCTCGGCCATATCGGCCATGCGCTGGCCGAACAGGCCGTTGATGGCCACCACCGCCACGTCGCCGGGCTCGAGCAGGTTCATCATCCCCGCCTCCATGCCGCAGGTGCCGGGGCCGGGCAGCGGGATGCAGGCGTGGTTCGGGGCGCGGAACAGGCGCTGCAGCCCCGTCTTGGTCTCTTCCATCAGGCTCTGGAAGGCAGGGTCGAGGTGGCCGATGGTCGGCCGCGCCTGGGCCATGAGCACCCGCGCCGATACTTCCGACGGTCCTGGCCCCATCAGCACGCGCACCGGAGGATGAAAGCTGTTCACGTTCGCGCGACCCCAAAGCTGGCGGCGCTGTCCTGCGCCTAGTGAGTGGAGCCGCGGCCCCATGAGGTCACCCTTACAGCCCTTGGGTGCAGGTCCAAAGTCCCTCGCGCGCCCGATCCCGAAACGCAGAACGCCCCCGGTTTGAACGGGGGCGCTCCGGCGTCTGGTGAGCCTGCCTAGTTGGCGAGGCGGCGAAGGAAGGAAGGAATGTCGAGATCGTCGGCCGGGGCTTCTGGAGCGATCTGCGGCTTCATCGCGGCGGCCTGCCCCCCCGACTGCACCACCCGCGGCGCAGGCTCTTCATAGTGCGGAGCCGGCGGCTGGCGCGGGGCCGGCGGCTCGAAGTGGTTCTGCGGCCGGGTCAGCTCCTCGCGGGCGCGGGCGCCGCCGAACAGGCTGAGCAGGCCGCGCTTGGGCGGCGGCGGCGCGTGCGGGTTCGGCAGCGGATTCTTCGGCGGCGCCCGATACTGCTCCACCGCCGGGGCGGGGTTGGAGCGGTATTCCGCGCGCGGGGAATGGATCACCGGCTCGCGCGGATCGCGGCTCACGGGCAGGTACAGGTCGTCGTCGTCGCTCGCGGCGGCCGGATCGACGATGCGGATCGGCTGGGCGGGCGCGGCAGGCTGGGCGATGACCGGTGCGGGCGCGGGCGTGGCAGCCACGGGCTCCAGCGGCAGGGTGGGCGCGGCGACGGGGGCGGGAGCCGGAGCCGCGACCGGCTGGGCCACGGAGCGGGCGGTGGGCTCGATCGCGGCCTTGGCCGCACCGTCCATGCCGGTGGCGACCACCGAGACGCGGATCTTGCCCTCAAGGGCCGGATCGAAGGCGGCGCCGAAGATGATGTTGGCTTCCGGGTCCACCTCGGAGGAGATGGCGTTGGCCGCCTCGTCCACTTCCAGCAGGGTCATGTCGAGGCCGCCGGTGACGTTCACCAGCACGGCCTTGGCGCCCTTGAGCGACACTTCGTCGAGCAGCGGGTTGGCGATGGCGTTCTGGGCGGCCATCAGGGCGCGGTCTTCGCCGCCGGCCTCGCCGGTGCCCATCATCGCCTTGCCCATCTCGGTCATCACCGTGCGCACGTCGGCGAAGTCGAGGTTGATCAGGCCGGGCAGCACCATCAGGTCGGTGATCGAGCGCACGCCCGAGTGCAGCACCTCGTCCGCCATGCCGAAGGCTTCGGCGAAGGTAGTGCGCTCGTTGGCGACGCGGAACAGGTTCTGGTTGGGGATGACGATCAGGGTATCGACGTGGCGCTGCAGCTCGGCCACGCCGGCGTCGGCCAGGCGCATGCGGTGACGGCCCTCGAAGTGGAACGGCTTGGTGACCACGCCCACGGTCAGGATGCCGCGCTCGCGGGCCGCCTGGGCGATGATCGGCGCCGCGCCGGTGCCGGTGCCGCCGCCCATGCCGGCGGTGATGAACACCATGTGCGCGCCTTCGAGATGCTCGGTGATCTCGGGAATGGATTCCTCGGCGGCGGACTGGCCGACCTCGGGGTGGGCGCCGGCGCCCAGGCCCTCGGTGATCGACACGCCGAGCTGGATGCGGCGCTCGGTGTGCGACCGCTGCAGCTGCTGGGCGTCAGTATTGGCGCAGACGAACTCTACGCCTTCGAGGCCCGCCTCGATCATGTTGTTGACGGCGTTGCCGCCGGCGCCGCCGACGCCGAACACGACGATCCTCGGCTTCAACTCGGTGGAACGGGGCGCGGAGAAATTAACAGCCATGGGCTTCATCCTGATCGGCCTTTCGATCTGGCGTGGCGTCTCGGTTCTGAGACGTCGCGGACAGACGAGTTAATCGACCGTTATCCTTAAGCGGTGGTTAACCGTCTTAGGTCGAGTCGCGCGACCGCCAAGCGTAACAGCCGCTATTTTTCTGATTCGGTAGAGGATTTTGCCCTTGTGGGGAATCCGGATGATTCGCGCTGAGTCAGCGTGACGCAGGCGTCGGGTCACAGATGCGGGGATAGCGGACCGTTCATCCGGGGGAAGGTGCGGGGAAAAAGCCCGCGCCGCTTCACCCCCCTACCTAGTCATCCTCGGGCTTGACCCGAGGACGAGGCAGCGTTGAACGCGGAAGCTGCCTTGTGGCCGGGTCCAGCCCGGCCATGACGAGTCTTGTTAGGTGAGGAGAAGCGCGGACAAACCGCCGGCCGAACTTTATT
>CAIOYC010000010.1 GCA_903862425.1 uncultured Caulobacterales bacterium | reverse complement strand
CTCCAACGACGACTTCGAGGCCGTGCGCCGGATCAGCGAGGCTGTGCGCGGCCCGGTGATCGCCGGGCTGGCCCGCGCCGCGCCGGGCGACATCATCCGCGCCGCCGAGGCGGTGAAGGGAGCGGCGCGTCCGCGCATCCACACCTTCATCTCCACCTCCGCGCTGCATATGAAGGCCAAGCTGCAGCTTGAACCGGACGAGGTGATCGAGCGCATCCGAAGCTCCGTCACCCTGGCCCGCAACCACGTACCGGACGTGGAATGGTCGGCCGAGGACGGCTCGCGTACCGATGCGGACTTCCTCTGCCGGGCGGTGGAGACGGCGATCAAGGCCGGGGCGACCACGATCAACATCCCCGACACGGTGGGCTACGCCATGCCGGGCGACATGGCCGCCATCTTCGCCATGGTGAAGGCGCGCGTGCCGGGGGCGGACGGGGTGATCTTCTCTACCCACAATCACAACGACCTCGGCCTGGCGGTCGCCAACTCGCTGGCGGCGGTCGGCGCGGGGGCGCGTCAGATCGAGGGCGCCATCAACGGTATCGGCGAACGGGCGGGCAACTGCTCCATCGAGGAGGTGGTCATGGCGATCCGTACCCGCCCTGACGCCTGCCCGTGGACCACCAACATCGTCACCGAGAACATCCTCAAGGTCTCGCGGCTGCTCTCCACCACCACCGGCTTCGACGTACAGCCCAACAAGGCCATCGTGGGCAGAAACGCCTTCGCCCACGAGAGCGGCATTCACCAGGACGGCATGCTGAAGAACGCCCTGACCTACGAGATCATGACCCCGGCCAGCGTCGGTTGGACCAAATCCTCGCTGGTGCTCGGCAAGCATTCCGGCCGCGCCGCCTTCCGCGCCAAGCTGAAGGAGATCGGCTACGGCGATCTCGGCGACAACCAGATCAACGACGCCTTCGCCCGCTTCAAGGACCTGGCCGACCGCAAGAAGACCGTGTTCGAGGAGGACATCATCGCCCTGGTGGACGATGCGGCGGTGCGCGACCACGAGCGGGTGCGTTTCGTCGACATGACCGTCTGGACCGGCTCGCGCCAACCCGCCCGCGCTCACCTGACCTTGGAGATCGACAGCCAGCGCGTGGTGGCCGAGGCCGAGGGCGACGGCGGGGTGGATGCGGCCTTCAAGGCCATCCGCGTGCTGTTCCCGCACGAGGCGGTGCTGCGGCTCTATTCCGTCGGCGCCGTCACCGAAGGCACGGACGCCCAGGCCAAGACCACTGTTAGGCTGGAGGAGGACGGGCGGCTGGTGGACGGGCAGGGGGCGGATACCGACACCATCGTCGCCGCCGTCCGCGCCTATGTGCACGCCCTGAACAAACTCCTGGTCAAGCGCGAGCGCCGCGAACCCGAGGCCATGACCGCCTAGCCGCCCCACCCTTCGACAAGCTCAGGATGAGGCGGATTTCAGATCGGTTCGCCAGATCCAGGGCATCACCAACGTAAAAGTCGCCTCATCCTGAGCCTGTCGAAGGGTGGGGCGCTCCAAACCAAGTTAGCCGAATGACCCAACCCCAAACCCTCTTCGACAAGCTCTGGGCCGCTCATGTGGTGGAGACCCTGCCCGATGGCGCGGCGATCCTGTTCATCGACCGGCACCTGGTGCACGAGGTGACCAGCCCGCAGGCCTTCGAGGGGCTGCGCGCCGCCGGCCGCAAGGTGCGCCGACCGGACTGCACCCTGGCCGTGGCCGACCACAATGTCCCGACCTCGCCCGGCCGGGTCGGCGCCGAGGCGGACAGCGTGATCCAGCTCGCCACGCTGGAGAAGAACGTGGCGGAGTTCGGCGTGCCCTACATCCCGATCGACGACGTCCGCCAGGGTATCGTGCATGTGATCGGGCCGGAGCTGGGCGCCAGCCTGCCGGGCATGACCATCGTCTGCGGCGACAGCCACACCTCCACCCACGGCGCCCTCGGGGCCCTGGCCTTCGGCATCGGCACCTCGGAGGTGGAGCACGTGCTCGCCACCCAGACCCTGATCCAGGACAAGGCCAGGTCCATGCGCGTCACGTTGAAGGGGCGGCTCGGTCCCGGTGTTTCGGCCAAGGACATGGCCTTGCACATCATCGCCGAGATCGGCACGGCGGGGGGCAATGGCAGCGTGATCGAATACGCCGGCGAGGCGGTCGAGGCGCTGGACATGGCGGGACGCATGACGCTCTGCAACATGTCCATCGAGGCGGGCGCCCGCGCCGGCCTTGTGGCGCCCGACGAGACCACCTTCGCCTACGTGAAGGGCCGCCCGATGGCGCCGCAGGGCGAGGCCTTCGACGCCGCGGTGGCCTGGTGGCGCACCCTGCCCACCGACCCCGGCGCCCGCTTCGACCGCGAAGTGGTGATCGAGGCGGCGGATATCGCCCCCATGGTCACCTGGGGCACGAGCCCGGAGGCCGGCTCGCCCATCAATGGCGGCGTGCCGAGCCAGGTGACGCCGGACACCGAACGCGCCCTCGACTACATGGCGTTGCGCCCCGGCCAGGGTATGGCGGGCGAGGCCATCGACGTGGTCTTCATCGGCTCGTGCACCAACGGCCGGATAGAGGACATCCGCGAGGTGGCCCGTATCGCCGAGGGGCGCCACGTGGCCGACGGCGTCCGCGCGCTGGTCGTGCCGGGCTCGGGCCAGGTCAAGGCGCAGGCCGAAGCCGAGGGGCTGGACCGCATCCTTACCGGCGCCGGTTTCGAATGGCGCGAGGCGGGGTGCTCCATGTGCCTCGGCATGAATCCGGACAAGCTCACCCCGGGCCAGCGCTGCGCCTCCACCTCCAACCGCAACTTCGAGGGCCGGCAGGGACCGGGCGGACGCACCCACCTGATGTCGCCGGCCATGGCGGCGGCGGCGGCGGTCACCGGCCACATCACCGACGTGCGCAATCTCGCGCCCACGGGCCTGCCTCATCGTTCGCCGGAGTATGCGTGATGGACGCCTTCACGACGCTGACGGCGGTCGCCGCGCCGATGCCAGCGGCCAATGTGGATACGGACAAGATAATCCCAGCCCGGTTCCTCAAGACCATCGCCCGCTCAGGCCTCGGCAAGAGCCTGTTCGATGGTCTGCGCTACAATGCCGATGGAAGCGAAAAGCCGGACTTCGTGCTGAACCAGCCGGCTTACCGGAATGCCGAGATCCTGATCGCGCACGAGAACTTCGGCTGCGGCTCCTCGCGCGAACATGCCGCCTGGGCCCTGCTGGATTTCGGCATCCGCTGCGTGATCGCACCGTCCTTCGCCGACATCTTCCACGCTAATGCGCTGAAGAACGGCATCCTGCCGGTGGTGCTGCCCCGCGCGGTCTGCGACGCGCTGATGGGCGACGCTGCAATGGGCGGCAACGCGCGCATCACTGTCGATCTGGAGCGCGAGGTGGTGATCCGCCCGAGCGGCGAGGAAATATCCTTCGCCGTCGATCCCATGCGCCGCCACTTCCTGCTCAACGGCCTCGATGACATCGGCCAGACGCTGCAGCACGAGGCGGCGATCACTTCCTTCGAGGATCGCCGCGCCGCCAACCAGGCGTGGTGGCCGAAGATCGACGCGGCGCGCGGTTGAGTTCAGAGCCGAGCGTCGATCATCAGGATTAGGGCCAGGACCAGGCCGGCCCAGTGCCACCAACGCATCCATGCGAGGGCGCGCACCAGGTAATTCTGCTCGGGAAAGAGGCGGATGGCGCCCACGCCCGGCGAGAAACGCTGGGACGAATAGAAGTGGGCCTCGTTTGCGATGATCCTGCGGCGGGTGGTCATGGGTGTGTCTCCCAACAGCACACCCTGATCTTAGAGTCGGTATGGCTAATCAGCCCTTAACGGCGGCATTGGTCATGCTTCCGCCACAGCCTTGCGCTATGCGATCTGTGGCAATCGGGGATATGACGATGGCGCTGGGTTTGTGGCGAACCTTGCGGCGACAACGCTCCTTTCGGGCGGAAGTGGCCGAGGAAATCAGCTTTCTGATCGAGAAGCACGGGGCGGAGGCGGCGCGGATCGTCCGCGAGAGACTAGCGCGCGAAGAACTCAGGCCCGGCCAGCGCAGGGTGCTTGAAGCCGCCGCCAAGCAGCTCAAGGCCTGAAGCAGGACTGCGCCCATGCAGCAGGGCTAGCGGCTTGGCCCAAGCTGGCTTAATGATTGCAGCAGGGTGGCCCTTCGGGGCGGAGTGGGTTGTTTTGCTGCTGGATTGGCTGGGCTCGTTCAGGCGGGTTCGAAAACAGAATAGTCGCAGGGCCTATTATGCGCGCCGTGAGGCGGAGGCCTTGCGCATGCAGTACGGGTCCAAGGCGGAAGCCTGGTGTCGCGATCAGTTGGCCAAGCCAAACATCGGCTTTCGGCGCGAGCGTTTCCTGAAGCTCGTCGCGAAGGCCCTGCACGACGTCTAGGGTTTGGGCGCCGACGAGGTCGCCACCTTGTGCGCCGCCGCCTCGCGCTCCTCGCGCTCCACCTTTTTGCGATAGCCGCCGATCTGTTTGCGCAGGGCCTCGCACAGATCATCGTAGGAATGGTAGAGTATGCCCGTCTGCCCACACGTGGTGCGGTAGGTTTCCTCTAGCCCGGCCAAGGTATCGGCGACAGTCGGTTCAGCCTCGACAGCGGGCGCGGCGGGCGCTTGCGGCGCGGCCTGGAGGGCGAGGGCAAGCAGCAGGGGCGTCATAGGATCTCCAGCCACTCAGCTTAGACACCCATATGGCGCAAACGCGGCGCGCGCGGAAGGTCTAGGTCAGGCGGCCGAACTCGCCTGGGCCGCGACAGGCTCATGGCCCTGGGGCTCCAGCACGGCTTGCAGGGTTTCCAGAAGGCGGTCGGGTTTGATCGGTTTCTCCACCACCGCGTCCATACCGTTGGCGAGATAGACCTTGGTGGCCTCGGCGTCGCCATTGGCGGTGAGGGCGACGATCGGCACGCGGCCGAGCGCGCCCGGTAGGCGGCGGATAGCGCGCGTGGCCTCGATACCGTCCATGCGCGGCATCTTGATATCCATCAGGATCAGGTCGAAACGGCTGGCCCGCGCGGCTTCCACGGCCTCCACGCCATCCTCGGCGGTCTGGGTGGTGCAGCCGAACATCTCGCACAGCGCGCCGGCGACCATGCGATTGGTGGCGTTGTCATCCACGATCAGGATGTGAGTGCGCGCGGGCAGGACATGGGCGTCCTCGCCGGCGCTTTCGTCCACCGCTTCCATGATCTGGGTCGGCAGTCGAACGGTAACGGTTTCTCCCCCTCCGGCATTGGCGGCGAGCGTCAGAGCGCCGCCCATCCGACCCGCCACGGCGGTGCAAAGCGCAAGGCCGCTATCGTGAGCGCTGGGCAGGGCGGCTGCGAGACTCTGGCCGACGTTGACGCGGAGCGTCGCCGGTCCGTCAGACGAAAGCTCCAGGGCGACGACGGCTTCGACCACGCCTGCCTCGCCGGCGGCGAGAGCGCGGCCGATCAGGGTGTTGAGCAATTGCTTGAAGCCGCCGCCATCAATGTTCAGGCTCACGCCCGCAGGCGCGGTGCAGGACAGCAGCAAGCGCCCGGCGCTGGGCGCCGTCTGCAGTCGCCATAGGGCCTCCACGTCCTCTACAAGTTCGCAGAGCGACGAGGGAGCGGGCAGCGACGGTTCGGCGGCGAGGGCGCTGAGCTGGCGCAGGTCTTCCACCACGTTCAGGATCATGCGGCCGGATTGCAGGATGGCGCGAGCGCAGGCACGCGCCTCGGGCGTCAGGCGCTGACGGTCGAGCAGTTCGGCCGCGGCGACCAGGTGCTGGAGCGGATTATACAGGCCCGGCAACAGCGCCGCAGAAGCGGGCGCCATTACGCTGTCGGCTTCTGCACGCGGATGATCGGCTACGCTCGGCACATACCAACCCAGGCTGTTGGAGCGTAACCTTTTCACACAGGGATTGCGACGAGGTTAAACTGTGTTCGCCTTGTGAGCGTCGGGAACGTCGATGCCTTGGAGCCGTGGAGCCGGTCGTATAGACGGGTGTCTAGTCATACGACCTTTCAACGGCTTGCGCGCGCCAAAGCCTCCTCCATCTGAGCTCCATGTCCGACACCCTACCGCCGTCCGCCGAAACCGCGCTCGTCCTGTTCTCCGGTGGGCAGGATTCCACCGCCTGCCTGGCCTGGGCGCTTCATCGCTATGCGCGGGTGGAGACAGTGGGGTTCGACTATGGCCAGCGCCATGCGGTGGAGATGACCCAGCGGTTGGCGGTGCGCGAGGCGATGATCGGGGCGTTTCCAGCCTGGGCGGGCAAGCTCGGCGAGGACCATGTGCTCGACATCAGGAGTTTCGGCGCGGTTGCGTCCTCGGCCCTCACCGAGGACCGTGAGATCGAGATGACCGAACGGGGATTGCCCTCCACTTTCGTGCCGGGGCGGAACCTCGCCTTCTTCATCTATGCCGCCGCCCTGGCGGATCGGCGCGGTGCGGACGTGCTGGTGGGCGGCATGTGCGAGACCGACTTCTCGGGCTATCCCGATTGTCGGCGCGCCACCATCGACGCCATGCAGTCCGCTCTGCGGCTCGGCATGGAGCGCCCCTTCGACCTGCAGACCCCGCTGATGAAGCTGACCAAGGCGGAAACCTGGGACCTGGCGCACCAGCTCGGCGGCGACAAGCTGGTGGAGATCACCGTCGCGGAGAGCCACACCTGCTATCAGGGCGTCCGCGACGAACTTCACCCCTGGGGCCATGGCTGCGGCGAATGCCCCGCCTGCGAGCTGCGCGCCAAGGGCTATGAGGAGTGGACGGCCGGCTTCACGGGCGGGCAATGAGCCCAGGATCATGAGTTACGCGGTCAAGGAACTGTTCCTCACCCTGCAGGGCGAGGGCGGGCAGGCGGGCCGGGCGGCGGTGTTCTGCCGTTTCGCCGGATGTAACCTGTGGTCGGGTCGCGAAGAGGATCGCGCCACGGCGGTCTGCACCTTCTGCGACACCGATTTCGTCGGCATGGACGGGGAGGGGGGCGGGCGCTTCGCCACGCCCGATGGACTGGTGGCCGCCGCCGACGCGATCTGGCGTGGCCCGGCCGGCGAACCCAAGCTGGTTGTCTGCACCGGCGGCGAGCCTTTCCTCCAACTCGACGAGCCGCTGATCGAGACCTTCCACGCGGCCGGGTTTGAGGTGGCGGTGGAGACAAACGGCACCCTGCCAGCGCCCAAGGGGCTCGACTGGATCTGTGTCAGTCCCAAGGCCGACAGCCTCATCGTGCAGACCCGCGGCGACGAGCTGAAGCTTGTCTATCCCCAGCCCGGCGTCGATCCGGCGCGCTTCGAAGCGATGGATTTTCGCCGCCTGCGCCTGCAGCCCATGGATGGACCCGACCGCGCCGCCAATACGGAGGCCGCCGTCGCCTACTGCCTTTCGCATCCGCGCTGGCGCCTCAGCGTGCAAACGCATAAATACCTCGGCCTCCCGTAAGCCCGATCTCTTCGCCTCATCCGCCGAAGGGTGAGACATTGACCTGACGCATGACCGACGCCGTTTTCGAAATCACCAAGTCCGCGGGCTTCGACGCCGCCCACTATCTGCCCGCCGGGCCGAAGAGCGAGTACCAGCGCCTGCACGGCCACTCCTTTCAGGTGGAGGCCACGGTGCGCGGCCCCATGTCCGAGCCGGTGGGTTGGGTGGAGGATCTCGGCGCCCTCGATGCGGCGCTGAAGGCGCTGGCGGCGGAACTGGATCACGGCTTGCTCAACGAGCGCCCCGGGCTGGAGAGTCCTACCCTGGAGCGTCTGTGCATCCACTTCGTCGCCCGGCTGAAGGAGCAGTTTCCCGGCCTGTCGCGCGTCGTCGTATCGCGGCCCACCGTCGGCGAGCGCTGCGCTCTGGACCTGCTCGCCCGTGCTTGAGCCGGCGCGCGAAGCCGACCTTCCGGCCATCGTCGATCTCGTCAACCTCGCCTATCGCGGGCAGGGCGAGGCGGCGAGCTGGAACGTCGAGGTCGGCGTCATGGAGGGTGCGCGCACGACCTTGGCCTTCCTGGCCGAGGACCTGGCCGCCAAGCCGCATGCCCATCTGATGGTTCACCGCGAGGCCGATGCGGTGCTGGGCTGCGTCTGGCTGGAGCCGCTGGCGGACGGCGAATGGTATCTCAGCCTGTTCGCCATCCAACCGGCGCTGCAGGGCGGCCAGCTCGGTCGGCGCGTGCTCGCCGAGGCCGAGACCTTTGTCGCCCAGCACGGCGGCGGGCGCGTACGCATGTCCGTGATGAATGTGCGCACCGCGCTGATCGCCTGGTACGAGCGGCGCGGCTATGTCCGCACCGGCGAGACGATCCCGTTTCCCTATCACGAGACCCGCTTCGGCCGACCGATGCGCGACGATCTCGCCTTCGTGGTGCTGGCCAAGGCGTTCTGATCCCGCCAAGCTCCTCCCGTTCCAAGGGAGGCGGCGGTGTTCGAGCGGACCGACTACGAGACCATCTTGTGCGACCAGCCGCGCCCCGGTGTCGGCCGCATCGTGCTGAACCGGCTGGCGCAGATGAACGCCTATACCTTCGGCATGACGCAGGAGTTGCTGGCCGCCATCGGCGCCTATCGCGATGACGACGCGCTGAAGTGCCTGCTGATCACCGGCGCCGGTGAGCGCGCCTTCTGCACGGGCGGAGATTTGTCCGGCGCCGAGCCCGAGCATCGCCAGCAGGTCCACACCCAACCCATGGGGCATGGCCGGGAGATGCGCGAGGGGATGCAGGCGGTGGTGCTGGCGCTACGCAAGCTCGACAAGCCGAGCGTGGCCATGGTGCGCGGCTATGCGGTGGCCGGCGGCCTGGCCCTGGCTTTGGCGTGCGACATGCGCCTTGCCGGCGCCAGCGCCAAGCTCGGGGATACCTCCAACAAGGTGGGCCTCCTGCCCGACGAGGGCGGCGCCTGGCTCTTTCCCCGCGCCATGGGCCTGGATCGTGCGCTGAAGATGACCATGCTCAGCGAAATCTACCCGGCGGCGGAGGCCGAGCGCCTTGGCCTCGTCACCGAGGTGGTGGCCGACGCCGACCTTGAAGCCCGCACGCTGACCGTCTGCGAGGCCCTCGCCGCCAAGGCGCCGCTGACGGTACGGCTTACCAAGATGATGTTGGGCCGCGCCGCTGACCTAAGCCTGGAGGACAGTCTGGCCAGCGCCCAGATGGCGGTCATGATCGCCAATCCCAGCGAGGACGTGAAGGAGGGCGTCCGCGCCTTCTTCGAAAAGCGTCCGCCGGTGTTCAAGGGGCGCTGAGGACGCGCGTGTGATCCACGTCCCGACCGCGCCGTGGGCGCATATCGTTTTCGACCTGCTGGCCTGGGGAGGCGGGGCGGCGTTGAGCGTGCGGCTCTATCGCTGGCGACTGCGTGAAATTGCGGATCATGTGGCCCGCAAGGTAGGCCCTGGGTATTTTGTCGCCCTGGTCCTGGGCGCAGCGCCTGGCGCCTGGCTGGCCGGATCGATGAACACCCTGCGCGAGCACGCGCCGGTTCTTTCGCACAGCGTGGCCGGCGCCCTGATCGGCGCCATCGTCGGGGTCGAGATCTACAAGCGGCTGCGCGGCGTGACAGGCTCGACGGGCGGCGTCTTTGTCGGCTCCTTCACCCTCGGGGTGGTGATCGGACGGCTGGGCTGCTTCTTCGCCGGGCTGAGCGACGACACCTATGGCGTGCCGACCCGCCTGCCCTGGGCCGTAGATCTGGGCGACGGTATTGGGCGCCACCCGGTGCAACTCTACGAAAGCCTGTCGATGTTCGCCTTTCTGGCGCTCTACCTCGTCGGGCTGGAGCGACGGCGGGCCTGGGCTCTGCGGCGCGGTTTCTATGTCATGTGCGCCTGGTACGGTGTGCAGCGCTTTGCCTGGGAGTTCTTCAAACCCTATCCCCGGCTGGTTGGGCCGTTTAACCTGTTCCATCTGCTCTGCCTGGGATTGATCGCCTATGGATGGCTCTATTACCGCGCCGACCTGCTCACAGAGCGTTCGAAAAACGGCGCCGTATCTGTTCCAGGGTCAGACGACGAGCCTGTGCGAGGTGTGCCTTGATCTCGTCCCCGCCAAGATCATCAGCGAGGGCGACGATGTCTTTTATCTCAAGCGCTGCAAGGCGCATGGGGTGCAGAAGACGCTGATCAGCGACGACCTATCCTATTGGAAGGCGCAGAAAGACTGGCTGAAACCCGGCGACCGGCCGCTGGCCCCGCAGACCCGTACCGACCACGGCTGCCCTTGGGATTGCGGTCTGTGCCCGGACCACGAGCAGCACTCCTGCCTCGCCATCATAGAGGTCAACGAGGCCTGCAACCTGACCTGTCCGGTCTGTTTCGCCGCGTCGTCCGTCGCCAAGGAGGCCCACCGGCCGCTTGACGAGATCGAGCGCATGCTGGACGTGCTGGTCGCCTCGGAGGGCGAACCGGACCTGGTGCAGATCTCCGGCGGCGAACCGACGATCCATCCGCGCTTTTTCGAGATACTCGACGCCGCCAAGCGTCGGCCGATCCGGCATCTGATGATCAACACCAACGGCCTGCGGATCGCGCGCGAAGCCGGTTTCGCCGAGCGGCTGGCCGCCTATCTGCCGCGCTTCGAGGTCTATCTGCAGTTCGACAGCCTGAGGCGCGACGCCCTCATGGAGTTGCGCGGCGCCGACCTCGTCAAGGTCCGCACCCAGGCGCTGGAGGCTCTCGAGCGCAACAAGATCTCGACCACCCTGGTGGTCACCCTGAAGAAGGGCGTCAACGATGGCGAGATCGCCGAGATAATCCGGTTCGCCCTGCAATGGCGCTGCGTGCGCGGGGTGACCTTCCAGCCGATCCAGGACGCGGGCCGCAACGACGCGTTCGACGCCAAGGACCATCGCATCGTTCTCACCGAAATCCGCCGCCGCGTGGCCGAGGCCGGGGTGTTCGCGCTGGAGGACATGATTCCCTTGCCCTGCAACCCGGACCAGATCTGCATCGGCTACGGGCTGCGCAACGGGACCGAGGTCTCGCCGGTCACCGCCATGCTGCCACGTGAATTGTTCGTGGCCGCCGCGCCCAATACTGTGACCTTCGAAGCCTATCCCGAACTGCAGAAGCGGGTGTTCGACCTGTTGTCGCTTTCCACGGCCCAGACGGACACCTCCGACAAGCTGTCGGCCCTGCTGTGCTGCCTGCCGGAGGCGGCCGTGCCGCAGGATCTGGGTTACGAGCATACCTTCCGGGTGGTGATCTCCCAGTTCCTCGACCGCTACAACTTCGACCTCGGCACGGTGAAGCGCTCCTGCGTCCACTTCGTGGAGCCGGACGGGCGGATCATCCCGTTCGACACTTACAATACTTTCTATCGTCCTGGCGCAGAGGGCGCGGCCGCGTTGGCGAGAGGGCAGGGGAAGATCTGATGGCCGAGCCCAGTCCACTCAAACGATTTGTCGCCGCCGCGATCATGGCCGCGGGCGCGCTGCTGGCGCTTCTGAGCGGTCTATGCTCGGCGGCCTTCCTGCTCGCCATGGTCGCGAGCAGCACGCAAGGCTCCATGGGACTCGCGGGCTTACTCGGCGTGCTGTCGCTCGTGGCGATGGTCGGCGGTGTTCCGTTCTTCGCCGGCCTTGGCCTCATCTATTTTGGCTGGACGATCTGGAACGGCCGTTGAGCTACTGAAAGGCGGCGAACGCCGGATGCTTGAGCAGCGGCCGCACCAGGGCCGCCACCGCCTCCATATCCGGGTGATCCACCGTGGTGGAGGGGTCGCGCACGATGAGGTCGGCGCGATCCTGCGACAGGTGGGTGAGGCGAAAGTGGGCCGGGCGGACAGTGCCCAGATATTGGTCGATCACCGAACGCGCAGTGCGGCCGCGATGCTCCTGGTCGCGCAAGAGGCGGCGGATGAAGCGCACGTCGTCGGGGGTATCCAGGTAGATGCGCAAGTCGAAGAGTTCCGCCACCCCCTCGGTACAGAGGATGTGCGTTCCCTCCGCGATCAGCACCTGCGCCGGCTCCACCCGCCGCGTGGCGCCGGGCTTTCGCGAGTGGGTGGCGAAGTCGTAGACCGGCGCCTCCACCGCCGCGCCAACCTTCAGCAGCGTCAGGTGCTGCACCAGAAGGTCGTGGTCGCGGATGATGATATCGTCGAAGTCGAAGGTCGCCGGGTCGAAATTGGGGAACAGCGAGCAGTCGCGATAATACCAGTCCTCTGAGATCATGCTCGCCACGCCGGGAGGGAGCGCGGCGGCCAGGCCCTCCGCAAGGGTGCTCTTGCCCGAACCGGATCCGCCTGTGATCGCTACGAGGATCGTCATTCCATTCCGCCGTTACGCCGCGTTGCCCACGCGCCCTGCTGGGACTAGGCTTATGGTCAAAAGCTCATCGGGAGAAGACGCATGGCAGGCTTGATGCCGGGACTGATGCAGGATTGGCCGCTGACCGTGGACAAGATCCTCGACCACGGCGCCCGCTGGCATCCGCATCGTGAAGTGGTCAGTCGCTCCATCGAAGGGCCGATCGTGCGCACCACCTATGGCGCGATCCATGAGCGAGCCAAGAAGCTGTCGAACGCCTTGCTGGCGCACGGTATCCGCCCCGGCGATCGGGTCGCGACCCTGGCCTTCAACACCGCGCGCCATATCGAGGCCTGGTACGGGGTGATGGGTATCGGCGCGGTATGCCACACCCTGAACCCGCGCCTGTTCGCCGAGCAGTTGGTCTACATCATCAACCACGCTGCGGATCGCATCCTGCTTGCCGACATCTGCGCCGCGTCCATCGTCGAGGGCATTCTCGGCCAGTGCCCGACCATCGAGAAGGTGGTCTGGCTGAGCGATGACGGGCATAAGCCGAATGACCTGCCTGGCGTCGCCTATGAGCGCTGGATCGCCGACCAATCGGCCGAGTGCGCGTGGGGCGACTTCCCGGAGAACACCGCCGCGGGGCTCTGCTACACCTCCGGCACCACCGGCAATCCCAAGGGCGTGCTCTATTCTCACCGCTCCAACTACCTGCACACCCTGATGAGCCTTCAGGCGGATGTGCAGGGTCTGTCGAGCGCCGACAACGTGCTGATGGTGGTGCCCATGTTCCACGCCAACGCCTGGGGTCTGGCCTTTTCCGGACCCGCCGTGGGCGCCAAGCTGGTGATGCCCGGCAACCAGATGGACGGCGCGTCGATTCTCGAATTGCTCGAGACCGAGCAGGTCAGTGTCTCCGCCGCCGTGCCGACCGTGTTCCAGATGCTGCTACAGCACCTTGAAAAGACTGGGGCCAGGCTACCGTACTTGAAGAAAGTGCTGATCGGCGGCTCGGCCTGTCCCGAGGCGATCATCCGCCGCTTCAACGACGAGTATGACGTAGAAGTTCTGCATCTGTGGGGCATGACCGAGATGTCGCCCGTGGGCTCGGTGGGCGTACCCTGCGCCACCGTGGCCGCCCTGCCGTATGACGACCAGATCCCCTACCGACTGAAGCAGGGCCGTGTCCCGCTCGGCGTCGACATGAAACTCACCGACGATGAGGGCAAGCTGCTCGCGCACGACGGCGAGAAATTCGGACGGCTGAAGGTGGCGGGGCATTCTGTGGCCAAGGCGTATTTCCGCGGCGATGGCGGCGAGATCCTCGATGCCGACGGCTTCTTCGATACCGGCGATGTCGCGACCCTGGACGAGCTCGGCTACATGCAGATCACCGACCGCTCCAAGGACGTGATCAAGTCGGGCGGCGAGTGGATATCCTCCATCGAGATCGAGAACATCGCCGCCGGCCATCCCAAGGTGGCCCTCGCCGCCGTGGTCGGGCTGCAGCATCCCAAATGGGACGAGCGCCCGCTGCTGATCGTGCAGATGAAGCCCGGCGAGAGCGCCACTAAAGAAGAGTTGCTGCACTTCCTCGACGGCAAGATCGCCAAGTGGTGGATGCCCAACGATGTAGCGTTCGACAGCGTCCCCCTCGGCGCCACGGGAAAGATCGACAAGAAGCACATCCGCGCCAAGTACGAAGGCTACCGTTGGCCTGAAGCCGTCGCGGCGGAATGAACCTAAGCGAGCGCGAATCGCGCACGGAGCGACGGTGATGGCGGGCGTATCGCGCAGGCAGTTGGGGTTGGGCGCCGCGGCGGGCTTCGGCGCGCTCGGTCTCCCCTTCGGCGCTTCGGCGGGCTTGGAGCGCGCCGAAGTGCCGTTCGCCGTCACACGCAACCATATCTGGACGGGGGTGACGCTGGACGAACATGGTCCCTATCCCTTCCTGATCGATACCGGCGGCGTCTGGTACATGGTCGATCCCGATGTAGCGGCCAAGGCGAGCCTTGCGCCTACGGGCGAGCTCTTCAAGATCCACACGGCGGCTGGCCTTACGGAGCAGCCGGTCTACCGGTTGGCCCATATCGCGATCGCCAACAAGATCGCCGATTACAACGTCACCGTCGTCGGGCTGCGCCAGGATCGCAATGACATCACCGTCGGACTGATGCCCTTGTCGGAGACGCTGGCCACGACGCTGGACTTCGACACCAAGACAATGATCGTCGAGCGGAACCTGCGTAGCATTCCCGACGATTTCCAGTCCTTCGACCTGATCAACGCTCGAGGCTGGAGCGGCGATTATCGAAGGACCGGCGTCCCGGGCGACGAAGGGGGCGCGGGCGATCACGACGCCACTCACCTTCGGCGCACCTTGATGACCCGTCAGCCGATCATTGAGGGCAAGCTCGATGGTCAACCCATTCGGCTGATGATCGATAGCGGCGAGGCGGAGGGGTTGCTCGTCTTTCCCTCCTATGTGCGGCTGCAGAATCTGTGGGGCCATTACTCGAAATCCGTCCCCACGGTGAACCGGGGCCTCAATCGAGATGTAGACGCTCGGATCGTCAGGCCCGAGCGGTTGTCCCTTGGTCGTTTCGCCTTTGACAGACCCATCATCCAGTTGGCCGATCCGAAAAGCAGCGGCGATGCCTACCGTTTGGCGGACGGCGTGATCGGGGTGGAGACCCTGCGGCGGTTGAACTTCATCAACGACCCGAGCCGGCGCATAGCGGCTTTCCGCCCCAGCAAGGCCTTCGATGACGTGTGGCGCTATGATCGCGCCGGAATGTCCATCGAGCGGATCGACAAGACCATTCAGATCACCGCGGTGGATGAAGATGGACCCGCTTGGAAATCGGGCCTGCGTAAGGGCGATGTGGTCACCGGCTGGGCGGGGGGTGAGACACCCGCCGGCGCCAGCCCATATTTCGGCCTGCTCTGGGCGTTGCAGGGAAAGGCCGGATCGAGACTGGGCATTCAGATCGATAATGGCGGCAAGCCGACCATGGTGGGCGTCACTCTCGAGGAGCGGATTTAGCGCGCCGCCACGAAGTTCAGCGCCGCTATCCTGCAGGCGGAGGCGAGGGGGCGGTCGGCGCGGCCTGCATCGATTTCGCCGATAAGGCTCGCCAGGCTCCGGCCCTCCGCCATCTGGTCCAACACCGCCCAGAATTCCGGCTCCAGCGCCAGGGAGGTGGCGTGACCGGAGAGGTTCACCGACCGTTTGATCAGTCCCGCCATGCTGGCTCCTCGGATTCGTGACGCCGGCGTCACGATGGCCCTTGCAAAAAAGTGACGCATGCGTCATATTCACGGCGACGCATGCCAGAGGCCACCATGACCGACGCCGCTCTGCAATCCTCCTACACCGCTACCGCCCAAACGTCCGCCCGTCCGGCGTTCACCCGTCTGCCGCGCCAGAAGGTGCAGCCGCTGCGCGCCATCCGCGCCTTCGGCCGTCTGGTGCAGGACAAGGAGGATACACAGCAGGTGTTCGAAATCATGCAGTCGATGAACGGTCGCTCGACCCTCAACGGCTATCTGCGCCTGATGTCGACGGTGGAGGGCGGACGCCTTGCCTATAACCGCGTCGAGCTCAACACCCTGCTCAATGACCCGGTCTATCTCGACAGTTTCGCTCCGGGAACGGTCGGCGCCGTCTATCGCGAGTTCATGCGCTCGGAGAACCTATCCGCCGAAGGTCTGGCGGAGGAGAGCCGAAAGGCCGCCCGTAACCGCGGCGCTCAGATCGACCTCGACCATCCGATCGCCTGGTTCGGCCGCCGCATCCGCGACACGCATGATCTGTGGCACATCCTCACCGGCTATGGCCGCGATGCGCTGGGCGAACTTTCGCTGGTGTCCTTCTCCTATGCCCAGACCAAGTCTCTCGGCTGGGCCGTGATCGCCGTCGGCGGCGCGCTCCGAGCGCTGCGCATGCCCGGCGGCAAGGGGGCGGTGAAGGCGATCCGCGAGGCTTATGCGCGCGGCAAGGCCGCCGCCTGGCTGCCGGGCGAGGACTTCGAGGTCATCCTGCATATGCCGCTGGAGGCCGCGCGCGCGAGGCTCGGGTTGTCCGCGCCGCCCGCCGCCTATCTCGCCGTGCCGGCGGAGCGTCGCAACGGCACTCTGGGTCCCATGGCCATGGCCGGCTGACAGCCACGCCCACGGGCGGCGGCTTTCGCGCCGGACGCACGCCCTGTAGGAAGCCGGAATGCGCATCCTCGGCTTCATGACCGGCACCTCGCTCGACGCCATCGACATGGCGATTCTGGAGACGGACGGAGAGACCATCACCGGCTTCGGCGCAGCGGGAGAAGCCCAGATGCCGGAGGCCCTGCGCGCGTTGGCGTTGGAAGCCATCGTCGCCGGGCGCGGCTGGAAACGCGGCGAACCCGAGCCCAACCTGTTCCATCACCTGTCCGAAGAGATCGCCATGGCCCACCACGCGGCGGCGAGCGCTTTTCTCGACGCGCACGGCCTGGGCTGGGCCGACATCGACCTGATCGGCTTTCATGGCCAGACGGTGATGCACAAGGCGCCGAAGGACGGTGTGGCGGGACGTACGCGCCAACTGGGCGACGGACAGCTTCTGGCGCGGTTGACGGGCCGCCCCGTGGCCTTCGACTTTCGCACCGCCGATGTGGCGGCGGGCGGGCAGGGAGCGCCCCTGGCTCCGATCTACCACGTGGCCCGTGCGGAGGCCTCGGGCCTGAACCCGCCCCTGGCGGTCTTGAACCTCGGCGGCGTAGCCAACATCACCGTGATCGACCGCGATAGCCGGGTGCTGGCCTTCGATACCGGGCCCGGCAACGGCCTGATCGACCAGTGGGTGGAGCGCCATGACCTCGGCCGTTTTGACGCCGAAGGGGCGCTGGCGGCGGCGGGGCGGGTGGATCGCACTGTGTTGAGCGCACTGCTTGGGCACCCCTACTTCAGCCAGCAGGGACCCAAGTCGCTGGATCGGTATGATTTCAGCCTCGATCCCTTGCTGGGGCTCTCGGCTGCGGATGGGGCCGCCACGCTTACCGCCTTCACCGCCGAGACCGTGGCGCTGGGCCTGCGTCAGATCGGCGTCGCCACACAGGCGGTGATCGTCTGTGGGGGCGGGCGCAAGAACCGTACCTTGCTGGGCGAACTCGGCCTGCGCACCCGCCGCCCCATGATCACCGCCGAGCAGGCGGGCTGGCGCGGCGACGCTATCGAGGCGGAGGCCTTCGCCTATCTTGCCGCGCGCACCTTGAAAGGCCTGCCCATCAGCTTTCCCGGCACCACGGGGGTAGGCGCGCCCCTCGGCGGCGGCGTTGTGGCCCAGCCCTGACGGAAAAGGGCGCCGGTCGTGACCGACGCCCTCGTTACCTTAGCGCCAAACGTAATGGCAGCTGCGGTGATGGTGCATCATGCTGCAGACCTTGACGTGCCGGCGGTGCGGCATGGCGTTGGCGGCTGGGGCGACGGCCGTCAGCGACACGACGGCGAGAAGGGTGGCGATAGCGAGCTTCATTCTGGTCTCCTGTGGTCCCCCGACCGGCAGTTGCCGCCCTATCGATAGCGGCCGGGTGTCGCCGTAGGATGTCTGGAGCGATATGTTCCTCCGGCGCCAACACATTGACCAAGGGTGAAGCTCCACCTCAAGGTCAAGCTTTCAACACCGCAACGAATGCGCCCCACGTCGGACAAGGTTTCGGCTGACGGATGACGGCCGCGCCGCTGCGCTTCTCCCAACGAAGCGGACGCGCCTGCATCCGCGCGTGGGAGGAAACTTGCCGGTCGTGAAACCCAAGGCCGAAGGCTGGACCGCCCGCCTGCGCGCCGGTCCCCTGTGGCTTGTTATGTGGAGCCTCCCGCTCTGGGCGGCGGTGGCGCCGCGGCTTCTGCGCCACAAGACCCCCTGGCTGGTGGATTTCAAATCCGTGCTCTGTGCGGCTGGCAGGTGGAACAGCCATCAGGCGATCTATTCCGCCTCGGCGTCGTGCGGGGGCGTTAACGACTCCCAATTCGTCTACCCCCCCTGGGTCGCCGACGTATTGGGTTACCCGGTGAGTTGGCTCGGCGAAGGCGCGGTGCTCGCCGCCTATGCCTGTTTCTTCCTGGCCGTGCTCGTCTTCCTGTTCTGGCTGGTCTTCTGGCGGCCGATGAACGGCGCCGACCGGCCTGCGCGCGCGCCCTTCCTGGGATTCACCTCCGGCAACCTCGTTTTCGTGGGCAATATCGCCGTGGTCTTGCAGGCGGGGATCGTCGCGGCCGCCATCTTTCTAGGGGCGGAAACCATAGCCTGCACCGCGGCGATCGTTCTGGCCGGCCTCGTCAAGCCGATCTATCTGACCTTCCTCACCGTGCCGGCCTTTTCCACGGCGAATTGGAGACGGCGGATCGGGCTGGTCGTGGTCGCGGCAGGTGTCGTGGCGGGGCTGTGCCTGTCGCGCCTCCCACTTGTGCCGGAGTGGCGCGCCTTTGTTCTGCAGGTCGCGGTCGACCCTCATCCGGGCGGCGGCCTGCTCGGTTGGCTGGGACAGCTGGGCGTCACCGCGCATCCCGTCCTGGGCGTCGTCTATCTGCTCTATGCGGCGCTGCTGTTCGGCGCGGGTCTGGTGATTGCGGAGACCGCAAGGTTGAGCGCAGCGCAGCGGGTATGGCTCGCCCTCGCCGTCGGCGTCCTGCTCCTTCCGCGGATCATGGCCTATGATCTTCTACTGATCGGGCCGGGCCTGCTTGTGGCGTCGCAGGCGGCGAGCACGTTCTCGTCGCGTGTCGGCGAGCGCGCCTCAGCCTTGTGGCTGACGGCGTGCGGGCTCTATCTCGTTTCCAGCCTGCTCGGCGGCGTCTTCCAGATCGGCCATTCGCTCGCCCTCGTCCTGGTCGCTGGCGGGATGATGTGGCTGGGCGGCTTCATGCTCGCGAAGGTCCGGCGGCCTGGGCCAGACCTCGCCGCACCAGACGTCAACGCTCCGGCGTCCTGACCGCCGCCCGAAACCTGGTTCGAGGAGACCCTCAGACCAGCCCGTCGGCCTTCATGCGCTTGTCCACATAGGCGCCGACCTGGGTCTCCACGTCCGCAATGTGTTCGGACCAGTAGTGGTTGGCGCCCTCGATCAGTTCGTAATCGATGACGATGCCCTTTTGGGTCCGCAGCTTGGCCACCACCCGCTCCACCTCGTTGGGCGAGGCCACCGCATCGGCCGAGCCGTGCAGGATCAGGCCTGAGGCGGGGCAGGGGGCCAGGAACGAGAAGTCATACACGTTGGTGGGCGGCGAGACGGAGATGAATCCGTCCGTTTCCGGCCGGCGCATCAGAAGCTGCATGCCGATCCAGGCGCCGAACTGATACCCGGCAACCCAGCACTGCGACGCCTGCGGGTTGTTGGTCTGCAGCCAGTCGAGCGCCGAGGCCGCGTCGGCCAGTTCGCCGATACCCGAATCGAACTCGCCCTGGCTCTTGCCCACGCCGCGGAAGTTGAAGCGCAAGGTGGCGAAGCCGCGCTTCATGAACACGCGATAGAGCTGCACCGTCACCGCATTGTTCATCTGCCCACCCGCCTTGGGGTGGGGGTGCAGGATCAGCGCGATGGGGGCGTTGGGGATCTTCCCCGGCGAGTAGCTGCCTTCCAACCGTCCGGATGCGCCGGTCAGGATCACGTCAGGCATGCGGCTTCAGACCTCTTGCGGACGACGCTGCGGCGGCGCCCATATCGTTGTAATACTTGACCGCCACAGTCGGGTTTCCTACATGCGGCTGACCAGAAGCGGGGGCTTTAGCACACCGCTCGTGCGTGGCGCGCAATTTTTAGCGAGGATCCTTCAGATGCGGTTGGGCACGAAAGGTCGATACGCCGTGATGGCGATGGCCGACATCGCCCGCCACGGAACGGATCAGGCCGTCTGCCTCGCCGATATCGCCGAGCGTCAGGAGATCTCGCTGGCCTATCTGGAGCAACTGTTCGCCCGCCTGCGCCGCGCCGGCCTCGTCGCCAGCGTCCGCGGCCCCGGCGGCGGCTACCGGTTGACCCGCAAGGCCGAGGCCGTTTCCGTCGGCGCCATCGTGCAGGCGGTGGACGAGCCGCTGCACGCCACCCGCTGTGACGCCAAGGCCGAGATCGGCTGTCTGGCCGGGGGCGAACGTTGCATGACCCACCACCTGTGGGAGGCGCTGGGCGAGGAGATCGAGCACTTCCTCGATGGCGTATCCCTGGCCGACGTCATCGGCCGCCGCATCCCGCGCCGCGCGCCCTTGTCGGCGGAGGCGGCGGCATGAGTCGCGCCCCAGCCGTCTATCTCGACTACAACGCCACCGCCCCGATCCGTCCCGAGGCGGAAGACGCCGCTGTCTGCGCCCTTCGTATTGGGGCCAATCCGTCTTCCGTACACGCAGGCGGTCGGATGGCGCGCGCGGCGGTGGAGCAGGCCCGCGCTGAGGTGGCCGGGTTGGTCGGCGCATCGTCCGATCAGGTGATCTTCACCTCCGGCGGCACCGAGGCCAATCGCATCGCCGTCGAAGGCGCTATCGCCGCCGGCTGTCGCCGCCCCATCATCCTCGCCACCGAGCACGACAGCACCATGCGTCCGGCCATGGCGTCCGGGCACTGGACCGAGGCCTGGCCAGTGAACGGTCAGGGCGTGGCCGATCTCGATTGGCTGAAGGACCAGCTGGCACGCTGGGACGCCCGCGATGGCGCGCCGTTCGTCGCCCTGTCCCTGGCCAACAGTGAAACGGGCGTGATCCAGGACGCGGCCGGCGTCGCCGCGCTGGTCCACGATGTCGGCGGAACTTTGCACGTCGATGCGGTCCAGGCCGCAGGCAAGATCGCGGTCGATATCGCAGCGCTCGGCGCCGATACCCTATCCCTTTCCGGTCATAAGCTCGGCGCCCCCCAGGGCGTGGGCGCGCTGGTGATCGCACCGCGAGCCAAGGTCGGCCCTCGCGTGGCGGCGCCGGGTGGACAGGAGCGCGGCATTCGCACCGGCACGGAGAATGTCTCGGGCATAGCGGGTTTCGGCGCAGCCGCTGCGGCTGCCTTGCGCGACCTGCCCCATGCCGCCCACCAGACTGCATGGCGCGACGCCGCCGCCGAACGTTTGAAGACCGAGGGCGCCATCATTGCCGGCGAGGGTGCGTCGCGCTTGCCCGGGGTGCTTTGCGCGCTCACCGAAGGCTTCGAGTCCGAGCTGCAGGTGATGATGCTCGACCTCGACGGCGTCATGGTCTCCGCCGGTTCGGCCTGTTCCTCGGGCAAGGTGGCCGCTTCCACGGTGTTGGTCGCCATGGGTTACGCCGGAATTCTGAGCGATCCCGACGCCCGACGCCGGCTGGGTCTGGCGAGTGTGGCCGTGCGCGCCTCCGGCGGCTGGGCCACCACCGCGGCCGACTGGGTCCGCTTCGCCGAGGTCTGGGTCTCGGCCCACGACCGTCACCAACGCCGCAGGAGTGTCGCCTGATGGCCGCTGTCCAGAAGACCATCGATACCGTCTCGGCCCTCGAAGCCTATGAGCACGGCTTCGTCACCGATATCGAGACCGAGTTCGCGCCCAAGGGCCTCAGCGAAGACACCGTCCGCTTCATCTCGGCCAAGAAGGGCGAGCCGGACTGGATGCTGGAATGGCGGCTGGAGGCTTATCGCCGCTGGATCGCCATGGACGAGCCGGACTGGGCCAAGCTGAGCTATCCCCGGATCGACTATCAGGACGCCTTCTACTATGCCGCGCCCAAGGAGAAAGACGGGCCGAAGTCTCTTGACGAAGTCGATCCGGAACTCTTGCGCACGTACGAAAAGCTCGGCATCCCCTTGAAGGAGCAGGCCTTCCTGGCCGGTGTTCAGGGCTCGCCGAAGATCGCCGTTGATGCGGTGTTCGACAGCGTCTCGGTGGCCACCACCTTCCGCGCCGAGCTCGCCAAGTCCGGCGTGATCTTCTGCCCGATCTCCGAGGCCCTGCGCGATCACCCCGATCTGGTGCGCAAGTATCTGGCCACGGTGGTGCCGACCACGGACAACTATTTCGCCTGCCTGAACTCGGCGGTCTTTTCCGACGGTTCGTTCGTTTACATCCCGCCGGGCGTACGCTGCCCCATGGAGCTGTCGACCTATTTCCGCATCAATGCGAGCGGCACGGGCCAGTTCGAACGCACCCTGATCATCGCCGACAAGGGCAGCTACGTCTCCTATCTGGAGGGCTGCACCGCCCCCATGCGCGATGAGAACCAGCTGCACGCCGCCGTGGTGGAGCTGGTGGCGCTGGAGGATGCGGAGATCAAATACTCCACCGTCCAGAACTGGTATCCGGGCGATCCGGACACCGGCAAGGGCGGGATCTACAACTTCGTCACCAAGCGGGCGGACTGCCGGGGCGACCGCTCCAAGGTGAGCTGGACCCAGGTGGAGACCGGCAGCGCCATCACCTGGAAATACCCCTCCTGTGTGCTGCGCGGCGAGGGCAGCCAGGGCGAGTTCTATTCCATCGCCATCACCAATGGTCGCCAGCAGGCCGATACCGGCACCAAGATGATCCACCTTGGCAAGAATACCCGCTCGCGGATCATCTCCAAGGGCATTTCGGCTGGCAAGTCGACCCAGACCTATCGCGGCCTGGTCTCGGCCCATCCCAAGGCGCTAGGCGCTCGCAACTTCACCCAGTGCGACAGCCTGCTCATCGGCAAGGACTGCGCCGCCCACACCGTGCCCTATGTGGAGGCGCGCAACGCCCACTGCACCTTCGAACACGAAGCGACCACGACGCGGCTCTCGGACGACCAGCTTTTCTACTGTCAGAGCCGTGGGTTGGACGCGGAAGCTTCCGTAGCCCTCCTCGTCAACGGCTTCGTCCGCGACGTCCTGCAACAACTCCCCATGGAGTTCGCCGTCGAAGCGCAGAAGCTGGTGGCGGTGAGCCTTGAGGGGAGCGTGGGATAGTGTCTGTCGATCAGATGCTCATCCTAAAACGATCGCGTCTGCCGTCAATGGACGCGGTCATTCGTACGGTAGCGCTCGATAAGCTCGTCCCGATGCGGGTCGATCTTCCGAAACAATCCGGGTTCCTGCCTGTCATGTACGATGGGAAGAAGACCGGTTTCGAGTATTACTTTGGCCCACTTGATCAACAATTGAAGCGGTTTGAGCGCTTTGGCGACAGCCAGATCACGACCTCCATCATCGGTAACAATCTCGAACTAATCTCTTCCATGACGTTTCTTAAGGCCTTGGCGGCCCTTTCCGGTGCGGCCTACTACGATCCTCAGGGCAATAAGCTCGCGCCACCGGCAAGCGTTGGAGGCGTCTTGTCCTACGCGCTCGCGCAAATCAAAAAGACGTCCTTTTGACCATGCTCAATATCTCCAACCTCCACGTTTCCGTCGGCTCGAAGCCGATCATCGATGGCCTCAGCCTCGCCGTGCCGGCGGGGGAGGTGCATGCGGTGATGGGGCCGAACGGAGCGGGGAAGTCGACGCTCTCCTACACCCTGGCCGGGCGCGGTGGATATGAGGTGACGGGCGGTTCGGCGACGCTGAACGGCGAGGACCTGCTCACCCTCGGTCCCGACGAGCGGGCGGCCAAGGGCGTGTTTCTGTCCTTCCAGTATCCGCTTGAAATACCGGGCGTTCCGGCCCTCACCTTCATCCGCACCGCCATGAATGCCCAGCGCAAGGCGCGTGGCGAACCCGAGGTGTCCGCCCCCGACTTCCTGAAGCGCGTCCGCGCCGCCGCCGCGAACCTGCGTATGGATATGGACATGCTGAAGCGCGGCCTGAACGTCGGCTTCTCCGGCGGCGAGAAAAAGCGGATGGAGATCCTGCAGATGGCGCTGCTCGAACCGCGCCTTCTGATCCTCGACGAGACCGACAGCGGCCTGGATATCGACGCCCTACGCATCGTCTCCGAGGGGGTGAACGCCATGCGCTCGCCGGACCGCGCCATGCTGGTCATCACCCACTATCAGCGCCTGCTCGACTACATCAAACCCGACCGCGTGCACGTGCTCGCCGCCGGCCGGATCGTCGCCTCCGGCGGCCCGGAACTGGCGCTCGAACTGGAGCGCGAGGGCTACGACAAGTACGCCTCCTCGTCCCAAAGTGTGGCGGCGGCATGAGCCTTGCCGCCGCCATAGCTGCGCGCGATCCGGACCTGCTGCCTTCGCGGCGGGACGAGGATTGGCGCTGGACGGGCCTGCGCGAGCTGATCCGCGTCGTGCCGCCGGCCTCGCCGAAGGTTGCGTCCGTGGCCGGTCACGCGGCGCTGGCCGCGCTCGGCTGGCCGACCCTCGTATTCGCCAACGGGCATACGCTGGAGGAGGCGTCCATCGCCATCCCCGCCACCGGCAAGGGCGCCTTTGTGCGCCGCTTCGTTTCCGCCAGCGATGGCGCAGCCCATCACGTGGAGGCCGATGTCTCGGTGGGCGAAGGCGGACGGCTGGTGCTGATCGACAGTTTCGAGGGGGAGGGGGCGGGCTATGTCGCTTCCGCCGCGCTCTCCATCCGCCTCGCCGCCAACGCGCGGGTGGAGCGCATTGTGCTGCTGGACGACGCCGAGGATGCGATCTCCGTCGCTCGCACCGACGTCGACCTCGCGCCCGGAGCCAGCTTCCACCAGACCGTGCTCGCCGCCGGCGCCAAGCGTCAGCGGTTCGAAACCCATGTGTCCCACCCCGGCGCGGGCGTGAATGTTCGCCTCGACGGCGCCTATGTGCTGACCGGCAAACGCCATTCGGACCAGACCACCGTGGTCGCCCATGCCGGCGAGAACGGCATAACCACCCAGCTCATTAAGGGCGTGGCGACGGACCAGGCGCGCGGCGTGTTCCAGGGTCGGATCGTGGTTCAGCGCGGGGCGGACGGCACTGATGCCCGCATGGCGCACCACGCCCTGCTGCTTTCCGACCGGGCGGAGATCGACGCCAAGCCGGAGCTGGAGATCTACGCCGACGACGTCTCGTGCGCGCACGGCAACACAGTCGGCGCACTGGACGAAGCGGCAATCTTCTACGCTCGCTCCCGCGGGATCCCCGAGGCCGCCGCCAAGGCCATGCTGACCACCGCCTATCTCGGCGAAGTGATCGAGCGCATCGTCGATGAACCGGCGCGGGAGCTGGCGCTGGCCTGGCTCACCGGCCGGCTGGAGCGACTGGCATGACCGCGCCCTTCCGCACGCCCCCGACCTTTGACGTAGACGCCGTCCGCGCCGAATTTCCGATCCTGTCGCGGCAGGTGAACGGGCGGCCGCTTATCTACCTGGATTCAGCGGCTTCGGCGCAGAAGCCGACGGCGGTGATCCGCGCCATGACCGCGGCGATGGAAGGCTCTTTCGCCAATGTCCACCGCGGCCTGCACACCCTGGCCAACGAAACCACCGACGCTTACGAGGCTGCCCGCGAGAGCGTGCGCAAGCTGCTGAACGCCGATGCGGGCGAGATCGTCTTCACCAAGGGCGGCACGGAATCGATCAACCTCGTCGCCGCGTCCATGGGGCTGGAACTGCAGGCAGGGGATGAGATCGTCATCTCCGAGTTGGAGCACCACGCCAACATCCTGCCCTGGCACTTCCTGCGCGAACGCAAGGGCGTGGTGCTACGCTGGGCGCCCGTCACCGACGACGGCGCCATCGACATCGAAGGCCTGAAGGCGCTGATCGGACCGAAGACCAAGGGCGTGGCCGTCACCCACATGTCCAACGTCACCGGCTGGCGCTCCCCGGCGCGCCAGATCGCCGATGCGGCCCACGCCGCCGGCGCCTGGGTGCTGTTCGACGGCTGCCAGGCGGTGGTCCACGGCGAGGTGGACGTGAAGGCCATCGACGCGGACTTCTATGTCTTCACCGGTCACAAGCTCTATGGCCCCACCGGCATCGGCGCGCTTTACGCCAAGGCCGAACGGCTCGCCGCCATGGCGCCTTACCAGGGCGGCGGGGAGATGATCGGCGTGGTGACCAAGGACCACATAACCTATGCGGAACCGCCACACCGGTTCGAGGCGGGCACGCCGCCGATCCTCGAAGCCATCGGGCTCGGCGCCGCCATCGAATGGTTGTCCGGCCAGGATCGCGCCGCCATCGCCGCGCACGAGGACGCCCTCTACCGCCGCGCCGTCGAGCGGCTGGAGGGGTGCAACTGGCTGCGCATCCTGGGCGCCGCGCCGGGCAAGGGCGCCATCCTCAGCTTCGCCGTCGAGGGCGCGCACGCCCATGATGTGGCCCAGATCCTCGACCGCTATGGCGTCGCCGTGCGCGCCGGGACGCATTGCGCCGAGCCCCTGATGCAAAGGTTTGGCGTCACGTCGAGCGCGCGAGCCTCCTTTGCCCTATATAACACCCTGGACGAGGCGGACCGGTTCGCCGACGCCCTGATCACCGCCCGCAGCTTCTTCGATCGATGACCGCCATGGATGACGCCGCCCCCATCGCCACCGAAAATGCAGAGCCCTCGGGTCTGTCCCAGGACGAGCTCGACCGGCTGACCGACGAACTGATCGCCGCGATGAAGACGGTGTTCGATCCGGAAATCCCCGTCGACATCTACGAGCTCGGCCTGATCTACAAGGTGGATGTCTCCGACGACCGCGACGTGGTGGTTGACATGACCCTGACCGCGCCGGGCTGCCCCGTCGCCGGCGATATGCCCGGCTGGGTGCAGGATGCGGTGGAACGGGTCGCGGGCGTACGCGGCTGCCACGTCAATCTGGTGTTCGAACCGGCCTGGGACCCGTCCCGAATGTCGGACGAGGCCAAGCTGCAACTGAACATGTTCTGAGGCGCACCCGATGTCAGACCTCCAGACCGCTCCCCGCCCGCGCCGTCCGCGCCCCAAGGTCGTCACCCTGAGCGACGCCGCCGCGGCGCGCGTCAGCGAGATCATGGCCTCCGCAGTCAAGAACGGGGCCGAAAAGCCCTATGCCGGCCTGCGCGTCGGGGTGAAGAACGGCGGCTGTGCGGGCCAGGAATACGTGCTCGAATATGCCGAGGCGGCCGCGCCGATGGACGAGGTGGTGGAGGACAAGGGCGTGACCATCCTGGTCGATCCCAAGGCGGTTCTGTTCCTGATCGGCACCGAGATCGACTATGAGGTCACACGCCTGTCGTCCAAGTTCGTGTTCCGTAATCCCAACGAGACAGACGCCTGCGGCTGCGGCGAGAGCGTCACCATCGTTCCGGCCCAACTCGACGCCTGATGGCGCTGTCCAAGAGCTTCGAGGCCTTTGCGGTCGAGCTGTTCGCCGGCCTCGGCCCGGTCCGCATCAAGCGCATGTTCGGCGGCGGTGCGGCCTATCTCGAAGATCAGATCTTCGCCCTGCTGGATGACGAGGCCATCTGGATCAAGGTGGATGAAGCCAACGAACAGGCCTTTATCGACGAGGGTTTGCCCCGCATCACCTATCCGATGAAGGACGGGCGCGTCATGGAGATGGCCTATCGCCGCCTGCCCGAGTCCGCTCTGGACGATCCGGACGAGGCGGTGCGTTGGGCCACGCTCGGGGTCGAGGCGGCGCGGCGCAAGCCCGCCAAGGCCGCGAAGAAGAAGCCCGCCAAGAAGCCCGACACGGCAGAATGAGCGTCCGCTCCGTTCTGGTCTATTCCGTCGAGGAAATCTCCGGCGATGGCCTGATCAAGCTGCCCTTCATCGCCGGAGTCCGCGCGGCCTTTCCACAGGCGAGGTTCAGCTGGTGCGCGGCGTCCGGCTCCTCGGTCTATGCCGGCTGGCTGAAACCGGCGGTGGAGGGCGTGATCGACGAACTGATCCTCGACCAGCCGGTGGGCGAGGGGCGGTTCGATTTCCTGTCTCCCCGCGCGCCGTTCGGCGGCCGCACTTTCGATGTGGTGATCGACACCCAGCGCAACCTGGCCCGCAGCCTGGCGGTGCGCCGGGCGGCCAAGGGCGCGTTTATCGCCTCCGCCGGTAACTTCGCCTTGTCCAGCCGCAAGCCGTCCGAGCCCTGGCCCGAGGCCATGGTGGACCAACTCGCCCTCCTGCTGGAGCTGGCGGGCGGACCGGCCGCCACGCCAAGGCCTCTGCCGCTGCTCAATGGCGAAGCGCAGGCCGCGGCGTTCGCACTCTTGCCCGAGGGGCCGACCTATGTGGGCTTCGCGCCCGGCGCGGGCGGGCCGGAGCGGCGCTGGCCCATCGATCGCTACGTCGACCTGGCGCGGCGCCAGCACGCGCGCGGGCGCGTCCCGGTCTTCTTCCTCGGGCCGGGCGAGCGTGACTATCTGGCCCCGATCCGGGCCGAGGCGCCCTTCGCGCTCCTGCCCGGCGAGGACCGCAGCGATCCCTATCCGAACGTGAGCGGACCGTTTTTGACCATCGCGCTGGCCAGCCGCCTCGCCGCCGGCGTCGCTGCCGACGCGGGGCCGGGTCACATGCTGGCGGCGGGCGGCTGCGCCCTCGTGAGCCTATTCCGCGAGACCCGCAAGGCCAGGAAATTCCGCCCCGCCGCACCCCGTGTCGAGGCGCTGGTGGCGGAGGATTTCGGCGGCAAAGACATCGCCCTGATCCCTTTGGACGCCGTGGACGCGGCCCTGGAGCGGCTGCTCGCTGAAGTTTGAGCAGGGCTGGAAACCGCCGCATCGTTCTGCGTTATAGGCGCGCCTTCCCCCGCGTTTGCGAGATCCGCCATGATCAGTCTTGTCGTCGCCGGCGCCATCGCCGCCGCACCGTCGCCGCAGGGCGATGAGATGCAGAGTCTCGCTGGACCGGACTTCACCGCGCTCGTTCAGGCCGTCGAGGCGCGCTGTCCCGCCTCGCGCCTACTCTACGTCAAGCCGGCCGTCCTTCTGGATGCCGAGGAAACCTTCCACGACGCCCTTTCACCACGGCGCCGGACAAACCTGGATCGCCTAATGAAGGCAGACGAAGACGTCCAGCGCTGCGCCACCCGCGACGGGGCCAGCTGCACGGCCACGGCCACACTTGGCGTCTATCGCAAGGCCGGCCTGACGCGCGAATTCGTCACGGCGATCTGCCGACGTGGCGGAGCCTCGTGGGGCTGAGGCACAGCGCGCTCAGCGGCCCCTGAAGCTGGCCGGACGCTTTTGCAGGAAAGCCGTGACGCCTTCGGCAAAGTCCTCGGTCTTGCCCGCTTGAGACTGGGTGACGGCTTCGGCCTGAAGCTGCGACTTCCATTCGTTGTCGAGCGCGTCCCACACCAGACGGCGGATCATGCCGAGGGACTTGGGTCCCTGAGCCAGTTCGCGGGCGAACTTCAGGGCGGTGTCCATTAGGTCTGCGTCCGGGACGCAGCGATTGACCAGGCCCCATTCCAGCGCCTTCGGACCCGCCACCTTGTCGCCGAGCATCATCATCTCCATCGCCCGGGCGCGGCCGATCATGCGCGGGAGAAGGTAGGTGGAGCCGCCATCGGGCACGAGGCCGATGCGGCGGAAGGCCTGCATGAAATAGGCGCTCTCGGCGGCGACGATGATGTCGCCCATCAGCGCGAAGGAGCAACCGATACCCGCCGCCGCGCCGTTTACCGCCGTGACGATCGGAACGGGCAGGTCGCGGATTGCGGTGACGAGGGGATTGTAGGTGCGCTCCAGCGAGGACCCGGCGTCGCGCGGCTCGCCGCCCGATCCGGTGCTCGACAGATTGGCCCCGGAGCAGAAACCGCGGCCTTCGCCGGTCAGCACCACCGCCCGTGCGCCGAGCCCGCCGTCGGACACCTGGCGGAAGGCGTCGGTGAGCTGTTCGGCGGTATCGACCCCCGCCGCGTTCATGGTCGCGGGGTCGTTGAAGGCGATGATCGCCACGTCGCCGTCCATCGACAGCTTGATCTTGGTATAGTCCATGGCGGCCTCCCTGGCTCTGAGCACGAAGCTCTTGCGCCGACGATAGGCCTGCCGGAAGGCGAGCGAAACCGCCTTACCCAAAGGAAGGGGCGGGGTTTTTACGCCGCTTCGGAGCGCTGCAGGTCCGCGCAGCTCACCCGGTCGCGACCGGCGCGCTTGGAGGCGTAGAGGGCGGCGTCAGCGCGCTCGATCAGACCGGCGGGGCCTTCGCCTTTCAGATATTGCGCCACGCCGACGGAGACGGTGACGGCGCCGAGATCCTCGTTGGTGGAGCGGCGCTTCAGGGTGCGCGACCCGATTTCGCGGCGGATGGCGTCGAGCTCGCGGGCGACCTCCGCCATCTCCTCGCGCGGGAACAGCACGGCGAATTCCTCTCCGCCATAACGGGCGGCCAGTCGTGGGTGCTCGCCCACGCGCCCCATGACGCTGGCGACGTAGCGGATCACCTGGTCGCCGGTCTGGTGACCCCAGGTGTCGTTGAAGCGTTTGAAGTGGTCGATATCCACCACCGCCATGCTCATCGGCTTGCCTGTGGCGTCCGCCTCGGCGCAGGCGCGCATAAGGCCTTCGTCCAAAGCCTTGCGGTTGGCCAAGGTGGTGAGCGCGTCGGTCATGGCCTCGCGGCGCACCTGTTCGAGATGTTCGCGCAGGCGGCTGACCTCGTTCGTAGAGGCGTTGAGGCGCTTTTCGAGCGAGGCGTTCTCGCGTTGCACCTTCTTGGTGGCGGTGGCGAGGCTGTTCACCAGGCGCGTGACGGTGGTGGCCTGCAGGGTGTCGTCCGCCAGCTCCTCCGAAGCGCCGGCCAGGGCGCGGCCATAGGCGTCAGTGGACTTTTGCGCCGTCTTGATCGCCGCGGATATATTCTGCAGCTGCTGATTCAGTTTGTCGCCGGCGTCGCGAATCTCTTCGTTCAGCCGCGCCTTGGGCAGGAATTCGGCGGCCAGCCCCTCGGCTACAGCCTCGGTGATGGGATCGCCGTCCTTGAGCAGCTGACCGATGGCCTGACCAAGCGGACCTTCGGGATTGCCCAGATAATGCAACCAAAGCTCGAAATTCAGCGGAGTCGGCCAGATCTTGTGATCTTCCATGCCGTCGATGGCGGCGCGCGCCAAGCGATAGGCTTCGGGGCCGCGCATGGAGAGTTCGATTTCGCCGCTCATCTCGCCAGACATCCCATCGCCCCCCACGGGCTTTCGCGGCGCAGACTATGCCCGAGAATTGAAACGGCAGGTTAAGGCGCGGCTTTATCGGCGCATCTGAACATCGTATGGTTCGGTCTATCGTCACGATAACTGCCCAAAATGGGCCGGAGCAACGCCCATGAACGCCGTCGTCCAATCGGTCTCCGATCCCAGTACCACCATGCAGTCTGTGCTGGAGCGCCAGAAGGCGGCCAATATCCGCGAAGGCGCGCCGGACGCCGCCCTGCGGATCGACCGGCTGAACCGCTGCATCCGGCTGCTGATCGACCATTCCGACGCCATCGCCGAGGCGGTGAACGCCGACTTCGGCAACCGGGCCAAGGAGACCACGGGCTTCACCGACGTGGCCGCCTCCATCGGGCCATTGAAGCACGCGCGCGATCACCTGAAGACCTGGATGAAGCCCGAGAAGCGCACGCCGACTCCCGCCATTCTCGGTCTGTTCGGCGCCAAGGCCGAGGTGCGTTTCCAGCCCAAGGGTGTGGTGGGGATTATCTCGCCGTGGAATTTCCCGGTGAACCTCACCTTCTCGCCCCTGGCCGGGGTGCTGGCGGCGGGCAACCGGGCGATGATCAAGCCGTCGGAGTTCACCCCCGCGACCTCGGCCCTGATGGCGAAGATGTTCGCCTCCGCCTTTGACGAGGATGAGATCGCCGTCTTCACCGGCGGGCCCGAGGTGGGGCAGGCCTTTGCGGGCCTCGCCTTCGACCACCTGATCTTTACCGGAGCCACCTCGGTGGGGCGCCATGTGATGCGGGCCGCGGCGGACAACCTTGTGCCCGTCACCCTGGAGCTCGGCGGCAAGAGCCCGGTGATCCTCGGCGAAAGTGCGGACCTGAAGGTGGCTGCCGACCGGATCATGGCCGGCAAGACCCTGAACGCCGGCCAGATCTGCCTCGCGCCGGACTATGTGCTGGCGCCTGCCCCGCGCATGGCCGAGTTCGTCGAGGCGGCCAAGGCCTCGGTGGAAAAGATGTTCCCCACCCTCAAGGACAATCCCGACTACACCGCCGTGATCGCCGACCGGCACTATGACCGTATCCGCGGCTATATCGACGACGCCCGCGCCAAGGGGGCGGAGATCGTCGAGATCAATCCCGCCGGCGAGGACTTTTCCCAGCAGGAGCATCGCAAGATCCCGCCGACCCTGATCCTCAACCCCACCGACGAGATGAAGGTGATGCAGGAGGAGATCTTCGGCCCCGTCCTGCCGATCAAGGGGTACGACACCATGGATGAGGCGGTGGCCTATGTGAACGCCCACGACCGGCCGCTCGGCCTCTACTACTTCGGACAGGACCGGGCGGAGGAGGGCAGGGTGCTCGGCGCCACAACCTCGGGCGGGGTGACGGTCAACGACGTGGTCTTCCACGTGGCGCAGGAAAACCTGCCCTTCGGCGGCGTCGGTCCTTCAGGATCAGGCAGCTATCACGGCTTGGATGGGTTTCGCGAGTTCAGCCACCGACGCAGCGTCTTCACCCAGCTGAAGAAGGACATCGGCCCTCTGCAGATGCTCCGCCCACCTTACGGCGACGGCATCCGCAAATATCTGGCGGCGCAGCTGAAGGGGTAAGGTCCGGAATTCGGCGTTCATCATAACACCCACTCATCCCCGCGAAGGCGGAGATGAGCGGGTATTGAGAAATCAGCCGGCCGCCACTTCAGCCTTCTTGCGGCGCGGCGCGCGTTTCGGCTTGGCGGGAGCTTCGGCCGCCAGTTCCTCGGCGAGGGCCGGGTCGGCATTGGGCTCGCCCGTCGATGGATCGACGGGGTCGTTCGTCGGTGCGGTTTCGACCTCCACCGGCGCTTCGGCCTTCGCGGCCCTGGGCTTACGGGTCCGCTTGGGCTTGGGCGCGGGTTCGACCGTTTGGGCCGGCGCTGTTTCGACCGCGTCCACGCCGTCGAACTCGTCATCGACATACTCGCCGTCGGCGTCGGCCGCCGGGGCGGGCGGAGCCTTGAAGGCGGTCAGCAGGAAGGCCGGCAGGTCATTGCCGAAGCCGACCACGGAGGGGCCAAGGTCGTCGCGATAGTGGCGCGGTCGCTCCCGACTGCTGTCGAGGCGCGGCTCGTCCCGGCGCGGACGCTCATCCCGACGCGGACGCTCCTCGCGCAACGGCGCTTCGGCCTGTTCGGCGCGGGCCGGCTGTTCGCTGCGCTCGGAACGCTCCTCGCGACGGGGGCGATCTTCGCGCGGCGCACGCTCCTCACGGCGAGGACGGTCTTCGCGCGCGGGGCGATCCTCACGCGCGGGACGCTCAGTGCGGGCCGGGCGAGCTTCACGAATCGGGGCGGGCTCTGCGTTGGGATCGCGTTCGACCACCTCGGCCGGCGCCATCTCGGCGCGCTCGCCATGATCCTTGACCGGGCGGGGGCGACGGTCGCGGTCGCGATCCCTGCCGGCGGAGCGTCCACTATCGCGGCCGCCCTTGCGGTCGCCGCCGCGTTCCTTGCGCCGTTCGTTGTCGCGTACCGCCGCTTCCTTGACCTCGCCCCAGTCCAGATCGACGGTTTCTTCCGCCGGTTCGGTCTTGATGAGCTTCAGCACCTTGTCGTAGCCGCGGTCGTCCGCCGGCGTGACGATCATATAGGTCACGCCCGAACGGCCAGCCCGGCCGGTGCGGCCGATGCGGTGCACATAGTCGTCCGCGTGGTGCGGCACGTCGTAGTTGTAGACGTGGCTGACGGCCGGGATGTCCAAACCGCGTGCGGCGACGTCGGAGGCGACCAGCAGCTTCAGTTCGCCCTTGCGGAACATTTCCAGCGTCTTCATGCGCTGGGATTGCTCCAGGTCGCCGTGGATCGGCGCGGCGTCCAGGCCGTGCACCTTCAGCGACTTGGC
Organism: uncultured Caulobacterales bacterium; assembly: GCA_903862425.1. Classification (GTDB taxonomy): domain Bacteria; phylum Pseudomonadota; class Alphaproteobacteria; order Caulobacterales; family Caulobacteraceae; genus CAIOYC01. Next base: position 12,535 of record CAIOYC010000010.1, on the reverse strand, counting down.
GACGATATCGACCTCGGTCTTGCGGTTGCAGAAGACGATGCCGCTGTCCGGATTGTCCTTGTCGATCAGAGCGCGCAGAACCATGCGCTTGGCCTTGGGGTCGGAGAGCGGGATCTTCACCACCACCTGGCGGATGTTCTCGCCGGTGGAGGCGGGGCGCGACACCTCGATCCGCGTCGGATCCTTCAGGAACTGGGTGGTCAGCCGGGTGATCTCCGGCGGCATGGTGGCCGAGAAGAACAGGGTCTGCTTCTTCTCCGGCGTGAGCTTGAAGATCCGCTCCAGGTCGGGGATGAAGCCCATGTCGAGCATGCGGTCGGCCTCGTCGACCACCATCATCTGCACGCCGGTGAGCAAGAGGCGCCCGCGTTCGAAATGGTCCAGCAGCCGGCCCGGCGTGGCGATCAGCACGTCCACGCCGCGGTCGAGCTTCTTGATCTGGTCCTCGAAAGACACGCCGCCGATGAGCAGCGCCCAGCTGAGCTTCTGGTACTTGGCGTATTTGGCGAAGCTTTCCGCCACCTGGTCGGCCAGTTCGCGGGTGGGGGCGATGACCAGCGAGCGCGGCATGCGCGCCTTGGATCGGCCCGCGGCCAGCTTGTCGATCATGGGCAGGGTGAAGGCGGCGGTCTTGCCCGTGCCGGTCTGGGCGATGCCCAGGACGTCGCGTCCAGCCAGGGCGACGGGAATCGCCTGTTCCTGGATCGGGGTCGGCGTGGTGTAGCCGGTTTCGGTGACCGCTCGCAGGGTCTCGGGGCTCAGCCCCAGCGTATTGAAATCTGTCATGTCCTCGGAATCGGGAAGGTAAGGGCCGGGGCCGCCCATGCTTAGGCGAACGGACGGCGCGAATTCGCTCTACCTGCCTCCGGATGGAGTCGAGATAGGCCGAATCGCGAAAAAGTCAATCGCGCGAGGTCGTGAGGCGGATCCGAGCCGCCTTAATGAAGCCTCGGGGCGATTGTTAAATTATGTCGCGGACAGCGAATTCCGCTCGGCGGGCGATTTGAAATTCGGCCATGACCTGTCACAACCGCTGAAGGTGTGTGGCGAGCGTTTCGTGGCCGGGGGGCGACGCTCTTATCTGATCGAGGCCTGTGATGGCGACGAATCCGGTAAGTATGGCTGATCAGCGGCGGCGCAGAAGCCGATTGCTGGCGCTCGAAGTGATCAAGGTGCTGCAGTGCATGGGCGGCGCGGCGCATGCGGACGCGATCGTGGACGCGGTCTCGTCGCGGCGACGTCAGCAGAACCGCGACGTGCCCGAACGCATGGGCAAGACCGTGCGCGACGTGCTGGCCATGTTCGAAGCCGGGGGCGGGGAGGTTGAGGCGGTGGACCATCCGCTGTTCTTTCGACCCTTCGGCCCGGACTCCCACCGCTGGAGCCTGCGGCAGGACGCGATCGGGCCGGACCTGTCGCTGAACGTGATCGAGGAGGTTGAGGCCATTCTGTCGGAGGGGTCGGTATCGCCGCGCTTTCCGGAGGGAATCGAGGGCGCACGGCGGCGGATGCTGGCTATCCTGGGTGATGGCTCCCGGTGCGCTCCGGTCGATCTGATGGTTCTGGATGAACTCGAGCGGCGTGGTAATATGGCTCGCCAGCACGTGCGGCACTGAGGATTCGCGGCGACGTCGCCGCTACGGAACGTTTGGCTGGGCTCACCCCCGATTGGTCCCAGTTGAGCGGGGGCCGCGTCTCCACCCCCGAATACGGGACGCGGCCCCACCCCCAATAGTTCGAGGCGATCAGGCGGCCTGCGGTTTCATCCGGGCGTAAAGCTCGGCGATCGTCCTGATGCTGCGCTCGGTTTCGGCCCGGTCGATGACCTCCTGGTCGTCGCCATAGCCCATCATGTCGCCGCCCCATACCGCCTGCACCACGATGCCGTCGCGGCGGGAGAGGACGCTGACCCCATTGTAGAACAGGCCGTAGTTCACCTCCGGCTGCGGGATCAGCCAGCTGATCTGGCCGCGCACCGGGGTGATCGTCTCGTCTCTGCATAGCGCCCGCGCGCCATAGCCCGGACAGTTGATCACCACCTTCTCCTTCAGCGCGGCGAACTCAGCCGGGCTGTGGAACTCGCGGTGCTCGAACCGCCCTCCAGCGGTGAGAAAGTCGCTCATCAGGGTGTGCGCGAGGTCCGCCACGTTGAACTGCATGGCCGAGCCGCGCCGCACATGGGGGACGGGAAAGGGGTTGTCGGCGGCGGACAGCGTCTCGCCGTGCGGCATGATATCGCTGATGCGGTCTTCGTAGCTGGCGAAGCCGAGGGGATCGTCCGGACCCTTGACCGTGCCCGGCGCCTCTTCACGCAGGGTATAGCGGTCGCTCCATTCGACCGGCGTGCCGGGCAGGCCAAGATAGCGGCGATAGCGCTTGTAGGAGATGCGGGCCATGTCCTCCCACACCGCGCCGAAAGCGGGACCGGCCTCCTTGGTCAGGGCGATGCGGCTGTCCGGCGTCCAGCTGCCGGTGGCGCGGGCGGAGCGGGTGTCGGGCAGCGGGTCCCTGGCATAGATGGTGACCCTGGCGCCGGCCTCCTGCGCCAGGATGGCCGAGGTCAGCCCGATGGCGCCGCAGCCGATTACGGCGACCTCCTTCGGGCCGTTCGCCATGGCCTTGCGCACGGCCAGGGTTCCAGAGCCCCACGAGAGGGACCAGCCCGAGCCGCCATGCCCGTAATTATGCACCACCAGCGCATCACCGATTCGCTCCGTATCCAGACGCGGCCCCGCGGCGCGGAACGGTCTTAGGCAGACGGTGACGTCGAACACCCGGCGCATATCCGCACGCACCGGGGCGATGACGGGTCGGTAAACGCCGCTCGCAAGGGGTGTCTGGCCCGGCGCTCTTGGAGGGGACATAGCCGTAGCACATCCGCCGAGCCCCAGCAGGCCAAGGCCGGTGGAGCCCTGCAGCAGCCTGCGTCGGTCCAGATCATGCCTCATCGACCAACTCCTTCGGATCGGCGATTTCTGATCTGGAAGGCGTCGTCGGTAAAGACCCGAACGTCCGTGGATCAAGCTTGACTGTAGCCGCGGTGGTTGGCATTCGAGCAGGAAAGTGACGCAAGCCGTGCCACTACCATTCCCGACGCCGTTGAATTCAACTTACAGGCTGGCGTGCAGGGACGGTTCGCAAAATGGGTGAAACTGGTTTTGACGGGACGGGAAGATGCGTAAACCGGTGGTGGGGCGGGACTACCTGCCGCTTCGTGCGGACAAGACCCGATCCGGTTTGCTTTCGGGGCTGCTGACGACTCTGGCCGCGCTTGCCTTTCTGGCTGCGGCCGCGGTGATCGTGATCCGCCTATTTGTCTAGCTGCGTGCAGTGGTAAAGTAAGGGTTGAGTGCGGCATGGGGCAAGGTTTGCAGCAGACGTCTCGCCAGGCTCCCGACCTCGCGCCGCGGGTCAACGAGGAGATCGAGGCGATCCTGGCGGAGACCTGCGCCGGGACGCGTTCGGCCGAGGGCTACGATCGGGCGCGCCATCGGGTGCTCTGCATTCTCGCCTCGGGCGATCTTTGCCGCCGGGAAGATCTGAGCATTCTCGATGAGCTCGAACGACGCGCCCGCCTGGCCCGGCTGACGTCGAAGCACTGAGCTGTCCGAAACGCGGCGGACCTCAGCCCTTTTCCAGGAAGCTGTCGATCACGCGCTTTTCGCCGGCCTTGTCGAACATCACGGTGAGCTTGGAGCCCTCGGTCAGGGTCACCTCGCCATAGCCGAACTTGATGTGGAACACCCGGTCGCCGAGCCTGTACCGGCCGTTGCCGCCCTGGGGATCGGAGGTGGCGATCAGCCGGCCCTCGCCCTCGATAACCTGCCGGCCCGCGGGACCGCGCGTCGAGGCCCAATCGGCGGCCCGGCTCTGCGCCCGCGCCCAGCCCGGAGAGTTGTAGGTGGAGCCGGAGAAGACCGGCTGGTCGTCGAAGCGCGACTTGGCCTCGCCCATGCCCGGACCGCCGCCGTAATAGCCCGTCTCGGATTGAGCCGCGACGTTTGCGGGCGGCAGTTCGTCCACGAAGCGTGAGGGTAGCTGGGAGGACCAGCGGCCATAGACCTGGCGGTTGGCGGCGAAGCTGATCCGCGCCTCCTCCCGCGCGCGGGTGATGCCCACATAGGCGAGGCGGCGCTCCTCCTCGAGGCCCTTCTCGCCCTTCTCGTCGATGGAGCGCTGGGAGGGAAACACGCCTTCCTCCCAGCCGGGCAGGAAGACCAGCGGAAACTCCAGCCCCTTGGCCGAGTGCAGGGTCATGATCCACACCGCGTCATCGCTGTCGCCCCGATCCAGGTCCATCACCAGCGAGACGTGCTCCAGATAGGCCTGCAGGGTGTCGAACTGGCCCATGGAGTTGACCAGCTCCTTGAGGTTGTCGAGCTTGCCCTGCGACTGCGGCCCCCGGTCGGCGCGCAGGGCGTCGGTATAGCCGCTCTCCTCCAGGATGGTCTCGGTCAGGTCGCCGTGCTTGACCGTGCGAGCCAGCGCCGTCCAGCGGTCGAGGTCGCGGATGAAGTTGGACAGAGCCGTGCGCGTGCGGGCCGGCAACTCGTCCGTATTGACCAGTCCCCGCGCGGCGGAGATGGCGGAGACGCCATGATGACGGGCCAGGGACAGCAGCTTGGCTACCGAGGTATCGCCGATGCCGCGCCGCGGTGTGTTGACGATGCGCTCGAAGGCCAGGTCGTCGTCCTCGGACTGGACCAGCCGCAGATAGGCATGGGCGTCGCGGATCTCGGCGCGTTCGAAGAAGCGTGGCCCGCCGACCACCTTGTAGGGGATCTGCAGCAGGACGAACCGCTCTTCGAAGGCGCGCATCTGGAAGGAGGCGCGCACCAGTACCGCGCATTCCCTGTAATGACGCTTCTTCGCGTCGCGGTCGCCGAGGTCGGGCGCCTTGACCCATTGCTCCACGGCGTCGGCGACCAGCCGCGCCTCGGCCTCGCCGTCCCAGACGCCGGAGACGCGCACCTTTTCGCCGCCGTCGGCTTCCGTCCACAGGGTCTTGCCGAGGCGGCCCTTGTTGGTGGCGATCAGGCCCGACGCGGCCTTCAGGATGTGGGAGGTGGAGCGGTAGTTGCGCTCCAGCCGCACCACCTTCGCGCCGGGGAAGTCGCGCTCGAAGCGCAGGATGTTGTCCACCTCCGCCCCGCGCCAGCCATAGATGGACTGATCGTCGTCGCCGACGCAGCAGACGTTTCTGGACGCCTGGGCCAACAGGCGCAGCCACAGATACTGGGCGACATTGGTGTCCTGATACTCGTCCACCAGCAGATATCTGAAGCGCCCATGGTACTCGGCCAATACGTCGGGGTGGCGCGCGAACAGGGTCAGGTTGTGCAAAAGCAGGTCGCCGAAGTCGCAGGCGTTCAGGGCGCGCAGCCGCTCCTGATACAGGGCGTAAAGGCTGGCCCCCTTGCCGTTCGCGAACTCCCCACCCTCGGCCGGGGGCAGCTTGTCGGGGGTGAGGCCGCGGTTCTTCCAGCCGTCGATCAGGCCGGACAGGTGCTTGGGCGTCCAGCGCTTGGCGTCGATATTCTCCGCCTCGATCAGCTGCTTGAGCAGCCGCTCCACATCGTCGGTATCCAGGATGGTGAAGCTCGACTTCAGCCCGACCAACTCAGCGTGGCGACGCAGGATCTGGGCGGCGACCGAGTGGAAGGTGCCAAGCCAGCGCAGGCCCTCGGCGGAAGGGCCGATCAGGTGGGTGATCCGCTCGCGCATCTCCCGCGCCGCCTTGTTGGTGAAGGTGACGACCAGCAGTTCCCACGGCCGCGCCTTGCCGGTGGCGAGGATGTGCGCCAGCCGCGTGGTCAGCACCCGCGTCTTACCGGTGCCCGCGCCAGCCAGCACCAGCACCGGGCCCTCTACCGCCTCCACCGCCGCGCGCTGCTCGGGGTTCAGGCCGTCGAGGTAGGAGCCTGATCCCGGCGGCGATGCGGCGCGGGCCAGGTCGGAGATGCGCGGGCTGGGCACGGCGTGGTCGAAGGGCAGGGGAGACTGGGACACTGGATATTCCTGACCCGACCAATCCGGCGGCGAGTCTGCTGAAGGCGAGTCTGTAGAGAACGAATGTAGCACGCGCGGCGGCAGGTTTAAGGGTCATCGCCGGGGTCGCGACCGCTTGGCCCGACCGACGCCGCTTCACACTGGTTCACACTCGCCGATGTCGGCGCCGGTTAAGCATGGCTAACCCGATCGGCGCCCCCACCCCGCCGGGCTGTTCTTATGCTTGCGACGGCAAGATCAGGCCTCAGGACGAGACTTTGGCGGCGGCCGCCGAATACAGTCAGCCAACTGTCCCGAATTGGCACGCGTCTCCATTCAGGAGCGTCGGCAATTGTCAAACAGTGTGCGGCGTTCGCCAAGCAGGCGAGAAAGCACGGCTGAAACCTCTTCGCTCAGGTGTTTCACGTTTATGCATGTCGTGGCGCCAGTCATGCAGTCGGTGGACTAGAATACATTCGGCCCATGCCCGAGGGGGGCGCCGGGCCACGCTGGGAAAACAAAACTGATGCGTCCGCTCCACCTTCTGACCAGCGCCTCGCTCGTCGCCGTTCTCGGCGCCGCCGGCGTCGCGCAAGCCCAAACCTCCTACGGCGGCGGCCGCGTGGTCCAGCCGAGCTACGGCGCGGGCCAGTGCGGCCCTGGCGGTTGCGGCACGCCCGGTCCGGTCGGCTTCGGCCCCGGTCAGGTGACCAACGAAGACTATCCGCCCAACGCGGCGCCCGGCCAGTGCTTCACCAAGGTGCTGGTGCCCGAGGTCACCGAAGCGGTGACCGAGCGCGTGCTGGTCTCTCCGGAAAAGACCGAGATCAAGGTCATCCCCGGCGGCGCGACGGTCGAGGAAAAGCGCGTCCTGGTGAAGGAAGAGTCGGTCGAACTCATCACCATCCCCGCCACCTACCGCTCGGTCACCGAGACCGTGGTGGTCAAGGCCGCCTACACCCGCACCGAAACCATCGCCGCCACCTATGAGACGGTGTCCGAGCAGGTGAAGATCAAGGACGGCTACACCGCCTGGCGTCCGGGCGCGACCGTCGCGGGTTACGCCCCCGGCGCGGCCAATTCCTACGGCGCCGCCCCGACTTCGCGTCCTGAAGGCACCTATGGTTCCGGCGTGATCGAGCACAACCCGAACTATGGCGGCATGACCACCAAGGTCCTGCCCACCGGCGAAGTGCTCTGCCTCGTGGAAGTGCCGCCGGAATACAAGACCATCACCAAGCAGATCCTGCGCACGCCCGCCCGCACCGTCGAAGTCCAGGTACCCGCCGAAACCCGCACCATCACCCGCCAGGTGGTGGATCGTCCCGCCAGCGTCGATCGCCGCGTCATTCCGGCTGTCTACGACACCGTGCGCATCACCGTGCGCGGCCCGGACGTGACCCAGCCCTACACCATCCCGGCGGTCTATAACGACTACACCAAGATCAAGATCGTCACGCCCTCGCGCTTCGAGTGGAAGCAGGTCGATTGCCGGACCGACGTGGTGCATTCGGACAATGGCGCATACGGCGCTTCGCCGCCGCGCGCCTATACGCCGCCGCCGCGTCGCTATACGCCGCCGGCCTCGTCCTACGGCGCGGCCCCGGCCCATTACTGAGTAGATTGATCGATATTGATCGGCGGCTTTTCGCCGATCTGAGGAACGCCTCCGGCTTCAGACCGGAGGCGTTTCGCGTTCAGCCCCCGCGCGCCACGGCGAAGGGGCCGAAGGCCTGGGCCACGGGCATGACCTCCAGCGTGTTGACGTTGATATGGGCGGGCAGGCGCAGGACCGACTCCACCACATCGACGATGTCGTCCGCCGTCATCGGCTGCATATCGGCATAGACCTTTGCGGCGGCGGCCCCATCCTGCTTGAAGCGCACCTCGGAGAATTCGGTCTCCGCCATGCCCGGCTCGATGGAGGTGACCTTCACCGCCGTACCGAGCAGGTCGCAGCGCAGGTTGAGGGAGAACTGGCGCACGAAGGCCTTGGTGGCGCCGTAGATATTGCCGCCGGGATAGGGATAGCTGGCGGCCACCGAGCTCATATTGATCAGGTGCCCGCGATTGCGCGCCACCATGCCCGGCAGCACCGCGCGGGTGACGTGCGCCAGGCCGGTGACATTGGTGGCGATCATCGTGTCCCAGTCCGCCAGATCAGCCTCATGCGCCTTGCCGAGGCCCAGCGCGAGGCCGGCATTGTTGAACAGGATGTCGATGGGGGCGAAAGCCTCGGGCAGGTCGGCCAGGGAGGCGAGGATCGAGGCCGGGTCGCGGATATCCATCACCCGGGTCAGGCAGCGCCCCTCAGGCGCGGCGTCGGCCAGGGCCTTCAGACGGTCTTCGCGTCGGCCCGTGGCGATCACCCGGCCACCAGCCTTCACAATCCGCTCGGCGAAGGCCTTGCCGAAGCCGGAAGTGGCGCCGGTGATGAAGGCCACGCGGCCCTCGGCCCAGGTTGCGGTCGGTGGGGTCATAATGGCCTCGCTGCAAGCACAATGAGGGCGTTCCTTATCGCCCTCGTCGCCGTCCGTCACGTGTGCGCCAACCAAATGCCGACCAGGGCGGCGGCGCTGACCACGATCAGGAAGCCGTTCAGCGCCAGCAGTACGCCGCGCGGCAGGCGGCGGGTATCGGGTCTGGGCGGCGGCGCGCCAGGCTCGCTCTCGCGCCAGACCGCGGCGGCGAAGCAAAAGGCGCTGAATGCGATCAGCACCGTGCCGGTCACGCTGCCGAACCAGGCCGGCAGTATATGGGCGAACAGGGCGCGCGCCCCGACGCCGGAGGCCAGCGCCGCCAGCCCTGTCCGCACCCAGGCGGCATAGGTGCGTTCCGCCGCCAATACCGTGCGGTCGGCTGCGAGCTCGGTGCGGCGGTCGGCGCTGTCCTCCACCCGCCCGGCGCTGGCGGCGAGCTTTCCAGCGCTCCTGGCTACGTTGTCGGCCTGGGCCTTGATGTGCTGATCGTCCGCCATTCCCGCCTAACGCGCGGAGCGGCTGATCGGCTCAGCCGAACAGGTCGAGCTGTGTACGGGCCGATTGCGGCACGCGGAACAGGTCGCTGCGCTGGAGGAAACGGGTCTGGTTCAGGCCGTACCGGGTGCAGGCGACCTGGAAGCGGCGCGAGAGCAGATCGGCGATCGGCCCCTGGCCGCGCATGCGCTGGCCCCAGACCGCGTCGTAGTCCTTGCCGCCGCGCATCTGGCGCACGAGCGACATTACCTTCTTCGCCGCGTCCGGTCGTTCGGCCTCCAGCCATTCGCGAAACAGATCCTTGATCTCCAGCGGCAGGCGCAACACCACGAACATGGCCTCCTGCACGCCGACGCCGGCCGCCCTTTCCAACACCCGCTCCATCTCGTGGTCGTTGAGACCGGGAATGGCCGGGGCAAAACCGACGCCCGTGGGCACGCCCGCCGCCGCCAGGGTCTTCAGCGCCCAGATGCGCCGCTCGGGGGTCGAGGCGCGCGGCTCCATCTGCCGCGCCAGCTTGCGATCCAGCGTCGTGACGGAGATGAACACCTTCACCAGGCCGCGCTGCGCCATCGGGGCGAGGATATCGAGGTCGCGTACCACCAGGGCCGACTTTGTGATCAGGCTGGTGGGATGGTTGAACCGGTCCAGCACCTGCAACACGCCGCGGGTGATCTGCAGTTTCCTCTCGGTGGGCTGATAGGGGTCGGTATTGCCGCCGATATGCACCCGATCCACGGCGTAGTTCTTCCGCGACAGCTCCTTTTCCAAGAGCTTGGCGGCGTCCGGCTTGAAGAACAGCTTGCTCTCGAAATCCAGCCCCGGCGACAGCCCCATATAGGCATGGGCGGGGCGGGCATAGCAGTAGATGCAGCCGTGCTCGCAGCCGCGATAGGGGTTGATCGAGCGGTCGAAGCCGATGTCCGGACTGTCGTTGCGCGACAGGATCACCTTCGCCTTCTCCGCCGTCAGTTCGGTGCGCAGGGGGCGGGATGGCTCGTCGTCCTCTCCCCAACCGTCGTCGAACGCCTCGCTGACCTGGGTCTCATAGCGACCGCCGGCATTGGTGATCGCCCCGCGGCCATGGGCTTCGACACCGACCTTGTGGGGCGCTCGCGACATGCGAAAAGACTACTGCCGCGATCGGAACAAAACAAGAACTAAAGCTGCCGGGAACGGCGTCCCATTCCCATGCGAGGACAGAAGTCGATGCCGTTACTGGTCCACGCCCACCGAGCGGGCGCCCGAGGCGAGGGCGGCGAGGGAGGGGCAGTCCTGTCCGAACATCTGGCGATAGATCCAGTAGTTAGAGACGACGCGCTGGACGAATTCGCGGGTCTGGCCGCCGGGCATGCTCTCGAACACGAGTAAGGAGTCGGCTTCCGGCTCCATCCGCTTGGCGGTCTTCATGATGGTGCCGGGGCCGGAATTATAGGCCGCGACGGCGCGCAGCACATCGCCTTGCACGAGGCCCAGCAGGTTGGCCACATAGTCCTGGCCGACGCGCAGGTTGAAGGACGGATCGGCCAGCGGGGTCGGGTCGCGGGCCAGCTTGTCGTCGCCGACCATGCGGGCGGCGGTGGCGGGCGTCAGCTGCATCAGCCCATAGGCGTTGGCGCTGGACGCGGCGTCGGGCCGAAAGCCGCTCTCCTGGCGTACGATGGCGTAGACGAGGGCGCGGTCGAGGGTGAACCCGCCGGTGGGCTGAAGGTCCGGGACCGGGAACTGAGCGAGGTCGAAGCGGCTCTTGCCCGAGCGCGTCAGGTCGGCGGAGGAGGTGAGGGGGGCGTTGAGCGCCAGGCCGAGCGCCATCCACTGCTTGCGGTTCTGGGCCGAACCGGCGGCGAGCAGGGCGGTGCGCAGCTCCTGTCCGGCCTCAGAGCGCAGGCCGATCTGGGCCAGGGCGGCGGCGCGGTGGGCGCGCTTGTCGGTCTTGATCAGCCGTCCGAGGCCGGAGGCGCCGGCCGCCGCGGAGGCCGCATCCTCGCTGGAGGCCATGGGCGCGGGACCCATGTCGAAGCCATTGGTGGTGACGGCGGGCTCCAGCCCCAGCTGGCGTTCGGCGATCAGGCCATAGAAGGTGTAGGGCGTGCGGGCGGCGATCTGGAGCAGGGCCGGCGCGCGCTCGGGGGCTCCGGCCGCGACAGTGGCGCGGGCGGCCCAGAAGGCGGCGGCGGAGCGGACCCATTCGCTCTGGGTGGAGTCTTCGGCCAGGGAGGCGAGGCGCGCCTCGGCCACGTCGTATTTCTTGAGGCGGAAGGCGGCGATGCCGGCGATCCAGCGCTCTCCCGCCGCGGTGGCGAGGCTGTAGCCCTGGTCCAGGTCGCCGCCATAATAGGCTTCCTTCGCCGCCTGCAGGCGCGGATCGAGCTTGCTGGACGGCGCCTTGAGATCGAGCTTCTGCGCCACCTGCTCGACGCGCGCCCAGGACGGCGCGGCTGGGTCTGCGGTCTGGACGCCATCGCCATCGGGAGCGTCGAGGTCGGCGGGGCTGGCCTGCGCCGCCAGGGCCTTCTTGCGGGCCAGGGCGTAGACCCGATCCGCGCCGGGCTGGTCGTGATATTTCTTCAGCCAGGCGCGCAGCTCGTCATAGGTGGCCGAATAGTCGGCGTGCATCAGCTTCATCAGCTGTAGCCGCCCGACCAGGCATTCGTCGTCGACCTTGCCGGAAATGCCCTTCAGGGCGTCGAAATCGCCGGACTTGGCGGCCTTGAAGGCGCGGGCATAGACGGCGGCGTCGTCGGCGGAAAGGGCGCGGATCGCAGGAGCTGTTTGCGAGGCGGCCGCGCCCGCAAAAAGCGCCAGGGCCATGCCGAAGATCGCCGCGATACCGCCCGTGCGCATCAGGTCGCCCCACCTAGCACGCCTCGTCGGCGCCGACCGGGGGCTTGGATACGCCTAAGCCGTTGTTTCCTCAAGCCGGGCGGCCAGCGTCATAAGGTCCTGCCACGCCTTTTTCTTCCCCAGCGGCTGACGCAGGAGAAAGGCAGGATGCAGGGTCGCCATGGCGGGCACGGTGAGCGCGTCATCGGCAGAGGTCCAGTCGAACCACTGGCCGCGCAGGGTCAGAATGCCCTCGCTGCGCTTCAGCATGCCCTTGGCGGCCGCGCCGCCGGCCAGCAGCAACAGGCGTGGACGGACCATGGCGATGGCGCGTTCGACAAAGGGCGCGCAAACCGCCTGCTCCGGGTGTGTTGGGGTGCGATTGTCGGGCGGGCGCCAGAAGACGGTATTGGTGATGAAGACATGATCGCTGAGCCCGGCGGCGGCGAGCATCTTGTCGAGCAGTTGTCCGGCGCGGCCCACGAAAGGCTCGCCCTGCCTGTCCTCCTCCGCGCCCGGTCCCTCGCCGATTACCATGACCGGCGCATCGGGACGACCGCGCGCGAACACGGCCTGGCGCGCGCCCTGGCGTTTCAGGGTGCAGCCGTCGAAGTCGGCGATGGCGGCTTTGAGCGCGTCGAGATCCTGCGCGGCGGCTGCGGCCTCGCGAGCGGCGGCGACGGCGCTGGCGATGTCGGGTTCGGCGCGCGCGGTCGCCGGCCGGGCGGCGGGCAGGGCGGGCGTCGCCG